>NZ_JBHYZO010000002.1:483575-821101 GCF_042753785.1 Streptomyces sp. NPDC059256 | reverse complement strand
GCCCGTGAACGTCTCCACCCACACCGGCTCAGCCCGCAACACCCCACCCATACAGGCAAAATGCCCAGAACAGAGCCTTCTGCAACACCCTTTAGCTCCAGCCAGATATGTTCGGCCTTGCTCAGCCAGTCGACCGTACGGCCGTCGAGTCCAGCCAGGACTTCTTGCGACATACCGCGCCGCTGGCGATCTCAGGCGAATCGCCCGACGGGCACAGGTTGGTCACCGAGCTTGGCCTTGCTGCCGCACAAGATCCTCAAGTTGATCCAACCGCTCGGTGAGACGGCGCACATCCCGATGCATCTCCGACAGATACTCAGTGATCTGCTCGAACTCGGCGCTTCGCTTCGGCGAGGCACCCTCACCGGGCAGTGCGACAAAGCTGCCTTTGCCCTGGTGAGAACTCGCGTAGCCGTCCTCACGGAGCCGAGAGATCGCCTGCCGGGCCACAGTACGCGATACGCCGTGCTCGGTCATCAGCTTCGCCTCTGAGGGCAACCTGTCGCCCGGTTCGAGTTCCCCGTTTCGGATCTTGCGCTTGAACTCGTCGGCGATCTGCAAGTACGCGGCCCGCCCGGCGGTGAAGTCGGCCATAGCCCCTCTCAGTGGTTGTCATACCTAAGGGCTGTCCCGTAATCCCCGGCGGGCGCACGACGACAGCTACGGCACCTCGCCGCGTTGTCGAATCACCCAAATACATCCAGTATGAGGGCGACCCTCCGCCTTGCGATGCACCGCATCTGACGCCGTGCGCTGATCCACCGGGGGGATTACGGGACAGCCCTTAGTCCAGCACATCCCGCGCAAGGGAGTCGAGACCGACCACTTGACACAACAAGTGGTACGAGTTCATGCTCAACCCAGAGATGACGTACTAAGTACGTCAAGTAGTCGCATCTAGGAGCGCACTCATGCGTCAGATCCCCGTTGACACCTCCGCCGCCACCGTGACGGTCACCCAGCCTCCCCAGAAAAAGATCCACGACCGCCGCTCCGGCGAGATCGCCACCGACGCAGAGACCGGCGCCGACCTGATGACCGTGGACGTAATGTTCGCGCTCAACGGTGCGGTCGAGATCCTAACCGTGACCGTCCCCGAGCCGGGCATTACTGGTGAACTGACGATGGGCACGCCCCTCGCGCTGACCGGTCTGACCGCCCGGCCGTGGGAGAACGAGTTCAACGGCCAGAAGCGGCACGGCATCGCCTTCCGCGCGGTCGCCGTTACCTCGCTGACCGTCGGCGCCTCGCAGCCGAAGGCGGCCTGATTATGATCTGGTTAACGGTCGCTCTGGTGCTGGGCGTCGCCACTGCGGGTCTCCTGCGTTGGCGGCTCCCCACCTGGCACTGGCTCACCTTCGGTGCCACCCTGACGAGTCTTCGGGTTCTATTCCGCTACATAACTGTCATGGATGCCTGCGGGCTGACGGTCCCGCCCTCGTGCTGGCACCTCACACTGGCTCGGGCCACAAACCGACCGGTTCCTGGTCCCCGCGCCCGGCGCATCCTGCATCTGCAACTGACCGGGCTGGTGCTGCGGCTCAAGCTCCGCTCTGGTCAAGACGTGTTCGACGTAGCAGCCTCGTGTGACCGGCTGCGGCACTCGTTCACCATGTACGGCGTAACCTCGCGAGAACTGCGCTCCGGCGTCGTGGAAATGCAGGTGACCGGATACGACGTGCTCAAGCGGGTGCAGATACCGACCAAGGGTGTGCTGCAGCCGGACTGTCGCCGTTCAAGCTCGCGTACTTGCCGGCCTGCGCGGTGGCCATGACCAGATGTCCCAGCGACTCGACGCTGACGCGCACCAGCCGGTCGTCCACCCGGACGGGCCTCACAGCGTGGGGCGGGGCGGCACCCGGCGCCCGCTCGGCGGTCGCCTTCACGATGATGTCGGCCACCGCCTCCGGGGTGACCAGGTGGACGGCTTCCTCCTCGTCCATCCCGACCCGCTGCGCCATGGCGCCGACGAGGTGAGCGACGACCCCATGCACGGCGGCGGTCTCCACCTCGACTCCGCGGGTCAGCAGCACGGCGCTCGTCTGCGCGACCAGTGCCCTGAACGGGACGGTCTCCTGGGGATCTGCCACAGCCCCAGCCTACGAGGGGATCTTGGAGTGGTTCCACAAAATGATCCGATCCCGCCAGAGACTCGTCCGGGCCGCCCGGCTGCGATCCGGCGGGCTTCCGCGCACACTCCACCGCACACCGGCTGCGCAAATGCGCTCCCCTTGCGCCCCCTTGGACCGGGCGGCACGGAACGGGAGTCTCCGTCCGCCGGGTAATCACCCCGGCAAAGCGAAAAACCCCAGGTCACGGCGAGTGAGTCCTGGGGTTCTTCAGAGCCGCCTTCGGGATTCGAACCCGAGACCTACGCATTACGAGTGCGTTGCTCTGGCCAACTGAGCTAAGGCGGCAAGCTGCGGGATACCGGCTCTTGCGAGACACATTGGCATCAGCAGCGGTGACGAGTCTACAGGGTTGTTGTGAGTGCCCCGAACCACCCAGGGCTTCGGACGGGAGGCTCACTCGCCTCAATTCCACTTGCGCATGAGAGGGCAAAACGGGACATACTTTTACGAAGATCCATTCATCCCTTCGACCCGGTCATGCGCCTCCTCACGACCGTCGCACGGACACCCCCAGCCCTCTCCCGATGAAGCGAGGCACCATGGGCCGAGCCACCCAGCAGGCCGCCGCCGATGCTCCGTGGCAGCCCGGGCGGGAGCGGTGGGCGATGTTGGCGGTGTTGTGCGCCAGTCTGCTGCTGGTTGCGCTGGACGCCACCATCCTGAACGTCGCCCTGCCCTCGCTGATCGACGACCTCCAGCCCAGCGCCATCGAACAGCTGTGGATCATCGACATCTATGGGCTCGTCCTCGGCGGTCTGCTCGTCACCACCGGCGCGGTCAGTGACCGGTACGGCCGTAAGCGCCTCTTCCTCGGCGGGATCGTGATCTTCGGACTGGCGTCCGTCGTCGCCGCCACCGCCAGCAGCACCTGGCAGCTGATCGGGGGCCGGGTACTGCTCGGGGTGGGCGGGGCCATGGTCATGCCGTCCACGCTCTCCCTCATCCGGAACATCTTCACCAACGCCCGCGAGCGCGCCCGGGCCATCGGCATCTGGGCCGCCGTCGCAGGAGCCGGCGCGGCCCTGGGGCCGCTGATCGGCGGAGTGCTCGTGGAGGAGTACGGATGGGCCGCGGCCTTCTGGCTCAACGTTCCGGTCGTCATCGCCACCTTCGTCGCCGGCCTCTGGCTGCTTCCGGAGTTCAAGGACGCTGGGCATGCCCCGCTCGATGTGCCGAGCGCACTCCTCTCGGTCGTCGGTGTGGTGGGGCTGGCCTGGGGCATCAAACACATCGCCAAGGGCAGTCCGGGTGTCGTGGACATCGTCGTCCTGGCCGTCGGGGTGCTCGTCCTGGTGGTGTTCGCCCGTCGGCAGTTGGGACTGCCCGACCCGCTGCTGGACGTTCGGCTCTTCCGGAACCGAGCCTTCACCGCCGCGGCCCTGGTCATCCTGATGGCGATGCTCGCGATCGGGGCGGCCCTCTTCCTGATGTCGCTCTGGCTCCAGTACGTCCACGGCTACTCGCCTTCCCAGGCAGGGTTGCGCACGCTGCCCGCAGCGCTCGCCGTGCTCAGCGGATCGCTGCTGGCTCCCGTGTTGATGGACCGGCTGGGGGTCCGCGCCCTCATGACGCTGGGGCTCGGGGGTGTCGTCGCCGGGTTCCTGGTCCTGGCGCTCTCACCGGAGCCGACCAGTTACGGATACGTCGCCGTCGTCCTGGTGCTGCTGGGCCTCGGAGATGGACTCGCAATCACCACGGCGTCGTCCGTTCTCGTATCGGCCGTTCCCGCGGCCCGGGCCGGGCAGGCAGGGGCGGTTTCCGAGACCAGCTACGAACTCGGCGTCGGGCTGGGCGTGGCCCTGCTCGGGTCGATTCACGGGGCGGTCTACGCGGACCACATGGTCGGGCAGCCGGCGCAGGCCCGGGAGTCGATCGGTGGTGCGTTCGAGCTGGCTCAAGGTGGGGGCGGGCAGATCCTGGAGGTCGCACGGATCGCCTTCGACGACGCGTTGACCACGACGGCCTTCGTCTCGGCCGGGATCGTCGCCGTGGTCACCGTACTGGTGGCGTGGTTGGTGCCGCGGGGATTCACCGCCACGGCCGGGCACTGACCCCGCGCAACCCCTCAGGGGCCGACAGACGGCGGCAGGAGGCGGCAGGGGTGGTGGATCAGCGGCAGCGCTTGCCGTCCTGCGGCACCGTGCCCTTCAGGAGGTAGGCGTTGATGGCCGAGTCGATGCACTCGCTGCCCCGCCCGTACGCCGTGTGCCCGTCCCCGTCGTAGGTCAGCAGCCGACCCGACGCGAGCTGGTCGGCAAGTGCCTGAGCCCACTTGTAGGGGGTCGCCGGGTCCTTCGTCGTGCCGACCACCAGGATCGGGTCCGCGCCCTTGGCCTCGATGGGGTGCGGTGTGCCGGTGGCGGGGGTGGGCCAGTACGCGCAGTTCAGCGCCGCCCAGGCGAACCCTCGCCCGAACACCGGCGATGCCTTCTCGAAGTCGGGGAGCGCTTCCTCCACCTCCTGCGGCCGGCTGAAGGCGGGGGGCAGGTCCAGACAGTTCACAGCGGCGTTGGCGTACATCAGATTGGTGTACGAGCCGTCGCTCTCGCGCTCGTAGTAGCTGTCGGCGAGCGCCAACAGGCCGGCGCCGTCGCCCTCCATCGCGCTCGCCAGTCCCTC
Organism: Streptomyces sp. NPDC059256; assembly: GCF_042753785.1. Classification (NCBI taxonomy): domain Bacteria; kingdom Bacillati; phylum Actinomycetota; class Actinomycetes; order Kitasatosporales; family Streptomycetaceae; genus Streptomyces; species Streptomyces sp. NPDC059256. Next base: position 816,350 of record NZ_JBHYZO010000002.1, on the reverse strand, counting down.
ACGCAGCTGTGGCCAGGCGTTCTCGTCGTACATCGCCGTGAGCACACCGGTCGTGGCCAGCGACTCGCCGAGTTCACGGCTCTCGCCGGTGGGCACCGGGCGCGCATCCAGTTCGGCGAAGAACTCCTTGAGGCGGGCGGAGGCGTCCGCGACCGAGGTGCTGCCCAGCGGGCAGTCGGTCCGTGTCACACAGTCGGTCGCGAAGGAGCGGAAGGCGGTCTCGAACCCTGCGGTCTGATCACGGTTCACCTGACGGGCGGGCAGCGAGGGGTCGAGTGCGCCGTCGAGCACGAGGCGTCCGGCCCGGTCGGGGAAGAGTTCCGCGTACGTCGCCCCCAGGAAGGTTCCGTACGACGCTCCGACGTACGCGAGTTTCCGGTCGCCGAGTACTGCGCGCAGTACATCCATGTCACGCGCGGAATCCTCGGTGGAGACATGGGGCAGGACCGTGCCGGAGCGCTTCTCGCATCCGGCGGCGAATGCCTTGAAGGAGGTGGTGAGCCGATTGGTCTCGGCCGGGTCGTCCGGCGTCTGGTCCACCTGGGTGTAGGCGTCCATCTCCTTGCCCGTCAGGCATTCGACGGGCTCGCTGCGGGCGACCCCCCGCGGGTCGATGGCAACCATGTCGTAGCGGGCACGGACCTGGGCCGGATAGCCGATGCCCGCGTACGCCTGGAGGTATCCGATGGCGGACCCGCCGGGGCCACCGGGGTTGACCAGCAACGATCCGATCCGGGCGCCCGGCCCGGTGGCCTTCTTGCGGGCCACCGCGAGTTTGATGGACTCCCCCTCCGGCTTCTCGTAGTCGAGGGGCGCCTTCAGGGTGCTGCACTCGAATCCGGGGACCCCGCACTCCCGCCAGGCCAACTTCTGCGCGTAGTACGGCTTGAGCTCGGCGACAGGGGCGGCGCTCGTGCCTGAGCCCGAACCGCCGCCCTCGGGAGTGGATACCGAGGAACTGTTGGAAGGATCCGTTCCGGTGCAGCCCGACAACAGCAGGCCGGCTGCGGTCACGGCGAGGACTGAGCTGCGGAGCATGCGCCTTGGGTCCATCCCCGGAGCCTAGGCGACTGTGGGAAAAGTTGCCCATCCGTGCTCTTACGGGTGAATTCAACCGGTAGATGGATGCCTCTTCGTGCGACGAACAACCATCGGGACGTGGTGGAGCACAGCGTCGAACTGGTGCCGTGCCCTTCCGCTGTGGTCAACCCGCGCGCAGCGCCATCGCCATGGATTCGACGGCCAGCAGGGCGGCCACGTTCTTCTGGAGGGCGTCCCGGCAGGCGAACACCGCCTCGATCCGCCGCAGGGTGTTCTCCGGTGTGGAGGAACGGGCGATCCGCTCCAGGCCGTCCCGTACGTCCCCATTGGCGATGGCGACCTCCGAGCCCAGTTGGAGGGCGAGCACATCGCGGTAGAAGCTGGTGAGATCGCCGAGCGCAAGATCCAGGGTGTCCCGTTGGGTGCGGGTCCTACGGCTCTTCTGGTCTTTCTCCAGTTCCTTCATCACGCCCGCTGTCCCGCGCGGCATCCGACCGCCCTGTGCGGCACCGAGAGCGGCCTTCAACTCGTCGACCTCCTTGGTGTCGACCTCGTCCGCGACCTGCTTGGCATCGTCCTCGGCGGCATCGATCAGCTCCTGGGCGGCCTTGAGCGCGGCTCCGACGTCATCGACCCGCAGGGGCAGTTTGAGGATCGTGGCCCGACGGGCCCGGGCCCGCTCATCGGTGGCGAGCCGTCGGGCCCGGTCGATGTGCCCCTGGGTGGCACGAGCGGCGGCGGCGGCGACCTCGGGCTCGATGCCGTCCCGACGGATCAGCACATCGGCGACCGCGTCGACGGGGGGCGTACGCAGCATCAGATGACGGCACCGGGAACGAATCGTGGGCAGCACGTCCTCCAGCGACGGCGCGCACAGCAACCACACCGTACGGGGAGCGGGCTCCTCGACGGCCTTCAGCAGTACGTTGCCCGCGCCCTCGGTGAGTCGATCCGCGTTCTCCAGGATGATCACCTGCCAGCGGCCGACGGCCGGGGAGAGCTGAGCGCGACGGACCAGGTCCCTGGTCCCCTTGACACCGATCGACAGCAGGTCGGTGCGGACGACCTGGACATCCGTGTGCGTACCGATGAGGGCGGTGTGGCAGCCGTCACAGAATCCACAGCCCGGCACCCCGCCGAGGGCACGGTCGGGGCTGATGCACTGCAACGCCGCGGCGAAGGCACGGGCGGCCGTGGCCAATCCGGAGCCGGGGGGGCCGGTGAACAACCACGCATGCGTCATTGTGGAGGTGTCGGCGAGGGTTTCCCCACTGGCCTCGGCGGTGACGAGCGCATCGGCGTCACGGGCAGCGGCGCTGAGCTGCTTGTGCACCCGCTCCTGGCCGACGAGGTCATCCCAAACCGCCATCTGCCGGTCACCTGCCTTCTGTGCTGAGGGCTCCCATTGTGCGCCAGGGGACTGACAGTGCCGTCCACCGAGAGGCCAGCGGCTCCCGTACGGGAGCCGCTGGGGCAGTGACAGCCGCAAGCCCAGCCGACAAAGGGCCCGCTCCTGCTATCGCCCGCGCCGACGGCCGGGGCCGTTGCCCCTCTCGTCGTCGTCCCCGTGGGAGCCGAACAGTTCATCGGCGAGCGTCGGCAGATCGTCGAGAGGGGTCTCCTCCGCCCAGTCCGAACGGCGGCGCGGACGCCCGGTTTCCGGGTCGATCTGGGGCAGCTCCCGTGTGCGGTCGTTGGGTCCGACGAGACCCGACCCCGCGGACGATCGCGGGTCCTCCGCAGCCCGGGGGCGGGAGGCCGGACCGGAATCCGACCGCGGCTTACGACCAGTGCCCCGGCCGCCCGAACCCGTGGAGCGGGCCGAACCGGTCGGCCGACGCTTCGGCTGCTCATCGCGGAAGATCCCCGGGGGCACCCGATCGGTCGGCTCCTCGTCCCGCACCGGCGGCAGAACCGCCGTCTCCTCCAACCGCTCGTCCCGCACGGGCGGCAGAACCGCCGTCTCCTCCAACCGCTCGTCCCGCACGGGTGGCAGAACCGCCGTCTCGTCCAGTTCACGATCCGCAGGAGCACTCCCGGAGATCTTGGGGACCTCCTGCGTCACATCATTGGGTCCCACCACGGGGGTGGGTGCGGTGATCTCCTGGGTTGACGGGTCGGTCGTGTCCACGATCGGCGTCGGCACGGTCACCTCATGGCCCGAGGTCACCCCGCTCTTCGCGGTGGCACCGCGAGCCGGTCCCGCACTGTCGTCCTGAGCGTGCCCAGATCGCTCGGCCTGCTCAGTTTGTTCGGCTTGCTCAGCTTGCTTAGCTTGTTCGGCCTGCTCAGCTTGCTTAGCTTGTTCGGCTTCCCGAGCCGCTGACTCCCGGGCGGCCTCCGCCGCAACCGCTGCTTCCTCAGCCCTGGCCTTCGCCGCAGCTCGCTCCGCCGCCCGAGCCTTCGCAGCAGCCGCCTCCTCGGCAGCCCTGACCTTCGCGGCAGCTTCCTCAGCCGCCTGAGCCTCCGCCGCCTCCTTCGCGGCCTTGGCCGCCGCAGCCGCTTCGGCGAGCAACCGGGCCTCTTCCGCTCGCAGCAGGGCCTCCTCAGCCCTGCGCTGCTTCTCCAGCCGCCGTTCCTCGGCCTCGGCGCGCAGCCGTGCCTGCTCCTCGGCGAGCCTGCGCAGTCGCTCCTGCTCCTCCTGCTTCGCCTTTTCCTCGGCTTCCCGCCTGCGACGCTCCTCCTCGGCCGCCCGGCGCTCCTCCTCGGCGCGCTGACGGGCCTCTTCCGCCTTGCGCTCCTCCTCGCGCTGGCGTGCGGCCTCCTCCTCGGCCTTGCGACGGGCCTCCTCCTCGGCGCGGAGCTTCGCGAGCTGCTCCTGACGTACGCGCTCCAGCCGTTCTTCCTCAGCCTTGCGAGCAGCTTCCTCCTCGGCCTTGCGGCGCAGCTCTTCCTCCGCCTTGCGACGGGCCTCCTCCTGGGCCCGCACCTCGGCTTCGGAGAGGGGGAGCAACCGGTCGAGCCGATGGCGTACGACCGTCGTCACGGCTTCGGGGTCCTGTCCGGCATCCACCACGAGATAGCGTCCGGGATCGCCAGCGGCGAGCGTCAGGAATCCGGATCGCACCCGTCCGTGGAACTCGGCCGGCTCCGACTCCAGCCGGTCCGGAGCCTCGGTGAACCGCTCCCGCGCGGTCGCGGGCGAGACATCGAGCAGGACCGTCAGATTCGGCACCAGCCCGTCCGTCGCCCAGCGCGAGATACGGGCGATCTCCGTCGGAGACAGATCACGGCCCGCGCCCTGATAGGCGACCGAGGAGTCGATGTACCGGTCGGAGATGACGATCGCGCCCCGTTCGAGGGCGGGCCGCACCACCGAGTCGACGTGTTCCGCGCGGTCGGCGGCGTACAGCAGTGCCTCGGCACGGTTGGAGAGTCCCGCGGATGACACATCGAGCAGAATTGACCTCAGCCGCTTGCCCACCGGGGTGGCGCCCGGTTCGCGGGTGACGACGACCTCGTGGCCCTTGGCGCGGATCCATCGCGCGAGGGCTTCGACCTGCGTGGACTTGCCCGCACCGTCGCCGCCTTCGAGGGCGATGAAGAAACCGGTGGGAGCGATCGCCTGTGCCGGGTCGGCCCCGCCGCGCAGCGCCTCGGTCAGATCGCGACGCAGCGGTACGCCGGAGCGGTCGTCCGTCTTGGCGAGCAGGACCGCCGCGACGGGCAGCAGCAGCGCACCCATCAGCATCAGACTGAAGGCCGCACCGCCGCGGACGAAGGCGAGGTCGCCGCCGGCCAGTCGCTGCGGTCCGATCGCCGCGGCGAACAGGGGCGCCGCGAGGGCGCCGAAGGCGATGGAGACGCGCACGACCGCCTGGAGGTGGTCGTTCATCCGGGCCTGTCGGGGGTCCTCGCACTCCTGGGCGATGAGCGCATGACCGGTCTTCGCGGCGACACCGGCTGCGAAACCGCCGATCACCGCGGCGAACACGACGGTCGCCGTGTCGGGCACCAGCCCCATCGACAGCAGCGCGATCCCCGTAACCGCGAGGGCGAGCGCCAGCAGACGTCGGCGGGAGAGCGTCGGCAGCACCGACTCGCCCCCGCGGATTCCGAGGGTCGTACCACCGGTCAGAGCGAGGACGAGAAGGGCGAAGGTCAGCGGGCCGCCACCCAGGTCGACGGCGTGGAGCACGGACACGGCAACGGCTGCCGCGACCGCACCAGCGACCGCCGCGCAGCCGATGACGAGGAGCGGGATCGCGCCCGTACGACCCTTCTCGACGCCGTCACCGCCGACGGCGGACGGTCGACGCAGCCCTTCTAGCGGCGAGCGCGGGCGCGGAGTCGGCGACGAAGGCAGGGTGACGAAGGCGAGTACGGAGACGGACGCGGCGAAGAGCCCGGCTGCGACGTACGAACCGAGGGCCGCCTGGTGCAGGGAGAACCAGTCGACGCCCGTGCCCAGCGCCTTGCCGACCAGTGTGGCGACGAGCAGCGCCACGGCGGCGATCGGGATGGCGACGAAGCCCGTGCGGAGCCAGAGCCTGCGCAGGGCGTCGAGGTGGTCCGGCAGGGGACGCACCGCAGCGCCCTCCAGGGGCGGCGCGGGGAGCAGTGCCGGGGCGGCGCCGTCTCGGGCAACGGTCCAGAAGCGTTCGGCGACGCCCAGGACGAACACGGTGACCAGCAGCATCAGTACGGCGTTCGCCGGGGTCCAGTCGAGCCACAGGGGGGCGACGATCAGCAGGGCCAATCGCACCCCATCCGACGCGATCATGGTCCAGCGACGGTCCAGGGGGCCCTTGGGCGAGGTCAGCGAGGTCAGCGGACCGAGCAGTACCGCGCCGAAGAGGAAGGTGGCGAGGATGCGTGCGCCGAGAACGGCGGCGACGGAGAAGGCCGCTCCTCGATAGCCGTCACCGAGGGTTCCCTCCGCCACCGCCGCTTGGAGGGTGAGCAGGAGCAGCACCAGAACGGCCATGGCGTCGCCGACCGCTCCGACCGCCTGGGCGTTCCACAGCCGACGCAGTGAGGGGACGCGCAGCAGGGAGCGCAGCGCCCGCTCGCGGGAGTCCGCGGCAAGGGCGTCGGAGTCTGAGGCAGTCTCTGAGACGGTGCCCTCGACCGTCTGCTGCTTGGCTGGCTGCTCGGCTCGCGTCATCCGCCCAGCCTATCCGGAGCGCCTAGCTCCCTGAGGGGTCAGCCCGAACATATGGGCGTTTCTGGACAGGGCTGCCGGCTCCGCCGCAGGCCATCGCCGACCTCTCGACACCCTTGCGACGCAACCGTCACATTCTCCACACAGCGCGATCATCCACACGGAAGAGGATGCAGGGGGTAAAACAACCGAACGGGCCTTCACGACCGGAGCTGAAGCCGGTCGTGAAGGCCCGTTAGGTGGACCCGTTCGGCGAACCATGCGGTGGACTCGTGCAGTGAGCCCGTGCAGCGAGCCCATGCAGTGAGCCCGTGCAGTGATGAGCCTTGGTGCGTCTATGCGTCGCCGGTGGCCTTGGCCGACGCAGTGGTCTTCTTGGCGGGCGCCTTCTTCGCCACCGTCTTCTTCGCGGTGGTCTTGGCAGCCGTCTTCTTGGCCGTGGTCTTCGTGGCCGTGGCCTTCTTCGCGGTGGCCTTCTTGGCGGGCGCCTTCTTCGCCGTCTTCTTGGCAGGTGCCTTGGCGCGCTTCTCGGCGAGCAGCTCGTAGCCGCGCTCCGGAGTGATGTCCTCCACGCTGTCACCGCTGCGCAGGGTGGCGTTGGTCTCGCCATCGGTGACGTACGGACCGAAGCGGCCGTCCTTGACCACCACGGGACGCTCGCTCACCGGGTCGTTGCCCAGTTCCTTCAGCGGCGGCTTGGCCGCTGCCCGCCCGCGCTGCTTGGGCTGCGCGTAGATCGCCAGGGCCTCGTCCAGCGTGATCGTGAAGAGCTGATCCTCGTTCTCCAGGGAGCGCGAGTCGGTGCCCTTCTTGAGGTACGGGCCGTACCGACCGTTCTGCGCGGTGATCTCAACGCCTTCGGCGTCCTTGCCGACGACACGCGGCAGGGACATCAGCTTGAGGGCGTCGGCCAGGGTGACCGTGTCCGGGGACATGCTCTTGAAGAGCGAGGCCGTGCGCGGCTTGACCGCGTTCTTGCCGGTCTTCGGGGTGCCTTCCGGCAGGATCTCGGTGACGTACGGGCCGTAGCGCCCGTCCTTCGCCACGATCTCGTTCCCCGACACCGGGTCGGTGCCCAGGGCGAAGTCCCCGCTGGGCTTGGCCAGCAGCTCCTCCGCGTACTCCACCGTCAGCTCATCCGGAGCGAGGTCGTCCGGAACATCGGCGCGCTGGTGGCCCTCCTGGTCCTTCTCACCCCGCTCGACATAGGGGCCGTAGCGCCCGACGCGCAGGACGATGCCGTCGCCCACCGGGAAGCTAGAGATCTCCCGGGCGTCGATCGCACCGAGATCGGTCACCAGGGCCTTGAGACCGCCGAGGTGGTCGCCGTCCCCGTTGCCCGCGGCTGCGGCGTCGCTCTGGGGGGCACCGGCGGCCTGTGCGCCCTGACCGAAGTAGAAACGCTTCAGCCACGGCACCGACTGCGCCTCGCCCCGGGCGATGCAGTCGAGGTCGTCCTCCATCTTGGCGGTGAAGTCATAGTCGACGAGCCGGCCGAAGTGCTTCTCCAGCAGGTTGACGACGGCGAAACTCAGGAAGGAGGGCACGAGGGCCGTCCCCTTCTTGAAGACATAGCCGCGGTCCAGAATGGTGCCGATGATCGAGGCATAGGTGGAGGGGCGACCGATCTCGCGCTCTTCCAGCTCCTTGACCAGCGACGCCTCGGTGTAGCGCGCGGGCGGCTTGGTCGCGTGGCCGTCGACCGAGATCTCTTCGGCGGCGAGCGCGTCTCCCTCAGCGACCTGCGGCAGCCGGCGCTCACGGTCGTCGAGCTCGGCGTTCGGGTCGTCGGCCCCTTCGACGTACGCCTTCATGAAGCCGTGGAAGGTGATCGTCTTGCCGGACGCGGTGAACTCGACGTCGCGGCCGTCCGCCGCGGCGCCACCGATCCGTACGGTGACCGAGTTACCGACGGCGTCCTTCATCTGGGAAGCCACGGTCCGCTTCCAGATCAGCTCATAGAGCCGGAACTGGTCACCGGTCAGGCCCGTCTCGGCCGGAGTGCGGAAACGATCACCCGAAGGGCGGATCGCCTCGTGGGCCTCCTGCGCGTTCTTGACCTTGCCCGCATAGACGCGGGGCTTGTCCGGCAGATAGCTGGCTCCGTAGAGCTGGGTCACCTGGGCACGTGCCGCCGACACCGCGGTGTCGGAGAGCGTGGTGGAGTCGGTACGCATATAGGTGATGAAGCCGTTCTCGTACAGCTTCTGCGCGACCTGCATCGTGGCCTTGGCGCCGAAGCCCAGCTTCCGCGACGCCTCCTGCTGCATCGTCGTCGTACGGAAGGGAGCATACGGGGAGCGGCGGTAGGGCTTGGACTCGACCGAGCGGACGGAGAACGAGGTGTTCTCCAGCGCGACGGCCAACGCACGGGCATGTGCCTCGTCCAGGTGCAGGATCTGGGCCTGGCCCGACTTGAGCTGTCCGTCCGGACCGAAGTCCCGCCCCTGGGCGACCCGCTTGCCGTCGACCGTGTTCAGTCGGGCGGCGAGGGTCGAGGGGTCGGAGGGATCGCCGGCGCGGCCGGTCGAGAACGTCCCGGTCAGATCCCAGTACTCGGCGGAGCGGAACGCCCTGCGCTCACGCTCACGCTCGACGACCAACCGGGTGGCGACGGACTGCACCCGGCCGGCGGACAGCCGGGGCATGACCTTCTTCCACAGGACCGGCGAAACCTCGTAGCCGTAGAGCCGGTCCAGGATGCGACGGGTCTCCTGGGCGTCGACCATGCGCTTGTTCAGCTCGCGCGGATTGGCGACGGCCTCTCGGATCGCTTCCTTGGTGATCTCGTGGAAGACCATCCGGTGGACCGGGACCTTGGGCTTGAGGACCTCAAGGAGATGCCAGGCGATGGCCTCGCCCTCGCGGTCCTCATCGGTGGCCAGATAGAGCTCGTCGGAGTCGGCGAGCTGTTCCTTGAGCTTTCTGACCTGCGCCTTCTTATCGGCATTGACGACGTAGACAGGCTGGAAGTCATGCTCGACGTCGACACCGAGTCGGCGCACCTCACCGGTGTACTTCTCGGGCACCTCAGCCGCGCCGTTCGGGAGGTCGCGGATGTGCCCGACGCTCGCCTCGACGACATAGCCGGGGCCGAGGTAGCCCTTGATCGTCTTCGCCTTGGCTGGCGACTCGACGATCACGAGGCGTCGGCCGCCCTGTGCGGTCTCGCTGGTCGGGGACAACTTCGCTCTTCTCTCCGGTTGAATGCTTGGCTGGGCAGACACGGCAGTACGACGCTGATGACGCACGTCGTGACACTGCTGCGGCACTGCTGGGCACTGCTCGAAACTTTGGCGCTCCTGCTGCCGCTGCGGAGTGTGACGGTACAACCCGCCCCCGTGTCAAACGGTAAAAGCCCGCAACGGCCACTCGAACGGTAACCCGAGTCCGGGCATTCCTGCCGCCCGGACCGACACGCCACTGTTCTGGCGCCCCGATGGAAGGCGACCGGGCGCCGACCGCGGAAGGTGGGAGGTCGGGCACGCACTCCAGGACGCCGAAACGAGGCCGACGGTCCAGGTCGGGCGGTCACCCCCGAGGGCGCCCCTCATCGATCACAACTCTTGATCAGAACCAGGAGTCCCAGGATCGAGGCCGGTCGGGCAGCGTTCAAACAGTCGCAAAAGTCGTCTCAAGAGTACGCATCGAGGCAGCGTCGAACGGCGCGCCCACCCCAGACCGCCACCCCGAGCAATTCACAGACGCACAGACGCACAGACACGCAGACACACAGGACACTCAGCCGGCTCAGCAGTCTCAGATGGTCCAGTCGACTCAGCGGGCCCAGGGAACTCAGCAGGGCGGCCGAGCTCACCAGATTCGACGAGCCGGCCGGAAGCGAACGCACCGCGAGCATCAGAGTGCCGTTGAACGAGGGGGCGGAAACGTACTCCGGAGGGAAGAACAGGTCTCACCATGGTGCGCCTGGAGCCACAGTCGACCGAGCGTCTGCCGACCGCCGTCGACCAGGAGAGGTGCGCCTAGCTCATCGGCAGGCTCACCCTTCGTTCACCAGCACGCGTCGGCGGCTGTGAACCAGCAGGTCGCGCCTCCACCCAGCACACGGGATGGCCCACATCCAGGGACTCGGCCCGATCGGGCGGCGGGCCCACCCCTGCCCGATGGCCCCTTGTTCGGACACGGCGACGACTCAGGCAGACGGCTCCTCAACTCAGGCACGGCCTCAGACCCGGCCGAAGCACCAGACGCCCAGGGCCAGTGACACAGCGCCGAACCCGACGGTGAGGGCGACGGCCATCCCGGGATGCACCCCGTGGGCAACCGGTGCGCGATGGGTGGATCGGACCGCCGTCCACAGCAACAATCCGGCCCCGAACAGCGAGAACGCCGCTCCTGCGAAGATCGCTGGTCCACTTTCCATGCCGTGCCCCGTCCCGCGCCCGTGCCGCCATCGAGGTGTTGTGGGGTGATTCCCCGCGGCTGAGGCTGGCAGTTCATGACGTCCTGGACACCAATTCCGGATGAACGCCACGGGGGTTCACCCGAGCGAGGGGGGCACTCCTCTTTTTGGGCTCTGGGTTTGCGCTTTGGGTTTGGGTTTGGGTTTGGGGCTCTGGGTTTGGGCTCTGGGTTCACCATTTGGCGTTTCCTGGGCTGTTCTTGTTGCTGTCTCGTCCTTCCTCGGGCGCCCGAACGTTCAACACGGCAGGTATCGGCGTTCACCCCATGGCGGGTGGCAGCCGTTCGGCCGACCGCCCGTAGGGACGCCTCGCTGCCCGGAGGGCCTGGTCGAACGCGCTCGGGGCGGTCGAAGGGTGCGGTCGAAGCACCGCACATCCGTCCGAGCCCATGCACCTAAGTGGAGTCGGACAGCGATGCCGTCACAGACAACCCCCGAAGCCGAACAATGGCCTGTTCTCTTCCACATCTCTTCCAAGGGGCGACTGGACTCCCCTGGTGCGAGCGGTAGCCGCACACGAAGAGGCTCCCGACCGGTGCGCGGCTTCCGGATCCGCCCCCGTACAACGCCCGGGGCCGAATCCGAGCCGACCCGTCTCGGTTCGCTTCGGGGCGATCAACCGCCGCCGTTCGTCCGAGCCCTGAGGCAGCGACCGGCCGCTGGGCTGCCGGACACGGCCACTACCTCCACGCCGACCGCCGCGGGGCGTTCAGGTCATTCAGGTCATTCAGGGTGAAACATCACAGTACGGTTGGATCGGTTGATGGGACGGGCTCCAGGAAGCCCTCCTCCACCAGCAGTCGCAGCGCCTGTGGCGTGCGGTCCCGCAGCAGCACAGGGTCCTCGTTGATCAACTGGGCGATGGCGTCCAGGATCCGGCCGGCGCTCAACGTCCCGTCACAGGCACCCGCGAACCCCGCGCCGACCGTGTCCACCTTGGTCGCGCGGCGCATGCCGCGGTGCTGCCTGAGCACCACATGCTCCGGATCCTCGGCGCCGGGCTGACCGACCTGTTCCTGGACCACGTCGGCGGACAGGATGAAGCGGTCCGCGAGAAGGGCCGCGTCGTCATGGCTGCGCAGATAGTCCTGGCGGGCGAAGTGGGCCCGTACGGTCTCACCGAGCGGCTGCTCCACCGGATGCGGCCACTCCTCCACCACCACGGAAGGCCGATCGACGCCCGACTTCCGCAGGGTGATCCAGCCGAAGCCGACCGCCCGGGTGCCCCGCGCCTCGAACTCGTCCAGCCATCGCTCGTACCGTTCGGCGTAGCGAGCGGGGTCGCCGCGGTGGTCACCGCTGTCGCGCAGCCACAACTCGGCGTACTGCGTCACGTCCTGCACCTCTCGCTGGACGATCCACGCGTCACAGCCGTCGGGCACCCAGGAACGCAACCTCTCCTGCCACTCCTCGCCCTCGACGTGCTCCCAGTTGGCAAGGAAATGCGCATATCCGCCGGAATTCAGGCGGTCCCCCGCCCGCTGGACGAGGGAGCGACACAACTCGTCCCCCGCCATGCCACCGTCGCGGTAGGTCAGCCGGGCGTCCGCGCCGGGTGAGATCACAAAGGGCGGATTGGAAACGACCAGGTCGAAGGTGTCCTCCCCGACCGGGTCGAAGAGCGAGCCCTGCCGCAGATCGGCCGCGGGAGCCGCGGAGAGCGCGAGGGTCAGTCGGGTGAAGTCCAGTGCACGGGGGTTCAGATCCGTGGCCGTCACCCGACCGGAGTGCTGTGCGGCGTGGAGCGCTTGGATGCCGGAACCGGTGCCGATGTCGAGCGCGGCGGACACAGGGGTGCGCACGGTGATCCCGGCGAGCGTCGTGGACGCACCTCCGACACCGAGGACAACTGCCTCGCTCTGCCCACTGGCACCACCAGCCCCACCGACTGCGAAGCCCAGGTCGGAGACGATGAACCAGTCCTGGCCTTCGGGACCGCCGTACGGACGGATGTCCACCGTCGCCCGGACCAAGCCGTCCGAACGGACCAACCAGCCGTCGGCCAAGCACTCCTCCAGCGGCAGGACGGCACCGGCCTGCGCCTCGTCCACGGGCTGTTGGAGCAGGAACAGCCGAACGAGTCCGGCCAGAGCCGCCCCGCCGCGCGTGGCTCTCAGGGCGGGCACGGTCTCACTGCGAGCGAGCGCGGCGTACGCGGACCCGCCCAGGAGATCGAGCAGCCCATCGACGGTGAAGTCGCCGAGGAGCAACGCCTCACGCAGCTTGAGCGCGTGGACGGCGGACGGTAGGTCGGGCGAGGCATCGGTCGTACTCACCCGCCCATTGTGGCCGCCGCCGCTGACAACCGCTGCCCCGCCCACCGGGGAACGGGCAAGGGGCCCCCTGCCCGGGACGCCCGCCGGGCCTCAGGCTCGGGCGAAAGACAGGCACCGCCGCAACCGGAGCCCGGGCGGCGGCGCGGATGACAGCCGTCGGCCCGTGTGGCTGCGGGAGGGAGCCGGGCCCGGTGAGCCGGTCCGCCGCCCCGCTCGGCCGGGCGTGTCGCTGGGCATCGCGCCGTCAGCCCCCCGCGGGCCACCGCGCTCAGGTGGCCGAACTGGCCGCGGGGCTCGGCTTCACGGGCTTGCAGCCCGGCTGCTTCGCCATGGCCGTACCGGTCTCCCCCGACCGCAACTTCTGACGGGCGCTCTGGTTCACCTCGATCTTCGCCAACCCCTCCGCGATCGGCTTGAGGCCGTCGGCGAAGTTCTGCTGGTTCTGGACGTCGAGCGCATCCACCTGCTTCTTCAGATTCAGATACGCGGTGGACTCGGCGTCGAACTCGGCCGCGGCATTCTTGACCAGCTCTTCTCCACCGTCGACGGGCGGAGTTCCAGCGGCCCTCAGCGCTGCGGCGTGGCCCTTGTCCGCGTCGGAGAGGTCCTGGAACGCCTTGGAGTCCGCGGACTGGATGTCAGCCGGTTTGCCGTCCGACGCAGTCGAGCGGATGAGCTGTTCGGCGTCGGCCCGCTTCTTGATCTGGGGCTGTGCCGCGTCGCAGTACTTCTTGGCCCAGTCGTCGACCGTGAATTTGTCCTCGTCGCTGCTGCAACCCGACAGCGCCAGTACCAGCACCGCACTGCTGGTCAGCGCGACCGCAAGCTTCTTGTTCACCGGATTGGTCCCTTCCAAGGCTCCTCGGCCCCGGAACATACACGCCATGTGGGCGACCACAGCGCGCCCTGCATCCGGTTCATACCTCATTGCGCCATTTGCATCAGGAGAGAGAAGGCTCACGGCAAGCGGCTGAACACCATGACGAACGGGCGGACACCACGTCATGACATGGCGTCCGCCCGCTCTTTGGAAGTGCGCGGTCAATCGGTTGTCACGAGACCACCGCGGGATCGGGCGACGGACTGCTCCGCTCCGCCGGCTGGGGCTCGTCCTCCCCGACGGTGATGCCGCGCCGTTTGGAGATGTAGACAGCGGCCACGATGATCAGCACGGAGAGGACCGCGACCACCGCCCTGACGCCCGCGCTCGCATCGTCTCCGTAGCTGAACTGGACCACCGCCGGAGCGATCAGCAGCGCGACCAGGTTCATGACCTTGAGCAGGGGGTTGATCGCCGGACCCGCCGTGTCCTTGAAGGGATCGCCGACCGTGTCGCCGATCACGGTCGCGGCGTGTGCCTCGCTGCCCTTGCCTCCGTGGTGGCCGTCCTCCACCAGTTTCTTGGCGTTGTCCCACGCACCTCCGGAGTTGGCGAGGAAGACGGCCATCAGCGTGCCGGTGCCGATCGCCCCCGCGAGGAAGGCGCCGAGGGCTCCGACACCCAGGGAGAACCCGACCGCGATGGGCGTGAGCACGGCCAGAAGCCCGGGAGTCGCCAGTTCCCGCAGGGCGTCCTTGGTACAGATGTCGACGACCCGACCGTATTCGGGCTTCTCGGTGTAGTCCATGATCCCGGGGTGCTCACGGAACTGCCGTCGCACCTCGTACACCACGGCCCCCGCCGACCGGGACACCGCGTTGATCGCCAGCCCCGAGAAGAGGAAGACGACCGCGGCGCCCAGGATCAGGCCCACCAGGTTGTTGGGCTGCGAGATGTCCATGACGAGGTTCATCGGAGCGCCGTCGCCGACCTTCTCCCCGACGTCCCGGGCCGCGGTCGCGATGGCGTCGCGGTACGACCCGAAGAGCGCCGCAGCCGCCAGTACGGCGGTGGCGATGGCGATTCCCTTGGTGATGGCCTTGGTGGTGTTGCCGACAGCGTCCAGGTCGGTGAGGACCTGCGCGCCCGCGCCCTGCACGTCACCGGACATCTCGGCGATGCCCTGGGCGTTGTCGGACACGGGCCCGAAGGTGTCCATGGCCACGATGACGCCGACCGTGGTGAGCAGTCCCGTACCGGCGAGAGCCACCGCGAAGAGCGCCAACATGATGGACGTGCCGCCCAGCAGGAAGGCTCCGTACACACCCAGCCCGATCAGGAGCGCGGTGTAGACGGCGGACTCCAGGCCGATGGAGATCCCGGCCAGGACGACGGTCGCCGGACCGGTCAGCGAGGACTTGCCGATGTCCCTGACGGGCCGTCGGTTGGTCTCGGTGAAGTACCCCGTCAACTGCTGGATCAGGGCGGCGAGCACGATCCCGATCGCGACGGCGGCGAGGGCGAAGATCCGGGGGTCGCCCTCGTGTGACGAAACCGCGGTTTCGGTGACTCCTTCCAACTCGGCGAACGTGGACGGAAGGTAGACGAAGGCCGCCACCGCCACCAGGGCGAGCGAGATCAGCGCGGAGATGAAGAACCCCCGGTTGATCGCGGTCATACCGCTGCGGTCGGAGCGCCGTGGAGCCACCGCAAAGATGCCGATCATCGCGGTGAGCACGCCGATCGCAGGGACGATCAGCGGAAAGGCGAGTCCCGCGTCACCGAAGGCGGCCGTACCGAGGATGAGCGCCGCGACCAGAGTGACCGCGTACGACTCGAAGAGGTCGGCGGCCATTCCCGCGCAGTCGCCGACGTTGTCGCCCACGTTGTCGGCGATGGTGGCCGCGTTACGGGGGTCGTCCTCGGGGATGCCCTGTTCGACCTTGCCGACGAGGTCGGCGCCGACGTCAGCGGCCTTGGTGAAGATCCCGCCACCGACACGCATGAACATCGCGATCAGCGCTGCGCCGAGACCGAAGCCCTCCAGGACCTTGGGGGCGTCGGCGGCATAGACGAGAACGACACAGGAGGCCCCGAGCAGACCGAGGCCCACGGTGAACATTCCCACCACGCCTCCCGTACGGAAAGCGATCTTCATTGCTTTGTGTGCGACGGCGGTCAGGTCCCTTTCTGGTTCACCCGGCGCCGGTGTGGCCTCTCGCGCCGCCGCGGCCACACGCACATTCGCCCGAACGGCGAGCCGCATGCCGATGTATCCGGTGGCTGCCGAGAAAAGCGCACCCACCAGGAAGAACACCGAGCGCCCGGCGCGCTGTGACCAGTTGTCCGCTGGAAGTAGGAGGAGGAGAAAGAACACGACGACTGCGAACACGCCGAGTGTGCGCAACTGACGGGCCAGATAGGCATTTGCGCCTTCCTGGACCGCAGCTGCGATCTTCTTCATGGAATCGGTGCCCTCGCCGGCCGCCAGTACTTGGCGGACCAGGAGCTGGGCAACGACGAGCGCTGCCAGTGCCACGGCGGCGACGACAATAATGATCAGGCGATTGTCGTCCGTGAGTACCGCGGCTGCGAGTGAGGTGGGGTGGTCGGCCAGTTCTGAGGTGTAGAGCCCCGCCATTCGTCCTCCTTGACGTCGTCCAGAGCTCAAGATGTGGACGGATTGTAGGGAGCGGAACCCGATCAAAACAGGGCGCGACAAATCCAATTGACCTTCACTTGCCGCTCATCAAATGATCCAGTCCCAAAAAACACTCCGAATGGAGTAATGGGGCGAAGGCATTGACTTCCCGTGAACGATCTAGAGAAATGTAAAGAGTTGCAGCTCAGCAGTGTCGGAATGATCGCGAACTCGAATTTCTTACGCCCCGTGGTGATGTCTCACGGGTATCACTTGGACCCAAACGAGCGGTGGCCGACAACTACTGAGGATGGGCGCCAATACGTCTGTCACGGCGTGTTGCCCCATCGACGGCGGCTTGCACCCGGCTCGCTTCGTCGCCTGGGCGATACGACGGGGGCGGTCTCACGGTGATGCCCGGCCTCCCCGCAGCACCTGTGCCCACTCCCGGACGGACGCGGTGCTGGACTCCGAACGGGTCACCGCGCCGTCGTCCCTTCCGCGCCGACGGCGGTGCAGGGACTTCCTGGAGCGGGACTCCCCGGTGCGGTCCCGGTGCGGGAGTCCCCGGTGCGGGACTGCCGGCGCCGGGCCGGGTCAAGGATGGAGCGCAAGAGCATTCGAGCGGCGGTAGCTGCACCGGGCTCGTCCTCTCGCGCCCGTTGCCTCAGGCGCGGAGAAGCAGGAACCGGCGGGTCGAGCGGGTCGAGTACGGGAAACCCTTCACGGCCTGGGGGCGCAATGCGCGCGGCACCATCGCTCCGCCGACGAGGCGCATAGCCCACACAGGCCCCGCGGGGCTCAGATGGCCGCTGAAAGCGCGGCGGGGGCGGCTCTGGACCTGGGCCGGGGGCGAGTGCCTCCACGGGCGGGAGAAGCGCGCCCAGGGCCCCGCTCGGGCAGGTGGGGCACCCAGGGCTGAAGCTCACTCAACGGGATGGGATGCCTGTGGCCAATGCCTGCGGCTGATGAGCCTGTGACCGATGAGCTTGTGATTGATGAGCCTGTGGCCGATGAGAGTAAGTGAGCTGTGGCACGCGACCATCTCACCCAGGCCGCTGAAGACCCCACGTCCTCGTCACTGAGGGATCCGCTGGGGCCGCGAAGGTCACAGGGAGTGGCCGGGCCATGAACCATGGCTGCCGTACGGACGCTCGGAGGCCAATCAGTTGCTTGCGGCCGAGACAGTTCCTTGACGGTCGGACAGCCCGGACGACCCGGGCCAGTCACGGAAGAACGGGCATCGAGACGGGCATCGAGAAGCCGGCCACGTACCAGCCGAACATCAGCACCAGCAGGGCTGGCGAAGGTCGGTGCAGAACGTAGAAGTACAGCGGTTCAGAACGGTTCAGGGGCAGATGCCTCAGGGCAACAGAATGGCAGGGGTGGTCGGCCAGCTCATCCGGATGACACCACCGACGTCGCTGGAACTGACGTCCATGTCGTCGACGAGTCCCCTAATGACCGCAAGACCCATCTCGTCCTCACCGTCGGCGTCCTCATCGACACCACGCGCAGCACCGGATGCGTCCGGTGAACCGCTGGCGCCCGGCAGGGGAACCTCGTCCCCGACCTCGATGGAGAAAGCCTTCTCCTCATCGGTCAAGACCACTCGGATGGGCGCATCCACACCATGACTTCGATGCAGACCAACGGCCCGACTGCACGCCTCACCGACCGCGAGGCGCACCTCATCCAGTACGGCCTCGTCGACACCTGCCCGTCGCGCCACGGCAGCGGCCACCAGACGGGCGGTCCTCACATGCTCAGGCTGGGCGCTGAAGCGCAGTTCGACGGTCGCCATGCGATCCCCCTCGGACGTACGGGCGTGCTTCTCAGGGGCCCGGGCTGGGTGCCCGGTGCCCCTTGCTCTCTCGGTGCTCCCGGTGGTCCCGACCAGCCTCCGCCGGTCAGAACCACCGTCCGACATCAGTCGGTGGCAGCAACGGCCTCGTCGACCGTGGTGTGAATGGGAAACACCTTGGTCAGGCCCGTAATCCGAAAGATCTTGAGAATGCGCTCCTGGTTGCAGACCAGGCGCAGCGACCCTTCATGCGCGCGAACGCGCTTCAGGCCGCCCACCAGCACACCGAGCCCAGTGGAGTCGAGGAAGTCCACGCCCTCCATGTCGACAACCAGGTGATAGCTGCCGTCGTTCACCAACTCGACCAACTGCTCGCGCAGCTTGGGCGCGGTATACACATCAATCTCGCCACCGACCTCGACGACCGTACGGTCGCCTGCAGGCCCAGACACATTGCGAGTCGACAGGGACAGGTCCACGGATCCTCCAGCACCTTGCTATCGAGCGGCCGCCCCCAATTAGGTCTCCCCGGCGGAGCCGGAGGACGGTCGCCAGCCGCGATGGCATTCAATCACTTACCAGCAGCCATGCACGACGCCTTGGGACCATTGTCCGTCACGCCAGTGACACACTCGGTGCCGATGGCCAAGAATCTCCGTCCCAATCGACCACCCGAGAGCGGGGAAACCCGCCCCTCCCCCGGTGTAGTCCTTGCCCGACTCGCCGCAGGGGCGGGCCGGGCTGCGCGCATCACTCATACGGAGCACTTGCCCCCGCGGCCGGGACGCCATGCTTCCTGGCCCGACCGCATCCGCCCAGAAGTGATCAACGCCATTCAGCAGGCGGGCATCGACCGACCCTGGGCGCACCAGGCGGTCGCGGCCGAGCACGCCCTGGCCGGGGAATCGGTCGTCATCTCCACGGGAACGGCCTCCGGGAAGTCGCTGGCCTATCTGGCGCCCGCCCTCACAGCCCTCCTCGACGGTTCAGAGGCCCCGAACGGTCGCGGAGCCACCACGCTCTACCTGGCGCCTACGAAGGCCCTGGCGGCCGACCAGTGCCGTGCGGTGAAGGAGCTCGCGGCTCCCCTGGGGAACCGGATCCGCCCCGCCGTCTATGACGGCGACACTCCCTTCGAGGAGCGGGAATGGGTCCGGCAGTACGCCACCTACGTCCTGACCAACCCGGACATGCTCCATCGCGGCATCCTGCCCTCACACCCCCGCTGGTCCTCCTTCCTGCGAGCCCTGCGCTATGTGGTGATCGACGAGTGCCACACCTACCGGGGTGTCTTCGGCTCCCATGTCGCCCAGGTACTGCGCCGGCTGCGTCGGATATGTGCGCGCTACGGCGCCGATCCTGTCTTCCTCCTCGCCTCGGCCACGGCGGCAGAGCCCGCGGTGGCCGCGACACGGCTCACGGGCCTTCCCGTCCGGGAGGTCTCCGATGACGCTTCTCCCCGTGGTGAACTCGTCTTCGCCCTCTGGGAACCACCGCTGACCGAACTCCATGGCGAGAAGGGTGCTCCCGTACGCCGTACGGCGACCGCCGAGACTGCGGACCTCCTCACCGACCTGACCGTGCAGGGAATCCGCACGGTCGCCTTCGTCCGGTCCCGCCGGGGCGCCGAACTGATCTCGTTGATCACCAAGGAACGTCTGGCGGAGGTGGACCGCTCGCTGCCTCGGCGGGTCGCCGCCTACCGTGGCGGCTACCTGCCGGAGGAGCGCAGGGCACTGGAGCGGGCACTGCACTCCGGCGAACTCCTGGGCCTGGCCGCCACGACGGCCCTGGAGCTCGGCGTGGACGTCTCCGGCCTCGACGCCGTCGTGATCGCCGGCTACCCGGGCACCCGGGCGTCCCTGTGGCAGCAGGCGGGTCGCGCCGGGCGCTCGGGAGGCGGCGCCCTGGCGGTGCTCGTCGCCCGGGACGACCCTTTGGACACCTATCTGGTGCACCACCCCGAAGCGCTGTTCCAACAGCCGGTGGAGTCGACGGTCCTCGATCCCGACAATCCGTATGTGCTCACCCCGCATCTGTGTGCCGCGGCAGCCGAACTCCCGCTCACTGAAGACGATCTCCAACTCTTCGGTCCGGCGGCGGCGGACCTGATGCCCCAACTCGTGGCGGCTCGACTGTTGCGCCGTCGCCCCACCGGCTGGCACTGGACCCGTCGGGAACGGGCTGCGGACCTCACCGACATCCGGGGCGAGAGCGGCCCTCCGGTGCAGATCGTGGAAGCCGCGACCGGCAGGCTGCTGGGCACGGTCGACGAATCGGCCGCCCACACCACCGTCCACGAGGGGGCCGTCCACCTCCACCAGGGGCGCAGCTATCTGGTGAGTCAACTCGACCTGGCCGACCCTCATGGTGCCGTCGCCCTCGTCGAGGAGGCCAACCCTCCGTACTCGACCACCGCCCGTGACACGACGGCCATCACCGTCCTCGCCACGGACACCGAAGTCCCCTGGGGCGATGGACGTCTCTGCTTCGGTTCCGTCGAGGTGACCAATCAGGTGGTTTCCTTCCTTCGTCGAAAACTGATCACCGGCGAGGTGCTCGGCGAGACCAAGCTCGACCTGCCGGCCCGCACCCTTCGCACACGGGCCGTCTGGTGGACGGTTACGGAGGACCAGTTGGACGCCGCCCGGGTGAATCCCGAGCAGTTGGGCGGTGCCCTGCACGCGGCTGAGCACGCTTCCATCGGGATGCTGCCGCTCTTCGCGACCTGCGATCGCTGGGACATCGGCGGGGTGTCCGTCCCGCTCCACCCGGACACCTTGCTGCCGACGGTCTTCGTGTACGACGGGCATCCGGGAGGCGCCGGGTTCGCCGAACGGGCCTTCCACACGGCACGCGGCTGGCTGGCCGCGACCCGGGAGGCCATCGCAGCCTGCGAATGCGAGGCGGGCTGCCCGTCATGCATTCAGTCCCCCAAGTGCGGCAACGGCAACGAACCTCTCCACAAACGGGCCGCTGTCCGGCTGTTGACGGAGCTCCTCAAAGGCGCCCCACTGAGTGCCGAGTAGACCCCCTTTCGACTCCGCGGGCGCCGGAGAGTGCAACCGGCAACTCCATCGCCTCCGGCGGACCCGCCCTGGCCCTCGCCTCGGGCGCGTACGGACCGAATGGGACTCTGGTCGTCACCTCGGCGACCTCGCCCCGCACCGCGCATCGCACCACCTCGGCCCCCTGCGCCCGGGCCACCATCGCCCCTTTCGCACAGGCGGGAGCCGGGCCGAGCAACGCATGGCTCGCGGCGGCGAGCGACGCCAAATCAGCTGCGGTGGACGCTCGGTGACGGGTCACCACGGCTTGGCCCAGCGCCAGTACCGCGACGAAGACGAGGCACAGCGTGGTCACGGCCATGGCGGTCCACACCGTTGCCGAACCACGGTCGGCCGCGGCAGACATCCGGGCTCGTTCACCAGGAAGGGCCTCTCCCAGCGTCATTGCAGCGCTCCCTTCGCCCCTGCCGGAACCGGCTCGGCGCCCACCAGGGCGTCTTCCGCGTGAGCCGCGGCCTCTGCGCTGAGCGTGATCCCCAATCCATCCGGTCCGGGCGCCGGCGACTCCACCCGGACCCGCCAGAGGTCCCCCTCCCGCTCCACGGCGACCCGTGCCCCCTCCGGCGCTGCGGCCTTCGCCGCGGCTAGCACGGTGGTGGTCGGCTCGGAACGGGCCGCCGCACGGGCTCCCGCCCGAGCGGCGTCCACACATTGGATCTGTGCCGCTGACGACATCAGGGCCCACACCAGAGAGAGGGTGAAGATCACCAGCGCCGGTACGGCAACGGCTGCCTCTGCGGTCACCGAACCCCGATCCGCTGATTCATCTCCCCGCTCAGAACTGCACATCGAGCGCCTTCCCCACCAGCGACCCCAACGCATCCGAGACAGCTCCACTCGTGACGATCTTGTAGAGCACGGCCGCAAAGGCACAGGCCGCGATCGTGCCCATCGCGTACTCGGAGGTGGTCATGCCCCCGTCCCTCCGACCCGCCCTGAGCCGAGCCCTGAGGTGTGCCCAGCGAAGGGCGGACCCCAGACGTCGTCCTACTCGCTTCATCTCAACCCCCGTGGTTTGTTGGTTCAGTTGCCGTTCAGCAGCCCGCCGGCAAGGCCGATGACGACCGGTGCGACACCGACGGCCAAGAAGGCGGGCAGGAAGCACAGCCCCACCGGTGCGGTGATCAACACCTGCGCGGTGCGCCCTCGGCCGACCGCCATCCGCGCCCGGTCAGCCCTCAGTCGTTCCGCCAACCGCGACACCGACTCCGCCGCGGGCGCACCGGTCAGATCCGCGCGCTCCATACATCGGGCCAACGCGGCGGCCCCAGGTATCCGAGCAAACCCGCCCCAGGCGGCGACGGGCTCGCCGCCCAGCCGCAACTGAGCTGCGACCCTGGTAAGTTGCTCGCCGACCGGTCCACCCAGTGCGTCACCGACTGCCTCGGCGGCCTCACGTGGACCGGCGCCCGCCGACACGCATGCCGCCAGAAGATCTGCTGCAAGGGGAAGTTGGCGCTCGATGGCGTCCTCGTCCGGCGACGGTCCCGGATCACGACTTCGCTGCCAGCGCCACACCGCATAGGCGGCAAGCAGTCCCAGAACTGCCCCGAGCAGGTCTTCGACCAGTACGAATCCTGCGGTCGCCGCCCCCAGCGGGGCCGTCCAGCGCCGCGCCGTGTGCAACGAGGAGCTGCGACGCCGAGCCAGTTGGACCCGTTCCCTACCCATCAGGTGTTCGACTCTGCGTCGCAAGCTGCGTTCACGGCTGCGACAGGTCAGCGAGACACCTATGCCCAGAGGGACCGCAAGGGCCAGTCCGACGGCTCCGAGGGTCTGCGGCGTATCGCTCACGGCCCGCTCCCCGTGTGAGCCACCTGCCCCTTCCGCACAATGCGCACGGCCCAGCACACTCCGGCGGCCTCCAAGGCTCCCCCGATCAGCAAACAGGCCAGTCCCGCCGGGGTGTGCAGCAGTACGCGTAGCGGATCCGCACCCAATGCCCACCCCATGGCAAGCCCCACCACGGGCAGGAGCGCCAGCAGGGCAATCGTCGATCTGGCACCCGCCAGGTGGGCAGTTACGTCGGCGCGCTGATCGTGTTCGGCTCTGAGCGCGGCCTCCAGTCGATCGAGACCGGCCGCAAGCCCCACGCCTCCGTCGACCGAGACCCGCCAACAAGCGGCCACTCCGGCCAGTCCCCCCGCTCCCGGCTCCTGGGCAGCCACCCTCAACTCGTGCGGCACATCGCCGCCGAACCGGGCGGCTGCCAACACCGAGGCTTCTGCCGCACCGAGGCCCCCCACGCTTCGAGCTGCCGTGAGAAGTGCCTGGGCCGGCTGGAGCCCCGCGCGCAGCTCACCGACAAACGACCCACAGAAGGCGATCACCGCTTCGGCGCGAAGATCCCGCTGGCCGGCCCGTTCCCGTGCCGTGAGCCAGCGCTTCACCAGCGGAACCGCCGCGGCGCCTGCCAGCAGGGGCAGGACCGACTTGCCGAGCACCGCAAGGAGCAAGCCCACCGGTAGACAGAGCCATTCCCGCCGTCGTGGCAGCTCTCGTTGCATCCATGGCCGTAGACCCGCTCCCGACCACCAGGGAGTCGGTCGGAACTCGCCGCCACCGGACAGGAGGAGCCGGGACCGCGTCCCGCCCGATTCTTGCCTCATTGCCAACCACGCCATGGCGCCCGCGCAGACAGTTGCGACATGAGTCGGCTCAGGTGCCCTCATGGTGCGCCACCGATCCGGGAGCACAGTTGCGGCCAGCCCTGTTCGGGGGCGAACCCGGTGGGCTGCCAACGCAGCGCGGGAACCGTCTGCACCAGCCCGACCGCATTCCGCTCCAGGACATGGACCTCGGCAAGCCGTCGAAGACCGTCCCGGTCCCGGGTCAGATGGATGACCACCGACAAGGCCGCGGCGAGCTGACTGTGCAGAGCGGCCCGGTCGAGTCCCGCGGACATCCCCAACGCCTCCAGGCGAGCCGGAACGTCCGATGCGGCATTCGCATGAACTGTCCCACAACCACCTTCATGTCCCGTATTCAAGGCTGCGAGGAGATCCGTGACCTCGGGCCCCCTGACCTCACCGACGACCAGTCGGTCCGGGCGCATGCGCAACGCCTGCCGCACCAACTCCCGTAGCGTCACCTGGCCCGCTCCCTCCTGATTCGCCGTGCGCGACTCCAGACGGACCACATGCGGATGATCGGGCCGCAACTCCCCCGAGTCCTCGGCGAGCACCAACCTCTCGTGCTCGCCGACGAGTCCGAGCAGGCTCGAAAGAAGCGTGGTCTTGCCCGTGCCCGTGCCTCCACTGATCAGAAACGAGGCCCGGGCATCGATGAGTGCACGCAGGACCCGCTCGCCTCCAGGCGGTACGGTCCCTGCCTCGACCAGTTCTTCCAGGGAAAACGCCCGGGGGCGAACCACCCGCAGTGACAGACAGGTGGAGCCGACCGCCACCGGGGGGATCACCGCGTGCATCCGGGTCCCGTCCGGTAGACGTGCGTCCACCCAGGGACGCGCATCGTCCAACCGACGTTCCGCCACTGCCGCCAGCCGCTGGGCCAGCCTGCGGACCGAAGCCGCGTCGGTGAAGGTGACCCTGGTCAGTTCCAGGCCGCGCCCTCGATCGACCCACACCCGGTCGGGAGCGGAGACGAGGACGTCCGTCACCGCCGGGTCGGCAAGCAACGGCTCCAGAG
The DNA here is from genome assembly GCF_042753785.1 of Streptomyces sp. NPDC059256. Lineage (NCBI taxonomy): Bacteria > Bacillati > Actinomycetota > Actinomycetes > Kitasatosporales > Streptomycetaceae > Streptomyces > Streptomyces sp. NPDC059256. Next base: position 791,525 of record NZ_JBHYZO010000002.1, on the reverse strand, counting down.
GCCCCGTGCCCACCAGTTCGCAGCGCAGCGTCTCGGTGCCGCCGAGCACTTCGGCATCGCCCAACAAGCGTCCGTGGGCTCGCAGCGCAGCGGCGACTCGTGCGGGCGTGGGCTCGGCACCGCTCTCGGCCAGGCGCTGTCGTACGGCATCCAGCAGTCCAGTGGTCATGAGGCAGCGCTCCCCGTCAGCAGCACCCGGCCCCAGAACTCCCCGCAGAACCGGCTCAAGGGTCCTGGCGATCCACCCGGTGGCGCTCCCTGTTCCTGGGCTGAGGGCAGACCAGGCTCCCAGGGCACCTCGCCCGCGAACGGCAGCCCCAGCGAGGCTGCCACCCACGCCTCGTCCAGTCCCGCGCCGTAGGGGCCTCGGGCGACCACCCGCAGGTCCTGAAGCACCATCCCGACCACGGATGCCACTCGATTGGCGGCGGCCACCGCCCGCAACTCACCCGGCACAACCAACAGCCCCAGATCAAGCTGGGCAAGTGCCTCTGCCACTCCCTCGTCGACTCGACGCGGCAGATCGACGACGACCACACCACCACGGCGGCGCGCAGCGGCCAGCACCGACCGCATGGCTTCCGGCGGGACGAGCACCGAATCCCCACGGTCCCAACTGAGCACCCTCAACTGATGCAGTTCAGGCAGCGATTCCTCCAGCGCGCCACCTGCGACCCTCCCCTTGGACCCGGCGAAATCAGGCCATCGCATCCCCTGTGTTCGCTCACCGCCGAGTAGTACGTCGATGCCTCCGCCCAATGGATCAGCATCGATGAGCATGGTCCTCTGGCCCGCCTGCGCAGCCGCGATCGCCAGGGCGCAGGACAGTGTCGACGCCCCCGCCCCACCGCTGCCTCCGACCACCCCGACCGTCAGGGCCGGGGCAGCGACACCTTCGGCCACATCGGCGATCCGGTCGAGCAGCCACCCCTCGGCATCCGGCAGGCGCAGCACGCCCTCGGCACCGATTTCCACCGCCAGACGCCAGACGTTCGGATCGTCCTGGTCTCGGCCGACCAGCAGCACGCCTCGCCTGCGGGTCGCCCCGCGACAACGCTCAGCCGCATCGTCGCCGACGAGGACCAGGGGAGCCGCTTCCCAGCCGCCCCTGTGTTCCGGCACCGAGTGATGCACTTCCGGCTCTACTCCCGCTGCGGCGCACAACCGCAGCAGATCGTCGAGAAGGTCCGTGTCCTCGGTGACGATCAGAGGTCCCTCCCGCGGACCTTCGACGACCGGGACTGTCTTAGACGTGAGTGATCCAGCCACTTCGCCCCCCACTTACTTCGATCTCGCCTAGAAACGGGATCGGCGATTCCTGTTGTCCGCGAACTGCCGCGGCTGGAATCACGGTGGAGCACACCGAAAAATCGTGTGGATCTTGCTCAAAAGCTGTGGACAACTAGCCGCCTGTGAATAACTCGGTAGTCCATACCGGTGACTCCCAGCCGCACCTCTTCCACTACGCACAGTGACGTTGCAGAGTGGTGGATGCCCAGGACGCAAACGGCCCACGAAAGGGGGTCAGCCATCGAAATGGATCTCGACCCACAAGAGAAAACCCGCCCGGACATGCGACGACCCCCGCCGGGGGGGAGAGCGGGGGTCGTCTCTCCGGCCGACTCGGGGGGGGAGGAGCCGGACCGGGTTAGCACGGTCGCGAACGATCCGTGACTTCCATGGTGTACCCGAGAGCCTTCTCAGGCAAACCCACACGCCCAGGCGTACGCCGAATGGCGGGCACCTATGCTCTGCTCGTGGATAACCACTCCTTGCCTCGCGCAGCTGCGTTCTTTGACCTGGACAAGACGGTCATTGCGAAGTCTTCGACACTGACCTTCAGTAAGTCCTTCTACCAAGGCGGCCTGATCAACCGGCGGGCCGTACTACGCACCGCCTATGCCCAGTTCGTTTTTCTTGCTGGCGGTGCCGACCACGACCAGATGGAGGGCATGCGCGAGTACCTTTCCGCGCTTTGTAAGGGCTGGAACGTCCAGCAGGTGAAGGAGATCGTCGCCGAGACCCTTCACGACCTCATCGACCCGATCATCTACGACGAGGCCGCTTCCCTGATCGAGGAGCACCACACCGCAGGCCGGGACGTGGTGATCGTCTCCACCTCCGGCGCGGAGGTGGTCGAGCCGATCGGTGAGCTGCTGGGCGCCGATCGAGTCGTGGCGACGCGCATGGTGGTCGGAGAGGACGGGTGCTTCACGGGGGAGGTGGAGTACTACGCCTACGGACCCACCAAGGCCGAGGCCATCAGAGAACTGGCCGAGTCCGAGGGGTACGACCTTTCACGTTGCTACGCATACAGCGACTCCATCACCGACGTTCCCATGCTGGAGTCGGTCGGCCACCCCTACGCCGTGAACCCGGACCGAGCTCTCCGTCGGGAAGCAACCGTACGAGACTGGCCGATTCTCGTCTTCAACCGACCCGTCCGGCTCAAGCAACGCCTACCTGCCTTCTCGATGCCACCCCGGCCGGCTCTGGTTGCTGCTGCCGCAGTGGGTGCGGCAGCAGCGACAGCGGGGCTCGTTTGGTACGCGAGCCGCCGGCGCAGTACAGCCGCGCAAGCAGCCGCCGGGGCCCTCGAAGGCATAGCCGACCGACTTGCCCGTATTTGAAGCTAAAAGTAAAGAAGTTGAGCCAGGGGTTCCGCTTCCTCGCGTACCGGAGTACAAAGGAGTCAACGGCCCGCGAGACCAAGGACATCCGAGAGGATCACCGAGAAACGCATCAAGGCCCCACGGACCGAAGCATGAAAGCTGAGCACCCACGCGACGTCGACCCGTCGAATACGGGCCAGCCGCACCAGGTGACGGGCAGAAGTTCCCGACCTGATGGGCACATCTTCGAGGACGCTTGGTAACTCGGCGGACATGCCAGCGGCGGTGCCGGATATCGGTACCGCCGCAACCATGTCGACACGCCCGCAGCGCGGGCGCTTCGACGAGCACATAACGGGCCGCTGACCGGCAGCCAGGCCCACTTGCCAGCACGGGCCGTGGCGCCCACGAGGCCCTTCCCTGCCAGCGCCATTCCCAGCCCGCACGGCATCCGTCAGCCACACAGGCCGCATCACATGCAGGCAGGACTCTCCGCAAGGGCGAGTGACCCGGGGGAAACCCTCCCGAGGGCGAGTGACACGCCGAGCCAGGCACGATCGAGCGGCTCCAGACGGCGCCCACCCCAGCGGATACCGCAACCGGCTCAGGCCGCTCCCCGTTGCAGCGCCCCTCAGGCCGCTCCCCGCTGGAGCGCCTCGCAGACCGCCGTCGATTCCCTGGCACCCAGCTCAACCGCGCGACCGCAGTGCGCAAACCAATCGCTCATGCCCTCCGGCGTACCGGACAGGTATCCCTCGAAGGCCGCACCGTAAGCAGCCTGCCCCTGCTCGGCATGGCCCACTTCCGCAGGGCAGATGGCCTTGGGGTCGAGCCCACTGCCGATCAGCACAATCCGCTCTGCCGCCCGAGCAACGAGACCGTTGTGAGAACCGAAAGGACGCAGCGCCAACAACTCGCCGTGAACAACGGCAGCGATCACCAGAGCAGGCGCGGAAGACCCTGAAATGATCAGTCGAGCCAGTCCGTCCAGTCGCCCCGCGACCTCATCCGCGCTGGGCAGCGGCGCCTGGATGAAGGGTTCGTCGACCGCTTCGCCTACGAGTCGTGGGCGTCCAACGGTTGCCTCCTCCGTGGCATTGCCCGAAGCAACCAGATGAAGCCTGGCCAGCACCCTCAGCGGCGACTGCCGCCAGACGGACAGGAGTTGCCCCGCCTCCGCTGTCAATCGCAATGCCGCCCCCACCGTGCGGGCCTCGGGGTCACCGCTGAAGTCAGTACGCCTGCGCACCTCCTCCAGGGCCCAGTCAGCTCCAGCCAGCGCGGCGGAACCACGCGCCCCGCGCAGCGCGGCCTCGGAGGTCACCTCGTTGCTGCGACGCCGCATGACGCGGTGCCCGTAGACACGATCGACAGCCTTGCGCATGGCCTCGACGGCTTCCGTGACACCGGTCAGGGACGCCAGAGCAACCAACGGGTCGCCCCCTGGCGGCACCGAAGCATCGCTCCCCGCTCCACGCGGAGCCTTCCCACTCGGGGTCGCTCCCGCTCGGGGCGAGGAAGGCGGCAGGGAGACCCCGGACTCAGAGGAGGCGCCGAAGGACGTGCCGTCCGCGCCGGAGATGTCCTGGCCGACGCGCCGTTCCCCTGCTCCGGCCCCCTCCGACGGGGCACCGGATCCGATGCCGTCTCTGACATCGGCGCGGACCGGAGTTGCCGGAGTGACGGCAGCCGCAGAGGAAGAGGGTGCGGCGGTGGGGGCCTGTGCATCCGACGGAACGGACCCTGCCGATGCAGCGGACGAAGCATGCGTGCTCATAGCCAGCGAGGCTACGCGCCCTCGGCGCGCACCCCACCTTGGAGTGGTCTTCTTCACGCTGCATGACAGCGGGGCGACATAGAGCTACTACCCTAGGTGAACATGAAGATCGCTTTCGTAGGGAAGGGCGGCAGCGGGAAGACCACGCTGTCCTCGCTCTTCATCCGTCATCTGGCCGCCAATGAAGCTGCGGTCATCGCTGTGGACGCCGACATCAACCAGCACCTCGGAGCAGCGCTCGGGCTCGATGAGACTCAGACGGCCGAACTGCCGGCCATGGGCGCCCACCTCCCGTTGATCAAGGAGTACCTGCGCGGTTCCAACCCCCGTATCGCCTCGCCCGACAGCATGATCAAGACGACTCCTCCGGGCGAGGGCTCGCAGTTGCTGAGGGTCGACGAGGACAACCCCATCTACGACGCGTGCGCACGCACGGTCCGTCTGGACGACGGTGACATCCGGCTGATGGCCACCGGCCCCTTCACTGAGTCCGACCTGGGTGTGGCCTGCTACCACTCCAAGGTGGGGGCGGTGGAGTTGTGTCTCAACCATCTCGTCGACGGGCTCGATGAGTACGTGGTCGTGGACATGACCGCAGGATCGGACTCCTTCGCCTCCGGGATGTTCACCCGCTTCGACATGACGTTCCTGGTCGCCGAACCCACCCGCAAGGGCGTCTCGGTCTACCGCCAGTACAAGGAGTACGCACGGGACTTCGGCGTATCGCTCAAGGTGGTGGGCAACAAGGTCCAGGGGCAGGACGACGTGGACTTCCTCCGCGAGGAGGTAGGTGACGACCTGCTGATCACCGTGGGCCACTCCGACTGGGTACGGGCGATGGAGAAGGGTCGACCGCGCCCGTTCGAGCTGCTGGAAGCGGACAATCGGATGTCGCTCCAGGCCCTTCAGAACGCGGCGGACGACTCGTACGACCATCGCGACTGGGAGCGGTACACGCGCCAGATGGTCCACTTCCATCTCAGGAACGCGGAGAGTTGGGGCAATGCCAAGACGGGGGTCGACCTGGCGGCCCAGGTCGACCCCGCCTTCGTACTGAGGGAGCGAGTAGCGGAGGTCGGCGCTCCACTACCGGCCTGATCTCGGGCCCCGCGCCTGCGCGGGAGCCGCTCGATCAGTCCTTTTCCGCTGGCTTGCCCGCCGGAACCACCGGAGCGGCGGGCTTGGCAGGTTCTGCGGGAGCAGCGGGCTTGACCGGTTTGGCCTTCTCACGGCCGGACTTCGCAGGCTGGGCGGCAGTGAGGTACGTCGCCCAGCCGCCCTTGGGCTCCTCCCCCACCTTCAGGGTCCTCAGTTTCGCCAGGACCTCGGGGTCCTGAGCGTCGAGCCAGTCCGCAAGCTGCTTGAAGGACACGCACTTGACGTCCTTCTTCACACAGACCGTGGCGATCGTCTCCTCGATGGCGCGCATATAGGTGCCGCCGTTCCAGGACTCGAAGTGATTGCCGATGATCAACGGTGCCCGGTTGCCCTCGTACGCGCGATCGAATGCCTGTACGAGGCCATCGCGCATCTGATTGCCCCAGTAGGCGTGGGAGGCCGGGTCGCCCTTGACCGTCCCCGACTGGTTGACCATGAAGTTGTAGTCCATGGAGAGGGTCTCGAAGTCCCGACCGGGCACCGGCACCAACTGGAGGGAGAGGTCCCAGACGTCGAGTTCCTTCTCGGGCCAGATCTGGTCGTTGACCCCGCTGGTGTCATAGCGGAGGCCGAGTTCGCTGGCGGCGCGAACGAAGTTCTTGCGTCCCTCCAGGCACGGCGTGCGCGCCCCGACCATTTCCTTCTCGTAGTCGAAGGGCAGCGGCTGTTCCGCAGTGAGGCCGGAGTTGGTCTTCCAGTTCTTCACAAAGGACTTGGCCTGGCTGATCTCGCTCTTCCATTCGTCGACCGACCAGGTCCCCACCCCGCCGTCCGCACCGCAGAAGTGGCCGTTGAAGTGGGTGCCCACCTCGTTGCCCTCCAGCCAGGCCCCGCGCAACTCCCGCACGGTGTTCCGAATGCCCTCGGCATCATTGAATCCGATGTCCGACCGACCTGCGGAGTGCTGGGGCGGAAGATAGAGGCTCGACTTCGCCTCGGGCAACAGATAAACACCACTGAGGAAGTACGTCATGGTCGCGTTGTACTTCTTGCCGACCTTGCGGAAGTGGGAGAAGAGTTTCTGGCTGTCCTCGCCTGCCCCGTCCCAGGAGAACACGACGAACTGGGGTGGCTTCTCACCCGCCTTGAGACGTTCCGGTTTGAGTTGGGCCGGCTGAACTCCCGTGTACGCAGTCGAGCCGTCGCCGATGAGCCGTGGTGCGAGCTTGGGCGCTCCGGCCTTCTTCGCACCCGGTGCACCTTCCTGCTGGGCGTCCTTCCCGACCACTGAGCAGCCCGCGACCCCTGCGATCAGCGCCGTGACGGCGGCGCCGACGGCAACCCTTTGTACGGCGGATTTCATCCGCTCACCTCATTTCATATGACTTTGTGTTTTTCCGACCGGTATCGATGGCCGACAAAGTCGCACTGGGTGAGCGAAGGAAGGTTCGCGACGGGCCGCATTAAGCGCACTAATCACTGAAACGGGTGAATCGTTGCCCTATTTGCGCAGAAAATCATGCCTCAGTCTTTACTCTGCATTACGATCAATTTACTGAAAGTTGAGCCTCCCGCCGCTTTACGCCGTGACCCACGGCCGCGTCCCCACATTCCGCGACCGCGCTGCCCCGGAGGAGACGGGAACCATGTCCGCCTGCGTCCCCACCCGCACCGACGAATCACCTCGTGAGCCCAACAAGGCCCAGCGAACTCGCCGAGGCCGCTCCCACGAGCCACCGACGGGTCCGACCCGCTTCCGCATCAGCGGCGCGGACCTGTCCGCATCGATCGCCGTGTTCCTCATCGCGCTGCCCCTCTCCCTGGGCATCGCGCTGGCAACCGGAGCACCACTGCAAGCGGGACTCGTCGCCGCAGCAGTCGGTGGCATCGTCGTAGGCCGCTTCGGCGGCGCCCCGCTCCAGGTCAGCGGACCGGCCGCCGGACTGACGGTGGTCACCGCCGACCTGATCCAGCAGTACGGCTGGCGGGTCACCTGCGCCATCACGGTGCTCGCCGGCTTCGCGCAACTGGGCCTCGCCGCCCTTCGGGTTGCCCGTTCCGCCCTCGCCGTCAGCCCTGCGATCGTCCATGGAATGCTCGCCGGCATCGGCGTCACCATCGCCCTGGCGCAACTCCACATCGTCCTCGGCGGCACACCGCAGAGTTCGGCGATCGCCAACGTCCGCGCGCTGCCCGCCCAACTTGCGGCGCTACAGCCGGCAGCAATCACCGTCAGCGCCCTGACCGTCGCGGTACTGCTGGCCTGGCCGCGGATTCCGGGCGCGGTAGGCCGGATCGTTCGAAAGATCCCGGGCGCGCTCGCTGCGGTGGCCGCCGCAACCACGCTCGCCGTCCTGGCCGGGCTACATCTCCCCCGTGTCGATCTGCCGTCGTGGAGCAGTCATGCGCTGCCCGGGATGCCGCAGGGACCGGCGCTCGGCCTCCTCGCCGCCGTGCTGACCATCACCCTGGTGGGCAGTGTGGAGTCGCTTCTGTCGGCCGTGGCAGTCGACAAGTTGATCGGTGGCCGTAAAGACCAGGAAGTCCGCATCCCCCGCGCAGATCTGGATCGTGAGTTGGCCGGGCAGGGGGCCGCCAATGTGGTCTCCGGCGCGCTGGGAGGCTTGCCCATCACCGGGGTGGCCGTGCGCAGTTCCGCCAATGTGTCAGCGGGCGCGATCAGTCGAAACTCCACGATGCTGCACGGGTTGTGGATCGTGTTGGCCGCGGTGCTGCTGGTTCCCGTGCTCGATCTGATCCCGCTGGCGGCACTCGCGGCGCTGGTGATGGTCGTGGGTGTGCAGATGGTCAACATCACCCATATGCGGACCGTGCGACGCAATCGCGAAGTCCTGGTCTACGCGGTGACCTTGGCCTCGGTCGTGCTCACCGGGGTACTGGAGGGAGTGATCATCGGCGTCGCCGTGGCCGTAGCGGTCGCGCTGCACCGGTTGACCCGGACCAGGATCACGGAGGAGGAGCACGGCGGTGTCCATCGGGTCCAAGTGCGTGGGCAGTTGACGTTCCTCGCCGTTCCCCGACTGAGCAGGGCGCTCAGCCTCGTACCTGTGGGCGCCCAGTGCGTCGTCGAGTTGGACGGGTCCTTCATGGACCACGCCGCCTACGAGGCCCTGCACGACTGGCAGTCCTCCCATGTGGGACAGGGCGGCACGGTGGAGTTCACCGGTCGGGCCGGGGGGCGCATCAGTGAACCCGCGTCGGAGACCCATGGCTGTTGTCGCCCGTGGACTCCCTGGCGCAACCACCACTGCGAAGACCGGGTGCAGGGCCCCACGACCCATCAACTCGCGGACGGGCTCAGTTCCTTCCAGCGCGACACGGCCCCACTGGTGCGCCACGAGTTGGCGCGGCTGGAGCGGGAAGGCCAGCGACCGTCGCAGCTCTTTCTCACCTGTTCCGACTCCCGGCTGGTCACCAGCATGATCACAGCCAGTGGCCCCGGCGATCTCTTCACCGTGCGCAACATGGGCAATCTGGTCCCCCTGCCCGGTGCGAAGAACGGCGATGACTCGGTGGCCGCAGCCATCGAGTACGCGGTGGACGTGTTGCAGGTCGGTTCCATCACCATCTGTGGCCACTCCGGTTGCGGCGCCATGGAAGCGCTGCTGACCACTCCTCCCGGAGGCACACAGACCCCTTGGAAGCGATGGTTGAGGCATGGACGGCCGAGCCTGGAGCGGATGAGAAGCCGGCACCGTTCCTGGGCACGGATCTCCGGCAGGCTGCCGACCGACGCCCTGGAGCAGTTGTGCCTGACCAACGTGGTCCAGCAACTGGATCATCTACGGGCGCATGAATCGGTCGCACGCAGACTCGCTGAGGGCACCTTGGAACTCCATGGCATGTACTTCCACGGCGGCGAAGCCCAGGCGTATCTGTTGGCCAGGAGCGACGATCACACCTTTGACGCGGTGTTCACCCGGGTTGCACCGGCGTCGTCGGCCCTGGTCAAGGCACATGTCTGAGCTGATGGAGCTGATGAAGCTGATGGCAGCCCGCGGCTGAAACGGCGCGGACTGTAAGTGCTGCCCCTGGTGACGCGAAGTGGCTAGGGGCAGCGCAGCCTGACCGAGAGGAAGCTCGGCTGGCTGTGCGTTTTGTCGTACCGGCGCGGATCAACCCGGCGGGCCTCCTCCTCGGCCCGGGGCTCCAGGAGGCGTTCCAGTGCGAACCCCGCACCGAGCAGCTCTCCGAGGAACTTCTCCAGGGTCATGCGCCAGTAGTTCAGGGCGAATCCGTCACCGAAGGGCAGCTCGGCTTGCTCATCCGCGAAGTAGGAACCGCCGAAGTAGGTCCAATCGCCGGTGGGGTGGGTCGTCGAGACCAGTAGGGCCCCGCCCGGCCGCAGCACACGCCGGATCTCGGCGAGCAGTTGCTCGCGGGCGGTGATGTGGTGGTAGACGAGGGCCATCACCACCAGGTCGAACGACTGGTCGGCCAAGAAGGTGAGCGGCTCTTCCAGATCATGGTGGTGCAGGACGGCCCCAGCTCCGATGCGCTCCTGCGCGGCACGCAGCAGGCTTTCGCTGCCGTCGACGCCGACGACCTGCGCGGCACCTCGCTCCAGCAGATCCGCGGCATAGTGGCCGGCCCCGCACCCGAGGTCCAGAACGGACAGCCCGTCCACATCACCGGCGAGCTCCAGCATGGCGGGCCGATCGGTGTGGGCGTTGTAGGTGCTGTTCGTGGCCTGGGCGGCGAACTGTTTCCCCATCTCGCCGTGGTACGCGGTCTCAGCTTTCATACGTTCATCCTCACTGCTGCCGCCGCAGTCCGAAATCGGAGCGAAACACTCACCCACCGGTGCCGGGGTCGGGTCCCGAACCCCCTCCGCCCAACCTCATCGATGCACCCGCCCCGAGTGGATTCGATCGTTCCGGGATCGGGACCGAGCACGCAGCAGATATGCAGAGGGCTCGTAGTGGGCTCACAGGGTGCTCGCAGTGGGCAAGGCCACTCGGGACGGCATCGCGGCCCTCGCCCATCCGTGGATGAGCGGGATCAGACACTTGTCCGAACCTAGAGCTCACCCACAGCGGCTCCCGGCCATTCGTAGGAGAATCAGCCATCGAGAGCCGAAGGTGAACCGCCCCGGGGCGGCATCCGTGCAACCGTACGGCCCCTCCTTCCCGCCGCCCGGGAAGGAGGGGCCGTCTCATAGCATCAACCAAGACTCAAAAGGTCTAAACCAATTTCTGGAAGGCTCTTGTCACCCGACCCCCTGGGCTGGTGAGCTATGGGCTCGGACACATACGCACAGAGGACGCCCTGGGAAAGGGAGATGTCGTGAGCAACGAAAGCCTGGCAAATCTTCTCAAAGAAGAGCGGCGGTTCGCGCCGCCGGCCGAGCTGGCCGCGAACGCCAATGTGACAGCGGAGGCGTACGAGCAGGCCGAGGCTGACAGGCTTGGCTTCTGGGCCGAGCAGGCACGGAGACTCACGTGGGCCACCGAGCCGACCGAGACCCTCGACTGGAGCAACCCGCCCTTCGCCAAGTGGTTCGCGGACGGCAAGCTCAACGTCGCCTACAACTGCGTGGACCGCCATGTCGAGGCCGGAAACGGCGACCGGGTGGCGATCCACTTCGAGGGCGAGCCCGGAGACAGCCGCGCCGTCACCTACGCCGAGCTGAAGGATGAGGTCTCGCGGGCCGCGAACGCCCTGACCGAGCTGGGTGTACAGAAGGGCGACCGCGTCGCCATCTATCTGCCGATGATTCCCGAGGCCGCGGTGGCGATGCTGGCCTGCGCCCGGATCGGCGCCGCCCATTCGGTGGTCTTCGGCGGCTTCTCCGCCGATGCTGTCGCCTCCCGCATCCTGGACGCCGACGCCAAACTGGTCATCACCGCCGACGGCGGCTACCGCCGTGGCAAGCCGATGGCGCTGAAGCCCGCCATCGACGACGCCGTCGCCAAGTGCCCCCAGGTCGAGAACGTACTGGTGGTCCGTCGCACGGGCCAGGACACGGCCGTCACCGAAGGCCGCGACGTGTGGTGGCACGACATCGTCGACCGCCAGTCCGCGGAGCACACCCCCGAGGCGTTCGACGCGGAGCACCCGCTCTTCATCCTGTACACCTCCGGCACCACTGGGAAGCCCAAGGGCATCCTGCACACCTCCGGCGGTTACCTCACCCAGGCCGCCTACACCCACCACGCCGTCTTCGACCTCAAGCCGGAGTCGGACGTCTACTGGTGTACCGCCGACATCGGCTGGGTCACCGGGCACTCGTACATCGTGTACGGCCCGCTGGCCAACGGCGCGACGCAGGTCATGTACGAGGGCACGCCGGACACCCCGCACCAGGGCCGGTTCTGGGAGGTCATCCAGAAGTACGGGGTCACGATCCTCTACACCGCGCCCACCGCGATCCGCACGTTCATGAAGTGGGGAGACGACATCCCCGCGAAGTTCGACCTCTCCAGCCTGCGCGTCCTCGGCTCGGTCGGTGAGCCGATCAACCCCGAGGCATGGATCTGGTACCGGGAGCACATCGGCGGCGGCAGCACCCCCATCGTCGACACCTGGTGGCAGACGGAAACCGGCGCGATGATGATCTCGCCGCTGCCCGGCGTCACCGAGACGAAGCCCGGATCCGCCCAGCGGGCCCTGCCCGGAATCGCCGCGACCGTCGTCGACGACGAGGCCAACGAGGTCCCGAACGGTGGCGGCGGCTATCTGGTCCTCACCGAGCCGTGGCCGTCGATGCTGCGCACGATCTGGGGCGACGACCAGCGGTTCATCGACACCTACTGGTCCCGCTTCGAGGGCAAGTACTTCGCCGGGGACGGCGCCAAGAAGGACGACGACGGCGACATCTGGCTGCTCGGCCGGGTCGACGACGTCATGTTGGTCTCCGGTCACAACATCTCCACGACCGAGGTCGAGTCCGCGCTGGTCTCCCACCCCAAGGTCGCCGAGGCTGCCGTCGTCGGCGCGAACGACGAGACGACCGGACAGGCCATCGTCGCGTTCGTCATCCTGCGGGGCACGGCGTCCGAGGATGAGAACCTGGTGGCTGACCTGCGCAATCACGTCGGCAAGACCCTTGGACCGATCGCCAAGCCCAAGCGTGTCCTGCCGGTGGCGGAGCTGCCAAAGACGCGTTCCGGAAAGATCATGCGGCGGCTGCTGCGGGATGTCGCCGAGAACCGTCAGATGGGCGATGTGACGACGCTGACGGACTCCTCGGTGATGGATCTGATCCAGTCCCGTCTGCCGAGCGCGCCTTCCGAGGACTGACGCTCCCTCGGGGCGACGCCGCTTGGACGGTCGCCTCGGGAGACGGACCACGGGCACCCCGCAGCTTCCGCGCGGGGTGCCCCTGGTCTGTGCGGCCCCCTGCTCCTCGCCCTCCGAACGCCACTTCAGCTGCCCAGAAAGTCCGCTATGCCCCTAAAGTAAGATCACAAAGAGGATCACCGGATACCCACGAGCGTCTCCTTAGGTTTATGGTGAGCCGCGCGTTAAGAGCGCGACAATGTGAACCTAGGTGCGCCGGGAAGTCTGGTCGGCAGGTGCTTTGCCCTGCCCGACCTACCGGAGGTACACCCGTCATGACGTCGCCGAGCCCGCGCAAGTTCCTTGGCCGGATGTCGTTGCCGGAGCGCACTTTCGTAGCGAACGCCCTGCGCACCGAAACCGTCGGCGGAGTCCTGCTCCTCATCGCTGCCATCGTGGCCCTGATCTGGGCCAACACTCCCCTGTCGAGCAGCTATGAGTCCCTCAGTTCCTTCCACATAGGCCCTGAGTCGCTCGGCCTGGACCTTTCGATACAGCACTGGGCGGCCGACGGCCTGCTCGCCATCTTCTTCTTCGTGGCCGGCATCGAACTCAAGCGCGAACTGGTCGCGGGCGAATTGCGCGACCCCAAGGCCGCCGCCCTTCCCGTGATCGCCGCGCTCAGCGGCATGGCCGTTCCCGCACTGGTCTACCTCGCGGTCAACACGATCGGAGGCGGCTCAACCGACGGATGGGCCGTTCCCACCGCCACGGACATCGCCTTCGCCCTCGCCGTACTCGCCGTTCTCGGCGCCTCGCTCCCGTCCGCTCTGCGCGCGTTCCTGCTGACCCTCGCCGTGGTGGACGACCTCTTCGCCATCCTGATCATCGCCGTCTTCTTCACCAGCGATCTGAACTTCGCCGCACTCGGCGGCGCCTTCGCCGGACTCGTCCTCTTCTGGGTCCTCCTCCGCAAGGAAGTGCGCGGCTGGTACGTGTACGTCCCACTGGCCCTGGTCATCTGGGGCCTGATGTACAACAGCGGCGTCCACGCCACGATCGCGGGCGTCGCCATGGGCCTGATGCTGCGCTGCTCCCGCCGGGAGGGTGAGGACCACTCGCCCGGCGAGCACATCGAACATCTGGTGCGCCCCGTGTCGGCAGGGCTCGCCGTACCGCTCTTCGCCCTGTTCTCGGCCGGTGTCAGTGTCTCCGGAGGCGTACTCGGCGATGTCTTCACCAAGCCCGAAACGCTCGGCGTGGTCCTCGGCCTCGTGGTCGGCAAGGCGTTCGGCATCTTCGGTGGCACCTGGCTCGCGGCCCGCTTCACCCGAGCGGAACTCAACGAGGATCTGGCCTGGCCTGATGTCTTCGCCGTCGCCACCCTGGCCGGCATCGGCTTCACGGTCTCCCTGCTGATCGGCGAACTGGCCTTCGCCGGCGATGCGGGGCTCACCGACCAGGTGAAGGCAGCCGTTCTGATGGGCTCCCTGATTGCCGCCGTGCTCGCCGGTGTTCTTCTCAAATTGCGGGTACGCAAGTACCGGGCGCTCATCGCGGACGAGGAACGCGACGACGACCAGGACGGCATTCCCGACATCTACGAACAGGACGACCCGGCGTACCACCTCCGCATGGCGGAGATCTACGAGAAGAGGGCCGCGGAGCACCGTCGGCTGGCAGGCGTCTCAGCCGGCGGCGGACAGGAAGCCGCGGGGGCGTCGCGCGAAGACCGTGGACGTCCGGCATGATCTGATAACGGACCCCGGACAATTCAGAAGAGTCCCGGTCTCCAGGACACTCCAGGAGCGCCCGGACACCGCAGCAGAGCCAGGAAAGAGGGAGTAGCGATGAGCGACCCCGGCACCAGTGCAGAGCGGAGCCTCGGGCAGTTGGTCGCCTCGGCGACCGCCGAGATGTCGGCACTTGTGCACGATGAGATCGCCCTGGCCAAGGCCGAGATCCGGCAGGACGTCAAACGCGGCGTCACGGGCAGTGTCGCCTTGATCGTGGCAGGGGTGTTCGTGCTCTTCTCGCTACCCGTGCTCAGCTTTGCCGCGGCGTACGGAATCCACAATCTGGGGCTCGGGCTCGCCTGGTCGTTCCTGATCGTGGGTGTGGCGTTCCTGCTGCTGGCCGGCGGACTGGCGCTGTTGGCGGTCGCCAAGTTCAAGAAGGTCAAGCCGCCGGAGAAGTCGATCGCCTCCGCCAAGGAGACCGCCGCGGTGCTCCAGGGCGTGAAGCCGCATCCGCGTGCGTCGCAGCAGGTGATCCTGGTGAAGGCGCCGGTCGCGGAAGTCGGTGCGACGGCCCGCTGACCGGCGCTCCCACATCACGCGTTCGCCGCTGAGACCCCTTGGGCCACTCGGATCAGAGGTGTGGGCCTTCGGGTCCTCCTCCCGTTCACCAGGGGCTCACCCCGGCGCTCCCGGGCGGACAGGCATGGCAAACACGACATGCCTGGGTATGGCACGCTCGTCTGCATGACCGCCCCTGACACCGGTAGTGGAAGTCCCGTTCGCATCGACGGTCCCTGGACCCATCGCGACGTGGCGGCCAACGGCGCGCGTTTCCACATCGCCGAGATGGGCGATGGACCACTGGTCCTGCTCCTCCATGGCTTTCCGCAGTTCTGGTGGACCTGGCGGCACCAGTTGACCGCGCTCGCCGACGCCGGCTACCGGGCAGTGGCCATGGACCTGCGGGGTGTGGGAGGAAGCGACCGTACGCCCAGGGGGTACGACCCGGCGAACCTGGCCCTCGACATCACGGGGGTGGTGCGCTCGTTGGGCGAGCCGGACGCGGCGCTGGTGGGGCACGATCTCGGTGGCTACCTGGCGTGGACGGCGGCGGTGATGCGGCCGAAGCTGGTGCGCCGGCTCGCGGTCTCCTCCATGCCGCACCCTCGCCGTTGGCGGTCGGCGATGCTCTCGGACTTCTCGCAGAGCAGGGCCGGTTCGTACATCTGGGGCTTCCAACGCCCTTGGCTGCCGGAACGTCAACTCGTCGCGGACGGTGCGACCCTGGTGGGAGAGCTGATCGAGAGCTGGTCAGGACCCAAACCGCCCGATGAGCAGACGCTGAACACCTACCGGCGGGCGATGAGCATCCCGTCGACGGCGCATTGTTCGATCGAGCCGTACCGCTGGATGGTGCGGTCGATGGCCCGCCCGGACGGCATCCAGTTCAATCGTCGGATGAAGCGGCCGGTTCGGGTGCCCACCCTCCATCTGCACGGTTCTCTGGACCCGGCCATGCGCACGCGAAGCGCCGCCGGGTCGGGGGAGTATGTGGAAGCCCCCTACCGCTGGCGGCTGTTCGACGGGCTCGGGCACTTCCCGCACGAGGAGGATCCGGTGGCCTTCTCGTCGGAGCTGATCAATTGGCTCAAGGATCCCGAACCGGACCGGTAGCGGGCGCGGAGCTCCGCCGAGCTGGCAGCCGTTGCCGAAGGTGGTCCAACTGACGGTTCGTCGCCGGGGCGGGTCTCTACCGAGGTGCCCCGACCGCAACAGGGAACACGCGCAGGGAACAGGCGTCCGACGAACAGCCACTTGCCCCGCGCATAGGCCAATTGGCTGCCCTCAGTACGGTTACCGACCTTGGGCCACGGGCACAGGTCCCGGTATGGGTTGGACGTACGACTACGGTGACGCCGCACGCAACCGTCGCTCGGCCAATGGCCCGAGCACCCACAGCAGTGATGGCCCGCAAGGTCAGGGGCCTGAGCACTCTGCACAGGGCATGGGCATTCCACGAATTCTGAGGCGGCGCGCGCGCTGGGTCTCAGCTCGCCTTCGGCATTCGCGCGGCTAGGACCTGCCGGGCGAGATCCAGCCATCTGCGGCGCCCTTGCCGTGGAGGCGGACTCGCCTTGGAGTGTCCGCCGTCGATCAGGTGCCGGGCGTCTGCCGCTGACGGAGTGGGCAAGGCCAGGTGCGCTACTTCGGGCTGCGCACGGCACATGTCCCATCCCCGCAGCGGGCTCGTCCCTGCACTCCTTGTCGCGCCTCGCCGCGCTTCGTCACGCCGGGAACTCCGTGCGCCCACGTGGTCTCACCGCGAGGCGGGCGCCACGGCCAGGCAGCTCGGGCGGGCGACTCGGTCGGCCAGCACTGCACTGCCCGCACACTGTCGGCTTGCACACCACCAGATTCACGCACCGCCATCGGTCTGTACAACCGCCGACCGCCTCGCCGGCGCCTGGTCGTCCGACGTCCAGCAGCAACGCCGCAGCGCTGGGGGTAGAGCCCCGCACCCTCCCCATGCTCCCGTAGAGCCCTGGAGGCCCGGTCAGAGGGCTACAGCGCGCATCCCTGGCTGTCCACCTGCTGATTCGCCGAGAGCCCGGCCGAAATGTCCTCGGTGATCTCATCGACCGTCAGGGCGTAGCCGGTCTTCGGATCGTCCAGCGAACGGGCGAAGATGACTCCGGCCACCTCACCGTCGGGGGTGAGCAGCGGACCGCCCGAGTTGCCCTGCCGAACCATCGTGTACAGCGAGTAGACATCGCGCCGGACCGTGCCGCGGTGGTAGATGTCGGGCCCGTTGGCGTTGATGCGGCCCCTCACCCGTGCCGAGCGCACGTCGTACGCTCCGTTCTCGGGGAAGCCCGCCACGATCGCGCTGTCCCCGGTCTTGGCGTCGGGGTCTGCGAAGCGCAGCGGCTTGGCCTTGAGGTCGGGGACGTCCAGTACGGCGATGTCCCGCTGCCAGTCGTACAGCACGACCTTTGCGTCGTAGCGACGGCCCTCGCCACCGATCTGGACGGTCGGCTCGTCGACACCTCCCACGACGTGGGCGTTGGTCATGACCCGACGCTCGCCGAAGACGAACCCGGTTCCTTCGAGGACCTTGCTACAGCTCTGTGCCGTGCCCACGACCTTCACGATCGACTTCTTGGCACGCTCTGCGACCGGACTGCCCACCAGAGCGGGGTCGGGGGGCTCCACCTCGGTGATCGGCTCGTTGGAGAAGGGGCTGAAGACCTGCGGGAGTCCGTTCTGCGCGAGGACTGTGGTGAAGTCGGTGAAGAGGGTGGACGCCTGGTCGGGCATCACTCGGGAGACTCCCAGCAGCACCTTGGAGCTGCGGACCTCCTTGCCGAGAGTCGGCAGCGCGGTCCCCGCGAGCGCGGAACCGATCAGCCAGGCGACCAGGAGCATCGCGATGACGTTGACGAGCGCACCACCGGTGGCGTCCAGGGCCCGGGCGGGGGTCCAGGTGATGTATCGGCGGAGCTTGTTGCCGAGGTGCGTGGTGAACGCCTGGCCGATCGAGGCACAGATGATGACGACCACGACGGCGACGACAGCGACGGTCGTGGACACCTCGGAGCCGTCGTCGGTCACCTCCGCCCAGAGCACGGGCAGCAGATAGACCGCGACCAGCCCACCGCCGAGGAAGCCGATCACCGAGAGGATGCCGACGACGAAGCCCTGCCGATAGCCGACGATCGCGAACCACACGGCCGCGACCAGCAGCAGGATGTCCAGCACATTCACCGTCATTTGCCTCGCAGATCCATCGCTTCAACGCCGGACCCCGGTCCGGTCGTCGCCGGTTTCGAGCCGGCAGGTTCGGAGGGTCAGCCTGTCATGGGTGCCAGTCGAGCGGGACCTGACGTTCGCGGTCCCAAGGCCGTTCCCAGCCTGCGAAGTGCAGCAGTCGGTCGATCACCCCTGCGGTAAAGCCCCAGACCAGGGCCCCTTCCACGGTGAACGCCGGGCCGAGGTGACCGCTCGGATGGAGGGTCGTGACCCGGTTCGCCGGGTCCGTGAGATCTGCCACGGGCACGGTGAAGACGCGTGCCGTCTCCGCGGGATCGACCGCTCCGATCGGACTGGGTGTGCGCCACCATCCCAGTACGGGCGTCACGACGAATCCGCTCACCGGAATGTAGAGCTTGGGAAGGACTCCGAAGACCTGCACACCCGAGGGGTCGAGCCCGGTCTCCTCCTCGGCTTCTCGAAGGGCGGCCCTGAGGGGTCCGGTGGTCGTCGGATCACCGTCCTCGGGGTCCAGGGCGCCGCCCGGGAACGAGGGCTGACCGGCGTGGGCGCGCAGGGTGCCGGACCGCTCCATCAACAGCAGCTCGGGGCCGGTCGCGCCCTCTCCGAAGAGCACCAGGACTGCGGACTGTCGTCCTCTGCCGTTCTTGGGCGGCAGGAATCGGCTCAGCTGCTCGGGCGCGACGCCGCCCACGGTCCGTGCGACGGGGTGGAGCCAGGTCGGCAGGCCGTCGGCGGTGACGGCCACCTCGGACCCACGGACGGTGTGAGGGTCCTGAGACATACGGCCCGCGGGAGAGACACGGTCCGCAGCGGTCCGATGTCTGGACGGGCTCGACGCCCGGCGCGACCGATCGTGCCCAGTCGACTCATGGCCCTCGCGAGGTGCAGGCCGCGGATCGACGGGGTCACCCGCGCACGCCGCGGTACGAAGGGCAGGAGCAGCCTGCGCTGATGCGGCAGGCGATCCGGCCCCGGCCGGGCTGTCGGCCGGGCCCCGGGGAGCCCTACTCGGGGCCCCTGTCACCGCCCGGTCGTCCACTTCGGCTGCGCCGGTACCGGCCGCCCTCGCACGGAGGGTCGGGTCGATGCCTTGCCCTGTCGGAAGCGTCCCCGAGCGCGCGCTTCCGGGCGGAGCAGCCAGATCACCGGCTTCGGGCAGACAGGACGCAACGACGTCGCCGGGAGCTGCCACTCCGGGCAACACGGCCGTGCTCCCCGCCGTCACCGCGGGACGGAACGGGCCGCTGGCGCGAGGCGTCTCGTATGTCGTGTCGTGTGTGTCGTCTCCTGTGCGCATGGGCACCCCCTCGTTCACAACGCCCCACAGCGCAGGGATCGTTCCTTCATCCGGCCTCCCGCAACCCAGGGGCGGGCCGGCCGGGATAGTCCGCCGGAGGGTTGAGCCGCTGGCCCGGCTGCCCGCCCAACTCGTACTTCAGCAGCTTCTTCGCCTTCTCCGGGTCCGTCTCGCCCTCTCCGTAGGAAGGGCAGAGATGTGTGATCGGACAGGCGCCGCACGCCGGCTTGCGCGCGTGGCAGACCCGACGGCCGTGGAAGATGACCCGGTGCGAGAGCATCGTCCACTCGGACTTGGGGAAGATCGCGGCGATGTCCGTCTCGACCTTGACCGGGTCTTCGTGTTCGGTCCACTTCCACCGCCGCACCAAACGGCCGAAATGCGTGTCAACCGTGATGCCGGGCACCCCGAACGCATTGCCGAGAACCACGAACGCGGTCTTCCGTCCGACTCCGGGCAGGGTCACCAGGTCCTCCAGTCGGCCGGGGACCTCGCCGCCGAAGTCATCCCGTAGCGCCGCGGAGAGGCCGAGTAGCGACCGGGCCTTGGCACGGAAGAATCCGGTGGGCCGAATGATCGCCTCCAGATCCTCCGGTGCCGCCTCGGCCATGTCGTCGGCGGTGGGGTACTTCGCGAACAGCGCGGGCGTGGTCTGGTTCACCCTGAGGTCGGTCGTCTGAGCGGAGAGGACCGTCGCAACGAGGAGTTCGAAGGGGTCGCGGAAGTCGAGCTCCGGATGGGCGTACGGATAGACCTCGGCCAGCTCACGATTGATCCGGCGGGCGCGACGGACCATCGCCAACCGGGACTCGGGCTTCCGCACCCCTGACCTTTTCGCGCTTTTTGCGGCTTTCGGAGCACCGGACGGCGCATGTTCGCCCACAGCGGAATCTTGCTTTTCGGCCACTCTTCCAGCCCCCTCGGCCTGCGCTCTCACCGGCAAATTGGACACTCGGCCACCCTACGGTCCACCACTGACATCCGCCCCGGTCACAGGTAATCAGGACCCAATCGGGCCCCTGCCGCACGAACAGACGCTCCAGTGCGTCAGACTTGTTGTGATTGATCGCACGAATATTTACTTGCCAGGGGTCTGCCGCAGCCACGCTGTCCCACGCGGTGTCCCCCGGACGGGCACCGTACGGTCCGGCATCATGGGGGCCACGGTCCCTGAGCAGGTCGACAAGGAGAGAACTCGTGGACGACGTTCTGCGGCGCGCCCCGCTCTTCGCGGCGCTCGATGACGAGCAGGCCGCGGAGCTCCGCGGCTCGATGAGTGAGGTGACGCTCGCCCGCGGCGACGCACTCTTCCACGAAGGCGACCCTGGTGACCGCCTTTACGTGGTCACCGAGGGCAAGGTGAAGCTCCACCGCACATCCCCCGACGGGCGCGAGAACATGCTCGCCGTCCTCGGCCCGGGCGAGCTGATCGGCGAGCTCTCGCTGTTCGACCCCGGACCGCGCACCGCGACCGCAACGGCACTGACCGAGGTCAAGCTCCTCGGTCTGGGCCACGGCGACCTCCAGCCCTGGCTGAACGTACGGCCCGAGGTGGCCACAGCACTGCTGCGCGCCGTCGCCCGGCGACTGCGCAAGACCAATGACCAGATGTCGGACCTGGTCTTCTCCGATGTTCCTGGGCGCGTCGCCCGGGCGCTCCTCGATCTGTCACGCCGCTTCGGTGTGCAGTCGGAGGAGGGCATCCACGTGGTCCACGACCTCACCCAGGAGGAGCTGGCCCAGTTGGTGGGCGCCTCCCGAGAGACCGTGAACAAGGCACTCGCGGACTTTGCGCAGCGCGGCTGGCTGCGCCTTGAGGCACGAGCCGTGATCCTGCTGGACGTGGAACGGCTGGCCAAGCGTTCTCGCTGATCAGGTAGGTGCGGACGCTGTCCGGCGCCACCTCGTGCCAAACCGCCTCGCGCCAAGAGGAAGGGCCGCCCCGGGATTGCTCCCGGGGCGGCCCTTGCCGTATGGCTCACGCGGCCCTTGCCGTACGGCTCGCGCTACCTGGCCGTCACTGCTTCTTGGTGCCGTCCACGATCAGGGGGTTGGCGCCGCTGCCCCCACAGGGCACCGCGTACACCGGGTTCTTGGCTGCCGCCTCCTTGAAGGCGTCGATGCACTGATTGATGAGGATCTTGTCGGTGAGCGAGTTGCTCAGGATCTTGTTCGCCCGGGCGATGCCCTCGGCCTCGATCCTGCGGCGCTCGGCCTCCGCCGTGGCCGTACGAGCCGCCTCGGTCGCCCGCTCGGTCGCCTGCTGCTGTTGGATCTTGCGGTCGATCTGACCCTGCAGTTGGTCGGACGGTTTCACATTGCGGAGGTTGACCGTGGTGACGGCGATGCCCCGGGGGGCCAGTCGCTCCTGGATCAGATCACCGATCTCGGCGTTGATCTTCTCCCGAGCGGAGCTGTAGCCCTGTTCGCTGGTGTGGCGGGCGAAGACATTGCGGATGATCTCTCGGCTGTCGGGAAAGACCAACCGCTGTTGGATGGCGCCCTCACTGCCGGCGAGCCGGTAGAGCTCAACCGCCTTGGCCGGGGTCACCGCCCACTTGACCGTGACCTCCACGTACATCACACCGCCCTGGTTGGAGCGGACCTCGACCACGTCCTTGTCCGAGAGGCTGAGGTCCACGGGACGGGTGGAGAAGGTGGTGATATCGGTGAACGGTGACGTGATGTTCAAGCCCGAGGTCAGCGGCTTCCCCACCTTGCCGAAAGTGACCGGAACACCGACCTCATAGGCACTGATGATGTGCACGCAGCTGGCCACGCCCGCGAACAGCCCGGCTATCAGCGCGCCCAAAGCGCCTAGCTTGAGCCCCCGTTGGTCGTTGCTCCGGCCGACGAAGAACAGTACGGCCGCAGCAATGAGCAGCAGCACGAAGAGAACGAACACTCCGGGTCCCCCCAAGGTCAAATGCGAGATATAAGCGGAGCGTAAAACACAGCCCATGGCTTCAGACGCTCGGGGGGCCGGGACAGTTCGGCCTCGGGCAGAGCGAGTTTCCGCCCTCGCCCGGATCATTGCGCCGGGCGGTGCACAGGGCTCGCACCCGGCCGTACGGACCTCGTACACGGCCCCTGCGGGCTAGATCAGCCCGTGCTCCCGCAGATACTCCAACTGCGCGAGGACGGACAGCTCCGCCGCAGGCCAGAGCGTTCTGTCCACGTCCCCGTAGACCCGCGCGACCACGTCAGACGACTCACGGTGGCCTTGCTCGACCGCAGTCTCCACCTGAGCCAGCCGATGGGCCCGATGGGCCAGGTAGTACTCGATGGCGCCCTGGGCGTCCTCCAGTACGGGCCCGTGGCCCGGAAGCACCGTACTGACGCCGTCGTCGACGGTCAGCGAACGCAGTCGGCGCAACGAGTCCAGATAGTCGCCGAGCCGGCCATCCGGGTGGGCGACGACCGTGGTGCCCCTGCCCAGCACGGTGTCCCCGGTCAGGACCGCGCCGTCGGCCGGTAGATGGAAACAGAGCGAGTCCGAGGTGTGTCCGGGGGTGGGAACGACCCTCAACTCCAGGCCACCGGTCCGGATCACATCGCCGGCGGCGAGACCTTCGTCGCCGAGTCTGAGTGCGGGGTCCAGGGCGCGGACGGCTGTCCGGGTCAGCTCGGCAAAGCGCCCCGCGCCCTCGGCGTGATCGGGGTGTCCATGGGTGAGCAGCGTCAGCGCGACCCGCTTGCCCGCCCGTTCGGCGGTGGCCATGACATTGCGCAGATGAACGTCGTCGAGCGGTCCCGGGTCGATGACGACGGCCACATCGGCATCCGGTTCGAAGACGATCCAGGTGTTGGTGCCGTCAAGGGTCATGGCGGAGGGGTTGGGAGCCAGGACATTGATCGTACGAGCCGTGGCGGGCCCGGAAAGGGCGCCACCGCGGGGTTGGCCGGGAAGGGCCGCTGCATCCGTCATCGCGGGCCCCCTATGGGGATGTTCTTGGTGAACTCCTCATGTCCCGGCCAGCTGAGGAGCAGTTCCCCGCCGACCATCCGGGCGGTCGCCAGTACGGGGGTGAGGTCCTGGTGTCGCGCTGCCGCGAGGGCGTCCGCTGACGTGGCATGGGGAGCCAGCGCCCTCAGTGTGGCGATGGTGGGCGGCATCATCAGCAGTTCTCCACGGTCGTACTGGTCGGCCGCATCGGCCGGCCGGATCCACACCGTGCGGTCGGCCTCGGTGGACGCGTTCCGGGTGCGCTGGCCCACCGGGAGCGCGGCGACGAAGAACCAGGTGTCGTAGCGGCGTGGTTCGAACTCGGGCGTGATCCACCGAGCCCAGCCACCGAGCAGGTCCGACCGCACCACCAATCCGCGGCGGTCCAGAAAGTCGGCGAAGGAGAGTTCACGAAGGACCAGGGCCTGCCGATCCGCTTCCCAGGTGTCATCGGTCGTATCGCCGACCACCGCGTCCTCCGTGGTGCCTGCGAGGAGGACACCCGCTTCCTCAAAGGTCTCCCGGACCGCTGCGCACACGATGGCCTGTGCCGATGCCTCGTCCACGCCGAGGCAGGCGGCCCACTCGGCGAGGGAGGGGCCTGCCCAACCGATCGGACGGGAGTCCCGGTCGTCCACTCCGCCACCCGGGTAGGCGTAAGCGCCGCCGGCGAAGGCCATGGAGGCGCGTCGGCGGAGCATATGGACCACAGGACCGTCCACCGTGTCGCGCAGCAGCATCACGGTTGCTGCCCGGCGGGGCGCCGCAGGGACGAGGTCGCCGCTGGCGAGGGCGCGAATCCGGTCCGGCCATTCCGGTGGGTACCACTGACCATTGGACATGGCCGGATGGTATGCGCTGGCGCGTGGATGTTCGAGGGGTCACCCGGTCACCCACAGGAGCCCTGGGAGGTCTCAGCCGTCGCTTGCCTCAGACCGGGGCCTTACCGCCACCAGCACTCTGTAGAGGACCGCCCAACGGCCCTGCGTATGGGTCGGCGCAGATGGCGGGGCGAGGTTTCACGTGGAACATCGGCCCTGGGCCGCAGTGGGAGGTCCGGCCGGTGACCCGACCGGACCTCCCACACTCAGAACCTATGCAATGGCGCCCTCAGGCCATCGGACGAGGCGTCCATCGAGGCCGAGGTGACCGACCCCGCCGAGCCTGAAACCGGCTCTGGCTGGGGATCGCACAACAGGCGGATCACACATCAATGCGGATCAGCACAGCGCCACACTGTTCCAACTCCGCAGTCGACCCTCGGAGCCTCACACCTGGGTGAGCTCCACCAGGATCTCGACCTCGACCGGTGCGTCCAACGGCAGCACGGCAACGCCCACTGCACTGCGTGCGTGCACACCCTTGTCCCCGAGGACCTCGCCGAGGAGTTCGCTGGCGCCGTTGAGCACCGCAGGCTGACCGATGAAGTCAGCCGCCGAAGCAACGAAGCCGGTGACCTTGACGACCCGCGCGATGCGATCCAGATCGCCGGTGACCGACTTCACCGCGGCCAGTGCGTTCAGTGCGCACGTGCGAGCCAGTTCCTTGGCCTCGTCAGGAGTGACCTCGCCCCCCACCTTGCCGGTGACGGGAAGCTTCCCCTCGACCATCGGGAGCTGGCCCGCGGTATAGACGTACGAGCCCGAGATCACGGCCGGCTGGTAGGCCGCCAACGGTGGCACCACCTCCGGCAGGGTCAGGCCCAGCTCCGCCAGCCTGGCTTCCACGGCGCCGCTCACGAGGACTTCGCCCGCTTCAGATAGGCCACGAGCTGCTCGGGGTTCGGCCCGGGCACGACCTGGACGAGCTCCCAGCCGTCGTCGCCCCAGGTGTCCAGAATCTGCTTGGTCGCGTGCACGAGAAGAGGCACGGTGACGTATTCCCACTTGGTCATGGAGGCGACTGTAGCCGCAGAGCACAGTCTCTCCGCACCCGAGGAGTCCGTAGGGCTTCGATCTGCGGAACGGGATCAACGGCTGCGGTCCTCATCGGACGGAACGCCCCAGGAGCCGAGGAACGCCCGCCCGAAGCACGGCCGGCAATGCCCACGTGACGCAGCCCGCACACCACCTCGTGCGTAGGTCGTGGTTCAACTGGTTAGGCTCGAATGCGTGAGCAGGTTCCAGGTGGTCAGTGGCAAGGGTGGCACCGGTAAGACCACGGTGGCCGCCGCCCTCGCGCTCGCCCTCGCGACCGAGGGAAAGCGAACTCTTCTCGTCGAGGTCGAGGGGAGGCAAGGCATCGCCCAGCTGTTCGAGACCGAGGCCCTCCCCTATGAGGAGCGAAAGATCGCCGTCGCCTCCGGTGGTGGTGAGGTCTTCGCCCTGGCCATCGATGCGGAGCGAGCGCTGCTCGACTACCTCCAGATGTTCTACAAGCTCGGCAGCGCGGGCCGCGCGCTCAAAAAGCTCGGCGCCATTGACTTCGCCACCACGATCGCGCCTGGAGTCCGAGACGTACTGCTCACCGGCAAGGCGTGCGAGGCCGTGCGCCGGCGGACCAAACAAGGCGCCTACGCCTACGACCACGTCATCATGGACGCGCCACCCACCGGCCGGATCACCCGGTTCCTCAATGTGAACGACGAGGTGGCGGGGCTGGCAAAGTTCGGTCCCATACACAACCAGGCCCAGGCGGTGATGCGGGTCCTCAAGTCCCCCCAGACCGCGGTCCATCTGGTGACTCTCCTGGAGGAGATGCCGGTTCAGGAGACTGCGGACGGGGTGGCGGAGCTGCGCGCGGCCGATCTGCCGGTCGGCAGTGTGATCGTGAACATGGTCCGTCCGCACCTCCTGGACGAGCAGGCGGTCAACAGTGCCGCGGGCGACCGCAGGTCCGAGATCGCCAGAACCCTCGTCGCGGCGGGCGTGAGCGGTGCCGACGAACTCGTCGCTCCGCTGTTGGAGCAGGCGGCCGATCACGCCCAGCGGGTCGGTCTGGAGCGGGACCAGCGAATGGCGCTGAGCCGGCTGGACCTGCCCACGCATGAACTCCCCCTGCTGAGCGAAGGCGTCGATCTCGCAGGGCTCTACCAACTGTCGAAGGAACTGCGGAAGCAAGGGACCGGCACATGACCTTGGACGCGTCGGCAACGCCTCTCGAAGTCGACCCGCTCATCGATGACCCCGCCACCCGCATCATCGTCTGCTGTGGCTCCGGAGGCGTCGGCAAGACGACCACCGCTGCGGCGCTCGGGGTACGTGCAGCTGAACGCGGCCGTCGAGTCGTGGTGCTGACCATCGACCCGGCTCGACGACTGGCCCAGTCCCTGGGCATCGACTCTCTCGACAACACCCCGCGCCGGGTGAAGGGCATAGAGGGCAACGTCGATGGTTCGTCCGGTGAGCTCCACGCCATGATGCTCGACATGAAGCGGACCTTCGACGAGTTCGTCGAGGCGCACGCGGATGCCGAGCGAGCCCGGGCCATCTTGAACAACCCCTTCTACCAGTCGCTCTCGGCCGGCTTCGCCGGTACGCAGGAGTACATGGCGATGGAGAAGCTGGGGCAGTTGCGCGCTCGGGACGAGTGGGACCTGATCATCGTCGACACGCCTCCGTCACGCAGTGCCCTGGACTTCCTCGACGCTCCCAAGCGACTGGGATCCTTCCTCGACGGCACCTTCATCAAGCTGCTGGTGACCCCGGCGAAGATGGGTGGCAGGGCGGGGATGAAGTTCCTCAACGTCGGCATGACGATGATGACGGGCACTCTGGGAAAACTGCTGGGCGGTCAGCTGCTGCGGGACGTCCAGACGTTTGTGTCGGCGATGGACACCATGTTCGGGGGCTTCCGCACCCGCGCCGATGCCACCTACCGTCTGCTTCAGGCGCCTGGTACGGCGTTCCTGGTCGTGGCCGCTCCGGAGCGGGACGCCCTACGGGAGGCCGCGTACTTCGTGGAGCGCTTGGCGGAGGAGGAAATGCCGCTGGCCGGGCTGGTGCTGAACCGCGTACACGGAAGCCGAGCCGCCCAGCTCTCCGCCGAACGGGCCCTCGCAGCAGCGGAGATCCTCGCCTCGGGAATTACGTCAGAAAATATTGATGGTGAGGGCATTGTGGATCAGAGGGGCGGGAAGACTGGTGTTCGTGAGGCTCCGGGCGCCTCTCCCGAACCCCCGCCCGAAAGCCACACACCGGCGCACAACCCCGAGCAGGACAACACTCCCGAGCACACCGCGCATACCGCGCAGCCCATGGATGATGCCCACGTGCCCCAGAAGGTCGTATCCACCACAGCGGACCCCACTGCCGAGCAACTGACGGCCGGTCTGCTGCGTCTTCATGCGGAAAGGATGCAGGTACTCGCGCGTGAGCAGCGAACGCGCGACCGTTTCACCGCGCTGCACCCGGAAGTGGCAGTAGCCGAGGTCTCAGCTCTCCCCGGCGATGTTCACGACCTCGCGGGCCTGAGGGCCATCGGTGACCAACTGGCCGCCGCAGGAGACTCGATCGCCGGACAGTGAAGTCCTGGCGACTGCGCTGGAGACTTCGGACACTCGGTCAGCTCCCCCGCGACCGGTACGGACCGAAGGGCCAGACAGTCGAAACGGCACCAGTGAGAGACCTGCTCGACGCCCCTGGCGATCGTGCCCGGGACTGGCGTCCGGCAATGAGGAGGGGGCGACCTCGGTAGTCCCTGACAGGGCGTCACCGCATAAGGGCGGTTGAGTTGAAGGACCGGGACGCATCGCCCGGAGCCGGATGCTTAGCCGGCACGGAGTAAGAGGAGGGGCAGCAGCACACATGGCAGCACGAAGCCGACAGATGAGGCCCGTGGCCCGGTACAGAGCCCGGTAGCTGAAGGGACTCGGCGAACAGGCTCCCGCAAGCCTGTCCTGCCCGTCCTATCCGTAGTACCTGTGGTGCCTCTGTTGTGTTCCGACACGGGTGGATTCCATGTCGACTGAATCGTGCGAGGTGGTACACCTGCGGGGAGTCTCCCCGCTGTGACTACCCCACAGCTGCGTACGTCTCGTAGGTCTCATCATCATCGAGACCAACGGGCAGAATGCCCGCACTGCGCTCGTACTCCGTGCGCGCGGTCTCCAAGAGTCTGCGCCACGAGGTGACCGTGGGACGTCGGCGCAGAAGTGCACGCCGCTCCCTTTCGGTCATTCCGCCCCAGACACCGAATTCCACCCGGTTGTCGAGGGCGTCGGCCAGGCATTCGGTCCGCACCGGACATCCGGTGCACACCGCCTTGGCCCTGTTCTGCGCTGCTCCTTGAACGAACAGTTCATCCGGATCGGTAGTGCGGCAGGCTGCCTGCGCACTCCAGTCGGTTACCCAGCCCATCCCGGCGCCGTCCTCTCCCGAATCGAGGCTCCCCCACGGCGGCAGCGGCATATTCACCGCTGCCAGTTGAGGACGTTACGGAAGGCAGGCACAGCGCAACACCCCCTTCGGGCCCAATCTTGAATGGCCCGAACGGACTATGCGCACGAAGCAGATCACTCGGGGGGGTGAGCAGAGGACATGCGTGAGGAACCCGGCAAACCGGGGCAGAAGAGCTGAGTCACAGCACGCACCAGAGGGCGCATAACACGGATGGAATGCGAATTCGGACACGGACCCTGCGATTCCGCTTCGCTCTCCGTTGCCGCCCTTGTGACTAGGCGCTTTGCAACAGGCTCGCTGCGGAATCGGGGAATGCCTTGATACAAAACCGCACTGCTGTGACAGTTGAGAGCAGCTTAGGCCAAGGCCTATACGTATGTCCGGCGAATGAGAACGTAGGCTGCCTTCATGCCAAAAAAGCGCTCGGGCGGTGGTCTGACCGGGACCCAGCAAGCCGCCAAGTTCCTCGGTGTCAGCGTGCTCTCCGGAGCCGTGCTGGCAGGCATCGCCCTGCCGGCCTTCGGGGTACTGGGGCTCGCGGCCAAGGGAACGGTGAAGGGATTCGACGAGATCCCCGCCCACCTCAAGACCCCCCCGCTGAGTCAGCGCACCACCATCCTGGACTCCAAAGGCGGCCTGATCGCCACGGTGTACTCACGCGACCGCACGGTGGTGCCGCTCAAGGACATCTCGCCCCACATGCAGAAGGCGATCGTCGCGATCGAGGATTCGCGCTTCTACGAGCACGGGGCGATCGACCTCAAGGGCGTGCTGCGAGCGCTCAACAAGAACGCGACGAGCGGCGGGGTCGCTCAGGGCGCGTCGACCTTGACGCAGCAGTACGTGAAGAACGTCTTCGTCGAGGAAGCGGGAGACGACCCCGAGAAGTTCGCCGCGGCCACCCAACAGACCCTCGGCCGCAAGATCCAGGAGCTGAAGTACGCGATCCAGGTCGAGGAAGAGCTGGGCAAGAAGACAATCCTCAAGAACTACCTCAACATCACGTACTTCGGCCAGAAGTCCTACGGCATCGAGGCTGCCTCCCAGCGCTTCTTCTCCAAGAAGGCGAAGGACCTGAATCTGGAGGAGGCCGCGCTGCTCGCCGGTCTCGTCCAGTCGCCCAGCCGCTATGACCCGGTCAACGACGCGGAAGAGGCCACCAAGCGCCGCAACATCGTCCTCCAGCGGATGCTGGAGGTGGGTGACATCTCCCCCGAGGAAGCGGCACGGGCCAAGGCCACCCCGATCAAGCTCAACGTGAGCGAGCCGAAGAACGGCTGCATCACCGCGGTCAACGGAGCCGGCTTCTTCTGCGACTACGTACGGAAGTCCTTCCTATCCGACCAGGCGTTCGGCAAGACCCGCGACGACCGCCGGAAGGTCTGGGACCGCGGCGGGCTGACGATCAAGACCACTCTGGACCCGCAGGCGCAGAAGTCGACCCAGAAGTCGATCAAGAGGCACGTGTACAAGTCGGACAAGGTCGCCACCGCGGTGACGATCGTCCAGCCCGGTACCGGCAAGGTCCTCGCCATGGGCCAGTCCCGCCCGTACGGATACGGCAAGAACGAGACGGAGATCAACTACTCCGTCGACAAGAAGGCCGGCGGCTCGAACTACGGCTTCCCGGTCGGATCGACCTTCAAGCCGTTCGTGGCGGCGGCGGCCCTGGAGCAGGGCAGGCCCCCGACGCAGGTCTATCCGGCGCCGTACCAGATGCCGTACCCCGACTCGATCCCCATGTGCGACGGCGGGACCTGGCACAACTCGGCGAAGGAAGTCCTGGAGAACGAGAACGAGAAGGAGGTGGGGCCGTACGCGCTGAAGAAGGCGATGGAGATGTCGGTCAACACCTACTTCGTCCAGATGATCGAGGACATAGGGCTCTGCCCGGTCGTCGAGATGACCGACAAGCTGAGGGTGACCCAGGGCGACGGCACCAAACTGCCGGTCGCTCCCTCCCCGCTGACGCTGGGCTCGACCGCGATCTCGCCGCTGACGATGGCCAGTGCCTACGCGACGTTCGCCAGCCGCGGGACGTACTGCAGCCCCACCGCCATCGAGTCGATCCGCACGGCGGACGGCCGGAGCCTCAAGGTGCCGCAGAGCACCTGCGAGAAGGTGCTGAACGAGCAGACCGCGGACACGATCAACACCCTCCTGGGCGGTGTGGTCGACTCCGGCACGGGCCAGCAGGCGGGTCTGTCGAGCCGCGACAACGCGGGCAAGACGGGTACGACGGACGAGCGCCGCAACGCGTGGTTCGTCGGCTACACGCCCAACCTGTCCGGTGCCGTCTGGGTGGGTAGCCCCACTCAGCAGGTGAAGATGATGAACATCACCATCGGCGACGTCTATCACTCCAAGGTCTTCGGCGGTCAGGTCCCGGGCCCCATCTGGCGGGACGCGATGAACGGCGCGCTGGAAGGCTGGGACGCACCCACCTTCAACAAGGTGTCGATCCCCGACGGTCCGGACCCGAGTAAGAAGCCGGACGAGGACGGCGAGGACAGCGGCGGCGGCGACGGCGGCGACGGCAACGAAGGCCGGCCCGACGACGGGAAGCCGGGAGACGGCAGGCCGGGAGACAACGGCGGATCCGGCGGCGACGGTCAGCAACCCTGGCCCGGTATCTCCCTCCCCTCGAACCAGACGGGGGGCGGCGACAACCGCGGCGGGGACAACGGCGGCGGCGACGGCGCAGGAGACTGACGGAAAGCACTGAAGGGCCGAGGCATGGTGATGCCTCGGCCCTTCAGTACGTCCCGATGTGTCCGGTGCCAGCCCTTCGACGGTCGGGGGCCGGTGACCGGTCCACATCAGGAACTCTGCTGCGCACCATGGGGTGCGAGGGCTCTCCCGCTGACCGCGGTCGGTGCAAGGGTGGCCGCCCCCGCGGGACAACCGACCACTCGTCCCGAACGAACATGATCAGGTGCCGAGACCTGCGCACCTACCGCTCGGGCCACCGTTTCGACGGCCCCGCGGTCAGCCCGCGAGGAGCCGCTTCACGGTGGCGGCCACACGACCGCCCTCGGCCCGCCCGGCGACCTGCGGATTCACCTTCTTCATCACGGCACCCATGGCCCTGGGCCCCTCGGCACCGTCCGCCTTGGCCTCGTCCACAGCCCGGGCCACGATCAGCTGGAGCTCGTCATCAGTGAGCTGCTGCGGCAGGTACTCCCCCAACAGCTCACCCTCGGCCCGCTCGCGCTCGGCCTGCTCCGCGCGTCCACCATTGGCAAAGGCTTCGGCGGCCTCCCTGCGCTTCTTCGCCTCGCGGGCGATCACCTTCTGCACCTCGTCGTCGGAGAGCTCGCGGGCACTCTTGCCCGACACCTCTTCGGTGGTGATGGCCGAGAGGGTCAGCCTCAAGGTGGAAGTGCGCAGTTCGTCGCGGGCCCTGATCGCTGCGATCAGGTCATCGTGAAGCTTGGACTTGAGCGTGGTCATACGGCTCAGTGTGGCAGGTGAGGATACGGACCTGCCTGGTCATTTCGCGGAGGTCCTGCGTCCGCGCTCGCCGACGACTACGGTCCGGGGCTCCCGCCCGAGCGGCACCCGCAAGGGCCGAGTGATCATTAACTCGACCCACCCCGTCACTTCGTACCCCCTTGTCTGCGACGATGGACATATGCGCGCACGCTTTGGAGTTCCCCTGGCAATCACGGCAGTCGGAGCGGCCGGCATCGCCTACGCGGCCGGCATCGAGGCCCGCTCCTTCCGCCTCCGACGGATCACGGTCCCGGTCCTGCCCAAGGGAATGCGCCCTCTGCGGGTGCTCCAGGTATCGGACATCCACATGGTCAGCGGTCAGCGCAAGAAGCGTGCCTGGCTCCAGTCCCTCGCGGGCCTGCGGCCGGACTTCGTGGTGAACACCGGCGACAACCTCTCCGACCCGGAGGGCGTCCCGGAGACCCTGGACGCGCTCGGCCCGCTCATGGAGTTCCCGGGCGTGTACGTCTTCGGCTCCAACGACTACTACGGGCCCACGCTCCGCAATCCCGCCCGGTACCTGTTCGAGAAGGCCCAGGGAAAGCACGGGCTGAACGGCAACGCGCCGGCCGTCGGCGTGGTCCACAACCCGTGGGAAGAACTGCGGGACGCGTTCGACGCCGCAGGCTGGGTGGGCCTGAGCAACACGCGGGGCAGGCTCAAGCTGGAGGGATACGAGCTGGCGTTCACCGGCCTCGACGATCCCCACATCAAGCGCGACCGGTACGAGAAGGTCGCGGGCGGCCCCGAGAAGGACGCCGATCTCTCCCTGGCGATCGTGCACGCCCCCTACCTCCGCGCACTGGACGCCTTCACTGCCGACGGCTACCCCCTGATCCTCGCCGGCCATACCCACGGCGGTCAGCTGTGCATCCCCTTCTACGGGGCGCTGGTCACCAACTGCGACCTGGACACTGACCGGGTCAAGGGCCTGTCGACCCACGAGGCAGCGGGGAACACCTCCTACCTCCATGTCTCCGCCGGCTGCGGAACGAGCCGCTACACACCGGTACGTTTCGCCTGCCCACCTGAGGTAACCCTGCTCACCCTGGTCGAAAAGACCTGACCTCGACCCCACCCAAAAACCCAGCCGGAACACCGTGCGGACGCCCACGGGGCCGCGCAAACCGGATTTCGCCTGGGGGCGTGGGTGGGCTAAAGTAATCGATGTCGCCACGCGAGCGGTGACATCGGGGTGTAGCGCAGCTTGGCAGCGCGCTTCGTTCGGGACGAAGAGGTCGTGGGTTCAAATCCCGCCACCCCGACACTGTTCAGAGGGCCTAGTGTGATAGTTACACTAGGTCCTCTGGGTGTTTAACAGCAGCGAGGTACAGCAATCGCTATGACTGCCGGCGACCGCCGGGGCACTTCTTGATCTTCTTCCCCTTGGGCTTGGGCTTGCTGCCGTCCAGGGCCTTGCCCAGCTTCCGCAGAGCCTTCCGGGTCTCGGCGGACGGGACGTGTGTATAGACCTCCATGGTCACCGCGATCTCCGAATGCCGAAGGATCTGCATAGCGATCCGCGGGTGTACATCGAGGGCCGCCAGCAGCGACGCACAGGTGTGCCGGGTGTCATGTACGCGAATGAAGCGGACCGCCCGCTCGCACCGCCGATTGAACTCCCGGTTGAAGTTCCGTGGCTCGATCGGAGTCCCGTCGCGGGGGTGAACACGAAATCCGAATCCGTCCATCTCCCCTGTGGCCTTTTCCGCTGCTTCCTGCGCCTGCCAGCGGAGCCATAGCGCGGTGGGACAGACATCAGGCAGCGGAAGTACCGCTTCAAACGCTTCGGTCTTGGCGTCGGTGTTGATCAACTCGTTTCCGAGACGGGATGCGTTGCCCACCCACACCGCCCGTATGCTGCCCGGCGGCCCCATTTGTTGTCGCCCTCGTTCAGGGTTCACGAACCGGAGCCCGGTCGAGACGCCTCATTGGCACCGAATGAGATCGCCGCGGTCATGCCCGAACATGATGACGACTTGCATGCACAACGACGTGGTGGCCACAGCGATCAGGTGGTCAGCCTTGACGTGAGCAGAGCGCCTCGGTCGATGACCATGCTGCGCCACCGTTGACGCACCGTCTGCTGGTCATCGAGCCAACGTGCATGGGAACGGGTGTCGAGCGCGAGGTCGGCCATGAAGTGGGCAATGTCGACGTAGTAGGCGTAGTAGCCCTCCCGGGTCAGCTCATGGAGTCGGCTGATGCTGGACGCGACGCCCGCCTGGTCGTCGCGGACAGCATGGTGGAAGGCGCGTGCCAACTCCAGCTTGGCCTGGAGAAAGAGCAGGCCCGACGTGCTGATCTCCACCGCCAGTACCTGTACCCGGTCCTCGACTCCCGTGTTGGTGCCGGCGTCGCGCAGGAGCGCTGCTATCCGTACATCCAGGGTCGCAGCCCGCAGATCGACCTGGGCCAGAAGACGTTCGCCGAGATCAATCTCGTCATCGATGGTGGGGTCGGTCGTAAAGGCAAGGGTGAAGGCACGCATGGCCTGTGACATGGCTGCCTCCCCGGTTTTGCCGTGTTCTTCGGCCTCTGCCCGAGCCGCTCCGAATGCCTGCGCGGCCAGGTGCATGGTGCCCTGCACCCAGTACACGTCGCCGACGACACGATGGTGCCGCCCCTCCCAGCCCAGGCGTTCGGCAGCCTCAAGCGCCGTGGGGAAATCCCCGGCGAGCCGGGAGAGTTGAGCGAGCCCTCGACGGGCGTTCGCTGCCAGGCGTCCGCCGCCCACGGCAACCGCCTGCATCCCTAGCCGGGACTCTTCGGTGTGCCCAAGGTCACGCTGCGCCTTGGCCTGGTAGTAGACGGCCATCTCGGACAGCTCCGCAGGGAGCAACCCAGAATCGGCGACCGCCACCAGGCGTTCCACGGTGCGGGCCCGGTTCTCGTGCTGCCGACGAGCGAGTGCGCTGAGCAACTCCACGAGTGCGGCGACGGCCGTGGCGGCGGCACCCTCCTCCGGGCTGGCTGCCGGGTCGAGCGGCTCCCACACGGAGTCGCCGACATAGGTCCAAGCGGCCTCAACGAGCCATCCGAGATCGAGACGGTAGTCGCGGGCGATGGCCAATCCCTGACGCAAGCAGCCCACGAGAAGCAGCCGGTCACGGTCCGAGCCATCCCGCCACTGCTCCCCGAGAGCGGCGAAGGCCCGACTGGCGGCCTGCTGCCAGTCGGCGGGAGACCACCGGTCGTCAGTCTGGTCGTCGGCGCCCCGGATCGTCGCACGGACAAGGGCATGTAGGTGGAAGGGCCACAACGCGAACGGAGTCTCCCGTATGAACGGACGCTCCACGAGCCGCAGTACGGGTGCTTGTTGGGATAGACCCGCGGCCCGGGTCGCCAGAGCGACGTCAAACGAGGAGAAGAGGCTGACGGAGCGCAGCACGTGACGCTCCGGGGCGGTGAGGTCAGAGACGGTGCGGGCGATCAGCGCGGGGAAGTCATGGTCGAAGTCGGGCGGCTGCGGGGTGTGCCCGCTGCGGCGGAGTTCCAGGAACCTCATCACGCAGAGGTCCAGGTACAGCGGCAGGCCGTGCGAGCGCTGCCCGATCACCCTGCGAATGGAGTCGCCGATGAGAGGACGGCCGTCGGCAAAGAGGCGGCGAGCGAGGTAGTCGTCGCAGTCCTCAAAGGAGAAGTCGCCGATCAACATCTGCCGATCACGCCCGGGGGCAGGGAACTCCGTACGGGCATGGAGAGCATCTTGGGCGGCGAGGCCAGGCCAGGCGGTGGGGCCGGTGTAGTCGAGCTGTCCCTGGAGAGCCTCGTCAGACCACTGCAAGCGGGAACGACCGGTGATGACGAAGAAGGCGTTCGGCATCAACCACACCAGGCGCTGCAGTAGCCGTTCGAAGTCTCGGTGGGTGCGGTCTCCAATTTCTTCGAAGGCATCCAGCAAGATCACTGGTGTGACCCGCTTCGCTACAGGCATCCGGGCAAGCTCCCAGGCAAGCAGGTGCGGATAGTAGGACAGGGAGTCCAGGTCCGGTTCGCTCTCCAGGAGATCGACGAGGCGCGCGCAGCCGGCGAGTGCCCGCACGGTCTGCCGACGCTCGCGAAGCGCTCCGACGAGCGCCCCGGTCACCTGCCCGATCGCCGAGCCCACCGTGCCGGGCAACAAGAGTGTCTGGGCCACGTCGGCGAGCGCTGACTGCATCTGCTGTGGCAGCGCCTTACCGAACCGAGCGGCCAGGCCACCGCGGTTGAGATAGTCCTCCAGGGGATCGCCCGGGTGCTGATGCTCCCAGTAGCGGCGCAACGCCAAGTCGAAGGCGGGCAGGGGCTGACCGATGGCGGCCAGCGCGAGGCGGACGGAGAGCACGACCTTCTCGAAGTCGGGACTCGCAGAGCGCGCGAGATCGATCCGTACAGGCAGGATCCGGGTTCGGCCCAGTACGGGGGCACCCCACTGCGTGGGGCGCTGTGTCGGGTCAGCGAGAGACGCCTCGAATTTGCGCGACAGCGTGGACTTCCCAATTCCACCAATCCCATGGAAGACCACCACGTTGTTCCGGGCAACCTCCACGTCCTCAGGATCAAAGGCAGAGTGGTTGACATGCCGCAGGTGCTCGGCGAGCGCGGCCATCGCGAACTCCCACTGCGCCTGACGGTTCGTAAACGCCTCCGCAGTCCCCAGCGTGCGGTCGTTCGTACTGAACAGTGCTCGCAGATCCCGACCCGGCATCCCAGCCCCCAAAAAAGATCACTTATCCATCAACTTATCTGCAAACCAATCCTGTTGGGGAAGCAACCCCGAAGGGGGCTACGCGCGTACCAGTGCCCACGGCCATCAGACGCGAGATGACACCGCCATCGGCCGGAATCAGGGTTCGGGCTTCACCTTCAACCTGAGTCGAAGCTCTACCGCCGCAGTGTGAGCACGGTGCAGATCTCGCAACTCGCCAGGCACTCTGGGGTCCCGGCCATGCCCCTGCGTTCTACGGCGATGCCGGGACCACTGCTGGCCGCGGGCACGGTCCGGGTACCGCGTGCATGGCGAGGATGCCATCGAGCGCCTGCCGTTTACCCCTCGAAGAGATCGGCGCACTTCTATCGATATGGGAGGCAGGCGACTGCG
Source organism: Streptomyces sp. NPDC059256 (assembly GCF_042753785.1). Classification (NCBI taxonomy): domain Bacteria; kingdom Bacillati; phylum Actinomycetota; class Actinomycetes; order Kitasatosporales; family Streptomycetaceae; genus Streptomyces; species Streptomyces sp. NPDC059256. Next base: position 754,123 of record NZ_JBHYZO010000002.1, on the reverse strand, counting down.
AAGGGGTGAAGGCAGACTGGGCCCACGGATTGCCGCCCGTCTGACAGAAGCACGGGCCCGTGGCACGGAACTGGCCACGCTGACCGCCTCACTGCACCAGAGCCTGAAGCACCTGAGTACGCCCCCAACCACCCCAACCGCTGCGACCCAGAGTGGGGCTTCCCCTCTCCGTCAACGGCAGCGCACACGAGTAGACCGGTGGACGTGGCACCTTCCCCTACCATCGCGCCCTCCATGACCCCGGTGATCGGACATCGTGGCTCTGCGCCACGGAGGTCACCCCAGCCGAGTCCAGCACACCATCCACGCCCGGCAACTCCCAGTGAACCGAGCGGGTTTCGCGACTCATGATCGTTTAATGGAGAATGTGCGGTGGGCCCTCGCCCCGAGCGCTCCAGACGTCGGCCGAAGGGGATCTCATGGGGAGCCAAGGGGAAGTTGAAGCCCATTCGCTTGGTCGCGAACGGGCCTCCTTCCTCCCTGGCGGCGAAACATGGGGGCCGAGGTCGATCGGGCTGGTGTCCAGACCACCGCTCATGGAAGCAGGACCTCGCCGCCCCCGCCCCCTCCTCCTGCGCCCTCCGGGAACGGGCCACCGTCGTTGCCCCTCTCACAGAGGTGGCCACTACAGAAAGAGCAATCTCCCTTGAGTGACTCCTCCGCCCCCACATCCAACGCCATCGTCATCGGTGCGGGGGTGAGCGGTCTCCTCGCCGCGCATGTACTGGCCGACATCGCCGACGTCACCCTCATCGAACGCGACACCCTCCCGAACGGCCCACACCCCCGCCGCGGCATCCCTCAAGCCCGCCACGCACACATGGTGTGGTCCGGTGGGGTCAAGGCCCTTGAGGAACTACTCCCGGGCATAGTCGACGACCTGACCGGCCAGGGTGCTCGCCTGGTGCCCATCATGAGCGGCCTCGTGTCCAAGGCCCCGTCCGGGCAATGGTTCCGACGCTTCAACGGCTCACACCACCACAACCTCGTATGCAGCCGGGACCTCCTGGATTCCGTGATCCGGGAGAGGGTGCTCCCCCATCCCAGGATCACCCTCAGGAAAGACACCGCCGTCGACGAACTCACCGGGACCGCCGATCGCGTCGACGGAGTCCGAATACGTCACCACGCCACCGAAGCGGTCCTCAAGGCCGATCTCGTCGTCGACGCGACAGGTCGCGGGTCCCACGCCCCCGTCTGGCTCCAAACCCTGGGACTGCTCCCAGTGCTTGAACGGGTTGTTGACGCCGGTGTCACCTACGCCACCCGGATCTACAGCACCCCCGACGGCGCGGCTGATTTCCCTCTCGTCAACGTCCAGGCCAGCCCCGCCCAAGCACCCGGCCGCGGAGGAATCATCCTCCCCATCGAGAGGGGCCGGTGGCTCGTCACCCTCGCCGGCTCTCGCGGTGGGGAACCCACCACCAGCGGCGAGGACTTCGTCGCTTTCGCCCGCGGTCTCGACCACCCGATCATCGGCGACCTGATCGCCAAAGCCGAACCCCTCGGCGACGTCACCACCTCACGCAGCACCGCCAATCGTCGCCGCTACTACGAAAAGGCCCGGCACTGGCCCGAAGGGTTCGCCGTCATTGGCGACAGCGTCGCCGGCTACAACCCGGTCTACGGGCACGGCCTCACCGTCGCCGCACAGACCGCCGTCGCCCTCCGCGCCACGATCCACCGACACTCGATCACCACTCCCGGAACCGCGCGTCGCATCCAACGTGCCGCGGCCGGCCCCGTACACACAGCGTGGAGCCTCGCCGTCGGTCAGGACATCTTCTACCCTGGCGCCTCCGACACCCCGCCCACCGCCTTCGAACGCGCCCTCGCCAAGTTCATCGACCGGGCCGTCGACACAGGATCCAGAAACCCGCGCGCACTCCGTGCCCTCCTGGACGTCATGAGCATGGAACGGCCACCGGCCCGGCTGTTCGCCCCCGACATGCTGCTCACCATGGCGGTCGGGCGAAAACTTCCGCACCTGGCAGACCCTCCGTTGAGCCCCGCGGAGCAAGCCTTCATCGACCGCTAGCCCCAGCCCTGTCCGCCGCCAAAGGACAGGTAGAAGAAGGGGGGCCTGTCACCTTCGGTGGAGCCGTGCGGCGAGCTCGACGAGCCAGCCTCCGGGTGCGTACTGCTCGGGCGGGTCGACCTCCATCCCCAATTCGGCCAAGGCGAGCGCATAGTCGGGCTCGTATCCAGCGGGAGAGTTAGCAAGTCATACAACTCGCCTGTCAGCTGAGCGATCAGCCCCGGGTCGGTGTTGTCCAGGTAGTCCCGGAGTGCGTCGTCGTGATCCTCGAACTCCTCGGGCAATGTCCTGGGAGAACCAGCCGCCGAGAAACTGGGCCAACTCCGGGAAGCGGGCGTGCCACTCCCAATGGGTCTGCGGGGTGGCGGGCGACGGGGCATGGCCGGTCTCAACACTGTCTTTGAGTCGATCAGCCAAGCGTACCAACCACGCCTGAACCTCAGAATCGGGCAGACCGACATCCGGTACGGGGTAGAACTCACCAAGGCGTCGCCGTAGCCTCCCTGGCGGGTTGACGGCGTACTCCCGCAGTTGGTGCTCCGCCGTGGCGATGGCCCAGGGGCGGGTGCGCCAGGTGTGGCGGAGGTACCCCGTGAGTGGCTCGTCATCGTCCGCCGTTCGGCCCAGAAAGGACCGAACCACATGGTCCAACTCACCGTACTTGCGGTCGTGTTCGAGGGGATTCAGGGACACGGATGCCGCCTCTAGAGATAGATCGGGAACGTGGCGTGCACGGTGAAGCCGTGTGGGTTCTCGGTGGTCCGTCTGAGGATCACACGGGCGGCCCGGACATCGACGGCGTCCCGCCCTGCGAGCATCATCGCCTGGAGCAGTACGCGTCCGACGGGTTCTGGCCGCGAGGGCCAGGCGGCCTCGATGGTGAGTCGCGGCCGAGTCGACTGGGCCAGCCACCGGTGAATGCACTGCTCGTTCGCGGTCACGACCTGCTGAGTCGCCCACTGGGCGGTCTCCCGGTCGGGATAGGAGGCGGATCGGTTCGGAGTCGACACGGATGCAACCTCAGTGCTGCTCTGTGAAATGGATGTGGATAGCCCGCAGGATGGCGTGCAGAATGGGTTCGGACGCCCATGGGATGGCGACACCGAGCCCCGCACGCAAGGAATCCGGTGTCGGAAAGAGGAGTAGGGCCTTCTGTAGTTCGGCTGCCAACCCTGACATCTCTTGGTGACAGCCGTGCGGATGCTCGCTGGCCGCCCCGGCCCGCAGACCCTCCTCGAAGTCGTCGTACTCTCCGGAGTCGACCCAGTACGAGAACTGCCGTATCCGGGGGAACATCAATCGCGCTTCCCAAGCCGCCATCGGCAGACTCTCGAAACTCGGCATTGCCTCCTGGTCCTGCATTCGGATCAAACCAGCGAGAAGCGTGAGGAAATCCGGACCCGCGAGTTCGGCCGACGCATCGTTCAATTTCTGCTCAAAGCCGGCCGGAACGTTCGGTGGATTTTCCGACCCAAGCATCTCAGACAGGAGATCGAGGAGGGCCGACACCGTTGCCAGCGGTATGGCCCATTCGGCTTCTGGCGAGTTTCTGATGGTGCGACAGAAGCGCACGATCTCGTCTTCTAGCGAAGGTCCGCCCGTACGGCGGGAATCAATGGCCAGGTCGAGAAGCCGGCGGATCGATCCGTTGTTGAAGACGGCTCCGGTGTATGCGGTCACGGGACTCATGCTAAGCCTCTGGCATCGAGGTGAGGACGATGAAGGGCGGTTCCATGCCTTGAACGTACTTGAGTGTCACCTTCACGCCATGGACATCGCGGGCGGGAGCCTGGAGGCCATGCGCATCGTATTCCGCGCGGCTTGTTGATCGCCCCGTCACTTCATTGGGAAAGTGCAGTTCGCAACTCGACTTCGAATTTGGGTTGTAGTTGGCTTCCTGACGGGCGATCCATCTTTCAATGAGAACAGCATTGTCCACGTCGTCGAGAACCGCCTGAGTGAGTCGTTGCGCCGATGCGTAATCCGCGAACGTGGAGATCGCTCTCGGTGCAATAGTCCTATCCGCACGGACCGTCTGCTGATCTCTGAGACGCTGGGCCAATTACTCATCCGTCTTTCCCACATGCTTGTCGATGGGATGACTGCCCGAGATTCCCTCTTGGCCGGCCAGATCGATGGGAAAGAAGTGGTTCTTCTCGTCCCCGTCAACGGTGTACTTATGTCCCTGATTAAAGTCGTTGAGTGTTCGCGCACCGAACGACTGCGCCCGAGCTTCCTCCGCCTGGAAGGTCGGCGCGCTACGGTGCGCTTCGTTCAGCGGCTCCATCAGTGCGTCCAGCTTCGTCACCATGGCGTTCACTCGCGTGTTGTACGCCTCCACCACAGAGTTGAGGGCGCCGGTGTCAATGTTCAGCGTGATCTCCAGGCTGAGTTCCGCGGCACCCTTGGCGATCCCCGTGATGAATCGCCCGACAGACTTCGCGCCTTCCTTGAGATCGTCCCGCCCGGCTACCCCTCCGAGGGCTTCTCCGGTGCGTAAAAGGCCGTTGTCGCGCTGACGGCAGCCGTCACGGTTGCCGCGGGGGCGCCCGAGGCGCGGTATGCCTCGCCCCACTGTTCGCTGCTGCGCGTCATGACCTCACGGGCCTCGTCGGAGAGCTGCCAGGCTGCCGGGTCCTCGATCGAGGCGCCTGCGAGATGGAGTCCCAGACCGATCGCGGTGAGGTCCCATCCCACTCCCACCGCACCCGGGCCGAACTGGTCCCACATCTCCGGAGGGACGACAGCGATGTGTTCGAGCTCGAACAGCGTCCGCCCATCGCCTTCGGGGGTCAGCCGGACTTCGACCTCGCTGAAGCCCGGGTCCTCGCCGAACAGCCAGCTCACCTTGAGCACCTGCGGTGGCTCGCACCGGAGGATCTCACCGCCCGCGTTGCCCTCCAGTTGGTAGTGACCGCCGAGCTTCAGATCGCCGCTGACGGGCAGGAACCAGCGACTGATCCGCTCGGGGTCGGTCACCGCGTCCCATACGTCCTCAGCCGCGGCGGGGTAGCTGCGACTCAGCAGGATCGTCCGGGCCTCGCCCTGGGGGATCTGCTTGGTGCCCACCTTCCGGCGGATGTCGTTGATCTGGTTCACGATGTCGCTCATCACTGCTCCTCCGGCGCGGATCCGCGCTGTTCAGTCCTCGTCTGCTCGCGCTCTCGGGCGCGTTTGCCACGTGCCAGTTCGGTACCGAGGGCGTCCAGACGCTGTTCCCAGAAGTTCCGGAACTGGTCCAGCCAGTCGGCAGCCTCCTTGAGGGGTTCGCTCTCGACGGCGTAGAGGCGCCGGGTCCCAGCGGCTCGGACCGAAGTGAAGCCGTTCTCGCGGAGCACCCGAAGATGCTGGGAGACGGCGGGCTGGCTGATGCCGAATTCGTTCTGGATCACGGAGCTGATGGCGCCCGACGGCTGCTCGCCGGCTGCCAGGAGCTGCAGTATTCGACGGCGTACCGGATCACCTAGGACATCGAACGCGTGCATGGGCCTACAGTGCATCTATCGCTTATATAAGTCAAGATTTATATATTGAGTTCCAGGGCGGGGAACTGGAGGGCATGGTCGGTCGTTGGCCGGGTTGGGCAAGGAATCGTCAAGAGAGGCGCGGCCCGCGCCGGATTGCGCAGGGGATTTCCATGGGTGTCAGCCTTTCCAAGGGCGGCAACGTCTCGCTCAGCAAGGAGGCCCCGGGCCTGTCTGCGGTTGTCGTGGGCCTGGGCTGGGACGTCCGGAGCACCACCGGAACCGACTTCGACCTGGACGCCAGCGCCCTGCTGGTGGACGGCAACGGCAAGGTGGTTTCCGACCAGCACTTCGTCTTCTTCAACAACCTGAAGAGCCCCGAGGGCTCCGTGGAGCACACGGGTGACAACCTCACGGGTGAGGGCGAGGGCGACGACGAGCAGATCAAGGTGAATCTGGCCGGAGTGCCTGCCGGCGTCGAGAAGATCGTCTTCCCGGTCTCGATTCACGAGGGTGAGAGCCGCGGCCAGTCCTTCGGGCAGGTGCGCAACGCCTTCATCCGCGTGATCAACCAGGCGGACAACAACGAGCTGGCCCGCTATGACCTGAGCGAGGACGCCTCGACCGAGACCGCCATGGTCTTCGGCGAGCTCTACCGCAACGGCGCCGAGTGGAAGTTCCGCGCGGTCGGCCAGGGGTACGCCTCCGGCCTGCGGGGCATCGCCCAGGACTTCGGTGTGAACATCTAAGTCGGGTCGCTCCAGATGTGGTTGTGCGTTCGTCCGGGTGGCTCGGCAGTCCCACCCGGACGGATGCGCTTCTCCATGTACTCGTCACTTCGCGGCCACCGCACGCGGCTCCTGTAGCGGGGCCCATCACCGACTGTCCCAACAGCCGATCGCACCAGTTCCGCGAAATATGACGGTGCAGGTACTGACCGGAGCCGCTTTCGACGGGCACAGTCCCTGGCCGCTGGCGAGGCCAGGACGATGGCTCCTGGCAGGGGCGTCCGGCCGTCTGGCATGCGCATTCGGTACGGGAAAGTTGGCCGACGACTCCCGGTTTTCCCTCGGCCGGCCCGGATATTCTTGTGCTCCCCCAGGAGAAGGGCACCACATGGCGACCGAGGCACCTCTCAACGGCGAGCAGACCGCGTCTCTCCCAGGGGTGGAGCTGCTCTGGGTCGGTCGGGTTGCGGAGCACGCCGTCGATGCCCTCGCCCACCGTGACGTCCTGGACGCGGCGGAGTCGGCGCGACTCGACGGGTTCATCCGCCCTCAGGACCGGGACGCCTACGCCGTCGGCCATGTGGCGTTGCGCCGCCTTCTCGGCGCACGGCTGGGACAGGCCCCGGAAGCCGTCGTGATGGAGCGGGAATCCTGCACCCGGTGCGATGGCCCCCATGGACGGCCGGTCCTCCCGGGCAACGCCGTGCACTTCTCCCTCTCCCACACCAAGGGAATGGTCCTGATCGCCCTCGCGTCCGACCCTGTGGGGATCGATGTCGAGCCTCTGCCACGCCCGACGACGGTCGTCGACGTCACCCCTCAACTGCACCCTGCGGAACGCCGGGAGATAGAGCGGATACCGGCCGACCAGCGCCCTCTCGCCTTCGCCCGGTGCTGGACCCGCAAGGAGTCCGTGCTCAAGGCGCGAGGCGTGGGGCTGAACGAAGACCTGTCCTTGACCTATGTGGGCGCCGGTCCACAGCCCGCGGTGAACGCGGACTGGTTGCTGGCGGATGTACCCGTGGACCCCGGCTTCGCAGCAGCGGTGGCCGTATGCCGATCACACGCACCGGATGCGACAGCCGCACCGGATGCAGCAGCCCAGGCTGGTTGAGCCGGGCGTGCGGAAGAGAGCGACGACATGGAGTTCATCGTCTTCATGACCCTGCCGGGTCTGGTGATCATTCTGGTGTTCATAGCCTTCGCCGACCAGATCCTGCGGGCGACCGGGCTGGGGAAGCGCCAGGGGCAGGTGTCGGCGACCGGGTTCGAGCAGTTGCACGCCACCTTCTCCGCCGGAAAGCAGAACGAACTGCGCGAGCGGCAGAGCGCCCTGCTGCTGAAGGACGACGACGAGGACGGCGCACCCCCTCATCGCTCCACGGTCGATCTCGACGGCGGCCGAGCCGTGGTGCGGCTGCCCCGCCCGCACAAGCCCTAGGACGCGCAACCGCCGTAGGGAACACGGGACGCCGGCCGCAGCAGGCGGGGGGCGGTGTCAGCCGTCGAGTGGCCGCGATGCCTTGAGGGAGTACATCAGGGGGATGCGGGGGCGGTCGGACGGGAATCGGAAGTAGCCGTCGTCGCCCTGCCGGAAATTGGCGAACCGGGGAAAAAGTGACACCTCGTGTTCGTGGAGGAACTCCAACCGAAGGCCGGCGGCGCACAGGGCCGAAACGACGGCCCCGATGGGGTGCTGCCATTCGACGGTGCGGTTGTGAACCGTCTCGGCGTCCAGATCGGCGTAGGTCCCCGGGGTGTCTTCGATCCAGGGCTCCTTCGCGAAGTAGTCGTGCACGACCCGTGAGCCGGTCTCGTCGTCGAGGATGTCGGTGAGCGGATGGAATTCGGCGACGTAGAGAAATCCACCGGGGGCCACCAGGGACGAGGCGACCTCGGCCCAGCGTTCTATGTCCGGGAGCCAACACAGGGCGCCCGTGCCCGTGTAGACGATGTCGTACGAGCTGTCCGGTACGGCTTCGGCCGCGTCGTACACATCGGCGGCCACGAACGCCGCCCGGTCGGGGCCGAAGCCGAGGTCGGTGGCGAGGGCCCTGGCGGCTTCCACCGCTGGTTCGGAGAAGTCGAGGCCGACGACCTGGGCAGCCCCTCTCCGGGCCCATGCCAGGGTGTCCTGGCCGATGTGGCACTGGAGGTGGAGAAGTGTGAGGCCATGGACGTCTCCGACCTCAGCGATCTCGAAGTCGCGCAGCGCCTCCTTGCCCGCGCGAACGCCGTCCAGGTCATAGAACTCGCTGGCAACGTGGAGGGGTACGCGCTCGTCCCAGTTGGAACGGTTGATGGCACGCCAGTCCGGGGGCAGGGGTTGGTCCATGATTCGAAGTTATCCACAGGCTGCGCAGGAAGCGAACGGTTTGTCGGGGGTCCGACGCAGAATGGGGTCATGACTGAGACCACTGAATCCATGCCCGACTGGGAGAAGCGCTTCCGGGCTCCGCGCGTTTCCCTCCCCGATTGGGCGGAGGACGCCCCTCATCGCTCGCTCTTCGTGTCCAATGCCACGGGGACGTACGAGCTGTACGCCTGGGATCGCTCGACCGGTGGGCAGCGGCAGGCCACCGACCGTCCCAGCGGTACGACGGATGGTGTGCTGTCCCCCGACGGGCAGTGGATCTGGTGGTTCTCGGACACCGACGGGGATGAGTTCGGGGTCTGGCTGAAGCAGCCGTTCGGCGGTGGGGAGGACTCCCCCGCAGCGCCGGGGCTGGCGCCTTCCTACTCGGCGGGGCTCGCGATCGGGCGCCACGGCGCCTCGGTGGTGGGCCGGTCCACGGATGAGGAGGGCACCACGCTGCACGTCGTGCGGGAGGGTGCGGAGCCCGTTGAGATCTATCGCCATCGCGAATCCGCGGGGGTCGGTGATCTGTCCCACGACGGTGAATGGGTCGCGATCGAACACACCGAGCACGGTGACGCGATGCATTCGGCGCTTCGTGTCCTACGTCTGGACGGCACCCCCGTTGCGGAACTCGACGACACCAAGGGGGGCACCGAGGAGCTGGGGCTCGCGGTGCTGGGCTTCGCCCCGGTCACCGGGGACACCCGCTTGCTCGTCGCGCACCAACGGCGTGGCCGCTGGGAGCCGATGATCTGGGACGTCGCCTCGGGTGAGGAATCAGATCTCGCGCTGGATCTGCCCGGCGATGTCTCTGCGGAGTGGTATCCCGACGGGTCGGGTCTGCTGGTGACCCACAGTTTTGAAGCCCGAGGCGAGCTGTGGCGCTACGATCTGTCGACGCGTGAGCTGGCCAGGATCGACACCCCGGCGGGTTCGGTCTCCGGCGCGACGGCCCGCCCCGGGGGCGAGGTGGAGTACCTGTGGTCGTCGGCTGCCCTCCCGCCGCAGGTGCGATCGACGAAGGGCGCCGTGGTGCTCGATCCGCCCGGGATGAAGGCACCGGAGTCGGTGTCGGTGGAGGACGTCTGGGTGGAGGGCCCCGGGGGGCGGATCCATGCACTGGTGCAGCGACCCGCAGGGGCGAGCGGTCCGCTGCCGACGGTCTTCGACATCCACGGGGGTCCGACCTGGCACGACAGCGATGCCTTCGCGGCCGGGCCCGCCGCCTGGATCGACCACGGCTATGCGGTGGTTCGGGTCAACTACCGAGGGTCGACGGGCTATGGACGGGAGTGGACGGACGCCCTCAAGCACCGGGTGGGGCTGATCGAGCTGGAGGACATCGCGGCCGTCCGTGAGTGGGCCGTGCTGTCCGGGCTGGCCGACCCAGACCGGCTGGTCCTCTCGGGGGGATCGTGGGGCGGCTATCTCACCCTGCTCGGTCTGGGGACACAGCCAGACGCCTGGGCGCTGGGCATCGCCGCAGTGCCGGTCGCCGACTACGTCACGGCCTATCACGACGAGATGGAAGCCCTGAAGGCCATGGACCGCACCTTGCTCGGAGGTACGCCGGAGGAAGTGCCGGAGCGGTTCGAGGCGTCCTCACCCCTGAGCTATGTGGATGCGGTGCGGGCGCCCGTCTACATCTCGGCGGGCGTCAACGATCCGCGCTGTCCCATCCGCCAGATCGAGAACTACGTGGACCGGCTGACCGCACGTGGGGCGGTCCATGAGGTGTACCGCTATGACGCGGGTCATGGCTCGCTGGTGGTGGAGGAGCGGATCAAGCAGCTCGCTCTGGAGATCGCCTTCGCCGAAAAACATCTCGCGGAGGTGGTGAGCGGGGCGGGCCGCGACTGATCGCGCCTCGGCGCCGGGCCGATGCCCGGGGTGAGCTGGTCCATGGGGTGATCCGGTGAGCTGGCGAGCTGGTGAGCTCGTGAGTCGAGGACACCGACTCCGGGAGCGAGGGCCGGTGGATCGTGCGCATCCACCCGGGCCCTCGACCTCCCGGAGCGCTGGCCGACGGCAGGAAGCCTCGGCGGGGCAGAACGACCCTCGGAGAGGGGGGCGGCACACGGGCCGGGAGTCTCATTCCGTACGGTGGGGGCGTGTACCGGTTCCTGCTGACGCCCCGCTGGTGGGGCATCAACGTTTTCGTCGTGCTGGCGATCCCCTTCTGCATCTTCATGGGTTCCTGGCAGCTCGGGAAGTTCGAGGACCGGGTCGAGACCCATCGGGATGCGCAGGACGCGCCCGCTCCCGGCGAGATGGCCGTCGAGCCGTTGGACGAGCTGCTTCCCGTCGACAAGGAGACCTCGGGCCGACAGGCGCGCGCCACCGGTGTGTACGGGGAGCAGTTCCTCGTACCCGACCGGACCGTGGACGGAAAGAGCGGCTCCTATGTCCTGACCCTCCTCAAGACGGACGGTGGCCGGACCCTTCCCGTCGTACGGGGGTGGCTGGCCAAGGGTGCGCCGGCGCCCGCAGTGCCGGACGGTGTGGTCACGGTGGTCGGCGCTCTCCAGGCCAATGAGAACGCGGGCACCGACGGGGTGCACACGGGGGGCGGGCTGCCCAGCGGTCAGCTGGGGATGATCAGTGCGGCATCGCTGGTCAACCTGGTGCCGGATGACGTCCATGACGCATGGGTCACGCTGACGAAGGCTGATGCGGGATTGGTGGCAGTGCCTGCGTCCATCCCCGAAGGCAGTGGGCTGGACCTGAAGGCGTTCCAGAACCTGGGGTACACCGGGGAGTGGTTCGTCTTCGCCGCGTTCGTGTTGTTCATGTGGTTCCGTCTGGTGCGACGCGAGGCGGAGACGGTACGCGACAGGCGGCTCGGCTTGGAGACCCATCCGCTCTAGACGGCGAAGAGTGCTCATCCTCGCGGCGGCGCCAACCGTCTAGGGCCGGCTCAGTGCCCGAGTCGTGCCATGCACCGGCTGGACCGGCTCAAGCCCCCTGAGCAACGAAGCCGCGGCACCCGCTCAACCGCCCAGCAACCCAGCAACCCGGGCGGCAAGGCGAGCAGGGCAAACGTCCGGGCCGGCTCAACGAGGCGCCTCGCAGCCGCAACGCCAACTCGCTCCGCGAACCCACGCCCACGACCCCGCTCGCCCTGCGCTGCATCCGCACGAATCATCGCGCCGCAGCGCCACGCCGGAACGCCCATCAGCCATCTCGGCGCCCGCATTTCAGGAACCGACGCGCGGCGCATGGGCCGAGAACGCAGCGGGGATGCACCGCCGCCCCGGTCAACCCCGCCGGTCAGCGGGCAGACAGCCGGACAGCCGGCGAAGACCCGCGAGCCCACCGGGCCGGCTCGCTCCTAGCCCAGCATGCCCGTGCGGTAGAGGGTGCCGGAGCAGGCGTTGGCGATGGTGGTGTCCGTGCTCGGGCCCCCCGGCTCTGCCGTGTGGCTCACCGAGATGCTGCCATCCTGCGGGACGTTCTCCGTGGTGAGGAGTTGGGTCTCCGTGTTGTCCGGGACAGAGCCCTGGCCACCGCCCGTCCCCGGGGAAGGCTCCTGCGAGGTCGGCGGATCCGTCGGGGTCGTGGGACCCGTCGGACAGGACTCGCTCGGCACCCAGGCGAACTTCACCTCGTACCCCCCCTCCGGCTTCAGCAGCAGGGAGGACGACTCCTGCGAGGGGTCGGGAAGGCCGGTCGCCGCGTCTCCGGCCGTGTGGTCCACGACCTTGATCTTCCCTTGGTCGGCGGCGCCCATCGCCTGGAAGCCGATCTGACCCGGCCCCTCGACCGCACAGCTGACGGTGGAGGTGTTGGCGACCTTGAACGAGCCGTAGACCTTGCCCTCGGCGTCCGGACCGGTCGCCTGGGCCGAGGTGAATTGCAACTGGTCCGCGGCGCAGACCGGGACGCCGTCCGGAACCTCTTCCGGACTCCGCTCCGGGGAGCCGGTTGCGCCGTCGCTGCTGGCGTCCTTCCCCGGGGTGGAACCACGGGACGGAGACGGGCTGCCGGTGCCCTGGGGCGTGCCCGAGCTGCCGACGGTGGGGCCGCCGGTCGTGGCCTTGTCGCCTTCCGGTTCACCCGTCACGGACTCGGTTCCGCCATGGGCGGTCTGACCGTGTCCGGCATTGATCGGTCGGGCGTTGTCGCCGCCTTCCGAGCCTGCGACATGGACGAACGCAGGAACGGCTGTGCCCATCAGGACGACGGCGGCAGCCGCTCCGACCAATGCCTGCCGCTTGCGGGCCCGTCGGGCGGGTACGGCCCTGCGCAGATGGTCGAGCGCACCGGCCGAAGGGTTGAGGTCCTGGACGACTCCCTGGAGGAGGTGGCGGATCGCTTCTTCGTCGTCCCCCGGGCCGCCGTCGCCGAAGCGAGCCGCTCCCGTACCGGACCCGCCGTCCGCGCCCGCACCGCCGTCCGCGCCTGCATGCGCACCGGGGTCGCTCGATGCACCCGGTCCGACCAGAGCGGCCAGCGCGGCCAGCCCACCAGACCCACCCGCGTTGCTCGACGCGGGCTCCTCACCAGCAGCTTCACCGTCGATCCGGCCGTCGCCCGAAGCCGTCGGCTGGGCGGTACCACCGGCAGTGGCGTCGGCGTCGTCCACAGCACCGGGCTTTCCGACGGGATCAGCCCCGGGCTTCCCCAGGGGACCAGCCTGACCGCCCGCACCCCCTGGATCGCTCGGCTCATCCGTGGTGTCGCCTTCGCCGTGGTCGACGGAGCTCGCGCGGTCCTGCCCGCCCTGAGCCTCGCCGCCCTCGCCGGCACCTGCGTCCGCGGCGCCATCGGCATCGTCGGTGCGCGCGATGTCCCGGCGTTCACGATCTTCGTGGCCGCTCGGCTCGATATCCGGCCCGTTGTTCACAATTCCGTTTCCAGTCCGGTCGTCCAACGGCCCGTCCGGCCGGCCCCGCTCGGTGTTTTCCCTGTCACTGCTCATGCCGTGGCCTCCATGGCGACGCGCAACGCCGCGATGCCCCGTGAGCCGTACGCCTTCACCGACCCGAGGGATATGCCCAGCGTCTCGGCGACCTGCGCTTCCGTCATGTCCGCGAAGTACCGCAGCACGAGGACCTCCCGCTGACGGCGCTGGAGTCCGCGCATCGCCTTGATCAGGGCGTCCCGCTCCAGTTGGTCGTACGCCCCTTCCTCCGCGCTCGCCATGTCCGGCATCGGCTTGGACAGCAGCTTCAACCCGAGGATGCGCCGACGCAGGGCCGATCGCGAGAGGTTGACCACCGTCTGCCGCAGATAGGCGAGGGTCTTGTCAGGGTCCCGTACCCGATTGCGGGCCGAGTGCACACGGATGAACGCCTCTTGTACGACGTCCTCGCAGGAGGCCGTGTCATCCAGCAGGAGCGCTGCGAGGCCGAGGAGCGACCGGTAGTGGGCCCGGTAGGTCTCGGTGAGGTGGTCGACGGTCGTACCAGCGGCCATCTGTTCGTCAGCACCCTCGCGCTGCGAGGGCAGCCGGGTGGTACGGGGGGTGGGCATGGGTGCGATCACCGGCATGCCGCCGGGCGCCCGTGTACGGGGCTTGCGAACCGGACGCACAGCAGCGCCGCGGACGGGGGTCGTTGAACCGCCCTGGACCAGGCGCATGGAAGCGCCGCGGACCTGGACCACCCCTGGGATGTCGAGTACCTCTGCCACGTATGTTGGACACGCTTCCCCCCGTGAGGGTTGTACGCGTACGCCACCGCTTTTGGCGGTGTCCCTGCAGACTTCATGCGTACTCGCTCTTCCCCAATGCCCCATTCTCCGCAGCACCGTATAGAGGTGACCGCAAAGACGCCCTCGTCCGGCCGCTGGTTGCAGACCGGGGCAGCGAATTCTGAGGCATCCCCCAGTCCGGACCAAATGGTACAGACCTTCAAGTTCCGCACAGGTCACTCATAGCTGTGGGTTGATCCTACAAACGCCAGGTGGGCTTTTGTCCAGGGTGACCAGGGAATTTGATCATCATCCGCTCCCCGCAGGACCGTGCTGCGACCGGCAGGAAGGTCGGGCAGGCAGACAGATAGGCAGGCAGACAGACAGCGGACCGGACGAGCGGCGAGACGAGATCACCGAGGGATCGGCAGGCTCAGTACGGCAGGTCCGCGGCGATGGCCTCGGCTATCTGCACGGAGTTCAGCGCCGCGCCCTTGCGGAGGTTGTCACCACAGACGAAGAGGTCCAACGCGCAGGGGTCGTCCGGCGATCGACGTACGCGACCGACCCAGGTCGGGTCCGTGCCCACCACATCGGCGGGGGTGGGGAAGTCCCCTGCGGCCGGGTCGTCACACAGCACCACGCCGGGCGAGGTGTCCAGGATCTCGTGCGCCCGCGCGACCGTGACCTCGTTCTCGAAGCGCGCGTGCACGGCCAAGGAGTGGGTGGTGACGACAGGCACCCTGACGAAGGTCGCGGCCACCCGCAGGCCGGGCAGCCCGAGGATCTTGCGGGTCTCCGCCCGCAGGCCCAGTTCTTCGGAGGACCAGCCACCGTCCTGGAGCGTGCCGGACCACGGCACCACATTGAGGGCCAGGGGTGCGGCGAAGGGGTCGGCGTCCTCGCCGACGGCCCGACGCACATCGCCCGGCCGCATCCCCAAATCGGTACCCGCCACCAGGGACAACTGGTCTCGCAGTGTGGACACGGCTTCTCGCCCGGCGCCACTGGCCGCCTGGTAGGAGGAGACGACCAGTTCCCTGAGCCCGAACTCGGCGTGCAGCGCCCCCACCGTCGGCAACAGGGCAAGGGTCGTGTCGTGCGGGCTGGCGACGATGCCGCGCGGGCGGACCCGTACGGCATGGGGGTTGATCTCGGGCACGACCAGGGGCACATCGTCGTCAAGACGGAAGGCCGCGGAACTGTCCACCACCACAGCGCCCTTGGCGGCGGCGATCGGCGCCCAATGCGCGGACACGTCCGCCGGCACCAGGAAGAGCGCCACCGCCACATCGGTGAGCGCTGCCTCGTCGAGCGCGATGACCTCGCACTCCTCCCCGCGCACGACCAGTGTTCGACCGGCCGTGCGCGAAGAGGATACGAGACGGATTTCGCCCCAGATGTCCTTGTGCTGCGAGAGGATCTGGAGCATGACCGCACCGACGGCGCCGGTTGCTCCGACGACCGCGAGGGTCGGCTTACCGGCCATCGCCCCGGTGACCGGTCATCGCCCGGTGCCGCCGTAGACGACGGCCTCCGAGTCGCTGTCGAGACCGAAGGCGCTGTGTACGGCGCGCACGGCCTCGTTCACATCGTCGGCGCGCGTCACGACCGAGATGCGGATCTCAGAGGTCGAGATGAGTTCGATGTTGACACCTGCGTCCGAGAGCGCCTCGAAGAAGGAGGCGGTGACTCCGGGGTTGGTCTTCATCCCCGCGCCGACCAGCGAGATCTTCCCGATCTGGTCGTCGTAGCGCAGTGAGTCGAAGCCGATGGACGCCTTCGCCTTCTCCAGGGCGTCGATGGCCTTGGCCCCGTCCGTCTTGGGCAGGGTGAAGGAGATGTCGGTGAGGGCCGTGGTGGCCGCCGAGACGTTCTGGACGACCATGTCGATGTTGATCTCGGCGTCCGCGATGGTGCGGAAGATGGCCGCGGCCTCGCCGGGCTTATCCGGCACTCCGACGACGGTGACCTTCGCTTCGGAGACGTCGTGGGCGACTCCCGAGATGATGGCGTGCTCCACCTGCTGGTCTCCCTGCGGCTCGTTGCTGACCCAAGTGCCGCGCAGCCCGGAGAAGGACGAGCGGACGTGGATCGGGATGTTGTATCGACGTGCGTACTCGACGCAGCGGTGCAGTAGCACCTTGGAGCCGGACGAGGCCAACTCCAGCATGTCCTCGGAGGAGATCCAATCGATCTTCCGAGCCTTGGGGACCACGCGCGGGTCGGCGGTGAAGACGCCGTCCACATCCGTGTAGATCTCGCAGACCTCGGCCTCCAGCGCGGCGGCGAGCGCCACGGCCGTGGTGTCGGAACCACCGCGTCCAAGGGTGGTGATGTCCTTCTTGTCCTGGGACACACCCTGGAATCCGGCGACGATGGCGATGTTGCCCTCGTCCAGCGCGGTACGGATCCGGCCCGGCGTCACATCGATGATGCGCGCTTTGTTGTGGACCGAGTCGGTGATGACGCCAGCCTGGCTGCCCGTGAAGGACTGGGCTTCGTGTCCCAGGTTTTTGATCGCCATGGCCAGCAGTGCCATGGAGATGCGCTCTCCTGCGGTCAGCAGCATGTCGAACTCGCGCCCGGCAGGGATCGGGGAGACCTGCCCCGCGAGATCGATCAACTCGTCCGTCGTGTCACCCATCGCCGACACCACGACGACCACTTGGTGGCCGTTCTTCTTGGCGTCCACGATCCGCTTGGCGACGCGCTTGATGCCCTCGGCATCGGCAACGGAGGAGCCGCCGTACTTCTGCACGACAAGGCCCACGTGCGCTCCTCGCTCGGTATGTCCACCACAGCCGGGTGCTGCGGTCGGCTCAGTCTAACGAGCGGCCGTGACGCGTCTCGGGGCAGTCACATGGTGAGATGCCCCGCTCAGCAAGTGATCACGGTCGCTCTGGACGACTCTTGCCCCGGCCATCAGGAACCTACGCGGAGATGTGCGGCGGCTCACAGCACGCACACCCGCACCAGAGGAAGGCGAACGCTGCTCGACCACCTCGACGGACGGTCGGTCCGCCTCGACGGCGGTCCGGCGGCCTCGACGACGGTCGAGCAGGGCGCTCAGCGCGGATCAGGTGGTCCGCAGACCCAGCGGTAGGGCGATCTCCTCGGCCATCACCCTGCCGGCTTCCTCCGCCAGTGCGTCCTCGGCCACGTCCTCGTCGGTGTCCAGCCCGTCCAGCGCCTGGAGCGGCTGGTCGAGGCGGACGTGCGAGACCAGCGACTGAAGGGCGCGCAGGGTCGCGGAAGCGGTCGGCCCCCAGTTGGAGAAGTACGAGAACTGCCACCACCACAGCGCCTCGCTGGTGCGACCCGCTCGGTAGTGGGCCAGCCCATGGCGGAGGTCGGTCACGATGTCCGCGAGGTTGTCCGAGATCCGGAAGGCCACGGGGGCCTTGCGCGGCTCGTACGGGTCGAAGACCTCGGAGAACACGTCAACCGGGTCGAGCAGGACTGCGAACCGCTCGCGCAGTTCGTCGAAGTCCGGTTCCGGGCCGGTGTCCGGCTCGTAGCGCTCGTCCGGGACGATGTCCTCGTGCGCGCCCAGTCGGCCGCCCGTGAGCAGAAGTTGCGAGACCTCCAGCAGCAGGAACGGTACGGCGCTGTCGGGCTCGTCGCCCTTGGCGACTTCCGTGGTCGCGACGATGAAGGACTCGATGGAGTCCGCGATCTGGACCGCGAAATCCGCGGGGTCCTGATTCACCGCGTGCAGCATGGCATCAGACATCGAGAAGTCGTCTCCCCTCGAAGGCACGCCCTAGCGTGACCTCGTCGGCGTATTCCAAGTCTCCCCCCACAGGCAGACCACTGGCCAGCCGAGTGACCTTCAAACCCATCGGCTTGATCATTCGAGCCAGATAGGTAGCGGTCGCCTCACCCTCCAAATTGGGATCGGTGGCCAAGATCAGCTCGGTGACCGCACCATCGGCGAGACGCGTGAGCAACTCGCGGATGCGCAGGTCATCGGGGCCCACCCCCTCGATGGGGCTGATGGCCCCGCCAAGAACGTGGTAGCGACCCCTGAATTCCCGGGTCCGCTCGACCGCCACGACGTCCTTGGACTCCTCCACCACACAGATGACGGAGAGGTCCCGGCGCGGATCGCGGCAGATGTTGCACTGTTCCTGCTGAGCGACGTTCCCGCAGACCGCACAGAAGCGGACCTTGTCCTTCACTTCCAGCAGCGCATGCGCGAGACGTCGTACGTCCGTCGGCTCGGCCTGGAGGATGTGGAAGGCGATCCGCTGCGCGCTCTTGGGACCGACGCCGGGCAGCCTGCCCAGTTCGTCGATGAGGTCCTGAACCACGCCTTCGTACAACGGATTGCCTCTTCCGGTTCCTTCGGTTGCCGTGCTTCTACGGTTCGTACGTACGCTAGTTGCTCACACGCCCCGTCAGAAGGGAAGTCCCGGCATTCCGCCGAGGCCCTGCGTCAGCGGGCCGAGCTTCTGCTGCCGGAGCGTCTGCGCGTTGTCGTTCGCGGCCTGGACGGCGGCGATCACCAGATCGGCCAGCGTTTCGGTGTCCTCGGGGTCCACGGCCTTCGGATCAATGACCAGGGCACGCAGTTCGCCGGAGCCATTGACGGTCGCCTTCACCAGACCGCCACCGGCCTGGCCGTCGACCTCGGCCTGCGCGAGCTCTTCCTCGGCCCGAGCGAGATCCTGCTGCATCTTCTGGGCCTGCTGGAGGATCTGCTGCATGTTGGGCTGACCACCACCGGGGATCACGGGTCACTCCTGGCGCTTCGACAACGGTGTTCGTACGCCGAGCCTACGTGGTCACCGCGCGGCTCGCTGCACGCAGAGACGACAACTCTTTCGTGTGAGTATCCTGCGGGTCCTCTACCTGATCACGACGTATACATGGTCGGAAATACTGGGATTTCCGCCCCAGTGCCCACCATTTGGCGGTAGGAAAGACATGCACACCAGAACGTGCGCTGCATAGATCGGGCACGTTCGTACATATTTCATAACGCCAAATGACTCAGAGTAGCGCGAAATCGCACTCGGTAGCGGTCATGGCCAAATAGTCACAGAGGAGTGCCCCGGTGAGCCAGCCGGAGATGCAGCCCGGGGGGCCGGCCCGGGAGGAGCGCGGCGAGGTAGCGCGCGGAGATCTGGCCGGGAGGCCCTTTCCGCTCGGCGACTGGGGAGAGCCCGCGGAACGGCTGGACGAGTTGTACCGGTGGGTGGAGGCGGGTGCGCTGCGGACGACGGAGTGGTACCTGGCCGACCGGGTGTGGAAGAGGCGTACCGGACGCATGCTGCGTGCGGGTGCCGCCCTCGGGGTCGCCACCGGGGCCACGCTGCCGCTGCTGGACCTCACCGGCATGGTGGCGGGGGCGGCCGGCTGGGGCTATCTCTCGCTGCTGCTGGGTGCCGCATGTCTGGCCTGCGACCGCTACTTCGGGGTCACCTCGGGCTGGATGCGCAATGTGGCGACCGCGCAGGCGGTGCAGCGACGCCTCCAACGGCTCCAGTTCGACTGGGCCTCCGAGAGCGTGCGCGAGGTCCTCGGGCCGACGGAGGGCACGGCGAGTGAGGCCGCAGAACGCTGTCTCGGGGTCCTGCGCAGCTTCTCGGAGGACGTGACGGAACTGGTGCAGGCGGAGACCGCGGACTGGATGCGGGAGTTCGCGGGGGCGCCGGCGCCGCTGCTGCTCCAGGCGCTTCCGCTGTCGCCGACCGGGGCATCGCGTCCGCTGGAGGGCGGAACGCCGGGGAGTCGGGCGATGCTCCCACCGGGAACGCGCCCCAACATGCCGCGGCAGCGCCCCCCGGAGACTCCGCGCTAGGACGTTGTCCGACGGCCGACGCGCAGCCTGCCCCAGCAGCCTGCCCCCGATGAACAGCGAGGACCCCGGGCTCATGAATCCGCCGAAGGCGCCCGGGGTCTTTCGTGTGGAGCGTTCGCCGAGCGCCCTCACCGGGGCGTCCGGCCGGGCCGCTCCGGTCAGCTGAACACGATCATGGAACCCTGTCCCAGACTGCGAATGGCCGCCGCATGCAGGCCCAACCAGACGTGACGTTCCCTGGAGAACGGTCCGTCGTCTGGGGCTATGGGCCCTGCCGGCTCCTCCAGCGTCGTCGGGCGCTCGGGCGGCACCGGTGGTGCCGGAGGGTTGGCTGGGTCGATCCCGATCGCCGGCGCGACGAACTCCAGTTCCCTCAGCAGCCCCTGGGTCGAGCCCAGCGGTCCGCCTCCCGCGAGCAACTCGTCGTTGAACAGCGGTGCCGTGAAGTCGACGGGGACGTAGGCGCCGGCGTGGTCGTAGTGCCAGACCAGGTGCGAGCCCTGCGCGGTCGCCTCGAACATCTCCAGCAACTGTTCGTAGTCCCCGCCCAGTTCGTCCACGGGGGTCACGGCAAGTCCGCACAGTTGGAGCAGATAGGCGCGGCGCAGGAAGTGCAGGGCGTCGTAGTCGAAACCCGCGACGGGGGCCACATCGCCGGACAGCCCGGGCATATAGGCGAAGACGGGGACCGTCGGTAGCCCGGCGGTGGTCAGCGCCTTGTCGTAGGAGGCGATCTCTTCCGCGAAGGGGTTGTCGGGGCTGTGGCACAGCACGTCGACGAGGGGGACCAGCCACAGGTCACAGGCCAAGGAAGGCTCGCTCTCCAGCGGGTTGGGGCGCGGCGCGCCCGACGGTCAGAGAAGAGTAGTGCCAGGGATACGTTGTGCGAAGGCCGCCTTCCCAGCCTCGTACCCGGCTGGCGCGGAAATCACCATCGGGCCCCGCGCGGTTTTCCCACGTCCCACACCCACACCCCGGCGATCTTCTCCCCCGGCCGCCCCACCAGCGCCGACACCGTGCGGTACAGCGCCTCCTCGTGGTACTCCGGCGGCAGGACCACCAGACCCGCCCGCCACGCCTTCAGGTCGAGTTGCGCCTGAGCCCGGCCGGCCGGCCCGATCTCCGGTACGACTCCCGTGTCGCGCACCTCGTAGAGCAGGTTCGAGGTGTGACGCGGAGTGGAGCCGTAGATGCCGATGCGATCAGGTCCCCAGGGTCCGTTGAAGTAGCCGCCGGCCAAGGAGAAGTCGAGTCCGGTGGACGACTGCCAGCGCAGGGCTTCGGCGTTCCCGGGGTAGGGCAGCGGTACGACCACCATCGACTCCCCCGGAGCGAGGTACGGCCGGTACATGCCCGCCGTGATGAATTCGGGGACCTCGGCCCGCTCCCGTACCGGGTAGGGCGTGGGGACCACCGGGAGCACGGCGGCTGCGACGGCGAGACAGCCGGCGATGCGCAGTGCCGGCCGACGGGACTTCGATGTCCATCCGAGGGTGAGCCGATGGACCGCGATGGCCAGCAGCATGCCCAGTACGGGTGCGCAGATCATCGCCGTCCGGGACTCGATCACCGACTCAAGGAGCGGCATGTTCGCGAGCAGTCGCCAAGGGCCGGTGAACACGATGTCGGTGTGGGGGATGCGGACCTTGACCCCGAGGGAGAAGAAGGCGGCCGTGAGGGCGGTCAGGGCGAGGGCCTTCACCCGTGCCTCGCGCCGGAGCAGAACGACGATTCCCGTGGCCAACAGGAGGACCGGCCAGCCGTAGAAGGCGTTCTGTTCGGTGCGGTTCATCGCCAGGGGATCGGCGGTCTCATCGCTACCGAGGAGTGAGCGGCCGGCGAATTCAAAGAAGGCACGGGGGCTGTTGTGGGTGTCGGCGCCGTGCATGACGTGCGTATAGCTCTGGGGGCCGAAGAATTGCCAGGCCAGCGGAAAGGCGACGAGGGGAAGGCAGACCGCGAGGCCGATGAGGATTCCATGGAGCAACGGTCGCCAGGCGGTCTTCGCCTTTTCCGGACGCACGATCGCATAGGCGAGTGCGAAGAACAGCATTCCCATGGCCGCCAGTAGCAGCGGCTCTTCGCCGAGGAATATCTGATAGGTCGCGAAGAGGCCAAGGAGCACTCCGTCGCGTACGGGTGCACGGCCTTCGCACAGCCTCAGGGCGCGGTCGATGATCACGGGGATCATAAAGAGGACGAGGAAATTGGGGTGCGCGTTGCCATGGGAGATCATCGGCGGTGCGAAGGCGGCGAAGGCGGCGCCGACGGCCGCAGCCCAGCGCCCCACCCCCAGCCGACGGACCATCAGCCAGAACCAGCACACCGCGGTCATGGCGAGTCCGAAGGTCAGCACCAGCGCCCAGGTGACCTCGGGGCCGCACAGGAGGGTGACCGGGGTGAGGGGCACCGAGAGGCCGAGCATCACGGTGTTCGCCATGAGGTTCACGCCCTCGGGATATCCCTGGAGCGTGGTGAACAGAGGGTTCTTGAGATGGACCACATTGTCGGCCGTGACCCTGAAGAACCACTCCCACTGGTTCTGGTCCTGGCCGGCGTCCCTGAGATATCCGCGGTCGAGGTCCTGCCAGAGTTCCGAATAGAGAAGGAAGGACGCCAGGAGAAAGAGGGTGGCGATCAGCAGGTCGATGCGATGCAGAGAGCGGGTGCGCAGTCGCAGGAGTTCAAGGAGGACCCTGCCGTAGTCCAGTGGTTTGAGTTTGGAACCGGATTGGTGCGACCAGCGCACCGGGACTTCCACGACCGGCCACCCGGCACGCCGGAAGAATCTCAGTATTTCGACGTCGATGCCCCACCCGTTCAGCTGTGAATCAGCGAATGCGGCGCGGGCTTTGTCTCCGTCGAAGAGTTTGAATCCGCATTGGGTGTCATGGATGCCGGGAACAGCGACCGCCCGTATCAGCCCGTTGCCCATGCGGCCGAGCCATTCGCGGACCCGCCACTGGTGTACGTCTATCTGGGAATCGGGATGGGCGCGGGAGCCGATCGCGGCCGTGATGTCGTGGGCCGCGAGTTCATCGGCCAGGTCGTCCAGTTCGGCGATGGGGGTGGCGAGGTCGGCGTCCGTGACCAGGACCTGGCGTCCGTAGGAGGCGAGCACGCCTCGGCGCAGGGCATCGCCCTTGCCCCGGTTCGCGCCGTTCACCGCGGAGAGCAGATGGATACGGGGCTCGCTGGCGGCGGCTTCGCGGGCGATCGTCGCGGTGGCGTCGGTGGAGCCGTCGTCGACGACGATCACTTCCCACTCCCCCCAGCGGTCCGCGTCGGCCTTGAGGTGGGCGCAGATGGCGTCCAGGGTGGGGCGGAGTCGGACCTCCTCGTTGTAGGCGGGGACGACGATGCTCAATTGCACACCGCCTCCTTCGCCGAACTGGTCGACGAGGGGCGAGGCGAAGGCCGCTTCGGTTCGGTCGTCGGGCGCGGGGGGCGGGTCTTCGGGTGCCTGTTCGTCCTGGTCCGGCCCGTCCGGAGCGTCGGACGGACCGTGGGGCGCGTCGTCGGAAGGACCGTGGGACACATTGTCGGAGGACGGACCGCCGGACGGGGGCTGAGTCTCTGCGCGGTCCGGCTGTGGGTGCTGGGTCTCTGCGCGGTCCGGCTGTGGGTGTTGGGACTCTGGGCGGTCCGGCTGTGAGGGCTGGGTCTCTGCGCGAGCGAGCTCTGGGCGATCAGGCTCCGCGCGTTGGGTTTCCGCGCGATCGGTCTCCGCGCTCACCGTTCCAACCTATCGGCCCAGGTGAGCGCCTGCTCGTTGTACCCGCTGATGGTCGCGCGTGCCGCGGTCATATCGCCGAGCGTCACAGCGTCGATCAGATCCTCGTGTCCGCTCCACAACCACTCGCGCCGGCAGGTGTCCCGCCGAAGATGGGGAACGGCGAACACCCATCCCTGTACGCGCAGTTGGTGCAGAAACCCTGAGATGTAGCAGTTGGCCGTGATGGAGCCGAGTTCGGACCAGAACCGCAGGTCGTATCCGATGTGGATGTCCAGATCGCCGCACCGGGCCGCGCGGGCGGCCTCCTCGGCCCGACGCCGGACCGGCAGCACCGACTTGGGCCGCACCCGGGTGCGGCCGTTGCGTTCGGCGTGGCGGATGACGCCTTCCATCACCAGGGCCCGGGCGTCGACCATGTTGCGGTAGTCGGCGATGGAGAACTGGTGGACCTTGAATCCCCGGTGCTGGTCCGAGTCGAGCAGCCCCTGAGCGGAGAGGTCGACCAGGGCCTCTCGTACCGGAGTGGCGGAGACCCCGTACTGTTCGGCGATCTGCTTGACCGTGAACTCCTGCCCGGGCAGCAGGCGCCCGGCCAGCACCTCGTCACGCAGCGCGTCCGCGATCTGTTGCCGCAGCGTGCTCCGGGTGACGGAAGTGCTGCCGGGGCTGGGCATCGATGGCTTCTCCTTCGCGGGGGTCCCGGACACGATAAGCCAGTCGGTACGAGACAGGTGAGGTACAGGTGGCAGAGGGAGTGTTCGAAGCGGCAACGGGAGACGGCCCCCCGGGGCTGACGGAGGGTGCCGAGCGGGCCGCGGACGTACGTCAGGCGTTCGCGGGACTGCTACAGATCCGACGGCTGACGGGGACGGCTCCCGCGGCCTGGGAGCTGACCCAGACGGTACGCGCCGTGGCGCTGGCACTGGAGGCGGCCGGTCTCCCACCGTCCGCGGTCGATGCCGACGGTACGCGAGTGGCCACCGGATACCGCGTGCGGTCGGGCGACGGGCCCGGCACGGTGTGCGTGGACTGGCTGGGACCGAGCGGGAGCGGCGCGGCGCAGGAGGAGGAGTCGGAGCTCGGACGGTGCACGGACGCGCTGGTGAAGGCGGGTTGGGAGGCGCTGCTGTACCGGGGCCCACGCCGACGGCGCTTCCTGGAGGTGGAGCCCGCTCCCTGACCTGCACCTGACCCCGCCCTACCCCGCCCTGGCCCCACCTCGGTCAACCGTGCGGGCGGGACCCGGGCCCGGGTCGACCGGACGACCCCTACTTGATCTTGAACACCGCCGAGGACGCCTGCCCCTCGCCGAACTCCCAACCGGCCACCACTTCATGGCCCGGCTGCTCGGCGATCCAGCGCAGGTCGTTCGGGCACTCGCCCGGACCGAGGTAGTACCCGCCGTCGGAGCGGGCCCAGTGTGCCGTCAGACAGAGCATCCTGAGGTGATCGCGCAGTCGGGGGTGGGAGACCCGGCGCAGGGCTTGCTCCATCGCCGGCTCGACCTCGGCCTCCCTTTCGAACGGGACGAGGGCTCCGGGGCCACCTGTGGTCCACGTCGCGGCGCGCATCGCGTCGAACAGCGTGCCGCCCGTACGGACCCGCTGGAGCCACTGCACCATGCCCACGGCATCGTCAGGATCGACCTCGCCCGGTGGGAGGCCGTGCACGGCGAGCACGCGGGCGAGGTCCGCGCCGAACACGGCCCGCCGGGAGTCGTGCGCGACCGAGACGGCCCTCAACGCCGTGTGGATCGCTTCGCCGAGAGCTCCGTCCGCACCCGGTGCGCCCTCGTCGATCAGCCAGACCGACCGTTCGTGGTCCGTCGGCCAGAGGTCCCAGTCGAACTGCGGCTGCTCAGAGCCGTGTTCACCCTCGTCGACCAGTTCATCCGGTTCGCCGGACTCATCGGGTTCGCCGGACTCATCGGGCTCATCGACGCTCATATCGACCGCACCGCTGAGGAGGTCCTCGTACATCAGGTACGACATCTCGTCGTTCCAGGTGAAGAGCGCGTACTCGGCCGTCGCGGGGTACGCGTCGAGGGGCTTGCCCAGGAGCACCTCGAAGGCGTTCGCAAGCTCGCGGTTCCATGCACCGGGCTCAAGGGTGGGTTCGGGGGCGGATGTCACAGGTGGCTCCTCGTACAACAGCGTCCAGAACTCCCCTGTGTAGCACTCGTGGAGATCGTCATGTCCGTGAAATCACACAACGGCCCACCCATCCGATCGCCGTCGAAGAGGAGTGGAGCCGTGCCGTTCTGACTGATGTGGCGACCGCCGCGCCCTCCGCATTCGCATCACGCACATCGGAGTCCCCGCGTGATGGCACTTCACGCGGCTTCCCCATCGACTTCACCGAGGCCGTTTGTCAGCATGTGCCCCATGACCCAGATCATCAAAGGCGCCAATGTGCCCGTCCCCACGTCTCGACTACGGGTGGCAGTGGGCCGGAGTACGGCGCCCGGCGTCCCCGCGGTGGACGCCTCCGCCCTGTTGCTCGACGCGACGGGCAAGGTACGGGGCGATGCTGACCTGGTGTTCTACAACCAGCCGCAGCACCCGTCGGGTTCGGTACGGCACGTGGGGACCGCGGAGGGTGTCGGGCAGCGCGCCGAGTGGCTGGAGTTGGATCTCCCGTCGGTGGAGCCCGTCATCCAGCGCGTGGTGATCTCGGCCTCCTGCGACGGTGGTGTCTTCGGCTCGGTGCCCGGGTTGTTCGTGCAGGCGATCGGGCCGGACGGCGCCGTCGTGATGCACTTCGCGGTGACGGACGCGACCACGGAGACGGCCTTCGTGCTCGGCGAGTTCTATCGGCGAAACGGGGTGTGGAAGTTCCGGGCGGTGGGCCAGGGTTACGCCTCCGGACTTGCGGGCCTCGCCACGGACTTCGGGATCGTGGTGGCGCAGCCGTCGACCGCACAGCAAGCGCCCAGTCAGCCCGCTCCCCAGCCCGCCCCCGGCGCCTTTCCCACCCCTTCCGCACCCGCGTTCCAGGTCCCGGCTGCTCCCACCCCTTCCGCACCCGCCCCCGCCTTCCAAGTCCCGGCTGCTCCCGCCGCGGGTCAGCAGCCGGCGGTGCCGGGTCCCTTCCACCCCCAGCCGGGGGCTCCGGCCCCCTTCACGCCGCAGCTCGCCCCGGCCAGGTACCGGCACCCCGCTCCCCCGGGAGCAGATCAGCAGCCCCCCGCACCGCTGCCGTACCCGTATCCGTATGCGCAGCCGCCGTCGCATCCGCAGCCCGCGTACCAACCGCCGGCGCCTCCGGTTGCCCCCGTACCCGATCCGTTCAGCGGGCTCCCCGGGTTCACGCCGTTCACCCAGCGCGGGCACGGCACGCTGACCTTCGCCGTCGACGCCCCCTTGCCGCCCGGGCCGGCCCTGATCGAGGCGCGGAACGAGGGGGACGGCTACTTCTCGGTGCACTCGCTGACCGCCCGCCATGAGCCGGACGACATGTACTTCAACACCAGCCTCACCGACTTCCGCGGTCGGGCGATCGCCCGTGTCCCCACCGAAGGGCGGCTGCTCCTGCTGGTCGAGGGCAGCGAGAACTGGACCGTGGTGATCCATCCGCTCTCGGCGATACGGCGCTTGGGCTCTCTCGCCGTCGAAGGGCGCGGCAATGAGGTGTTCGCGTATCTGGGGCCGTCCGCGAACCTCGATGTGCGGTTCTGGGGCAGCGAGTCCCGGCACGACGACATCACCGTCAAGACGAGACCGCTGTTCCCCACCGAGGACGAGTACGACGACTATCCGGAACCGCTGCTCAGCCGGGCGGTCGGCCCCTTCTCACAGACCGTCCCGCTCAGTGCGGGGCCGCTGTTCCTGACCGTGGAAGGGGAGGGGTACTGGTCCCTCCACGTACACCCGAGGACCGGGGCGTCGGCACAGCACGGATAGCCGCTCATGCGCGAAGGGCGGGCCCGGATTCCGGGCCCGCCCTTCGGCTGTGTCACGGGGCTGTGTCGCGGGGGTCAGCCTTCGACGGTGTACCCGTCGGCGACGGTGAGCGCCGCGTCGAGGATCGCCAGGCCCTCCTTGGCCTCCGCCTCGCTGACGTTGCACGGCGGCACGGTGTGGGTGCGGTTCATGTTGACGAACGGCCAGAGACCCTGGGCCTTGCACGCGGCGGCGAAGGCGGCCATCGGGGCGTTCGCCTCGCCGGTGGCGTTGTAGGGCACCAGCGGTTCGCGGGTCGAGCGGTCCCGTACGAGGTCGAGGGCCCAGAACACGCCCGTACCGCGGACCTCGCCCACGCTCGGGTGGCGCTCGGCAAGTTCGCGCAGCCCCGGGCCGAGTACGGTCTCGCCGATGCGGGCCGCGTGCTCGATGACCTTCTCGTCCTCCATGACCTGGATGGTGGCGACGGCCGCGGCGCAGGCCAGCGGGTGACCGGAGTAGGTGAGTCCGCCGGGGTAGGCACGGGTCTCGAAGGTGGCCGCGATCTTCTCGGAGATCGCCACCCCGCCGAGCGGCACATAGCCGGAGTTGACGCCCTTGGCGAAGGTCAGCAGGTCGGGGACGACGTCGAAGTGCTCGGACGCGAACCACTTGCCGGTGCGGCCGAAGCCAGCCATGACCTCGTCGAGGATGAGGACGATCCCGTACCGGTCACAGATCTCGCGTACGCCCGGGAGGTAGCCGGGCGGGGGGACCATGATGCCCGCGGTGCCCGGGACGGTCTCCAGGACGATCGCGGCGATCGTTCCCGGACCCTCGAAGGCGATGGTGTCCTCCAGGTGCTGGAGGGCGCGCTGTGCCTCTTCCGCCTCGGTGGTCGAGTAGAAGGGCGAGCGGTAGAGGAACGGCGCCCAGAAGTGGACCACTCCGGAGGTGCCGTTGTCGGACGCCCAACGCCGCGGGTCGCCGGTGACGTTGATCGCGGTCGTGGTGCCGCCGTGGTACGAGCGGTAGGCGGAGAGCACCTTGGGGCGTCCGGTGTGCAGCCGGGACATCCGGATGGCGTTCTCGATCGCCTCGGCGCCGCCGTTGGTGAAGAAGATCTTGTCCAGATCGCCGGGGGTGCGCTCGGCGATGAGCCGGGCGGCCTCCGAGCGCGACTCCACCGCGAAGGCGGGCGCGAAGGTGGACAGCTTGCCCGCCTGCTCCTGGATGGCGGCCACGACCTTCGGGTGCTGGTACCCGATGTTGGTGTAGACGAGGCCGCTGGTGAAGTCGAGGTAGCGCTTGCCCTCGTAGTCCCAGAAGTACGAACCCTCGGCGCCGGCGACGGCGAGCGGATCGATCAGCCCCTGGGCGGACCACGAGTGGAAGACGTGCGCACGGTCTGCGGCCTTCACGGCGGCGCCGGCCTGGGGATCAGCGGGGTGGGCTTGAGCGGTCATGCCGGCGAGCCTACGGACGTCCCGACGGCGCTCGACATCACCATCCTGTCTGTCCTGGGGCGCTTTCCTCGTCGTTCTGTCGGGTGGCCCGATCAACATTGACAGCATACTGCCAATATGACAGTCTTCTGTCATAGCTACCGGGCCTGTCGGCCCACCGAGGAGGACGCCATGACCCGCACGACCATCCATCTCGCCGTCTACGACGACTTCGCCGACTGGGAGCCCGGCTACGCCACCTCCCAGCTCACCCAGCACGGCTTCACCGTCCGCACGGTCGGCCTCACCACCGACCCCGTCACCACCATGGGCGGCATCCGCATCCAGCCTGATCTGGCCCTCGACGAACTGACCGGCGCGGCCGTCGCCGACAGCGCCCTGCTCCTGCTCACCGGCTCCACCGGGTGGGACACCGGTCATGACCTCGCACCCTTCGCCGCCAAGGCGCGTGAGTTCCTCGCATCGGGCGTCCCGGTCGCCGCGATCTGCGGGGCGACCCTGGGCCTGGCCCGCGAAGGGCTGCTCGACGACCGCGACCACACCAGCGCGGTGTCGTACTACCTCGCCGCATCCGGGTACGGGGGCGGCGAGCGCTACCAGGAGGCCGACGCCGTCACCGACGGCGACCTGATCACCGCCGGCCCGACCGAACCGATCGCCTTCGCCCGGGAGGTCTTCGCCCGGCTCGGTGTGTACGAGGGGAAGAAGCTGGACGCCTGGTACCGGCTGTTCCACGACTCCGACGCCTCCGCGTACGCCGTCCTCGAAGGGGAGGACGAGGGTTCCGCCGGGGTGGGCACGTCATGAGCCGTGCCGAGCAGGACCTACTGAGCCGCACGGCGCTGGGGATCTTCCGGCTGAACGGCCAGTTCCTGGCCGCGTCCGAGGAACTCGCCGCCCCCGCGGGGCTCACCGCGGCCTGGTGGCAGGTGCTCGGAGCCGTCCTTCCCGAGCCGCTGCCCGTCGCCGGGATCGCCCGCGACATGGGGATCACCCGACAGAGCGTGCAACGGATCGCCGATCTGCTGGTGGAGCGGGGACTCGCCGCGTACGAGACCAATCCGGCCCACCGACGGGCCAAGCTGCTGCGACCGACGGACGAGGGACGGGCAGCCGTCGACCGGCTCGGCCCCGGACATGCGGCACTCGCGGCGCGGCTGGCGGAGGTACTGGGCACGGCACAGTTCGCGGAGACCGCTCGGGTACTGGAGGAACTGTCCCAGGCGATGGAGACGATCCGGAAAGGGTGACAAGCGCACTATCCTCAGCCCGTCCGCAGATGTCGCGATTGGGGGAGGACTTGCGGCGATGGAACCACTCACGCCCGGGGACCCACGGAGTATCGGTGCGTACCGCCTGCTGGCCCGCCTCGGCGCGGGCGGGATGGGACAGGTGTACCTCGCCCGCAGCGACCGGGGACGCACGGTCGCGGTCAAACTCGTGCGCCGGGAACTCGCCGAACAGGACGAGTTCCGCAACCGCTTCCGGCAGGAGGTCCAGGCGGCCCGTCGTGTCGGGGGCAACTGGACCGCCCCCGTACTCGACGCGGACACCGAGGCGGCCGTGCCCTGGGTCGCCACCGGGTACGTCGCCGGTCCCTCGCTCCACTCGGTCATCGCCGAAGGGCCGCTACCGGAGCGGTCGGTCCGCATCCTGGCCGCCGGGCTGGCCCATGCGCTCACCGACATCCACACCGCGGGCCTGATCCACCGCGACCTCAAACCCTCCAACATCCTCATCACGCTCGACGGACCGCGGGTCATCGACTTCGGTATCG
The DNA here is from genome assembly GCF_042753785.1 of Streptomyces sp. NPDC059256. Taxonomy (NCBI): domain Bacteria; kingdom Bacillati; phylum Actinomycetota; class Actinomycetes; order Kitasatosporales; family Streptomycetaceae; genus Streptomyces; species Streptomyces sp. NPDC059256. The sequence continues at coordinate 723,231 of NZ_JBHYZO010000002.1, read as the reverse complement.
CCCGCGCCCTGGAGACCACCACCGACGGCGGTCTGACCCGTACCGGCTCGGTCATCGGCTCCCCCGGCTTCATGGCCCCCGAGCAGGTGCGCGCCACCCGTGTCACCGCGGCGTCCGACATCTTCTGCTTCGGCTCGGTACTGGCGTACGCGGCAACGGGCCGGCTGCCCTTCGGTTCGCCGGACAGTGGTCAGCACGCGGTGATGTACCGCATCGCGCAGGAGGAACCGGAACTGACGGACGTGCCGGACGGCCTCGCCGACCTGGTGCGGGCATGCCTGCACAAGAGCCCGTCCGAGCGACCGGAACTCGCGGAGATCCTGGAGCGCGTTCCCGTCGAGGACGACGGCGAACCATGGCTGCCCGCGGCGCTGGTCGCCCGACTGGGACGCCACGCGGTGAGCCTGCTGGAGGTGGAACAGCCTCCGGAAGGCACCACCAACGCAGCACAACTGGCGCCCGACGCCGGCAATCCAGGACACCGGCCCGCGGGTTCTGCCGCGGCACCGGGCCGGGCACCACTGCCCGGCTTCGGCCCCGCACAGGCCCCAGGACACCGAACGCCGTCCGTCCAGCCCTCCGTCCAGCCCTCCGTCCAGCCGTTCGTCCAGGGGCCGAACCCCGCGTTTCCCCCGGCACCCGGGCAGAGCCCCACTCCGCCCTGGGGTGCGGGAGCGAGGTCCGGCGTCGCAGGCGGTCTGCCCCCCGCACCGGCCGCCGCGCACACGCCGCACGCCCCCGGGCCTGTGTCGCCCCCGCCCTACACTCCGCCACCGGCCCCGAGCTCCTCGACCTCGCATGTGCGCGCCATCGCCCTGGGTGTGGTGGCCGTGGTGATCGCGGTGGCATCGGCGAGTTGGGTGTACTACGCCCTGAGGGGCCCCGACCATACGGAACCGGACGCCCGACCGAGCAATTCCGCAGCCGGCCCCTCCCAGGCCGGCAACCCCTCCCCCACTCGATCACCCCGCCCGACGGGGGCCGTACCGGAGGGCTTCCTCGGCACCTGGACCACCACCTTCAGCGCGGAGGACGGCACCCACACCCGGGTGATGGTGATCAGCCAGGGCGAGACGGGCGCCCGAACGATGGTGCTGACCGGCACGGGCCCGACCTACGACTGCCGCTGGTCCGCAACCCTCCAGAAGGCCGGCTCCCCAATGGAGTTGGGACCGACCCGACTGGACGAGGGCGACCGCGGTTCCTGCTCCCCCGGCCAGTGGAGCCGACTCGAACTGACCGACTCCGGCACCCTGGTGCGCGAACTGGTGGGATCGGGGGGCTCACCGCTGACGTACAACCGGACGAACTAGCTCGCCCGTCGCCAACTCCCTTACTAACATGAGTATTTCGCATTGAGCACGCGAACGGGGAGCAGGCATGACGTTCAATAGCGAGTGGGCTGAAGCGATCGCCGCCACCAAAGACCGACAGTCGACAGCAATGCAGTTGAATCAAGTCGCACCTGACCCGGGTGGGGGCTCGGGCAGCGCGGAGCCGGATCTCGAAGTGACCCAAGACGATCTCGGGGCGGTTGGCAGCGAGGCGTTCCGCCTCCACGATCAACTGCGCAAGGGCTCGGACATCGCTGGCGCCGGCAGCGGAAAGAGCGAATCCGGATCGACCGCCCGGGCAGCGCAGGAATGCTCGAACCACAACCTGGCCATGGGTGGTGAACTCTCCAATACCCTCTCCCTGTGGGACACCCAGGTGAAGACCCTCCTCCAGATGTGCGCCCATATATCCAACCACTTGGACTACACCAAGAAGTCACACAGCAACGAGGAAGCCGAAATCGCGGCGAGTCTGCGTCGCCGTGATGGAACAGCCGTCGCGGCATCCGACATCTCTCGACTCATCAAGTAGCGAGGAGTTGAGATGAGCACATTCGGATACTCCGACCTTATTTCCTTAGATCTCGGCAAGCTGGAAACAGCCGTGGCGGACTGGAAAACGATGGTCGGCGCACTCGCCAAACTCAAGGCCGACGCAAGCGGAGGAATGCTCAAGAAGTCCGAGGCCGCCCGATGGCAGGGAGTCAATGCCTCGGTCACCCGGGAGTTCGTCCGCAACGCGGTCAAGGAGTTCGCGGATCTCCATGCGCAGGCCCAGAGCGTCCACAACGTACTGGACGATGCCCACTCGGAACTCACCCGCATCCAGAACCGGGTGAAGTCACTGGTACGGCAAGCCGCGGCCGGCAATCCGACGCGGGCCGAACCGGACCCCGGCCTCATCGTCTCGGACGCGGGCAACGGCGCTGTGCGGGTCGTATCGACGATCTGCGATGTGAAGGGCCCGTCGCAGCGGACTGAGGATCTGATCCAGTGGTACGCCGACACCCTCACCAGTCTGGTCACCCATGCGGCAGAGGTCGATGCCGCAGCAACCCGCGCCCTCAAGGCCACTCACGGGGGCGACCCTCACAACGCCGGACACGCGACGTACACATCGCTCGATCAGGACCAACTTCCACGAGCGATGAAGCTTGCGGCACTCGGAGACGAGGCGAACGACAAGCAGCGGGCAGAAATGCGGAGGCTGTGGCAGTCACTGAGCCCGGAGGGGCGGGCCCAGTTGTGGCTGAACCACCGGGATGACCTGCTCGCAGGCGGTCTGTTGAACCCAAGCGTCAAGAAAGCGGCGCCGGATCGAGGGTCGGGGAGATTCGACTCCGAGAGCCCCGGCGCGGACGAGTGGCTCACCAGGGAGAAGATGCACCTCCTCATCACAGGCTCCGAGTGGGCCGGCAGCAATGACGCAGGAAAGCACATGGAGCACTACCTCGGCCGGAGCGGAGACCCGCTGAAACTACCCGTGGACAGGATGCTCGCGGATGACGAGAACTTCAGGGGCCATATCGACAACCAGATTCGACGCCATCAGGAAGGGTGGCGCGAGCAGGCCCTGGAAGAGTTCCACAAGAACGGCGGACGGCCGGTAGCGATACCCATAGAGACCGACAATGAGGACTACACGTTCCCCAAGAACACGGAGCCAAATTGGTTCTACGCAGTCGGCTCCACCCGGTCCAACATCACTGGGGTGATCACCGTCGTACCGGATGCCAACGGCCAACCCAAAGTCGGCCTCGACTACCAGGCCAATGCCTGGGATCGGTACAACTGGGATGCCGGCAAGGGAGTGGAGATCGGCCCCGTGTCCATCCCGGACGGTGAGATGGGTCGACAGCACGTCGTCGGGCACGCCAAGGAGTTCGACATGGCCGGGAGCAGCTCCGTCAAGCACTACGATCTGGGCGGATCAGCACCCAATACCGACCCGCTTCCACAGCCGCCCGACCCCGGTCGCGACGGCGGACGGACGGACCCGAGCCGATGACTCATCCGAACGCCGGCGAACGCCGGAAACTCCCCCTCGCCACCCGGCTGACCGTCATCGCAGCCACCTTGGTGGTGGTCGTCGGTGGGGGCGCACTCCTCGCCCAGTACCTCGGCGACCGTGTGATGTCCGAGCAGGTGCAGAAGGAGAAGGATTGCTGTTGGCTGGCCGGAGCCACTCCGGCCTGGACGATCGAACTGCTCGGTGTGACCGTTCCGCAGACGGCATCGGATCGGCGTGCCGCCTACAAGAGCGATCGCGTGGACACCTCGCTTCTTGCGTTCACCTTGCCGAGCAAGGCAGCTGACGCCTATTTGGCGGCGTTGAACCCACCGGGAACCACATTGATCAAGAATTTCAACCCCAAGGGCAAGGACTACGAGCCGATGGCTCCCTTCGCCCGGTTGGGACTGCCGGAGCCGGAGACCATCGTTACGGGAATGCGGCTGGGCGGGCTCTGCGAGGGGGACGTCGCCACTCCCGAGGGGCGCAATGTCCACCACTGTCTGGACATCTACGCCCATGAGTTCACACCCGGCTCCACCCGTATCTACGTGCGTGCGAGCATCGAGCCAGGCGCCAGCCCTCCGGCGTCGAACGGAACGTCTGCGCCCTGACCGCCGCTTGCGGGGCACGGTCGGCAGTGGTGCGCACGCCCCTGCTCCCGACTCCCCCGTCAGGGCGGTTTCAGGGGGTTTCGCTTGGCGTGTTCAGCCCTCTCATGGCGACCTGGGAGGTGACTGAACCGTCCGGAGCGATTGGAGAGACCTGATGAGCCTGCGCAGAGTCGGAATGGCCCTGGCCGTCGTGTCGCTCGTGGTGAGCGCGTTCACCACGTTGGCCGCCAGCCCGGCATCCGCCGTTACCAAGCCCCAAGCGTCCGTGGCGCCCTCCTCCCCCGTTCCCGCCGTCTACTGCGGCTACCACGGTGCCGTGACCCCGCCCACCGTGCGCCGTGGCAGTACCGGCAACGCGGTCAGAGAGGCGCAGTGTCTGCTCCAGTACTGGGGCTTCGACGTCGGGCCCACCGGTGTCGACGGCAACTTCGGCCCCCGTACCGAAGCCGCGGTGAGGGACATCCAGGCCGCGTGCGGCATCGGTGTGGACGGGATCGTGGGGCCCATCACCTGGAGCGTGCTGCGCAACGGCTGTTGAGCGTCGGATTCCCACGGGCCCGGTCCAGCCGCCCGGGCCCGTTTCCAGTCCAAGTCCAGGTCCAAGTCCAAGCCCAGGTCCTAGTCCAAGCTTCAAGTCCAAGCTTCAAGTCCCCGTCCGCTGAGCAGCCGATGTCGGGGCAATGAGCCTGAGGGGCCCCGGAATGCTCCGGGACCGTACTCACGCGGGTCACGGTCGAAAGGCCCGCCGACGGACCCGTCAGGTGCAGCAGCCCCACGGGTCAGCCGGTTTCGACGGCAGAGGTCGTCGCGTCAACGGCAGAGGTCGTCGATGGTCTTCTGGAAGTGGGGGAACTCCTCCGCAGCGGCGGCGATCACCTCGTGCGCCGAACGGCGCGGGCCCTGTGCATGGCGCTCCGCTATCGCGGTCAGCCCCTCTTGCGGGTGCGGGTCACGGGTCGGGTACTCGACCACCTCGAAGGGACCGAACCCGTCGGCCAGCAACCACAGATAGTCGCTGAGGCAGCGGGCGATCACCCCCGTCTCCCCTTCCGAACCGAGGAACACCACCGGCTGTTCGATGAGCGCTGCGTCCGGCCGCACCAGCCAGAGCGCCACCTGCCCGCCGGTACCGTCCTTGCCGAACACCCGGAAGGCAGCGCCGTCCAGTTCATGGTTGCCGGTCCAGGCTTGCAACCAGTCGGTGGTCTCTTCTGCGGAGACAAACTCGTCGAAGGGATACAGATCGACGCCGTCACCGTCGTTGTACTCGAATTCGACCTCGGCCACGGCTGCGAGGGCGGCAGGGAACTCACGATCGTCAATGAGAGGCACAGCCGCAGGCTAGCGCCCGAAACGGCGGTGATCGAGGTCGGCCCCGATACCCGGCCGGCGGGACGAGGGGCAGACGGTCGGCGGTCTTGCGATCGAGCCCCGAGCCTGACACCACGGGCGGCGAAAGCCGGCCGGAAGGAGCACGATGCCCGGGCGGGGTCGGTCCGCCCGGGCATCGTTCATCACATCGCACGGCAGGGTTCCCCCACTCCGGTGCCGGCCGGTGCAGGGCGTTCGGCGCCACGCCCTGCACCCGTACCGCTCACGCGAAGCGCCGCTCGGGAGCCCTGTGAACGCCTTCCTACAGGAAGGAGTTGATCTCGATCGTCTCGGTGCGGCCGGGGCCCACACCGATCGCTGAGATGGGAGCTCCGGACATCTGCTCCAGCGCCTTCACGTAGTCCTGCGCGTTCTTCGGCAGATCGGCGAAGGTCTTGGCCTTGGTGATGTCTTCGGACCAGCCGGGCAGCATCTCGTAGATGGGCTTCGCGTGGTGGAAGTCCGTCTGCGAGTACGGCAGCTCCTCGACCCTCTTGCCGTCGATCTCGTACGCCACGCAGACCGGGATCTGCTCCCAGCCGGTGAGGACGTCCAGCTTGGTGAGGAAGAAGTCCGTCAGACCGTTCACCCGGGTCGCATAGCGCGCGATCACCGCGTCGAACCAGCCGCAGCGGCGATCACGGCCAGTGGTGACGCCCCGCTCGCCGCCGATGCGGCGCAGCGCCTCGCCGTCCTCGTCGAACAGCTCGGTCGGGAAGGGTCCGGCTCCGACGCGGGTCGTGTACGCCTTGAGGATGCCGATGACACGGCTGATCTTCGTCGGCCCCACGCCCGCGCCGGTGCAGGCGCCGCCCGCGGTCGGGTTGGACGAGGTGACGAACGGATAGGTGCCGTGGTCGACGTCGAGCAGTGTGCCCTGGCCGCCCTCGAAGAGGACGACCTTACCGTTGTCGATCGCGTCGTTGAGGATCAGCGTGGTGTCGGCGACGTACGGCCGCAGCTGCTCCGCGTACTGGAGCATCTCCTCCACGATGCGTCCCGACTCGATGGCGCGTCGGTTGAAGACCTTGGCGAGGAGCTGGTTCTTGGACTCCAGCGCGGCGTCCACCTTCTGCACCAGGATGGACTCGTCGTAGAGGTCCTGGACGCGGATGCCCACACGGTTGATCTTGTCGGCGTAGGTGGGGCCGATGCCCCGACCGGTGGTGCCGATCTTCCGGGTACCGAGGAACCGTTCCGTCACCTTGTCGAGGGTGACGTTGTACGGAGTGATGAGGTGAGCGTTACCACTGATCAACAACTTGGACGTGTCGACGCCACGGTCGTTGAGCCCGCTCAGCTCGGAGAGCAGGACGGCCGGGTCGACCACGACACCGTTGCCGATGACCGGGGTGCACCCCGGTGAGAGGATGCCGGAAGGGAGGAGATGCAGCGCGTACTTCTGGTCGCCGACGACGACCGTATGGCCGGCGTTGTTGCCACCCTGGTAGCGCACCACGTAGTCCACTGATCCACCGAGCAGGTCGGTGGCCTTTCCCTTGCCCTCATCACCCCACTGAGCACCGAGCAGCACAAGTGCGGGCACAGGCGTACACCCCTTCCGGGCGGGGCATGTCCAGGGTCAGGGGGCGTGAGCCGTGCCTGAGTCCGCGGACCGGTTGCCCCGGAATAGACGAAGCCCCTGGCGCAATAGCGCAAGGGGCTCTTGCACAAAGATGCTACCCGAGGAAGGACCGAGGTGTCGGCTCACGACCAGCTGCTGGTGGTCATCGACCCGGTCGCCCGCCGAAGTGACGGCGAGTCCGTGCGGATCGCGAAAGATGTTCTGCTCGGAGGCTCGGAGGCGAAAATCTGCCTTCCGGAGGGGCCCGAGGACTTTGCCCGGGCCCTCGCCCGTAGGGGCGCGAGGAGACCCGTCGTGGTGGGGGACGACCGCGCACTGTTGCGTGCAGTGGCCCTCTTGTACCGGGATCGATGGCTGGGAAACGGCGCTCTGTCCCTGGTGCCGGTGGGTCCCGGGCCCGCGGTGGCGCTGGCGCACGCACTGGGCGTCCCCCAGGGAGCGGTCGCGGCGGCGCGCACGGTGCTGGACGGTTCCGTGCGGCGGTTGGACCTGCTGGTGGACGAGAGTGACGGGGTCGTAGTGGGGGATCTCACCATCCCCGTGGCCGGATCGAAACATGCTGCCGGTGCGGGCTCCCTGTGGCACAGCTGCCGTTCGTTGGTCCGTGGCCTGGTGCGACCGGTGCCAGCGCCTTCGGCGGTCCGTCCGCATCGGTTGCGGGTGGAGGTGGACGGGGTGGTGCTGGCCGATCTGGACCGGGAGGTGGAGTCGGTGACCGTACGGGCGGTGGGTGGCCGGGCCGAAGTGGTGGTGCAGCCGGTCCAGTCGGTGCGTCCAGGCCCTTCGGCCGAGCCATTGACCGCGAAGGCGCTGACGGTCACGGTTTCGGGCCCGGACTTCCGCTATCGGGCGGACATCATGGTCACGGGCCCGGTGCGCACCAGGACGTGGACGCTCCAGGCGGGGGCCTGGGGGCTGACACTGCCGTCCGGCGCGGAGGGCTGAATCTCTCCGGGTGCGAGAGCCCGTTCGTACGAGCCGGTTCATGCGAGCCGGTTCCTACGAGCCATGCGAGCTCGCCCGTGCGAGCCCTGCGAGCCGGTTCGTGCGAGCGCTGCGAGCCCGTTCGTGCGAGCCTCGGGCCTCCCGGTCTGTCCGTGCGCGTCGGTCAGGGCGCGGCGGTCAGGGCGCGGCGGATCCCCCGTAGGTCCGTTCCCGGTGCTCCCGCCAGCGGTCCAACAGCAGCGGCAGCTCCTGGCCCAGGAAGTGGAAGAAGTCCTGCGTCTCGGCCAGCCGCAGCCCGGCGGGGGTGTCGGGCCCCAGGCTCGCCACTCCCTCGCGCATGGTGTCCTCCCAGCGCTTGACGATCTGGTCCCGGTTGCCGAGGGCCTCGTACCACTGGTCGCTGTGGACCCGGTACCGCTCGCGTCGTGATCCGGGCTCGCGCTCGCGGGAGACCATCGTGACGTGGGAGAGGTAGCGCACCGCTCCCGAGACCGCGGCCGGGCTGATCTTGAGCTGTTCACCCAGTTCGGCAGCCGACATGGTGCCGGCGTCCGAGGACAGGATCGCCGCGAAGACCCGGGCGGGCATCCGGGCCATTCCCGCGTCCGTCAGCTGGGCGGCGAACCGCTCGACGAAGTCGGACACCGCCTTCTCGTCGCGCTGGGAGTTCGCCCGTGGGGACTGCTCTTCGGTCATGGTCCGATCCTCTCCCCTGCCCAGGGCACCCGACGCAACTTTATACGCTTCCCAATCTTCACAATTTTGTGAAGCGAGCGTACTTTCGGAACATGACTCAGGCGATCAGCGTCTTAGGGCTCCGCAAATCATTCGGGCGCACCCCCGCCCTGGACGGCCTCGACCTCTCCGTGGAGACCGGCGAGGTCCATGGCTTCCTCGGGCCCAACGGCTCGGGGAAATCCACGACCATCCGCGTCCTGCTGGGTCTGCTGCGCGCCGACTCCGGGACCGTCCGCGTCCTCGGCGGCGACCCCTGGCAGGACGCCGTCGCACTCCACCGACGCATCGCGTACGTCCCCGGTGACGTCACGTTGTGGCGCAACCTCTCGGGAGGCGAGGTCATCGACCTCTTCGGCCGGCTGCGCGGCGGTCTCGACCCCGACCGGCGGGCCGCACTGATCGAGCGGTTCGAACTCGACCCCACGAAGAAGGGGCGGACCTACTCCAAGGGGAACCGCCAGAAGGTCGCCCTGATCGCCGCCTTCGCCTCCGATGTGGATCTGCTGATCCTCGACGAACCCACCTCCGGACTCGACCCACTGGTGGAGGAGGTCTTCCAGCACTGCGTGAGCGAGGAACGCGACCGCGGACGGACCGTCCTGCTCTCGTCGCACATCCTCAGCGAGGTGGAGACCCTCTGCGACCGGGTCAGCATCATCCGGCAGGGCGAGCGGGTGGAGACCGGTTCGCTCAGCACACTGCGCCATCTCACCCGCACCAGCATCGCGGCAGAGTTGGCCTCCGCACCCAGCGGACTGCACCGGCTCAGCGGCGTCCACGACCTCGATGTCCGGGGCCACCACGTCACGCTCCAGGTCGAAACCGACCAGCTCGACACCGTTCTGCGCTCCCTCACCGACGCCGGCGTACGGTCGCTGACCAGCAGCCCGCCCACCCTGGAAGAGCTGTTCCTACGCCACTACGCCGATGAGCGCACCGGCCGGACGGCACCCCGATGACCACCACGGCGGACACCTCCCCGCTCCACACCCGGCGCCCAGGCAACAGCCCCTTCGCCGGTACGGGACCCCTGCTGCGGCTCGCCCTGCGCCAGGACCGCGTCATGCTCCCGATCTGGGTACTGGTCCTCTCCGCCCTGGTCGTCAGCGGCGCGGGCACCATCGAGTCCTTCTACGACACCCCCGCCGCCCGCGCTGAGCTCCTGCGGTCGATGACCACCAACGGTTCGCTGCGCGCGCTGTACGGGCCGGTCTTCAGCGACTCCGTCGGCGGTCTGGTCAGCTGGCGCTTCGGAGGCTTCGCGGCGCTGATGGCCGCGGTGATGAGCCTGCTCATCGTCGTCCGGCACACCCGCGAGGAGGAGGAGAGCGGCCGTCAGGAGATGCTGTCCTCCGCCGTCGTGGGGCGCCGCGCCCCACTGACCGCCGCCCTGCTCACCGCCGCGGTCGGCAATGCCGGCATCGCCCTGTTGGTGACCGCGGGCCTGGCCGGCCCGGGCGGATCGACGGCCGGGGCGCTCGCACTGGGGCTCGCCATCAGCGGGACCGGGATGCTCTTCGCCACGACGGCGGCACTGATGGCCCAGCTCACCGAGAGCGCCCGGCTCGCCCGGGGCCTGACCGCCGCCGTCCTCGGTGGCGCCTACGCCCTGCGGGCCGCCGGCGATGCCACCACCGAGCCCTCCGCGCTGGTCTGGCTCTCCCCGCTGGGCTGGGCTGAACAGGTACGTCCCTTCGGTACCGAGCGCTGGTGGGTGCTGCTCCTACTCGCCCTCGCCGTCGCCGCGCAGGCCACCCTGGCGTACGCACTGGCCGGCCGGCGCGATGTGGGCATGAGCTTCCTGCCCACCCGGCCCGGGCCCGCACACGGCCGGCTCACCGGCCCCGCCGCGCTGGCCTGGCGACTCCAGCGTGGCGCCCTGATGGGCTGGACCCTCGGATTCCTCGTCGCCGGGCTCGCCTTCGGATCACTGGCGGACGGGGCGACCGAACTGGTCGGCCAGAACGAGCAGGCCAGGGCCGTCTTCGAGCGGATGGGGGGCCGGACCGGGCTGACGGATGCGTTCCTCGCCGCCATGGTGGGGCTCTGCGGCATGGTCGCCGGGCTGTTCGTGGTCGCCTCCGTGCTGCGGCTGCACGGCGAGGAGTCCGCCCAGCGGGCCGAGCCCGTCCTCGCGACCGCGGTGGACCGGCCGACCTGGGCCGCCGGCCATCTGGCCACCGCCTTCGGCGGCTCGGTCGTGCTCCTCGGTGCGGCGGGACTCGGTCTGGCCCTCGGACACGGCGAACGGCACGGGGCCATCGTCGCGGCGGCACTGGCCCAACTGCCCGCCGTCTGGCTGCTCGGAGGCATCGCGGTACTGCTGTACGGGGTGGTCCCCCGGGCCTCCGTAGCGGCCTGGGTCGTGGCCGGCGTCTGTCTCGCCATCGGATGGATCGGACCGGCACTCGACCTGCCCGGCTGGGTACTGGAGCTGTCCCCCTTCGGTCAGCTGCCGAAGCTCCCGGGAGGTTCCGTGCAATGGCCCCCACTGCTGGTGCTCACGGCGCTGGCCGCCGCTTCCGGCTGCGCAGGACTGGTCGCACTGTGCAGAAGGGACCTTCGGACATGACCTCATGGGACCCCGGATTCACCCGATCGCCGGCGCACTCCTCGACGCCGGCGACGACGCCTCCGTACAGACCCACTCGTACAGACCCACTCGTACAGACCCACCCCCCGTACAGACCCACCGCCGTGTAGACCCACCCCCCGCGCAGACCCACCCGTACGCAACGCCCCTCAGAGCTCCACCGGCAGCTCGTACACACCGCGGATGACATACCCCGGCTTCCACCGGGGTTCGGCCGCCAGCTTCATCGTGGGGGCCTGCCGCAGCAGCTCCCCGAAGGACGCCGCCAGCTCGATCCTGGCCAGCGGTGCGCCGAGACAGAAGTGGATGCCGGCACCGAAGGTGATGTGCGCGTTGTCGGTACGGGCGAGGTCGAGCCGATCCGCGTCCGGGAAGCGCTGCGGGTCCCGGTTGGCCGAGCCGAACAGCAGCGCCAGTTCGGAGCCGCGGGGAAGGACCGTGCCGTCGATCTCGATGTCGTCCAGCACCCAGCGCTCGAACATCTGGAGCGGGGTGTCGTACCGCATCAGCTCCTCGATGGCGCTGGGCACCAAGGAGTGGTCGGCCCGGAGCCGGGCCAGCTGCTCGGGGTGCCGCAGCAGGGTCCACCAGCCGTTCGCCGTGGTGTTGACGGTGGCTTCGTGCCCGGCGTTGAGCAGCAGCACACAGGTGGAGATCATCTCCTGTTCGCTGAGCCGGTCGCCCTCCTCGTGGGCGGCGATCAGCGCGGAGATCAGATCGTCGCCCGGCTCCTTGCGGCGCTCGGCGATCAGCTCCCGCAGATAGGCGGAGAACTCCACCGATGCCCTCACCGCACGCTCCGCGGTCTCCGCCGACGGGCTGAGCTCGAACATGCCGCAGATATCGGCCGACCAGGGGCGCAGCAGTGCCCGATCGGCGTCGGGAACGCCCAGCATCTCCGCGATCACCGCCACCGGCAGCGGTTCTGCGACCCGGGCCAGCAGATCGCCGCCGCCGTCCCGGACGAAGTCCGTGACCAACTCGGCTGCCAGGCGTTGCACGGTCGGCTCCAGTCGGGCCACGGTCCGCGGGGTGAACGCCTTGGTGATCAGTCGCCGGATGCGGGTGTGGTCCGGTGCCTCCAGATCGAGGATGCCGTTGTCGTTGAGCGTGTGGAACGGCTCGTGTTCGACGGGCGGCGCGGTGCGGCCGAACTCCTCATGGGTGAAGCGGTGCAGATACGTCCGCCCCAGGCGCCGATCGCGCAGCAGTGCGGAGACGTCCTCGTAGTGCGGTACGAGCCACTGCCGCGTGGGTTCGAACCAGTGCACGCGCCCCTGCGCCCGCAGCTCCTCGTACGCGGGGTACGGATCGGCAACGAAGGAGGGTGACCAAGGTTCGAAAAGTGCGCTCATAGCGGGACGTTAACCCCGTGGACCCCATGGGGGCCAGTGTGCGCAAGGAGGCTCAACCCGTTTGTGACCAGCCCGTTTGTGACCAGCCCCTTTGCGAGCGGAGCCGGTCGGTGGGCAGTGGCCGGCGCTGTGGTCGCCCCTTCGGGCCCGGCCCGTCCGGGCGTTGCCGGCCGTGCCCGATGTCGACGCGTCCGGCGGGACCGTCCGGGTGTGGCTACCCGGCTGTGACTATCCGGGGGTGACGAGCCGTGCCTCGTAGGCGAACACGGCGGCCTGGGTGCGGTCCCGGAGTCCGAGCTTCACCAGGATGCGGCTCACATGCGTCTTGATGGTCGACTCGGCGACCACCAGGTGCGAGGCGATCTCGGCGTTGGACAACCCCTGGGCTATCAGCACCAACACCTCGGTCTCCCGCTCGGTGAGGTCCCCCACCTGTGAGAGCGCGGGCGCCTTGGGTGTGGCGCCGAGCTTGGAGAACTCCGTGATCAGTCGCCGGGTCACGGTCGGCGCGAGGAGCGCCTCCCCCGCCGCGACCACCCGGACCCCGTCCGCGAGCTGCCGGGCGGACGCGTCCTTGAGGAGGAAGCCCGACGCCCCCGCGCGCAGGGCCTGGTAGACGTACTCGTCGAGGTCGAAGGTGGTGAGCACCAACACCTTCGACTTCTCGCCGCCGGCGACGATCTCGCGGGTGGCCTCGATGCCGTTGAGCTCGGGCATCCGGATGTCCATCAGCACCACGTCCGGAACCAGCTCGGCGACCTTCGCGACCGCTTCCCGCCCGTTGACGGCCTCACCGACGACTTCGATGTCCGGCATCGCATTGAGCAGGACGGAGAAGCCCTCGCGCACCATCATCTGGTCGTCGACGATCAGTACGCGAATCTTCGGGGCGGTCATACGGTCTCCTCGGTGGCGGTCGCGGGCACGGGGATGAAGGCGGTCACCTCGTAGCCCCCGTCCTCGGTGGGCTCGGCCGTCATCTCGCCCTGGAGCATGGTCACACGCTCCCGCATCCCGGTGATGCCGTGCCCCGCTCCCGGTGACGGCTTCACCAGGCCCTGCGGCGCGGTGTTCACGATCCGCAGTCCGAGGCCGCCGAGCACGTAGGACACCTCGACCTTCGCCGTCGATCCGGGCGCGTGGCGCAGTGCGTTGCTCAGCGCCTCCTGAATGATCCGGAACGCCGAGAGTTCGACGCCCGGGGGCAGCTCGCGCACGGCTCCGGTGATGGTCTTGTCCGTGCGCAGACCGGCCTCGCTCACATTGCCGAGCAGCTGACCGAGGTCGGCGAGCACCGGCTGGGGCGCGTCCGGGGCCTCGTAGTCCTCCGCGCGGACCACACCGAGGATGCGGCGCAGCTCGGTCAGGGCGGCGACCGCGTTCTCCCGGATGGTGGCGAATGCCTGCTCCAGTTCGGGCGGCGGGTTCTCGACCCGGTAGGGGGCGGCTTCCGCCTGGATCGCGACCACCGACATGTGGTGGGCGACGACGTCGTGGAGTTCACGGGCGATGGTGGTGCGCTCCTCAAGGAGGGTGCGCCGATCGCGTTCGACGGCGGTGACGGTCTGCTGCGCTGCGACTTCTTCCTTGGCGTCCTTGCGGACGAGGTAGGTGGTCGCCAACAGCATCAGCACTGCGGCGGCGAAGAGCAGCTGGGAGGTGTTGGTCGGGGCCCAACGGTCCAACAGGGACTCGGTGAAGTACCCGGCCACCGCGGTGATCAGCCACATCCACACGGCGCAGCGGGGGCGGGTGCGCAGGGTGACGATGGTCAGTACGCAGAGATGGCCGAAGAAGAGGGTGGGCGGCCAGGGCCACGATCCCCCGTCGTACCCGCCCGTCGCATTGACCAGGGGAACGGCCGCGATGGAGATCCAGAACCCGCCGACGGGCCGTACCAGCGTCATCGCCAGCGCGAGGATGGGCACCGCCACGCTCAGTGTGGAGCTGAAGCCGGTGACCCGTGCGGCCCCCCAGGCGAACAGGGTGAAGAAGCAGAGCATGGCCACGGCGCCATGGGGCGCCCACACGGCCAGGCGCCGTATTCGCGCCGGCAGCCGGCGGAGCAGTGGGCCTTCGGGGCTCAGTGGTGGCAGGGGTCGGTAGGCGAAGGCGTTGAGGACGAGCTCCTTGCGGAGGCCGCCCAGGGCCCCCATGGCCAGGCGGTATTCGGGGGGTCTGGTCTTCTCGGTCACCTAAAGAACGGTAAGGGGAAGGGCGGACGCGGTCGTCACCATCACTATGGATCCCGTCGCGTCCGCCCCAAGGACTACCTGGGGTTCCCTACGGACGACAGCTCAGCCACGGAAGTCGTCCCGATGTTCCTTGGCCCACTCGTCGAAGCTCCGCGGCGGGTGCCCGGTGACCCTCTCCACGGTGTCCACGACGGTGCGTCCGACGGCTGGGGTGTCGCGGTAGACCATGAGCAGGAAATCGATCACCTCATCCGGCTGTCCGGCCGCCCGCCACTGGGCCAGCGCCTCGTCCTCGGTCAGTTCGACGAGACGGATCGGCTTTCCGCGGGCGGCGGCGAGCGCCCGTGTCTTGTCCTCGACGGTGAGCGCCTGCGGGCCGGTGACGACGTACTCCTCACCGGCGTGGCCGTCCTCGCTGAGGGCGACGGCGGCGACCGCGCCGATGTCGGACTCGTGGACCATGGCGCTGAGGCGGTTCACGAACGGCTCGCGGACCTCGTCGTCCTTGCGGATGGAGTCGGCCCAGGACAGTGCGTTGGACATGAACTCCACCGGCATGACCACGGTCCACACGAAGTCGCTCTCGCGCACGGCGGTCTCCAGCGGTGTGGGTCCGCCGCCGTGGAGGACGGTGATGCGGCGCACCCCGGCGGCGCGGGCGAGCTCCAGGATCTGCGGACCGGTCTCCAGGTCCGCGAAGTAGGGTCCGCCGAAGGTGATCAGATGCAGACCCGTGATTCCCGTCAGGGCAGGGGCGAGGGACGCGGGGTCGGTGAGGTCTCCTTGGACGACATCGACTCCGGCGGGGAACGCGGCGGTTTCGGGGTTGCGGGTCAGGGCGCGGACGGAGTGGCCGCGGTTCAACAGCTGCTGCACGATCTGAGAGCCGACGGTTCCGGTCGCCCCGGTCACTAGGTAGGTCATGGGGAGAAGGTAGGAAGGCTTGCGGTCAGCTTCCGTCCTCGATTCCCCGACACGTTGAGTGCGATCCAGGGCCGGGTCACGGGTTAAGCCGGGTCACGCGTTAAAAGGCCAGTTGGGCGATCTCCTCGGCGACCACCGCACAGGCGTCCGCCGCGGGGTCGATCAGCGGGAAGTGCCCGATCTCCTCCAGCAACGTCAGTCCCACCGTCTCCCCCGCCTTGGCCGCCGCATCGACGAAGGACTCGGCGAGCTCGTGGGGGACGGTGAGGTCGTCCCGTCCCTGCACCACGGCGGTGGCGATCCCCGTGGGCAGGAGCACGGCAGGGTCGCTCTGGGCCGCGCGTGCGGTGAACTCTTCGCTGTCGCCGAGGAGTTCCGCCACGGCTCCGCCGCACACATCGAGCTCCACGGCCCGGGCGAAGTCGACGATCGGTGCCAGTGCCACCACCCCGCGCAGCGGTGGTGGGGCGGGCAGTCGCCAGGGGGAGCCGATGGGCAACACATGCCGGGCAGCGGCCCAGAGCGCCAATTGGCCTCCCGCGGAGTGGCCTGTGAGCACCGTGCGCCGGACATCGGCCTGCGGCAGTGCGGTGCGGACCAGTTCGGGCAGGGCGTCCAGTACCGCGGCGATGTCGTCGAAGGTCTCCGGCCACCGGCCCGCGACCGGGCCCTGCCCGCCCTGCTGCGGCAGGCTCCGCCCGCGCCGGTACTCCACATTGGCGACCGCGAGTCCACGACGGGCCAGGAAGTCGGCGAACGGGGTCAGGTACTGCCGGTCGTAGCGGGCCCGCCACGCACCGCCGTGCAGCACGACGACCAGCGGCACACTGTGCTGTCCGCCGTGGGGAGCGTAGAAATCGACCACCTGGTCGGGGTGTTCGCCGTACGCGATGGACACGTCCGGGGCCACGGCGGGATGCGAGAAGGCCGACTCGGTCTCGGCGGTGTCACGGGCGACGGGGTCCGGCATGTGCTTCCAACCTTCCGAAGCTGTCTCGGAATTGACCGCGGACCCGACCGGGTCACCGCGGAAATGTGCTGACCAGCGGGGACGCTATCAGTCCCCGCTGGTCAGGTTGGCCAGGCGGATCAAGCAGTGGGATCCTCGGCGACCTCAGCCAACACCCGGGCGAGTGTGGACGCGGCTCGTTCGACGTCCGCGAAGCCGGTGTACAGCGGAGTGAAACCGAACCGCAGCACGTCCGGTCGCCGCAGGTCCCCGACCACACCGCGTTCGATGAGCCGTTCCATCACCACCGGGGCCTTCGCACACCGCAACGCCAACTGGCTGCCGCGCTCGGAGTGCGCCAGCGGGGTCAACAGGGAGACCGGCGAGTCCGGGCCGCTGACACCGCCCTCCACATGGGATTCGGCGCACTCCAGGAAGAAGTCGGTCAGGGCCAGGCTCTTCGCCCGTACGGAATCGATCGAGACCCCGTCCCACACCTCAAGCGCCGCTTCCAGTGCCAGCAGCGAGAGGATCGCGGGCGTACCGACCCGGCCCCGGGCCACCCCCTCCGCGGGGGTGTGTTCGGGTGCCATCGCAAAGGGGTCCACATGGGAGTGCCACCCGGGCAGCGGGCTGTCGAAGGCCCGCTGGTGGCGCTCGGCGACATAGAGGTACGCCGGTGAACCGGGGCCTCCGTTCAGGTACTTGTAGGTGCAGCCGACGGCGAGGTCCACCCCGTGGGCGTCCAGGCCCACCGGCAGGGCTCCCGCACTGTGACAGAGGTCCCACACGGCGAGCGCGCCGACGCCCTGGATCGCGGCGGTCAGCGACGGCAGGTCGTGCAGGCGGCCGGTGCGGAAGTCGACGTGGTTGAGCAGCACCACCGCCGTCGCCGGACCCAGCGCGGACGCCAGTTCACCGGGATCGACGGCGACGATCCTGCATCCGGTCAGCCGGGCCGCGGAGGCGGCGAGATAACCGTCGGTGGGAAAGGTGGTGGCGTCGACGACGATCTCGGTGCGCCCCGGGTTCAACCGGGCGCCCGCCACCACCGCCTTGAACACATTCACACTGGTGGAGTCGCCCACGACCACCCGGCCCGGCCCCGCGCCGACCAGCGGGGCGATCCGGTCGCCCACCCGCTGCGGCGCGTCCCACCAGCCGCTCTCCGTCCAGGAGCGGATGCGCAGTTCACCCCATTGGCGTTGGACGACATCGGCGACCCGAGCGGGCACGTGCACGGGCAGTGCGCCCAGTGAGTTGCCGTCCAGATAGATGTCCTCGTCACGATCGCCGAGTTGGAACAGCGCGCGCCGCGACCGCAGTTCATCGGCCGCGTCCAGCGCGGCGGCCTTCTTCTCCAGGGCCTCAGACATGGCTGCGCGCCGTCCACAGCTCGGGGAAGACGTTCTTGCGGGCCCGCTTCTCCAGCCAGGCGACCCCGGCCGAGCCGCCGGTGCCCGTCTTCGAACCCATCGCCCTGCGGGTGGCCACCAGATGGTCGTTGCGCCAACGCCACACCAGTTCGCCCACGTCGGTCAGCGCCTCACCGAGGCGTACCGCCTCGGCATGGCCGTCCGGGTCGGCGTAGATGTCCGCCCACACCGCTTCCACCTCGGTGGAGGGCTCGTGCTTGAGGGCCGGATCCCGCTCCAGGACCGCGCTCGGTACGGCGAAGCCGCGGCGCGCGAGCAACCGGAGCACCTCGTCGTACAGGCTGGGCTGCTGGAGGGCCTTCTCCAACTCGGCGTGGACGCGCGGCGCACCCCGGTGGGGCACCAGCATCGACGCCGACTTGTCACCGAGGAGGAACTCCATTCGCCGGTACATGGCCGACTGGAAGCCCGAGCCCTCGCCGAGGGCGTCGCGGTAGGAGTTGAACTGGGCGGGGGTCAGCTGGCCCAACGGCTTCCAGGAGGAGTTCAGCGCCTCCAGTTCGCGCACGGAGCGCTTGAGCGCGTCTATGGCGGCCGGCACCCGGTCCTCGCTGAGGGCGCGGGAAGCGGTCTCCCACTCGTGCACGATGACGGTGAACCACAACTCCATCACCTGCGTGGTGACCAGGAAGACCATCTCTCCCGGGTCGTCGGAGAGGGTGTGCTGTAGATGGGTGAGGACATCCGCCTGGACGTAGTCCTCGTACGGAGTGGTGCCCGCGAAATCCAGATGCGGGGCAGCGTCATGTGACATCGCTGTCTCCTAGACGTCCGGGTAGCGGTCCGCGCCCCTTCCTGTTGGTGTGGGAGCCCCGGTCCCCAACCGCATCATAAGCCGCGGCCCGCACCCCGTGATCGTTCCGAGGGCGCGGGCCGTGTCACATCTCCCGCAGCGTGTACGGGTGCGGGGGCTCAGCCGAGGGTGTCGGCGGCGGTCTGCGAGGAGTCGCGCAGGAAGGTGGAGCAGCGCTCGTACTCCTCCTGCTCACCGATCGTTCCGGCCGCCCTGGCCAGGGCGTGCAGGGCCCGCAGGAAACCGCGGTTCGGCTCGTGCTCCCACGGCACCGGACCGTGTCCCTTCCAACCGCTGCGGCGCAGTGAATCCAAACCGCGGTGATAGCCCGTACGGGCGTAGGCGTAGGACTCGACGACGCTGCCGCGCTCGAACGCGTCGTCGGCGAGCCGCGCCCAGGCCAGGGACGAGGTCGGGTACTTCGCGGCCACCTCGGCCGGGGAGGTGCCGGAGGCGAGCAACTCGCGCGGCTCGGGGTCGTCGGGGAGGTGGGTCGGGGGCGGGCCCCCGAGGAGATTTTCATGGATGCCCATGCCCCCAGTGTCCCAGGCGGCGCCGCAGTCCACCGCGGCCCCCACCCCGATCACCGGAACGGGGGGACGACCGGTCCGATGGCACCAGGGACCGGACCGCCAGGGCGCTCAAGAGCCCGGGGGCGCCTCAGCGGCCCGGGGCTCCAGCGGGGGTGCGCCCACGCCGCAGTTCACCCGGCATTCCGGGCGCACCTCGGTACCGTCCGGGGTCGGCGCGGGCCGTCTGACCATCACCACGGCGATGAGCGCCCCGAGCACCAGCACCCCCGCGCACATCGGCATCGCCTTGTTGAACGTCTCCCCGAACTCATCCGCCGAGCGGTACGCCTCCGGTCCCATGCCCGCGAGCAGGGGCAGCGCCGCCACCGCCAGCAGACCGGCGGCCCGGGCCGCTGCGTTGTTGACACCGCTGGCGATCCCCGCCCGGGCGGTGTCCACCGACGAGAGGACGGTCGCGGTCAGCGGGGCGACCAGGGTCACCATGCCCAGGCCCATCACAACCAGTGCGGGCAGTACGTCGACGAGGTACGAGGCGCCCTGCCCGACCCTCAGCATGAGCAGCATTCCCGCGGCGCACAGCAGCGGGCCCACCGTCAGTGGGATCCGCGGCCCGATGCGTTCGGCGAGCGCACCCGACTTCGCCGAGAACAACAGCATCAGGACCGTCGTCGGCAGCAGTGCAAGCCCGGCGCCGAGTGCCGAGTACCCGACCACCACCTGCAACTGGAGCGCCACCAGGAAGAAGAAGCCGCCGAACCCGGCGTACACGCAGAGCGTCACCACGTTGACCGACGTGAACAGCCGCGACTGGAAGATCGACAGGGGCAGCATCGGATCGGGTCGCCTTCGCTCCACCGCGATGAACACCACGGCGACGATCACTCCGGCGAGCCCCGCCACCCACTGCGGTGCGATGAGCCCGTACGTCACCAGGCCCAACGCCAACGCGCCGAGCACCGCTCCCAACACATCGAAGTGGGTGTCGTGCGCCGCCGGGTCACGGGATTCGGGCACGTGCCGCAGGGCGACGGGTACACAGATCGCCGCCAGCGGCACATTGATCAGGAACACCCATCGCCAGCCGGGTCCGTCCACGAGCCAGCCGCCGACGAACGGCCCGATCGCCGCACCGACACCGCCGAGCCCCGACCACAACCCCACGGCACGCGAGCGGTCATCCGGGTGAAAGGTCGCCTGGATCAGGGCGAGGGACCCGGGGGTGAGCAGCGCACCGCCGATGCCCTGGAGGGCCCGCGACAGCACCAGCATCTCGCCGCTCTGGGCGACTCCGCACAGCAGTGACCCCAGGGCGAACCAGACCACTCCGATGACGAACACCCGTCGGCGCCCGTAGCGGTCGCCGAGGGCGCCACCGAGCAGGATGAGCCCGGCGAGCGCGAGCATGTAGGCGTTGATGGTCCATTGGAGGACCGCCATGTCCGCGTTCAAGTCCTCGCCGATGCGCGGGAGCGCCACATTGACGACGGTCGAGTCCAGCAGGGCCATGCTGGAGCCCAGAACGGTCGTGAGGATCACCCATCGGCCCTTGGGGGTGGACAGCCTGATGTCTCCCGGACGGTCATCCATACGCGGATCATCGCAGCGGGGAGCGCGGGCGACTACCGGGAGCGCCTGGGACCCGAGGCTGGGCGCTGCGGCGTACAGGTCGGGGTAGATGCCGGGGCCGCTGAACTCGATGCCGGTCGGGACGCGCCCCCGCATACCCGTCCGGACGCGCTCTGCGGAGCCACCCGGGCGCGATCGCCGTACCTGCCCGGACGGGATCCCCGTACCTGCCCGGACGCGATCGCCGTACCTGCCCGACATGACGGACCCGGTGTCTCCGCGAGGGAGCACCGGGTTCGTCAGATCGCCCTCGGTCTGACGGCCGCCCGGGGGCGACGGTCAGGCCGAGGTCACTTCAGCCGGGTACCGGTGGAGCGCAGGGCGACGCACGCCTCGGAAACGCGGGTGGCCATGCCTGCCTCCGCGAGCTTGCCCCAGGTCCGCGGGTCGTACGTCTTCTTGTTGCCGACCTCGCCGTCGACCTTCAGCACACCGTCGTAGTTGGTGAACATGTGCGCGGCGACCGGACGCGTGAAGGCGTACTGGGTGTCGGTGTCGAGGTTCATCTTCACGACGCCGTTCTCCAGCGCGGTGGCGATCTCCTCGGCGGTGGAGCCGGAGCCGCCGTGGAAGACGAAGTCGAACGGCTGGCTGCCCTGGGCCTTGCCGTACTTCTCGCTGACGCCCGCCTGGAGGTCCTTCAGCAGCTCGGGACGGAGGACGACGTTGCCCGGCTTGTAGACGCCGTGGACGTTGCCGAAGGAGGCGGCGAGCAGGTAGCGGCCCTTCTCGCCCAGTCCGAGCGCCTCGGCGGTGCGCAGCGCGTCGTCGACGGTGGTGTAGAGCTCGTCGTTGATCTCGTGGGTGACGCCGTCCTCTTCACCGCCGGTCGGGGTGATCTCGACTTCGAGGATGATCCTGGCGGCGGCGGCCTGCGCGAGCAGTTCCTGACCGATGGCGAGGTTGTCGGCGAGGGTCTCGGCGGAACCGTCCCACATGTGGGACTGGAACAGCGGGTTCTCACCCCTGGCGACGCGCTCGGCGGAGACGGCGAGCAGCGGACGGACGAAGCCGTCGAGCTTGTCCTTGGGGCAGTGGTCGGTGTGGAGCGCGATCGTGACGTCGTACTTGGCGGCGACGATGTGCGCGAACTCCGCGAGCGCGACCGCTCCGGTGACCATGTCCTTGCTGTACTGGCCGCCCAGGAACTCCGCACCACCGGTGGAGATCTGGATGATGCCGTCGCTCTCGGCCTCCGCGAAGCCGCGCAGTGCGGCGTGGAGCGTCTGGGAGGAGGTCACGTTGATGGCCGGGTAGGCGAACTTGCCTGCCTTCGCCCGGTCGAGCATCTCGTTGTAGACCTCGGGGGTTGCGATGGGCATCTGTCCGCTCCTTGTATGTGCGGGTTGGCGATATGGGCCCTGACCTTGGGGCGACGTCATCGTCAGCCCCTATCTTTCCAGACTCCCCACGGGACTCCCGCACAGCGGGTGCCAGCCCAATCGAGACGATCTTGCGGTTTCCGCCAAAAGGGCAAGATCCCATGCGTTTCCGCAGCTCAGATGCGGTCCGCAGCTGATGTGCCGGGGTGGCTGGATCAGGCCCCTCTGCTGGGACGCAGCTTGGATGCGGTTGGATGCGGCATCCGTTCAGCCAGAATGCAGCCCGGATACAGCCCCCGGTACAGCCCGAGTAGGGCGCGGAAGCAGTCGGGTGCGGCCCGGCATGCGACCGGAGGAGGTCCAGGCAGCCGCACCCCGAGCCCCGCAGTTCGGACTTGCTTGCTCAGGGGTCCCGCCAGTCAGCCCTGACAGCTCAGACCCGTCAACTCAGACCCGTCAGCCCAGGCCGAGTTCCGCGAGGGAGTACGCGTAGAGGTAGGGCACGCCCGCCGTCTCGCTGATCTTCTCGCCGGCGCCGGTCGCCCGGTCGACGATCGTCGCGACGGCCACCACCTCGCCGCCTGCCTCCCGGACGGCCTCCACTGCGGTGAGCGGCGACCCGCCGGTGGTCGAGGTGTCCTCGACCACCAGACAGCGTCGGCCCTTGATGTCGGGGCCCTCGACCCTGCGCTGCATGCCGTGCGCCTTGGCCGCCTTGCGGACGACGAAGGCGTCCATGTGCCGGCCGCGGGCGGCGCCGGCGTGCAGCATCGACGTGGCCACCGGGTCGGCGCCCAGGGTGAGTCCGCCGACGCAGTCGAAGTCCAGTTCGGCGGTCAGATCGGCCATGACCTGTCCCACCAGCGGCGCGGCCGTGCCATCGAGCGTGATCCGACGAAGGTCCACGTAGTAGTCGGCCTCAAGACCCGAGGAGAGGGTCACTCGGCCGTGCACCACGGCCTTGTCCTTGATCTGCTGGAGCAGCTCAGCGCGTACGTCAGTCATGCCCATGAGCTTAAGCGGCCGACAGCCGACGCCAGCGCCAGGTGGTGGAGAGCTCCAGTGGGTCGATCTGGGTGACGAGGCGCGGTGCGGTGTTCAGCCCGTTGGGCGGCCCTGACTGCGGTTCCACACAGACGGCCTCGCGCTGCTCGTCGTAGACCACGACCCACTCGGCGCGGCTGGTGACCGCCAACTCCAGCTGTCCCGGCCACGTCACGGTCGCCGATACGCCGTCGGGCATGCCGAAGCAGTCGTCCCGGGGACCGGGCAGCGGGTCGATGCGGCGGCCGGTCGGCAGATGGTCGGGGCCGCGCTCCTCCTGCCAGGCGGGCGTGAAGTCGAGTCGGGCGTCGAGGCCGCCGTCGCCGAGGTTGCGCAGGAACCACGGGTGCCAGCCGACCTGAGCGGGGAACGAACTCTCGTACGCCTCGACGCCCAAGGTGAGGGTGAGGGAGTCGGCGGTCAGCTCGACGAGCTGGGTGACCCGCCCGGGATAGGGCCAGGGGGAGCCGAGTTCATAGGTGAAGGCGGCTTGGTCCTTCTTCGCGCGTGCGGTGCGCCACGCGGTGTCCCGTCCGGTGCCGTGGATGGCGTGCGGCGGGGAGTTGAGCGGCAGCTGATGGACGTCCCCGCCGTTGCGGAACCGCCCTTCGGCGACCCTTCCGCACCAGGGCACCATCGGGAAGCAGCCGTACCGGTCGCCCTGGCGCAGTAGTTCGGTGCCGCCGACACTCAGACTGGCGATACGGCAGCCGTTGTGGGGGTGCACGGTCAATTCGACGTCTCCGGCGGCCAGCCGGACGCTCTCTTCGCTGCTCACCCTTCGACCCTACTGGCGCCGCTGCCGGGGCACCCGGCGACCGTCCCCGGTGGATGGATCGCCGTCACGCACCACCCGTCATATGCCGTGTGTCGCTCGCGGCACGACTCGCGACTACCGACGACGGCGCAGTGCCCTGCTGACGACGACCGCCGATGCGACGGCCAGTGCGGCAGCGGGGGCGATCCAGCGCAGCGGCAGGCCCGAAGCGCTCCCGTCGGGTGCCGGGACGGGCGCGTACCGACCGCGTGGCGGGGCGTGGTCCACCTCTTCGGCGCTGCGGCCGATCATGGTGCGGCGCGCATGGGCGGCTTCGGCTGGGGGCTCTTCGGGAATCGCGGTGAAGTCCTTGAGTTCTTCGAGGGCCAGCCCTTCGAGATCGACGAACTCGACCTCGGCCCCGGCCGACGTCCCAGTCGATGTCTCGGAATCGGAGTCCGCAGAGTCAGCGGACTCCGATGCCGCGTCCTCGGCCTTCGGGTCCCCCTTCTCGGCCTCCGCGTCGCTGGCCTCCGCGTTGCTGGCCTCCCCGTTGCTGGCCTCCGCGTCGCTGGCCTCCGCGTCGCTGGCCTTCGCGTCGGCTGGCTCGTCGCCCACGATCCCCAACCGCTCGGCATCCTCACGACTCACCGGACCCGGCCCCTCGGACCCCCGGTCCTTGGTGCCGGTCGTCTGCGCGGCTTGCCGGTCCGTTGTGCCGGGTGCCTGGCCCGCGAGCCGTTCGGCGAAGCGGTCGAGGAGTCGGTGTGCGGATTGGTGCGCCGCATCGTCCGGTAGCTCCGCCAACCGGCCCTCGGCCTCGACGGAGCCGCTGAAGTGGAGTGCGGTCCCCCCTTCGGCCTCGGACAGGCTGATCGTGAGCGTCGTTGCGGCGGAGCCCGTGCCCCGGACCTCGGTGCCGCTCGCCTCCACCACGAAGTCGCCTCCGCGCTCGGTGATGCGCAGGGTGCCCCGGTAGGTGATCGAGTGGTTGGCGACCCGCACTTTGAGCCGGCCGGAGATCACACCGTCGCCGGCCTCGGGTTCCGCCGTGGAGCCGGCGGCGTCCTGTTGGAGCCCGTGGACGCAGCGGGCGATGCGCGCCGGGTCCCTCAGCAGTTGCCTGACGGTCTCCACCGCAGCCGGAACGAACACCTCATGGTCCATGGGCCCGAGCGTACCCAGGGGTGCCCACCACGTCTGCGTTTCAGTCCCCGTAGCGCGGGTGGACGAGGGTCGAGGGGGCGAGTCGCGCCAGGCGGGTGCGTTGCGCGTACCCGGCGTCAGCGAGGAGTCCGTCCGGGGTGAGCGAGCGCAGCGGGGGCGCTTCGGGTGCGAGCCGCAAGGGCGGTGTGCGTCCGGGTGCTGCGAGCAGGAAGCCCCAGTCGTGGGGGGCCGACGCGGTGTCGTGGGCCCGGTCGGGGCCGGCGGCGAAGCCGGAGCGCCGCCCGGTGGCCCGGTAGGCGCGGGTGCCGTATCCGGCGGCCCGCAGGGTCGCCTCGACGGTCCAGTACGTACGCGGCCGGGACACGAGCGGTCCGGCGTGGACGACGATCCGTCCACCGGGGGCGATCACCGGTGCGGCGAGCCCGTAGAACTCCTGCGAGTAGAACTTGGTGCTCTGGGTGATGCCGGGGTCGGGCAGGTCCACGATCACCAGGTCGTACGTGGCGTGCGGGGCGCGCAGCCAGTCGAAGGGGTCCGCGTGCACCACGCGTATCCGGGGGTCGCGGTAGGCGTGCTGGTTCAGCTCGGCGAGCGCTGGATCGGTGCGGGCGAGACGCACGACGGCGGGGTCGAGTTCCACGATGGTCACCGCTCGGACGTCGCGGTAGCGCAGCACCTCGCGGGCGGCGAGGCCGTTGCCGCCGCCGAGGATGAGCACCCGACCGCGCGGGCCGGAGGCGGCGGGGTGGACCAATCCCTCGTGGTAGCGGTGCTCGTCGCGCCCGCTGACGCGCAGCCGGCCGTCCAGGAAGAGTTCGAGGGAGGCGGAACGGCTTCCGGTGAGGACGACTTCCTGCACGCCGGTGTGGACGGCGACCCGCACCCGGTCCCCGTAGACCGCGGTCCGCGCGGCCTCCTCGAAGTCGTCGACGAGAACGGTCGCAGTGCCGAGGAGGCAGAGCACGACGAGGTTGGCGACGAGCAGCCAACCGCGGGAGCGGGGGGTGAGCTCGCGACGGAAGAGCCAGAGCACCAGCGCACCGCCGGCCAGTGCGTTGACCGCTCCGGTCAGCAGTCCGGCGGTGAGCTGGCCGAGCCAGGGCAGCAGCAGGAAGGGGAAGGCGAGCCCGCCGACGAGGGCGCCCACGTAGTCGGCGGCGAAGAGGTCGGCCACGGTGCCTTCCGCGTCCCGTCGGGAGATGCGCTGGATCAGGGACATCAGCAAGGGGATCTCGGCGCCGATGAGCACGCCGATGGCGAGCGAGAAGCCCACGAGCACGGCACGGGCCTCGCCGATCCACGCGAAGGACGCGTAGAGCACCAGTGCGGAACAGCCACCGACCAGGGCGAGGGCCAGTTCCAGTACCCCGAAGCCAACGGCCGCACGGCAGCGCAGCCTCTTGGCCAGGAGAGACCCGATGCCCATGGCGAAGACCATCAAGGACAGGACCACGGAGGCTTGGGTGACGGAGTCGCCGATCAGATAGGAGGCGAGGGCGACCAGTTCGAGTTCGTAGACGAGCCCACAGGCGGCGCACACGAAGACGGTCAGCAGGACGAGGTTGCGCCCTGCCGACGGCCGCACCGGCAGCCGCACCGAGCCCTGGGGCGGTGACAGCTGCTGGGGCGGGTCGACCATGCAGTAACGCTATGTCACGTCAAGTGCACATCTTGTCACCCACACGTGTGCATCTGGCGGGCACCGCGGCGGTGGCTCACCGCCCCACGGCCTCCGGTACCCGTTCGGCGCGGGAACCTCGCGGAACCGCACCGACCCGCGTACGAGTGACCACGAGCCGCCCTTCCTGCGGATACGCATGCCAGGTGCGCCAACGCACCTGGCCTTCCCGGTGCTGGGCCATCATCGCGGTGAAGGCGTGAGGGGAGCCGGGGAAGGTCCCGGCGAGGGAGTTGGGATGGTCGGCGACGAGGGCCAGCAACTCCTGGGCCCGGCCGGCGAAGGACCCACGCGAGAGCGTCTCGACGCGGGCGGCGAACTCGTACTCCCAGTCGCCGAGTCTCTTCGCCACGCCCAACGGGAGCGGTGTGCTGCTGCCGGGCATGCAGGCAACGGTCTCCGAACAGCTGCCCTGTTCCTCCTCCAGGAGCACCTGGTGGGAGGCTCCGAGGAGTCTGAGTTGGAGTTTCGCCCCGGAGAGTTCCAGGTCGAGGACGGCCAGGGCAGGGAGCGGCTCCCGACCGAGCGCCCAGGCGAGGTCGTCGGCACGGGTGTCGGTATAGGCGGTACTGAGGGTCGTGAGCATGGGTCGGCTCCGCAAACACGCTTCGGCGGTGGACACGTGGACCTGGGCGCCCCTGAGCGGAAGTTCAAGAAGGTGGGGGGACCGCCTGCTCGGGGCCAGAAAAACCGGTCCGAGGGCTGGATGGTTCCAACAGGTTCCGTCAGCGAGGGAATCACGAAGTACGCGTCGCTCACAGTGTTTTTACCCAACTTGAAGTGGTTTCCATCCCCTAGGGGGCCTTACGGTTCAACTGTTCAACAAAGCACCCCGGTAAAAACCGTTGAAATCGGTGCGGGATGGCCAGGAAGCCTGTGAAACAGCGAGAATCCTAGGAAATCGCCAGGAAAAGAGGCGCCTGGCGAAGAGGTGCTCCGCCAGACGCCCAGAGGGTCGCGGATCGTCCGCTGACCTGGTCACTCGATAGCGAACCTGCTGCCCCGTGTCAGCAGCCTCCGCCACCGCCCCCGCAACCGCCGCCACCGCCCCCGCAGGACGAGCCACCCCCCGACGAACCTGACGAACCCGACGAACCACCGCCGCAGGACGAGCCACCCGACGAACCCGACGACCCTCCACCGCAGGACGAGCCGCCGCTCCCCGACCAACCCCCGTCGCTCACCCACCAACCCCCTGAACTGCTCCCGCCCGCAGCGCTGCTGCTGCTGCCCGCGGACGCACCGCGGTACCGACGGGCCTTGACCTTCCGCATCCTGAACACGATCGCCATCACCCCCAGCACGACAACTGGGAACAGTGCTCCCGCCACCACCAAGAGGAACGCAGTCATCGCTCCACCCTCCGTCACCTCCGGGATCCCCGGAGTCCCCCGAAGCAGACCCCCCTGCCCTTCGCTCGCGCTCCGGGCCCGGCCGCTTCCTGTGTGAAGTCACAATCCCCATGGCCCAAGAACGTCAAAGCAGACTTGAGCAACTCCAGAGCTTCCGCAGAGGATGGCGACCATGGATGCATCAGCGCCCGGAGCGCGACCGCTGCTCAACCGTCGGTTGGCGGAGTTCGGCACGACGATCTTCGCGGAGATGTCGGCGCTGGCTGCCCGAACCGGTTCGATCAACCTCGGCCAGGGCTTCCCCGACACCGACGGCCCCGAATCGGTGCGGGAGGCCGCGGTGCGCGCCCTGCGCGACGGCCGGGGCAACCAGTACCCGCCCGGCCCCGGCGTCCCCGAACTGCGCGAGGCGATCGCGCAGCACCAGCAACGCTTCCACGGCATCGCCCTGGACCCCGACACCGATGTGCTGGTGACCGCGGGCGCGACCGAGGCGATCGCGGCTTCGCTGCTCGCCCTGGTGGAGCCGGGTGACGAGGTGATCGCGCTGGAGCCGTACTACGACTCGTACGCGGCGTGCATCGCACTGGCCGGAGGCCGGCGGGTCCCGGTGACACTGCACCCGCGGGACGGCTCGTACCACCTCGATCTGGACGAACTCCGGGACGCCGTCACCCCCCGCACCCGGCTCCTCCTGTTGAACACACCGCACAACCCGACGGGCACGGTGCTCACCCGCGAGGAGCTCACCGCCATCGCCGAACTCGCCGTCGAGCGCGATCTGCTGGTGGTCACGGACGAGGTGTACGAGCACCTGGTCTTCGACGGCGAACACATCCCGCTCGCCGGTCTGCCGGGGATGCGGGAGCGGACGGTGACGATCAGTTCGGCAGGCAAGACGTTCTCCTTCACCGGGTGGAAGGTCGGTTGGCTGACGGGGACCCCGGAACTGGTGACGGCGGTCCGATCGGCGAAGCAGTTCCTGACGTATGTGTCGGCGGGTCCGTTCCAGTACGCCGTGGCGGAGGCGCTGCACCTGCCGGACAGCTACTTCCGAGAGTTGCGCGATGATCTGCGAGCCAAGCGGGATCTGCTCAGCGCCGGCCTCGCAGACGTCGGCTTCACCGTCTACCGCCCGGCGGGAACCTACTTCGTCACCACCGACATCCGGCCCCTGGGTGAGGAAGACGGCTTTGCGTTCTGCCGCTCGCTCCCCGAGCGCTGCCAGGTCGTGGCCATTCCCAATGCGGTCTTCTACGACCACCGCACCGAGGGAGCGCCCTTCGTCAGGTTCGCCTTCTGCAAGCGCCGAGACGTGCTGGAGGAGGCGGTGGCCCGGCTGAAGCGTCTGGCTTAAGGCAGTTCCGGATGGTGGGGCACCTCCCCCCGCTGTGGCACCGCGCCGCCGCACCCGGAACCCCACCAACCGATCGACGCCACGAACAGCCTTGACCTCAACCATTCTTGAGGTTCTACGGTCTCCTCATCAGCGAAAACCTCCCGAGGAGCCCACATGACCACCTCCCTCTCCGACACCCAACCCGCCACACAGTCCATCGCCTACTGGACCGGATTGGCGCACGAGGCGCTCATCTCGTTCATCCGGGCCCGGCAGGTCGAACACGGCTTCACCCAGCCCCAGTTCTGGCTGCTGCGCAACCTGTCGAAGCACGACATCTCGCCCGACGGCAACGGCATGACCCTCCCCGAACTCCAGGGAGCCATGCGCTCCTACATCAGGCCCGAGGACGACCTGGCGACAGAAGCGGACGTACTGCTGGAGCGCGGCTGGCTGAGCCGCGACGACACAGGGCGGCTGTGGATCACCGAGGCGGGAGAAGCGGCCCGCAAGGACCTCAAGCGGCACTCCCCGGTCATCGGGGCCCGCATCCACGAGGGAATCGACGACGCCGACTACGCCACCACGGTCAAGGTCCTCCAACGGATGATCCACAACACGAGCGGCACCCCCGGCTAGCCCTTCGGCCGGACGGCCCCGGGTGCCTCACGCCGGGGCCTCGGGGCGGGCCTCGACCATCGAAGTATCAGCCGACCGGGTGGCAACACGGGCCTGTCGGCCGGTCGGCGCCCGCAGGAGAGGGCCGGTCCGATCATGGTCGGGTTGTCCGACTCGTATGCGTGCCCGGAGGTGCCCCCTGTCCGCCGAGACGTCCGCCGAGCCCACCCGGAGCCTCACCGTCGCCGCGGGCAATGAGCCCACACCCCGTCTGCGCGCCGCACTGCTGCGCGCCGCTCCCGCCCTGGGTCTGTTCGCCGCGGCCCGCCTCACCGGGCTGCTGACCATGGCCCTGTGGGCGTGGCACATCGACCGACAACCACGACGCATCCTGGCCCGCGCCTGGGACTCCGACTGGTACATGCTGATCGCGGAACACGGCTACGGCCGCGTCCTGCGCTGGCCGGACGGCGCGGTCCAGAGCGATGTGGCGTTCTTCCCGCTCTATCCCGGGCTCGTCCGGGCGATCACCTCGATCGTGCCCGTGACCAGCGGCAGCGCAGGACTGCTGGTCTCCTGGACCGCCGCGGGCGCCGCGGCCTGGGGCATCTACGCGATCGGCGAGCGACTGCACGGGCGCCGGACCGCGACCGCGTTGGTCGTGCTGTGGGGACTGCTCCCGCACTCGGTGGTGCTCTCCATGGCGTACACCGAACCCGTGCTCACGGCGCTGGCCGCCTGGTCGCTGTACGCGGTGCTCACCGACCGCTGGCTCTGGGCGGGAACCCTGTCCGCACTCGCAGGACTGTCCCGACCCAATGCGGTGGCGGTGGCACTGGCCGTGCTGGTCGTGGCCGGCTGGGCGCTGGTACGGGCCCACCGCACCCCGACAGCGGACGGCCCACCCCGCTGGCGGATCTGGGCAGCGGCGGCACTCGCACCCCTCGGCTGGTGCGGCTATGTGCTGTACGTCGGGGTGCGCACCGGCGATCCGTTCGGCGGCTACTTCGCCGTACAGCGCGGCTGGACCTCAAGGTTCGACTTCGGAGCCGGCGCCCTGCGGGTGGTGCGCGACATCGTGCTGCGCCCGACGCTGCTCTCGCTGGTGATGGCGTTGCTCGTCGTCGCCGTCTCGGTGGTGCTGTTCGCCCTGCTGGTCCTGGAGCGACCGCCGGCGGCGCTGCTCGTCTACACCGCGGTACTCGTACTGATCACCGTCGGCGGGTCGGGGTTCTTCGAGTCGAAGCCGCGGTTCCTGCTGCCGGCGTTCCCCCTGCTGATCCCGGCCGCCCGGGCACTGACGAAAGCCCGGCCCAGCACGGCGGTCGTGGTGACCGTCGCCCTGGCCGGGCTGTCGTTCGCCTATGGAACGTATCTGCTGACGCTCTCGCCCATCGCGCTCTAGGACGCACCTGAGCACCTGGTGCGACGCACCGCCCGAACACGGACGGCGTTCGGCTGCCAGCGCCACGAACCCCGGGGGCTCAGGCGTCGTCGGAGGGCTTGTCGTCCTCGGGCTTGAGGCCGAGCGCCTCCGCGAACCAGTTCTCGAACTCCATCGCCGCGCGCACCCAACTGACGGTGGACGAGACGAAGTGCTCCAGGCTGACACCGGTGCCGATGAGCATCTGCGCCTCACCGATGAGCCGGATGGTGGCGCCGCCCTCCTCGTCCTCGTGGAGGTGGGTGTAGACCTTGGGCCACAGGGTGCGGCGGTTCCAGTCGTCGATCAGATCGAGGATCTGGGCCCGGTCCTCCACCGGCAGCGGCCGGTCGTAGAAGGTCCGCACCGAGAAGACCTGCTGCTCGTCTTCGCCGCGGAACATGAAGTACGTGCGGAATTCCTCCCACGGCGCGGCGAGGTCTCCCTCGTCGTCGACGACGTACTTCAGCTCCATCTGGTCGAGGAGCTGCTTGACCAGGTCCTGGTCGGGAACGACGGGGCCCGCCGGTCCTGCGGCCTGAGGCTGGGGCTGGCCCCCGAAATTCGGAATCGAGGACGGATCGATGGTCACCGTGGATTTCCCTTCGTACGGATGCCGCCATCCTCCCCCATGGCAGGGCCGGGGTGGCAACCCCGGCCCCGCTATCCACAGGTATCCGCTCTGAGCTGACCCGTTCGCGCCCCATACCGCCGGCGCTGCCCGAAACCGCCCTCAGAGGCTCTTGACCGGGACCGGTCCCACGATCAGCCCGTCGTCGACGCGGTCCACCCGCACGGTGTCCCCGTCCGTGACCTCGCCCGAGAGGATCTCCTTGGCCAGTCGGTCCCCGATGGCCGTCTGCACCAGCCGGCGCAGCGGGCGTGCCCCGTACGCCGGGTCATTGCCCTCGTCGGCCAGCCAGGCGAGCGCGGCGTCGGTGACCTCCAGGGTGAGGCGGCGCTCAGCGAGACGCTTGGCGAGCCGCTCGATCTGGAGCTTCGCGATCAGTTCGAGCTCGTCGCGGTTGAGTGCCGAGAAGACGACGAGATCGTCCAGCCGGTTGAGGAACTCGGGCTTGAACGACGCGCGTACGACCTCCAGGACCTGGCGCTTCTTCTCGTCCTCGCTGGTCGAGGGCTCCACCAGATACTGGCTGCCCAGATTGGAGGTGAGGATGAGGATCGTGTTGCGGAAGTCGACCGTGCGGCCCTGGCCGTCGGTGAGGCGTCCATCGTCGAGCACCTGGAGCAGGATGTCGAAGACCTCGGGGTGCGCCTTCTCCACCTCGTCGAGCAGGACCACGCTGTAGGGGCGACGGCGCACCGCCTCGGTGAGCTGGCCGCCCTCTTCATAGCCGACATATCCGGGCGGCGCGCCGACCAAGCGGGCCACGCTGTGCTTCTCGCTGTACTCGGACATGTCGATGCGGACCATGGCCCGCTCGTCGTCGAAGAGGAAGTCCGCCAGGGCCTTCGCCAACTCGGTCTTGCCGACACCGGTGGGGCCCAGGAAGAGGAACGATCCCGTCGGCCGGTCGGGGTCGGCGATGCCGGCACGGGTGCGCCGTACCGCATCGGAGACCGCACGGACCGCCTCGGACTGGCCG
Source organism: Streptomyces sp. NPDC059256 (assembly GCF_042753785.1). NCBI lineage: Bacteria > Bacillati > Actinomycetota > Actinomycetes > Kitasatosporales > Streptomycetaceae > Streptomyces > Streptomyces sp. NPDC059256. The sequence goes on along the minus strand of NZ_JBHYZO010000002.1, from coordinate 689,922 downwards.
ATCAGCCGGCGGCCGAGTTCGGACTCCATCCGCAGCAGCTTCTGGGTCTCCCCCTCCAGCAGCCGCCCGGCCGGGATGCCGGTCCAGGAGCCGACGACGTCGGCGATGTCGTCCGGGCCGACCTCCTCCTTGACCATGGTGTCCTTGGCCGCCTCGCGCTCCGCCTCGGACGCCTCGGCGAGCTCCCGCTCCAGGGTCGGGATCTCCCCGTACAGCAGCTTGGAGGCGGAGTCGAAGTCGCCGTCGCGCTGGGCCCGCTCGGCCTGTCCGCGCAGTTCGTCCAGCTTCTCCTTCAGCTCGCCGACACGGTTGAGGCCCTGCTTCTCCTTCTCCCAGCGGGCGGTCAGACCGCGCAGTTCCTCCTGCTTATCGGCGAGGTCGCGGCGCAGCTTCTCCAGCCGCTGCTTGGACGCCGGGTCCGACTCGTTCTTGAGGGCCATCTCCTCCATCAGCAGCCGGTCCACGGACCGCTGGAGCTCGTCGATCTCGACGGGCGAGGAGTCGATCTCCATGCGCAGCCGGGAGGCCGCCTCGTCGACGAGGTCGATGGCCTTGTCGGGCAGGAACCGCGAGGTGATGTACCGGTCGGAGAGGGTCGCGGCGGCGACCAGCGCGGAGTCCGCGATCTGCACCTTGTGGTGGGCCTCGTAGCGGCCCTTGAGCCCGCGCAGGATCGCGATGGTGTCCTCGACGGTCGGCTCCGCGACCAGCACCTGCTGGAAGCGGCGCTCCAGCGCCGGGTCCTTCTCGATCCGCTCCCGGTACTCGTCGAGTGTCGTGGCGCCGACCATCCGCAGTTCACCGCGGGCCAGCATCGGCTTGAGCATGTTGCCGGCGTCCATGGCCGAGTCGCCGCCGGCGCCCGCGCCGACGACGGTGTGGAGTTCGTCGATGAAGGTGATGATCTGGCCGTCGCTGCCCTTGATCTCGGACAGGACGGTCTTCAGCCGCTCCTCGAACTCACCGCGGTACTTTGCACCTGCGACCATCGCTCCGAGGTCGAGCGAGACCAGCCGCTTGTTCTTCAGTGACTCGGGCACATCACCCTTGATGATGCGCTGGGCGAGTCCCTCCACGACGGCGGTCTTGCCGACACCGGGCTCTCCGATGAGGACCGGATTGTTCTTGGTGCGCCGGGACAGCACCTGGACGACCCGGCGGATCTCCTGGTCACGGCCGATGACCGGGTCGAGCTTGCCCTCCCGGGCAGCCGCCGTGAAGTCCGTACCGAACTTCTCCAGCGCCTTGTACTGGCCCTCCGGATCCGCGGTGGTCACGCGCCTGCCTCCCCGTACGGTTTCGAATGCGTTCAGCAGCCGCTGCGCGCTCGCGCCCTGCGCGGCCAGCACCTCGCCGGCCTGTCCGCCCTTGGCGGCGAGGCCGATCAGCAGGTGCTCGGTGGAGAGGTAGTCGTCGCCGAGTTCCTTGGCCTGCTTGGCCGCATCCGCGATGACGGCGAGGAACTCACGGTTGGGCTGCGGAGGCGCGACGGTGGAGCCGGTGACGCTCGGTTGTCCGGCCAGCAGCCGTTCGGCCCCGGCGCGCACGGCTGCCTGGTCCGCCTCGACCGCGACCAGCAGATCGATGATGTTCTCGTTCTCCTGGCCGGCGAGCAGGGCCAGCAGCAGATGCGCAGGCGTCAGATCGGGGTGCCCATCGGTCACGGCCCGACTGGTGGCGTTGTTGATCGCTTCCCGGCTCTTGTTGGTCAGCTCGGCGTCCACGCGCGCTCTCTCCTCCGTGCAGGTATCGCTTCATCCTTAACAGTCACTAGCACTGACTCATACAACCTGCATAAAGTTGAGCGTATTCCACTCAACCTCATTGCGCCAGCCACTTGCCATCCCGCCATCCCGAGCCATGGTCGATCACGGAGCGCAACTACGCTGTACGCATGGCCCATGACCTATCCCACCTCAGCCCCGAGTATCTGGCGTTCTGGCAGGAGCGCCATCTGTGCACCCTGACGACCTTGCGACCGGACGGTAGTCCTCATGTCGTACCGGTGGGCGTGACCTACGACCACGATCAGCGTCTGGCACGAGTGATCACCAATCGCCAGAGCAGAAAGATCGCCCATGTCCTCCGATCGGCGGAAGAAGCGGAAGCCGGCGGAGGCGCGGACGGGGCCCGGGTGGCCGTGTGCCAGCTCGACCGCGCCCGCTGGGCGACCCTGGAGGGCCTGGCACGGGTCCGTACGGAACCGGAGCTGGTCGCGGACGCGGTACGGCGATACGCGGAGCGCTACGGGCGGACGCCCGGGCCCAACCCGGACCGGGTGCTGATCGAGATCGCGGTGGACAAGGCGCTCGGGCGCGCCTGACGCGCTCCTCTTGAACCCGCCGCTCTTGACCTCGCCGTCCACAAAGTCGACCGCCACCCACAAAGTCGACCGCCGTCCATGAAGCCCGCTGACGACTCGATTGAACGCCCTGCCCGCCCGGTGCGTGCCAGAGGGTAGGACCACCGGGACTCACGCCCGGCTCACATCGGGGGGCGCATGCTCGCACCCGGCCAGCAGGCATCGACGGCTCCCGCCGTTCGGAGCCGTCCACCCCGGGCACCCGGGCGACCTCCGCACGGCCGATGCCCGAGCTGTGCACAGCCAAACGGGCCCACGGAGGCGGAACGGAACGCACCGTGGGCCCGTCCTTGGCGGACGGGCCCACGGGAAAAGCACAGTGGTGCCATCGCGTTTCAGGTCCGCGATGGCACCACTGTGTGGGGGAAGTACCCGAGCGATCTTTTTCGACGGGGGAATCGCTCAGGCACTGCGGGGGGTGGCGGTGGTGGTGTCGGGCTCGACCATCTGCTGGTCGCGCTGGTCGAGGTTGACAAAGATCATTCCGTACCGGATGGCGCACCGGACGGGCTGCGGCGCTCCGCGGGGCCTGCGCAGGCACCGGTATGCGCGGACGTCCTCGTCCTCCTCGCGCGCCACGACGATCGGCTCTCCGAACAAAGTGACCATCAACGAGTCGCCACGGTGGGGGATTGCCGTGACGAGGTCGATGAAATGCCACCCCGAGCGGTATGCCGTAGCCATCTCACGCCGGAAGACCCGGTCGTCCGGTGGAACGGTCATGCTTCTGTGCCGTTGTTCGAAGTGACACTCCGAGAGGACACACCGGCGACAGCCGGTGGTTTGCCGCCCCAGGAGGGCTCACCAAGAGTGACCGCACCACTGGGTGGAGCAGCACCCCAGGAGGGCTCCGCGTGGGTCACCGCGGTACCCGGCTTGTCCCAGGAGTATTCACCGGAGGCCACCGCGCCTAGCGTGGCCGCCGTTATGGCAAGAGCACAAAGAGCACGTAGCGTCCTAGACATGGGTGATCTCCACCTCTTTTGATCATTCCTCCTCCCCCGCGCATAAGACGATGTCTCACTCCGAACGCTTGCACCAGCGACGGCAGGCATCATGTTCCTGAATTGCAGGAGCCTGAGGGGGTGCATATGACGTCGAATGGGGGCGAATCCGGACACCCTCACACAGACGGTGAGCTGTGCGAGGTGGGGAAACGTCTGTACATCACCGCTCTGCGCACCGGGAGAATCGCCCGGTCAGAAGCGGAACCCGCACCTTGTCTCTTTGACCTCGCCCTGCTGCACCCTGATCCCGACGACGCCCAATGGCTGCGTCCGGTCCCACCAACGACCGCGCTGACACAGCTGATACACCCCATTGAGCGTGAGATCCAAGAGCGGCGACGACGAACGGTCGCTCTGACCGACGCACTTGAGCCATTCATGGCCTTCACCGCTCAGAATTCCACCGTGCCGCAAGGGATAACCGTCCTTGAGGGCCTCAACCGCATCAACACGACCCTCGACCAGGTCACTGCGGACTGCACGGAGGAGCTGCTGACGGTGCAGCCCGGGAGCGGTCGACAGCCGCACATCCTGGAGAAGGCGTTGCGCAGGGTGGAGCCCCTGATCGAGCGGGGAGTACGGATGCGCACGCTCTACCAGCACACCGCGCGCCACCACCCCGCCACGCTCGCCTACATGGAGAAGGTCGGGCCGTCGGGCGTGGAGGTGCGCACGCTGGAGGAGATAATCGACCGGCTGATCATCGTGGACCGCAAGGTGGCGTTCATCCCGGCGAGCAGCGATCGGCTCTCGGCACTTGAGCTGCGACACAAGGGCATCGTGGAGTACCTGGTCGGGGTGTTCGAGCAGTTCTGGCTGCACGGACTGCCGTGGGAGGAGCCCGTGTCCTACGGTCCCGACCTGGACGGCATCACCGGCGTCCAGCGCTCCATCGCCAAGCTCCTGGTGGAGGGCCACGTGGACGAGGCCATCGCCCGCCGCCTGGGGATGAACGTGCGGACCTGCCGGGCCCACATCGCCAAACTCGGGTCGTCGCTCGGGAGCGGCAGCCGTACCCAACTCGGCTTCTTGATCGCCCAATCGGGGATTCTGGATCACGATTCCTGATGAATGTCCGATATATGGGCGCGTAAGAGGAGGACAAGGTCTTCATAGTTCGACCTGAAACCATCGCTCCCCGGCTCAAGAATGACGGGCGCGGCGGATGAGTCGACGGGCACCGGTCGAGCGCTTCTCGCGACATCGCGAGGGGCGCTCGGCGGAGTGCCGGAGGAGCGCGGCAAACATCAGCGGACGGGGGCCGGACGGAGGGGACGGAAGGGACGGATCGCGCGAAGCCGGCGCCGGCCGAGCCGAAGGAGCCACGGCGGGTCATCCGTCGCACCGCCCGAGCGCCGTGCCGGTGGGCATACGGCCGCAGACCGGCCCCTTGGGGCAGCCAACGGCTCCTATGGGCACGGAGGTTGCATCCGGGGGCTTAGGCGCCCTTCTGAGGGCCTATCGGGCAGGACTGCCACCAGGGGGCGCCCCAAAGCGGGCAAGGCCGGTGGAACCCGCAGGGAAGCCCTCCACGGGGTCTTCTCTCCCCGGGCCCTCCTACTCTCCGCGAACAACGAGCCCCGAAGGGTCGGCCGGCGTGGGGCCCGCTCGCTGCCACCCTCAGTGACGTAAGCCGCCCCCAAGGCCGTTCTCCACCGGGCGGACGGCCCCGTGCGTGACCCGTGGGTGACCCGCGCGGAACAACCGCCGATGAGAGGTCGAGGGGCTGGGCGGTCGGGGCGTCGGTGGAGGTGGAGGTGGTGGAGGTGGCGCACCCGCTCGTGCGCTCCGTACGAAGCTCCGTTGGCCTCGCGCACCCACGGACGGTCCGTACAACCCGTACCCCGCACAACGAGCGAGGCACCGGCCGCCGACCCCACGCGCCCGCCCACGCACCCGACGTTCGATGCCCGCCCCCGACGCCATCTATTCGCCAACGCAAAAGCCCGGCCCCGGGGGCGAACCCCTCAAGGAACCGGGCGAAAGCGGCCACGACTGATGGACGGCAAAGGCAACGCGGGCCGTGCATGACCCTCGCCTAGGGGCAAGGAGGGCGCCAAAACGCCATACCCGCGCCCGCGCCCGTACCCGTACCCGCACCCGAGGGGCTAGTCGACCCGCTTGGGTCGCCACACCACCAGGGCGCTCGCCTGCTGGACGTCCTGATACGGCACCAGGTCGCGCCGGTACGAAGCATGGACCTGGGCCTCGCGCTGCTGCATCGCCGCAGCAGCGCCCTCGACCGCGGCGGACAGCTCCGCCACTCGGGACTGGAGCGCCGCGACCTGGTTCTCCAGCTCGATGATGCGCTTGATCCCGGCCAGGTTGATGCCCTCGTCCTGCGACAGCTGCTGGACGGTGCGCAGGAGTTGGATGTCACGGGCGGAGTAACGACGGCCCCGCCCGGCCGTGCGGTCGGGCGAGACCAGACCCAGCCGGTCGTACTGCCGCAGGGTCTGCGGATGTAGACCGGAGAGCTGGGCTGCAACGGAGATCACGTATACGGGTGACTCGTCGGTCAGTTGATACGGGTTACGACTGCGTCCGGCCCGGCCGTCCATCTCATGCTCCCTTCGCGGCCTGGAACAGCTCGGCCCGCGGGTCCTCGTCCACGGTGGCTTCGCGGTAGGCCGTCAGCGCTTCCTTCGCCTTGTCGCTCAGCTCCTCGGGAACCGCGACCTCGACGGTGACCAGCAGGTCCCCGCGGGTGCCGTCCTTGCGGACCGCTCCCTTGCCGCGTGCTCGCATGGTCCGCCCGTTGGGTGTCCCCGCGGGCAGTTTCAGGGTGACCGGGGGGCCGCCCAGCGTGGGCACCTTCACCTCGCCGCCGAGCACCGCCTCCGGGTAGGTGACGGGCACGGTGACCGTGAGGTTGTCGCCCTTGCGGCCGAAGACCGGGTGGTCGCCGACGTGCACCACGACATAGAGGTCTCCCGCGGGACCGCCCCGCTCTCCGGGTGCGCCCTTGCCGCGCAGCCGGATGCGCTGCCCGTCCGAGACGCCCGGGGGAATCCTGACCTGCATGGTGCGCGAGGAGCGGGCCCGCCCGCTGCCCTTGCAGACCTCGCAGGGGTCCTGGGCGATCAGCCCGCGACCCTTGCAGTCCACGCACGGGTCGGTCAGCGAGAAGGACCCGCTGCCGCCGCGTGAGACCTGCCCGGTGCCGACACAGGTCGGGCACACCCTGGGCGAGCCGTTCTTGTCGCCGGTGCCCGCACACGCCGCACAGGCGGCGGAGCTGGACATCCGCAGCGGAACCGTGGCCCCGTCGACCGCCTCGGTGAAGCTCAGCGTGACCTCGGACTCGATGTCCTGGCCGCGGCGCGGCTGGACCCGGGTGCCCGGGCCGCCCGCACCGCGGTTGAACAGACCGCCGAAGACATCTCCCAGCCCGCCGCCGAAGCCACCGGCTCCACCGGCCCCGGGCTGGGGTCCGCCCTGGGCGCCCCCGAAGAGGTCACCCAGGTCGAAGTTGAACGAGCCGCCGGCAGCGCCGGGCCCGGGTCGGAAGCCACCGTTGCCGAAGAGGGCGCGCGCCTCGTCGTACTCCTTGCGCCGCTTGGGGTCGCCGAGGATGTCATTGGCCTCGGAGATCTCCTTGAAGCGCTCCTCCGCCTTGACGTCGCCCTTGTTGGCGTCCGGGTGGAACTCGCGGGCGAGCTTGCGGTACGCCTTCTTGATCTCGGCTTCGGTGGCGTCCTTGGGGACGCCGAGAACCTTGTAGTAGTCCTTCTCGACGAAGTCCTTCGTGCTCATCGACGTCCCTCCTTCCGAACCGTCACTGCTGTCAACGCGTCAGCCCTCGTCCGGGCCACCGCTCTCCTCGTCGTTCGCCGCCTCGTCCTTGCCGCCGGCCGCTCCCGGCTGGGGCTCGGCCACCGCGACCCGAGCGGGCCTGATGGTCCGCTCGCCGATGCGATACCCCGGCTGGAGCACCGCGACGCATGTGGTCTCGGTGACGTCCGGCGCGTAGCTGTGCATCAGCGCCTCGTGGATCGTCGGGTCGAAGGGCTCGCCCTCCTTGCCGAACTGCTGGAGTCCCATCTTGGCGACCGAGGTCTCCAGGGACTCGGCGACGGACTTGAAGCCGCCCACCAACTCCCCGTGCTCCCGGGCACGCCCGATGTCGTCCAGGACCGGAAGCAGTTCGGTCAGCAAGGACGCCGTGGCGATCTCCTTGACCGTGATCCGATCCCGATCCACCCGACGGCGGTAGTTCTGGTACTCGGCCTGGACCCGCTGGAGGTCGCCCGTGCGCTCGGTGAGCGCGGTGCGTGCCTGGTCCAGCTGCGCGGTCAGGGCCGTGACCTTGGCTGCGTCCCCCGCCGGGGCCGACGCACCCGCCTTGTCGGCGGGGACGTCGGTCCCGGTGGTGTCGTCGGACGCGGCGCCATCTGCCTCGGTGCCGGCGGAATTCGCCTCGCTCGGGTCGTTCACTTCGTGCTCGTCGTGCGCGTCGTGCTCACCGTGCTTGTCGAATCCCGGAGTCTCCTCCGTCACGCGGCACCACCCTTGGTGTCCTTGTCGTCGTCGATGATCTCGGCGTCGACGACGTCGTCCGCGCTGTCCGCGGGCGCGCCCGCAGCGTCACCCTGGCCACCGCCGGCGGCCTGCTGCGCCTGGGCGTCGGCGTACATGGCCTGACCCAGCTTCTGCGAGACGGCCGCGACCTTCTCGGTGGCGGTGCGGATCTCCGCGACGTCCTCACCCTTGAGCTTTTCCTTCAGCTCGGTGATCGAGGTCTCCACCTCGGTCTTCACATCGGCGGGGACCTTGTCCTCGTTGTCCTTGAGGAACTTCTCGGTCTGGTAGACCAGCTGCTCGCCCTGGTTCCGCGTCTCGGCGGCCTCGCGGCGGCGGTGGTCCTCCTCCTGGTACTGCTCGGCCTCCTGGCGCATCCGGTCGACCTCGTCCTTCGGCAGCGAGGAGCCACCGGTGACGGTCATCTTCTGCTCCTTGCCCGTGCCCAGGTCCTTCGCGGTCACGTGCATGATGCCGTTGGCGTCGATGTCGAAGGAGACCTCGATCTGCGGGACGCCACGCGGGGCCGGCGGCAGACCGGTCAGCTCGAACATCCCGAGCTTCTTGTTGTACGCCGCGATCTCGCGCTCGCCCTGGTAGACCTGGATCTGCACGGACGGCTGGTTGTCCTCGGCCGTGGTGAAGATCTCGGAGCGCTTCGTCGGAATCGTGGTGTTCCGCTCGATGAGCTTGGTCATGATGCCGCCCTTGGTCTCAATGCCGAGGGACAGCGGGGTCACGTCGAGGAGCAGGACGTCCTTGACCTCGCCCCTGAGGACACCGGCCTGGAGCGAGGCGCCGATGGCGACGACCTCGTCCGGGTTCACACCCTTGTTGGCTTCCTTGCCGCCGGTCAGCTCCTTGACGAGCTCGGCGACGGCGGGCATCCGGGTGGAACCACCGACGAGCACCACGTGGTCGATCTCGGACAGGGCGATGCCCGCGTCCTTGATGACGTTGTGGAACGGGGTCTTGCAGCGGTCCAGCAGATCAGCGGTCAGCTGCTGGAACTGGGCGCGCGTGAGCTTCTCGTCCAGGTGCAGCGGGCCTTCGGCGGACGCGGTGATGTACGGGAGGTTGATCGACGTCTCCGTGGAGGAGGACAGCTCGATCTTCGCCTTCTCCGCCGCCTCGCGCAGACGCTGGATGGCCATCTTGTCCTTGGCCAGGTCCACGCCGTGGCCGTTGGCGAACTGCTTCACCAGGTAGTCGACGACACGCTGGTCCCAGTCGTCACCACCGAGGTGGTTGTCACCGTTGGTGGCCTTCACCTCGACCACGCCGTCGCCGATCTCCAGCAGCGAGACGTCGAAGGTGCCGCCACCGAGGTCGAAGACGAGGATGGTCTGGTCGTCCTTGTCGAGGCCGTACGCCAGGGCTGCGGCGGTCGGCTCGTTGACGATGCGCAGGACGTTGAGGCCCGCGATCTCACCGGCCTCCTTGGTGGCCTGACGCTCGGAGTCGTTGAAGTACGCGGGAACGGTGATCACCGCGTCGGAGACCTTGTCGCCCAGGTACGCCTCGGCGTCACGCTTGAGCTTCTGCAGGATGAAGGCGCTCATCTGCTGCGGGTTGAACGTCTTGCCGTCGATCTCGATCTTCCAGTCAGTGCCCATGTGGCGCTTGACCGATCGAATGGTCCTGTCGACGTTGGTGACCGCCTGACGCTTGGCGACCTCGCCGACCAGCACCTCACCGTTCTTCGCAAAGGCGACGACGGACGGCGTGGTCCTGGCACCCTCGGCGTTGGTGATGACGGTGGGCTCGCCGCCCTCCAGAACGCTGACGACGGAGTTAGTCGTGCCCAGGTCGATGCCGACCGCACGTGCCATGTCAATTCCTCCAGCTGACTACTTGAGTGGATCTGGCTCAAGGATGCACGAACCCTGCGAACGAGTCAACAGACCTGAGTCCACCCCACTCAACTTTTATCCAGCGCTTATGTGCAGCTTCCCTCTCCCGGCCTTCATAGGCGTGGCGCAGCAACCCCTCCCGCACCATCTGCAAGAGTCATGCCCGCAATATCCATAAATGATCCGATAGTGGCGACCGGACGGCCACAGCTCATGGACGGCCACAGCTCATGGACGGACCGGCAGACGGGCCGTGCAGCTTCAAGGACGGACCGGCGGTAAGGCCCGGGCAGCCCAGACAGGGGCCCACCGAACGAGGGGAAAGGCACGCCATGCCCGACCGACAGACGGTGGCACCCGCGAAGCGGGCCCTCGACCTCGTCGGCGCCCTCACCCTGCTCACCCTTCTGTCCCCACTACTGCTCTCCGTCGGCGCGACCGTTCGGGTGAGCCGCCCGGGACCCGCCCTCGTTCGCAGACGGCGGCTGGGCCTTGGAGGCACACCGTTCGACATGCTGGCCTTCCAGGCATCGCCGTCGACACCGCTCGGACGGAGGTTGCGCCACCACTTCCTCGACCAGCTCCCCCAACTGGTCAATGTGGTCCGCGGCGAGATGTCCCTGGTGGGCCCGCGCCCCCTCCCCCCGCAGAAGGCGGCGACCTGCCCGGATCGCGCCCGAATGGCCGTACGTCCGGGAATCACCGGCCTCTGGCAGATCAGCGGGCGTTCGGGGCTGCCCTGGGAGGAGATGGCGATCCTCGATCTGCACTACGCGCAGGAATGCTGGCTGGGTCTGGACCTGATGATCCTGCTGCGGACCGTGCCCGCCTGCGTACGCGGTCGAGGCCCGCGCATCGCCCCCGACCACCGGGAACACGGTCGGGCAAGGCTTGCCTGAGCGACACAGATCACCGACCCGGTAACTACAGTGCGACGGCAGAACTGGGTACGCTCAGCACGAATCGAATAAGTTACCGCTTAGTAGTATGCGGGTACCTGTCCCGTGGGCCGCCCCTTCGCGGTCGTCCCGCTGGACCTTTCCCGACCTCGCAGGCCCGAGGAGTCCCGAAATGCAACTCGCCGCGATCATCGTGTCGCTGGTCCTGACCGTGGTTGGCGTTGCGCTCATCGCCCGAGCCGTCGCGCAGATCTACCACTTCGTCAAACTCGGCCAGCCCGTGCCCGCAGGCAGCCGCACCGACAACCCCCGAGGGCGCACGATCACCCTGGCCAAGGAGTTCCTGGGGCACACCCGGATGAACCGGTGGGGCATCGTGGGCTTCGCCCACTGGTTCGTCGCGATCGGCTTCCTCACCCTGCCGCCGACACTGGCCCAGGCGTACGGCCAACTCTTCCAGGCCGATTGGATGCTTCCCGTCATCGGCGGCTTCGTGCCGTTCGAGATGTACATCGAGTTCATCGGTCTGATGACCGTCGTCGGCATCCTGACGCTGATGGCGATCCGGTTGCTCAACCTCCCCTCGCGCGCCGGCCGCAAGTCCCGCTTCACCGGCTCCAAGGCGTGGCAGGCGTACTTCGTCGAGTACGTCATCCTCATCATCGGCCTCGCCATCCTGGTCCTGCGGGGACTCGAAGGCGCGATCCACCACGTGGACGGCTACGAGGCCGCGTACTTCGTCTCGTACCCCCTCGTCCTCGCGTTCGACGGGTTGAGCGTCCCCACGCTCCAGACGCTGATCTACTTCACCGCAATGATCAAGATCGGGACCTCGCTGATCTGGATGATCACGGTCTCGCTCAACACCAACATGGGCGTCGCCTGGCACCGCTTCCTCGGCTTCCCCAACATCTGGTTCAAGCGCAACGCCACCGGCGCCTCCGCGCTCGGCCCGCTCCAGCCGATGGTGTCGCACGGCAAGGAGATCGACTTCGAGACGGTCTTCGACGACGAGGAGGGCGCGGAAGAGGCCGTGTTCGGCGTCTCCCAGGTCGAGCACTTCTCCTGGAAGGGCATCCTCGACTTCTCCACGTGCACCGAGTGCGGTCGCTGCCAGTCCCAGTGCCCCGCGTGGAACACCGGCAAGCCGCTCTCCCCCAAGCTGCTGATCATGTCCCTGCGCGACCACGCGCACGCCAAGGCCCCCTATCTGCTGGCCGGCGGCGGCAAGACCATGGAGGGCGAGGAGAAGGCATCCGCCGAGGCCCTCAAGGACGTACCGGCCGCTGCACTCGCGGAGGCCGAACGCCCCCTGATCGGCACCCTCGAAGAGAACGGCGTGATCGACCCGGACGTGCTGTGGTCCTGCACCACCTGCGGTGCCTGCGTCGAACAGTGCCCGGTGGACATCGAGCACATCGACCACATCGTCGACATGCGCCGCTACCAGGTGATGATCGAGTCCGCGTTCCCCTCCGAGGCGGGCACGATGCTCAAGAACCTGGAGAAGAAGGGCAACCCCTGGGGTCTGGCGAAGAAGCAGCGCGTCGAATGGACCAAGGAGGTCGACTTCGAGGTGCCGATCGTCGGCCAGGACATCGAGGACCTCACCGAAGTCGAGTACCTCTACTGGGTCGGCTGCGCCGGCGCCCTGGAGGACCGCGCCAAGAAGACCACCAAGGCGTTCGCCGAACTGCTGCACATGGCGGGCGTCAAGTTCGCGATCATGGGCGGCGAGGAGAAGTGCACCGGCGACTCACCGCGCCGCCTCGGCAACGAGCCGCTGTTCCAGCAGCTCGGCCAGGAGAACGTCGCGATGCTGAACATGGCCTTCGGCGAGGATGACGAGGACGAGTCGACGCGCAAGCCCAAGTCGGCGAAGAAGATCGTCGCCACCTGTCCGCACTGCTTCAACACCATCGCCAACGAGTACCCGCAGCTGGGCGGCGAGTTCGAGGTCGTCCACCACACCCAGTTGCTCCAGCACCTCATCGACGAGGGCAAGCTGCTGCCCATCACCCCGGTCGACGGGCTGATCACCTACCACGACCCGTGCTATCTCGGCCGGCACAACAAGGTCTACACCCCGCCGCGGGAGATCATGTCCGCCGTCCCCGGCCTGCGCCAGCAGGAGATGCACCGCCACAAGGAACGCGGCTTCTGCTGCGGTGCAGGTGGCGCGCGGATGTGGATGGAGGAGCGCATCGGCAAGCGCATCAACAACGACCGCGTGGACGAGGCCCTCTCCCTCAACCCGGACATCGTCTCCACCGCCTGCCCCTTCTGCCTGGTCATGCTGAGCGACTCCATCAACGGCAAGAAGAACAGCGGCGAGGCCAAGGAGAACCTCCAGATCGTGGATGTGGCACAGCTGCTCCTCGACTCGGTGAAGGCTCCCCCGTCCGACCCACCGGCAGCCCCGAAGGCACCGACGGACGCACCGGAACCGGAGCCGGTGCAGTAAGGCCACGGCCTGATCGCCGTTGGCTCCAGCTGTTGCCATCCGCTGTCGAGTTCCGCTGGTGTGGAGCGGCCGGCACTGCCTCAGGGCGGTGCCGGCCGCTCCTCATCTGCCCCGGCACCGATGGGGAGCCGCGGCACCCCGGCTCCCACCCCGGCTCCCACCCCGGCGAACCATGACGGCGCCACCCTTCCTGGCATTCAGAACAAAGACCACCTCACTCAATAAAACCCGCAATGACCCCACTTCACCCGTAGTGGATCCCCTCCACCCAGAACGACAGCCGCCCACGCGTCCATGGACTCCCGGCTGTACGGACGTTCGCACGACGGAGCATCATGGGGCGGCGAAACGGAGATGGGACGGATGTCGTGGCAACAGGTGCAGGAGCTGGGTGGACCGGGGTGCGTACGAGGGAAGGGCGGTCGGCCGGTGCGTTGATCCACTACCGTCCCGCCCCCACAGCACGGGCGAAAGCGATGGTCCGGGCCGTCGCCCCAGCCCTCTGCCTCACGCTTCTGGTGGGCTGCTCGGCCACCGACGACCCCGATCAGTCGGCCAAGAACGGCGACGCACCACCGACCGCGAGCCGGACGCCCGCCCCCCAACTACCGATCCCCCAGGGCAAGGGCAGCAAGCTCCCCGACGACTTCAACGGCGACGGCCACCGCGACCTCGTCCTGAATGACCTGGTCAAGGACGAGCAGGACAGCCACGGAGACGATGCGGGCATCGGCATCGTCTACGGCACCGAAGGGCCGCGCGCCCTCGATCCGGCCGTGAACCGTCTACTCACCGTGCGGGAGAACGCAGCGCCCATCGAAGGCGTGCTCCCCGCGGCCTTCGACGCCGAGGTCTCCTGCGACCTCGACGGGGACGGCTTCGCGGACCTCGTGGTCGCCACCGACCCCCCGTACAACGGAGTCGGCCGCCCGCCCGTACCGCTGCAACTGCTCTTCGGCTCCCCGGACGGCATCGGCGGCAAGGCCGTGGTCCTGCGCATCCCGGACCGGGCGCGGTACGGCGACGAGTGGCCCGACAACCCGATCTGCGGCGATTTCGACGGTGACGGCAGCGCGGACCTCGCGGTCACCGCATCGGCCGGCCGCATCAGCTATCTGCGCGGCCCCTTCACCAGGGCCGGGGCCCCCAAGGCCGCACCCGCACCGATCCCCGACGGTGGCGCCGCGCTCGCCGCACCGGCCGGCGACGCCGACGTCAACGACGACGGCTACGACGATCTGGTGATCACCCAACGCCCCCCGCAGGTGGGCCAGGCATTCACCGGCACCCTGCTCCTCGGCGGCCTCCGCGGCCCTGCCGAAGCGGGCGGCCCCTACCGTACGAAGGCACTCAAGCCCCCGGCCGCGCCCGCGCCGGCGGGCGGGGAGACGGACTTCCTGCGGTACGCCGACTTCGACGGGGACAAACGCCGCGATGTGGTGGTCCGTACACATCAGAAAGAGCGGACGGACGTGGTCGCGCTGTACGGAACGCGAAGGAAGGCCACGGAGCCGCTCGTGAGTTTCAGCACCGCGATCTTCCTCCGCTGAGGCCCACGGAGGCCCACGGGCACCCCGGGGACCTGGGGCAGGCCCCCCAGGGTTCCCCTAAGGGATGTCACAGGTCGGCCGCAAAGGGTGCGCTCACCACTGTGCGCCGGTACTCCGCACGGATCGAACGGGTACGTTCAAAGGCGTGGCTGGATTCAGGATCGGACGCGGCCGGGACAACCGCACGCAGCAGCAGCAACCTCGACAGGCACCACCACCCCACCAGGGTGGCGGCGGCCAGCCGCCGTATGCGCGGCAGCCACAGCAGCCGCCGCAGTGGCCCCAGGGCGCAGGCCCACAGGGCCGTCAACCGCAGTACGGCGAGCCGGAGTACTTCGGTGACCCGCACCACGGCGGTCAGCACGGTGGGCCCCCTCAGCACGACCCGTACGCGAACAGCGCGGGTCACACCCGGGCGTTCAGCATCGACGACCCCTACGGCGACGGAGCGACCTACCAGGCCGGCAACGCGCCCGCGCCCCCAGCGGGTCCCCGGCTGCACTGGAAGCAGTTGCTGAGCGGGATCGTGCTGCGCCCCAAGGCGACGTTCTGGCAGATGCGGGACTACGCAGTATGGGGTCCGGCGCTGGTCGTGACCTTCGTGTACGGCCTGCTCGCCATCTTCGGCTTCGACAAGGCCCGCGAAGAGACGATCAACGCGACGCTCTCATCGGCGGTCCCGTACGTGCTGACCACGGGTGTCGCGTTGGTGATCGCCGGCTTCATCCTGGGCGCGGTCACCCATACGCTCGCCCGCCAGCTCGGCGGCACCGGAGCCTGGCAGCCGACCGTCGGACTCTCCATGTTGATCATGTCGATCACCGATGCGCCGCGACTGCTGTTCGCCCTCTTCCTGGGCGGCGAGAACTCCCTGGTCCAACTACTGGGCTGGGCGACCTGGTTGGGCGCGGGCGCCCTCTTCACCCTGATGGTGAGCAGGTCGCACGACCTGCCCTGGCCGAAGGCACTGGGCGCGGCTTCGATCCAGCTCATCGCACTGCTGTCGATCATCAAGCTGGGAACCCTCTGATCCCTCGAAGAACCGCTGAAAGGGCCCGTCCGATTCGCCGGACGGGCCCTTTCGCATTCGCTGTCCCTGGTGAATCCCGCTCAGGCCCCACCGCCCTCAACCGTTGGGCTCCACCGCCCTCAACTGTTGGGCTTCACTGCCCTCAGCCGTTGGGGCGGCGGCCCTCAGCAGGACCGACACTCATGAATCGAGAACCTGCCCCTGTCTGCGAACGACGGGCTTCTCCACGCTCCAGGGGAAATTGATCCAGTCGTCCGTACGCTTCCACACGTACTCACACTTCACGAGCGAGTGCGACTTCTCGTAAATCACGGCGGAGCGAACCTCCGCGACATGGTCGACACAGAAATCGTGAACGAGCTTCAGCGTCTTACCGGTGTCCGCGACATCGTCGGCGATCAGAACCTTCTTGTCCGAGAAGTCGATCGCGTTCGGCACGGGAGCGAGCATCACGGGCATTTCCAGAGTGGTCCCCACTCCGGTGTAGAACTCAATGTTGACCAGATGGATGTTCTTGCAATCGAGCGCGTAGGCCAGCCCACCCGCGACGAACACACCACCCCGCGCAATGGAGAGCACGATGTCGGGCTCGTAGCCGTCATCCGCGATGGTCTGCGCCAGCTCCCGAACCGCGCCGCCGAACTTCTCGTACGTCAGATTCTCCCGCACGTCACCCACGGCTCACACCTGCGTCCGGTGGAAGTTCTGGAACGAACGGGACGCCGTCGGCCCCCGCTGTCCCTGGTAGCGGGAGCCATAGCGCTCACTGCCGTACGGGAACTCGGCGGGAGAACTCAACCGGAACATGCAGAGCTGCCCGATCTTCATCCCGGGCCAGAGCTTGATGGGCAGCGTCGCCAAATTCGAGAGTTCCAGGGTCACATGCCCGGAGAATCCCGGATCGATGAAGCCCGCGGTGGAATGGGTAACCAATCCCAACCGACCGAGAGAACTCTTCCCCTCCAAACGAGAGGCGAGGTCATCGGGCAGCGAAATGACCTCATAGGTCGATGCGAGCACGAATTCACCGGGGTGGAGGATGAACGCCTCGTCCCCCTCCGGCTCGACGGTACGCGTGAGGTCGATCTGCTCGACAGCAGGGTCGATGTGGGGGTAGCGGTGATTCTCGAACACCCGGAAGTAGCGGTCGAGCCGCACATCGATGCTGGAGGGCTGCACCATAGATTTGTCGTAGGGATCGATACGCACACGACCTGCGTCGATCTCGGCCCGGATGTCCTTGTCTGAGAGAAGCACCCCCCGAGGATACGCAGAGCGCGCGGACCCGCCCCACTCGGACGACTCCGCGCGCCTACCCTCATGGCCACCTACCGCTTGGCGGCGGACTCCACCGGCACGACACTCCGCAGCCGCGCACACCGCGGACACCGCACAAGCCGCCCGGGCCCGATCCGCGCAGCACCGAGCTGCTGCATCGGAAACGAGGCGGTGGCAAAGACATGCCCTTCGGCACAGCGGACGACGGTGCGCTCCATCAAGTCCATCGAGTCCCTTCCCCAGAGAATGCGGACGAACGACCACATTAGGGGATCAACCACCCGACACCACGACCGGCACTCCGAGCCGCCACGGTACGCCCCAACTCCCTTGCCCCGCATCCCGATCACCCCCACCGAACCACAAAAGACCCACCGGCTTCACACGCCGGGGGCCGGGAATGGGGTAGAGTGAGCGGCGTTGCGACTGCGAGTGAGCAGTCGATTGCGCGGGTGTAGTTTAATGGTAGAACATGAGCTTCCCAAGCTCAGAGCGCGAGTTCGATTCTCGTCACCCGCTCCACGAAGAAGGCCCAGGTCAGAGACCGGGGCCTTTCTTGTTGTCTAGACCACTTCAGGGGTCGCGCACCAGATTCGCACCAGAAGGCCGGTCACGGCTCTTCTGTCGAGCCGTCCGCACCAGACGATCGAGCCCGCCAGCGACCTCCTGCTGACGCTCAAGATCCGAGTGCTGATAGATCAGCGCGGCCTTCTCCGACGACTGCCCGGCCCGCACCATCGTGTCCTTGAGGGTCGCGCCGGAGCGGGTCGCGAGAGTGTGGCCGGTGTGACGAAGATCGTAGAAACGGAAGTCTCCCGGCAGACCGACCGTCGTACGAGCCCTACGCCACTTACGCCCGAAGGTGGACCG
Organism: Streptomyces sp. NPDC059256; assembly: GCF_042753785.1. Lineage (NCBI taxonomy): Bacteria > Bacillati > Actinomycetota > Actinomycetes > Kitasatosporales > Streptomycetaceae > Streptomyces > Streptomyces sp. NPDC059256. The sequence continues at coordinate 672,088 of NZ_JBHYZO010000002.1, read as the reverse complement.
CCGGAACGGCTTGCCCCGCTCCCCCACGAAGAGCAGCCCGTCCGGACCCTTCTCCGCGTACCAGTCAAGGTGTCGCCGGAGGTCAGTCCGCAGAAAGGCCGGCAGGGCGACGAGCCGCTTACCAGCGTCTGACTTGGTATCGCCAAGAGCACGACGACCGGTCGCCAACTCGGGCGCTGCCATGCGCACCCGGATGGTCATCACATCGAGGTCGACGTCTTTGCATCGCAGCTCGGCCAGTTCCTCCGGGCGCATCGGACCGTACGCGCCGAGATACACCATCAGTCGCCAGCGAGGCCCGAGGGCGTCAGCGAGCGCGTCGACCTGGTCCACGGTGGCGATCTGCCGTTCGGCGGACGACTCCTTGCCCGCCCCCTTGATCCGGCAGGGGTTGCGGCGGATCAGCTCATCGTCCGTAGCCGTCTCCATGATGGCCTTGAGTAGCCGGTACGACTTGGCCACTGTCGTCTCGCCCGTCGCCTTCCGCCGTTCAGCCCGCCAGCTGCGAACGCGAGGAGCGGTGATCTCATCAAGGTCCAGGTCAGCGAAGGCAGGCAGGATGTGCAGCCGCAGGAGTCGGCGGTACAACTCCTCCGTGGTGGGCGACAGCCCGCGTTCGGCAACCCAGTCCAGCGCGTAAGCCTTGAAGTTGATCGCACCCGCATCGGGGTCACGCCAGTCTCCGCGCGTCAGGTCTGCCTCAACCTGAGAGAGCCAGATCTCTGCGGCCGAACTGGTCGCGAAAGTCTCCGGTGCGCGATGCTCCTGCCCGCTCTTGTCGAGATAGCTCGCAGTCCACCGGCCAGAACGGTACTGACGCACAGACCCGAAACGGCGACGACTCCCCTTCTTGTTTCCCATCAGGCAGCCCTCCCGTACCGCTTCGACCGGCGGCGGACGAGCGGCTGAACCGTGTTGGCATCGATGTACGCGGTCAGCACTCGCTCGGAGATGCGCACATGCCGCCCGACCTTGACGAAGGTGATCCGTCGTTCGGCGACCAGGCGACGGGGAAAGCGTTCGGTCGTGCCGAGGCGTTCGGCGACCTGGGCGACGCTGAGGAAGCGCTCAGCCATGGGTTTGTTCTCCTTCCGTGCCGGGGGTGGGGGTGAGGGTGGAGGTTAGCCATTCCTCGATCGCGTTGAGGCCGGTTCCGGCGTAGGCCCAGTGGGCGAGGACGTAGGTCGTTTCCTCGGACTGGCCTTCCGGGATTGCTTGCAGGCGTCGCCATTCGGCGCGGGCATGGCGGAGGGTGCCCAGGGTGGTGGAGTAGTGGCGGGTTTTGGTGGAGAAGTGGCCGCGGAAGCCGAGCATGTGGGCCCAGGCCCGGAGGCGTAGCTCCGCCAGGTCTTTGCGTGTACCGAGGGTCCAGCAGGTGCGGATCATGCGGCGTGCGTGATCGGTCAGGTCGAGTTGGGCAAGCTCGGCGACGAACCGCAACGGGCGGTCGAGGGTGCCCGTCGCGGTCTCGGCGCCCTTGGTCGCGTACTTGGCGATGTAGGCGGCGACCGCCCGATCAGTCAGCTCACTGCCACCCGTGAAGTCGCTGCCGCGGATGGTACGGACGTCGAGTTGCCGACCGAACGCGAACCGGTGAGCACGTCCATCGACAACCGGCCCGGAGACTCGGGCAGCACGGGCAGCGGCCTGGATCGCGTCGGTGAGGAGTTCGGCAGTAGCCCAAGCCGGGGGTGGAGTGGTGTCGCCGTCCGGGCCGTCGAGGCGGATCACGGCATGGAAGTGCACAGCCCCGCGACGCTGATACTCGGCAACCTTGGCGAACGAAACTCGGGCCACATGCCGGAAGTCCCGTTGAGTGAGTCCGGCCCGCTTGGCGATCTCACGGCGCAGGTAGATCGAGAACCGCCGCCACAACATCCCCGCATGAGCGTTCCACAGCACCGCGGCTTCGTAGTCGTAGGTGGACGGGTTGAGCGGTGTGCCGAGGGCGGGATCGTCGGCCGGATGGTTGGTGCCGCACCGGCAGGACGGTCGGCCGTTGGGCCGGTTGTGGACTGGGCCGAAGCCGGGTGCGGTGAACGTGGCGAACACCCGAGGATGCGAGGAGACCTGCTCCGGAGTGCCCTTACCGCCCCGTAGACCGGCGGTGATCAGCTGGAAGGTGTCACGCCGATACACCTCAGCACAGGCCGTACAACGAGTGGCTCGCCGGTTGTTGCACCGCACCAGCAGACTCCCCGCCGGTAGATCCGAAGAGTTCAGGCGATGCAACACCGCACCGATCTCCCCCGACGAGGTATCGAGTCGGTGTTCCGTGCGGTGGCCGTCGAGGCGGATCGGGTGGAGGCAGCCGCCCAGGCCGCGAAGCTGACGAGCCAGAGCGGGCAGAGTGCCGAAGGTAGCGAGTGCGCCCAGTTCCTTGAGTGGGACCGCGGTGGTTCCGGTAGTAATGGTGCTTCTCCTTGTTCTGACGTGTGTGTCGGGCGAAGGGGAAGGCCCGCCGGGACGGCGGATGCTTGGCGGTATCGGTGCCGTCCCGGTGGGCCGCTCAGCGGCGGTCGGTGCCATTCACGATGTCGACACCGGTCCGGGTGCCGGAGTCGATGGCGGGGGCGAGCACGGTTTCGCTGAGGTAGAAGCCGAACAGCGCGATGACGACCACGATCCAGAGGCGGACGCCGAGGAACTTGATCGCGCCCCAGGCGATGACGCCCAGGATCAGGACGAGCGGCAGGGAGACGTTCACGGTCGGGACCTCCTGTCAGCGAATGGCACAGCGGTGAGTTCGGGCGGCCAGCTCAGCGGCGGAGCGGGATGCGTAGTCGGCGGAGAATCCGCAGCGGGGAGCCGTACAGGCTGCGGTGTGTCGTTCGCGGCCCCGGTGGTCGTACGAGGTACCGACGTGCACGGGTCCGATACGGGCCAGGTCACGGAAGCGTTTGGGCGTCATGGATGCGTGGCCTTTCAGGTGAGTTGGGTGGCGATCCGGTCCGCGAGCGCTTGCGGGACGCCGAGGCGGGCGCGGAGGGTTGCGCCGTCGATGGGTTGGCCGGTCCGGTCCTGGTGGGCGGTGGCCACCTTCCGGGCGTGATCCAGCAGGGCAGCGGGGACAGCGTCGGGGCTTGGCTGCACATCGGGTTCCGGACCGGGCTCAGGCTCCGATTCCGCAATGGGTTGAGCAGTTTTCGGTTGGTGAGCGAGGAGAGTCCCGCCGAGGAAGGCGACCGCAGGCCACCCGGCAACGAGGATGCGGAGCCAGTCCGGCACATCGCTGAGGTCCAGGAGTCCCGCGGTGGCGATGTTGGCGCCGAGGGAGGCCGCCAGCGCGGTGAGGAACCAGCACCACCCGGAGGCGGCAGAGTGCCCCGAACGCAGCCGACGCCAGGCCGCCACAAGCAGGAGGTCGACCGAGATCGGATAGGCCCACGCCTTCCAGCCGCCCTGTCCCGCGGCTTCAGCCAGGTCGTGCAGATGGGCGAAGGACAGTGCACCAGCGATCACGGCTTGGATCAGTACGGCGTCGATCTTGGCCAGGTGATGACGCATGGCGGAGCCCTCCAATCGGATTTGGGCATGGCGGGGGTAGGGAGTTGGCGCATGGGTGGTCAGTGGGTGACGGGGTGCGGCTTGCTCAGCGGCATCGGAGGTTGCCCGGGAATCCACGGCATGACAGGCCGGAAGCGGCTCAGCGCAGGTAGGTTCGGTGCCAGGGCGGCTGTATCGCGGCAGACGGCGGCAGCGTCCTGAAGTGCGAGGTACGGAGTACGAATGCGGGTCCAGCCACCGGAGGTGTCTCCCGCGACAGCGAGCCCAGGGCGTTCAGGGGCGATGGAGCAGGCCGCCATGACGGCCTCAGGAGCGATGTCGCCCAGGGCCATCTTGGCCGAGGCTTCATCATTGACGCGGTGGCAGACTCGGCCGGTCAGCTGGGCCCGGAGCATGGTCGCGCCCTTGCCGAGTTCGGCGCCGAAGCGCTGCCCGCAGACTTCGAGATAGATGCCGGCCGCACGGCCGAGCTGGGCGAGCCTGATCAGCTGGGTGACCATCTCGTCCCGCCGTTCCTCGTCCTTCTTGGTAGCCGTCAGGAAGAGTTCCGCCACCTCATCGACGAACAGCACGATCGGCACCGGTCGTTCATACTCGGCCAGGCCCCAGATATCCGACGCGGCGCACTCCCCCGTCACGCCGGAGCTGGACCCTTGCCGAGCTTTGATCAGGTCGTACCGGTCTTCCATTTCCTGGACGAGTACGGGCAGGAGTTCGGCGGCCTGGTCCGGGTCGGTGGCCAGGGCGGAGAGCCGGGGAGCGAAGGGAGCCAGTTCGACGCCCCGCTTGCAGTCGATGCCGACGAGGGCGATCGGCTGAGTGGCAAGTCCGGCGATCAGGTTCCGCAGGTACATCGACTTGCCCGACAGGGTCGCGCCGAGGGTGAGTTGGTGGGGAATGGTCAGGTAGTCCCGTACGAAGGGAAGGGAGTCCTCCCGCAGGGCGACCGGTACGCACAGCGGCTTCATCGCCACGGCCTTGGGCATTCGGACGTTCCGCAGGAGGTCGAAGCCCACCAGGCGCAGTTCGACCACACCGGGCTTGACGGGGGCGACGTGCACCGCGTGGACGCCCCACGCGTGCCGAAGCCGCTCCGTCGAGGCGGCGAAGTCCGCAGGTTCCTGGCCAGGTGCGAGCCGGACGCGGAACCGCATTCCGGTCGTGGTCGGTCTGATTAGTCCGCGCCGAGGTGGCACCGGCCGGACCTCTCGCCGGGTTGCCGCGGTGACGACCAGGACCCGCAGCCGGGACGGAGCGACCGCCAGGCCGCAGGAGTCCATGACCGACCCGTACGAGATGAGGACCCGGACGACTGATAGCGGCAGGCCCACAACCAACCAGTACAGGGCCGGATAACGGGCCTTGGCCCAGACCGCCCCACCGCCGAGTGCGACGACGAGGCAGCCCAGAAGGGCGAGCGTCGGCGGACCGGGCATCTCAGACACCGGCACCGACCGTCGCACCGGCGGTCAGCGCGGCGGCTCGGTAGGCGATGCCGTGCCGTGCCTGGCCGTTGAACACGGACTCCCATGGCCGGGCGATCAGGCCGGGCAGCGAGACGAGGCCGCCCAGGGTCAGCCCCTGTGTGATGCCACTTTCGGGAATGGTGACGTGGACCAGGGCGGACTCGCCTTCGTCGATGTAGACGACGCCGACCTTCATCAACGCCTCACCGGTCTCGGCATCCTTGGCGATCTCACCGGTCTGCCGGTCGCGGACCTTGGGCTCAGGAATCTCGGTCAGCAGGATCGTCGCGGTGGAGGTGTCAACACGGATGGAACGCACGGGATGTCTCCTCAGGGGACTATCTCAATGCATCTAGTCGTCTAGACAAGATGCATCGGGATGCAGGGTTCAGCAGGAACGAGGCCCAGAGTGCCATACCTCTTGACCACTCGTCTATACGAGTTGGCGTTTTCGTGTGTACGAGTTCGCCGCGATCGATTCCCCGAGGGTCCGTCAGCATCCCGTGCGCACAGGCCGGTTAAGTGGCGGGCAGCTGGTAGTTCAGTACGTACGCATCCGCCGCCATGACCGTGTCGCAGACCTCCACCGCCCGTCCCTTGGTGTCGAAGGCGGTACGGACGAGATGGAAGACAGGCACACCGGCAGCGAGCCGCAGCGTCCTGACCTCCTGCGGCGAGGGCATCCGGGCCTTGATCTCTTCCTCGAAGTGGTCGAGGGTGTGGCCGAGTTCTTCCAGCCGGGCGTAGATGCCGCCAGGCCCCGGGTTGGGTTGGGCGATCGGGGTGTCGCGGGCGAGGTCGAGCGGCAGATACGAGACGGCGAACTCAACCGGCCGTCCGTCGAGCAGATAGCGACGGCGCCGAGCCAGGACCTTGCGGGGAGCTCCCAGCCGAGCCGAGATATCAGGGGTCGGACGCTCCTCTTTCACTTCCAGGTTGTCCACTTCAGGGTGACTGCCAGCCGCATCGGCCTCCACGATGAAGGCGGACTTCCCCTGTTCCCGGTGACGGCGGGCGAATCGGTCCGAGGCGAGACGGCGAACCGGCGGCCGAGGCCGGACGAAGACGCCCTTGCCGTGTTCGGACGAGACCAGGCCCTCACTCTGGAGGATGGAAAGCGCGTTGCGGACCGTCATCCGGGAGACGCTGAAATGCTCCACCAATTCGGACTCCGAGGGCAGCTTGGCCCCCTCGGCGAATCGCCCCTTGTCGATGGCTTCCCGCAGCTGATCGGCGATCTGCCGGAAGACGGCTCGGTCGCTGGTGGGGTCCAGTGAGCCGAGCAGGCCGGACGCTAGAGCGGACATGTGCACTCCTTTGGATATCTAGACAAGAGGCTGAGTGCTGTTGCTACGGTGAGCAGCCTAGCCAGCCCGCCGGGACGAGGAACGCCGAACGTGACTGCTGCCGAACGCCCCCACTCCGTGAGCGTCGCCGGGGTGATCGTGGACGACCACGGTCGCGCCCTGCTGATCAAGCGACGCGACAACGGGCACTGGGAGCCGCCCGGCGGAGTGGTCGAAGCCGGGGAGACCCTGCCCGAGGCGCTTCAGCGGGAGGTGCTGGAAGAGACCGGCATCAAGATCGAGCTTCCCGCGACCCTGACCGGCATCTACAAGAACATGACGGGTCTGATCGTCTCGCTCGTCTTCCGCTGCCGCGCCATCGAGGGCCAGCCGACCACCGGTGACGAGACCAGGGCCTTGCGTTGGGTCACCCGCGACGAGGCGGCCGAACTGGCCGACGAGGCGTACGCGATCCGAGTCCAAGACGCACTCGACACCATGACCCCGCCTGCCGTTCGAGCCCACGACGGCGTGCGACTCATCTAGTACAAACCATCGGTCCATAGCCGCCCACCAGCATAAAGGAACTTGTATGCACGAGTATATGAGTGAAATCCGAGTCTGGGGCCTCACTTGTCCAGGATTCCGGGAGGAGGTGAGCCGGGCCAGGCGCTGGACCCGCGACATCCTCAACGGCCACCCGAGCACGGAAGACGTCGCAGTGATCGTCACGGAGCTCAGCGCCAACGCACTCCGGCACACGGCCAGCGGCGAGAAGAACGGCGCCTTCCACATCACACTCGCGCTCGCCGAGCACGCCGTCTTCGTATCAGTGGCCGACGCGGGGAGCAGTAGCACCGTCCCGATGGTGACGTGCGCCGATGACATGGCGGTCAGCGGCCGAGGGCTCGACATGGTCACCACGCTCGCCGACAGAGTCGCCATCCACAGCACCGGCCACGGCCACACCGTCACCGCGGAACTCCGAACGGACCAGCCGGAGGGCCACCCATGGTGACGCCCGTATCAGCCTTACCAAGCCGCCCCACCTATTGGTGCGAGGCAACCGCCCAACCCACGACCGGTGGCAACACCTGCTGGCTCGGCTCCTATATGGCCCGCAGCCCCCGCCTGGCCTTGCGGTGGTTCACCCGCCGGGTCCGCGATGTCACTGACCAGCTCGATCCCCACTACGCCGCCCCCGGCCGCCACTGGCTCACCGACCACACCGAGCACGAGCGCGCCCGAACTTCCCTGGCCGAAGGCGAGATGTACACCCTCACCCTCCACGACGACACCGCACGGTACGTACTCTCCGCCCGCCCCACAGGAACGACCCGATGACCGCGCGACTCGTCACCCCCGGCTTCTGGTCCGAATGCCAGACCCACACCACTACCGCCATGACACCCGTACTGGTCGGCTCACTCGAAACCGACAGTGCAGTGGAGGCCGTCCGCTGGATCAGAACCGCGGTACGCACGATCGTCCCGGCACTGGACCCAGAGCCGTTCCAACAGGTACTCGACTGGCTCACGCTGGAGTACCGCAACACCGTCTTGACCCTCAACTCTGGCCAACCGATTGCCTTCACGGTCACCCAGGCCACCACCACGATCCAATGGACCGCCAGACCAGTGCACTTCCTCCACCTGGCCCACCGCCAGACCGGCAACCTCCCAGCCTGCACAGACCAGTACACCGAGCATCCATGGACTCAGTGAGTAACAACTTTCTCTACGGTTTCAAGGCGCCTCGCTCCGCTCGCCGCGCGCGGCCCCGGCTCCAGCCGGGCCCGCCGCTCCTGTCTCCGCCCCGCTCCGGTCCCGGCCCCGCCGGGCCGCGCCGAGGGTGGTGGGTGAACCCCGTTGTGGCTGGGGCGGTCGGTTCCGCGGCTTTAGGCAGCCACCATGGGGCGAGCCTCGAAGATCGGGGCCCACATCGGACTATTGCGGGCAGGTCCAGTGACTGCCCGATTCGCCGGAAGCTTACGGGCCCCGACCTCTCGCCCCATGGCAGCTCCCGCCCAAAGCCGCTCCACCGACCGCGCCAAGGTTCAGCTGGGAGTCTCAATCATCCAGCAGGCGCTTGCCATGCAACCGCGCAGCGCGACTCCAATCACAGGCGCTACAGCGCCCAAGCCACATGTATGGAGACGCATCGCGTGCATCCACCTCAGGCAGCTTTCGAAAGTTCCGCCGGTCATGCACGCGTCCACATGCGGCATCCGCTGCGTGATAGATCGTGAGCTGCGGCCCAGGCGTACATCGGACCAGGCAAGGCAACTTGGCATCCTGGTTACCAACCTTGGCGATCTTGAGGTCAATTTCTCGCAAGCTTGCGTGTAGATCCTCCCGGAGCCTGCCTACCTCCTTGTAGTGCTCCTCCAGCAGCTTGAGCCTACGCAGGCGCAGTTCATTGATCCGATCCCCCTGGTCACCCATCCCAGCCTCCATTTAGTAAGAATGCTGAACTCTTCTTAGCGGCTATCTGCGGAGAGCGTGGGGGCTGGACCGGGATCGACCAGGATTGACCACTTGGCTACCATCAGTGACCGATGTGGCTTCGATGTCAGCATGTTCTTGATGCAGTTCTCGACCGCAAGAGGCAACCTGCTGGACTCCGAGCATCAGGACTTGCGGCAGGCGATGCGAATACACGGCTGCTCTGATCATCCGATCCTAAGAAGCAGTAGCACAGTAGTAACCTGCGAGCAGGTTCAGGCTCGGACGCTGGGGGACAGCACGTGATCGTTCCGACCATTGCGCCAGAGGGCATGCCGCGGCCCACCGGGGAGGATGGCCATGTTCTTCTTGACGTGGTCTGGCAGCACTTTTGCGGCTCCCTTCGCTGGCCGACCTTCGACTACGTCGATCGGAAGCTGTATGCCCGGGGCCTGAAGTTCGAAGAGGTTGTGCAACAACTGTGCCCTGCACTTTTGCGGGGCGTAGACGCTGGCCTGTGGCGGTTGCCGCAAGGCTCGACGGAGCTGTCTCTGACGGTCGCTGGCGCTGCGAACTGCGCCAACACTGATATTGCTGTCAACAGCGTCCTCGTCTTGGTGCGGACAGCGGCCTGGATCGAGCCCCGCTATCAGCCCAAGGAACCTGGTGATCTGCCAGAGCTGCGGCCCGATGACCTAGCGCCTCCAGTGGATGACGTCGATCTGACGTTGCTGACCAAGAAGAGCAGGTTCGTGGGCTTCGCGCTCGCGCTGCACGAGCCCTGCTTCCGCGGCGGCGGGCACAACCTGGACAATCTCGACTGGACGCTTCGCTACGACCGGGACATTCGACCGTTCGCGGACGTGCATCGACTGGATGAGTACTGGCGCATTCGTGAGCAGATGCTGGGGCCAGCCCGGGTTAACGCTGACAACACGCTCTTCGGACAAAGCCCAGATCCCACCTTCGATCCGAGACTGACAGCCGTCCCGGTCGTCTCAGAGGGCGAGCAGTCAACGGATGCCATGGAGATCACCTGCATGTTGCATCCGCTGATCGCAGAGGTCGCCGCCGAGCGGTACAGCGGAGGCTTCTACTACGACGCGGTCAGGAGTGCCCTACAGGCGGTGGAGCATCGCGTGCAGAACCTGGTCGGCACCACCGAGGTCGGTGAGAGGCTGATGGGCATCGCCTTCGGCAACAAGCCGAGTCCCCCAAAGATCACGGTGACCCGGTCCACGGGCGGTTCGCTGGAGAGTGAGCAGAACGGCATGCAGTTTCTATTTAAGGGCGCGATGGGAGCACTGCGCAATCCTCGCATGCACGGCCCTGACGAAATAGACGCCCGCGACGAGGCCGACGAGATGCTGACCTTCGCCAGCTTCCTGATGCGACGCCTCGACATCGAGGACAAGCAGCGCACGGCTGCCTCCACCGAGTGAGTGTCTAATCGCGTGACAACGCCGACGAACAGCAGTGGACGGGCGAGCAGCGAATACGCGGCGTACAGGTTGTCTCGCCAGAGCTGGGCACTCGCTACGCCTGCGGAGTGAACGCATCCTGCTCCCACGGCCCACCTTGGAGCGATAGCGTGCCTGGCATCACACTCCGGGGGTGGACGTGGCACTGATCTCGAAGAAGACTCCTGAGCAGCAGGCTCAAGCAGTTGCGGAGAAGGAACGGAAGCAGCAGGTAGCCGAAGAGAAGCGGCGCGCTAATCAACTCGAACGCGAACGACAGGCGTTCATGAGCACGCCGGTGGGACAGGCTCGTCAGTCGTTCGAGCGCGGCGATCTTGTATACCAGTGTTCAATTGACGTTATGAGTCAACAGGCCATCATCATCAAGATGGTTGGCAGCACCACAGCGCAGAGCACCAACGACCCAGTTGTCGTTCTCAACGCCGTTTGCAGGGAGGGGTGGGAACTGGTCAACGGATCGTTCGTCTTCGTTGAGCAGGAGCAGCTGAGCCGCGACAAGTTCATGTCCTCCGGCCAGAACGTTGCGATCAAGGGACGAACGGTCGGTTACTACCTCTTCAAACGCTCCGATGAGAATCGCTGTAAGCCGACTGATCCATAGTCACAACACAACTGGCGGCTGGTCCTCGCCAGCTCCTTACGGTTGAGGAGTGTGGACGACTATTCGCGGACGAGGCCCGCCATGCGATGCGCTGAGGAGTACATGACCGAGCGCTCCGTACCGAATCGCCCTCCCCGGAGCCGTACCGGAGGTCCGGGACAGCGCAGCGGGCCGCGCTACCGCGCACCAGCTGTGCACCAGAAACGCCGGTCAACAGCAGTCAGTACGGGGTATGCGACCACCGTCGAGCGGAGCCACCGAGACGCCGTTTCCGCAGGTCAGAACCTAGTTCGTACACAAACGATCAGTGATTCCCAAGCTCAGAGCGCGAGTTCGATTCTCGTCACCCGCTCCATGAAGAAGGCCCAGGTCGGAGACCGGGGCCTTTCTTGTTGTCTAGACCACATCAGGCGTCGCGTGCCCGTTGCGTGCCCGATGGCTGGTCATCGGGCACGGCAGCAGCCTTCTCCCGCTCAGCCTTGATCTTGGCGTCCAGTCCCGCCGCCATCTCGGCGCTGTCGCTCCGCGTTCGAGTGAGAACCGGAATCCTCCCTCCTCCAGTGCCTCGCTCGCAGGGCCCTCCGGAGCGTCGACTGTCAGATCCCAGTCATTCGCAACGTCGCCGAGCTCGAGCGCAACAAACAAGTCAGACCCACCAAGTACTGGTTCCATCCCGCGCGCAGGTAGACGCCGTACAACGCCACGAACAAGGTTCAGAGTCGGAGTCCGCATGACAACCCTCCTAGCTCGCCGCGCGGATGTCAGTAGCAGTTACCCCCGCAAGGCCGCCGACCAGCGCGATTGAATCCGGCGTCCGGCGACAGCTGCCGCGTGGGCGGCGAAGTCGTGCACCGTAATGCCGTGGCTGAGGCCCTCCTCCGCGCCCTGCCACTACCCCGGAACCCGCACCGCGCTCTCGCGTGCGCTCTCTGACTTGCCCTCGGGGCCGGGGCAGCTGGCAACCGTCCCCCGGGCCATCAGGCTTCGGGAAATGCCCCTTACGTCGTACGGTTCGTTGCGGGTGCAGAGACCGGATTTCGCGGATCGTCGATGTCGACCGCGATCCACAACCCTGACGTCGAGCTGAAGGTGGCGACGTTCCCCGACAGATGAATCCGATCAAAGGGATTGGATTCCGTGAAGAACATCGCCCAAATGAGCGCACGTTCAACGGTCAAACGTGCGATGAACCCCTCCGACCCGTACGAACCCTCGCCGCCCCACAGCAGCCCCTTCTCTCCTAGGTCCACAGCGGAGATTCCATCTACCGAAGAAACCCAGGAAGGATCACTTTCCAGCATCTCATTGAGATCGAAAGGGGCCAACACCGTGAACCCTCCAGGCACGGCGGGGTCGAGGGCGACACTGTAAGAATGCCCGTCGCCGAAGTGGAGTGCGTCCTTGATGGGAAGCTCAAACTCTTCCCATAGGCGTTCGATATCAGTCATTACTTCTTACATTTCCCATTGCGCACATGCTCGGGCCTCTCCTGGAGTCCAGTCGGGGGAACTGGCTCACCTAGTTCATTTCTGTTCCGCGGAGAATTCATGCGCCTTCTGAATTGCTCCGCCCATGTCCGTCCAGTGGTCGAATCAGGGTGAACCGCGTTCGGGTCTACGCGCTCAATAATTACCGGCCTCCCCACTTCGCGCGCTGCATCAAGCCTTCGGTTGTCGTACGACACCAGCTGGCCGTCTACTTCCATGACCTTCAGCGCTGTACCGGGACGGCGCCAATCCCACTCCCCAGAGCGCATCTTCTCCACGTAGTCGTTCGGGGATACGGTGCGTTGGGAGAAGTTGAGTTCATCAGGATTGGCCCACTCTGGCTCCCCAGCAAGCCCCAGGTGGTCAGCCCAGCTATGAGGGTTACGAACATACGCCACCGCGTTGGGGGCTGGAACCAACCCGAGTGGGTCCGGTGTGGTGTAGCGGGCGGTCTCTGGATCGTAGTGCCGGAAGTAGTTGTAGTGAAGACCGGTTTCCTCGTCCGCGTACTGGCCGGGAAAGCGAAGCGGGCAGCCCACCCCGCCCCCTATAGCGGGAAGGGGGGTGCCCCAGAGGGTGGTGCGGGATTGCCAGGCGAGAGTGCCGTCGGAAGTGACCAGCTCGACGGGCGTGCCAACTAGGTCCGTAACGATCGCGAGGAAGCGGGCGTCGAACTCGGACTGGGAGGTGGTGTCGGCAAAACCATGTATTGAGTGGTCTGCCTCGGGCACGGCTTCGATCGTCTGGCGCGTGGATTGGGATACCAGCCGGTGGGTCCCAGGCGCGTAGTCCCATGTTGTCGCCGTGCCGTCCGAGGCGAGCTGCTCGACCAGGCAAGTGCCCTCCCAGGTGAAGGTGAGGGCGGTTCCGTTCGGGCTCATTTTGGAGATGCGGCGGCCCAGAGGGTCGTAGGCGTAAGTCCATTCCTCGCCGTCCGGGGTGGTGGCTCTGGTGAGGCGATTCTCCGTGTTCCAGGTGTACGTCCAGGTGCGGGTCTGGCCGTTGAGGAGTTTGCGGGTCTTGCGGATCAACCGCCCAGCCGGGTCGTGTTCATAGGTGGTGCGGCCCGCCCGGCGGATAGCGGTGCCCTCATACCTCCGGTCTCCGGTCGCGGGGTGGTACGGCGCGTCGGCGTGGGTCTGGTTGCCTGCCCTGTCGTACGCGTACTTCTCACTCCAGCCATGTGCCTGGACGCTCGTCACACGACCCATGGGGTCCAGGGTGAAATGCCGTGATCCGGTGGTCAGTTCGCGTATCTCGGTGAGGTATCCGTCGGTGCGGTACGCGTAGGTGCGCTGTTGGAGGATTCGGTCCGATTCGGTCTCGTGGTGAGTGGCGAGGGTCTGCGTGGTGAGGCGGTCGCCGTTGTCCCAAGTCTGCGTGAGGGTGGTGTTGTCGCCAACGCGCCGTTCCGTCTCGCGGCCCGCGGCGTCATAGACGAAGGCAATGGATCCGTCGCCGCTGCTGAGAACGGTAGGCCGACCAACCGGGTCGTGAACCCACTCCGAGCGCGCGCCGGAGGGGGTGGTGCGCCGGGTGCGGCGGCCCATGGCGTCGTACGCGTAGACGTTGATGCGGCCGTTCACTGTTTCTGAGATGACACGACCGACCGCGTCGTGTTCCCGGGTCAGTTCCGTGTCCGCGTTGGCCGCGTGGAGCAGAGCGCCGCTCGCGTCGTATGCGTAGGTCGTCACGTCACCGGTGGTCTCGTCGCGCTGGGTGATCATGCGCCCGACCGCGTCGAGCGTGAAACGCAGCGTTTGACCCAGCGCGTTCGTCTGTGCTGTCAGGCGGCCTGTCGCATCGCGTTCGTACGTGCGTGTGGCGCCGTCGAAGTCTGTCTCCGCGACCAGGCGTCCTGCCGCATCGTACGTGTAATGCCACTTTCTACCCTGCGGGTTCGTGACCGCGGTCAGACGCAGCTCGGTGTCGTAGGCAAAGGCATAGTGCGCGCCGTCGGGGTCGGTCCTCGTGGCGGGCTGGTCAAAGTAGGTATAGGTGTGGGTGGTGGTGTGCCCGGCCTCGTCGACATGAAGGACGAGATTGCCTTCGCTATCCCACTGCCACTCTTCGCGGGTGCCGTCGGGCCCTTCGCGCCAGGCGGGCATGCCCTCAATCGTCCAGCCGTGACGCGTGGTTCGGCCCAGGACGTCGGTGACGGCGGTGACCTGGCCGTGCGGTCCACGGCGCATGCGGCTGGTGCGACCCAGAGGATCGGTTGTCTCAACCGGGAGACCCGCCGCGTTCGTGGTGATCTGGGTGGTGTGGCCCAGAGGGTCCGTGACGGAGGTGAGGTGGCCCGAACTGTTGTAGCCGTATTGCGTGACAGCGCCGCTGGGGTCGGTGGTGGACGTGTGGGCCCCACGGGCGTCATAGGAGTGATACCAAACCGCGCCGCCCGGTGCGCGCGTCTCCAACGGCAGGCCGCGGTCGTCGTAGATGGTCTCGGCCACGGTACCGTCGGGACGTTCGACGGCGATCAACCGCCCCTGGTTGTCGTAGCGGTAGCGTGTGTTGCGGCCCAGAGGGTCGGTGACGGCGATGGGGTGCCGGTTGGTCTCGTCCCACTCCGTGCGGGTCGAGTTCCCCAGCGGGTCCGTGTATTCGATGATCTTGTACGCCTCATTGCAGACGTAAACGGTGGTGTTGCCCTGTGAATCCGTGTAGCGGGAAGTTCGGGCAGCCGTGTCGTAGTGCATCCGGCCCGACAGGATGCCGTCTGGGCCGATGCCGCGCAGTACACGCCCTCGGTGGTCGTAGACATAGCCGTACGACGTACCGTTGCGGTCCGTCCACGACGTCACGCGATGCTTCGCGTCATACTGGTAACGCAGCGCGATGCCAGTGGAGTTGACGACTTCGGACAGGTTGCCCGCGGCGTCGTAGGCGTAGGAAGTGAGGGTGGTGCTGTGTTCTCGCTTTGCGCCGTGCAGGAGACGCAGGGCGACAACCCGCAGCAGTTGGGGATCGGTGTCTACGGCGATCCGGTAGCCACCCGAGTGCGTGATCTCCTTCGGCGCACCCTGGGTGTCGTAGGCGATGTCGATGCGGTCGCCGTTGCCTGTCCGGTCTGTGATCGCCGTCAGAGCCACGTCCCGGCCGCCCACGGGCAGCGGGGCAAAATGGAGGGTTCGATTCCGATCTGGGATGACGATACGGAAGGCACCGTCGGGCTTGCCGTCCCAGTACAGCGGCCAACGAGGGCCTGAGGTGGGTAATGTCGCCACGTCGGGTGTCGGGACCGGATACGTCAGCAGCATGCCGTCGTCCGCGATGTAGACGACACCTGCCCCGTCGATCTCCAGACGCTGGTCGAGCGTGCCCGCCCAAGTGGGACCGAACCAACCCCCGCACGGATGCCCCGACACGTAGTGCCGTTCCAGGACCACCGGCAGGGCCCCGGGCAGGGTGACGTCGATGGCGGACATGACCATCTCGCCGGTCGCCACGTCGATCGGCTCACCGGCCGTGGGACGCTCCTCGTTGGGCGTGGTGTTCCTGTCCGGATCACTGTCCGTCCGCTCGCGGGCACTGCCGTCCCGGCGCAGGCCATGCTCCCGGCTACGGAGACGCTGGGCAGCGTCCGCAGCCGTGGAGGCACCGCGCCGCATCGCGCCGGCACCGCCGCTGGCGAGGGCCAGGAGGAGTTCGGGGGTGAGCTGACCTGCCGCGCGGGCGGGGTTGCGCTGCCATTCCTCCCAGTTGACGACGGCCTTGGCGAACTCCTGAGGGTGCTGGGCAGCATAGGAGGCCCCGTCAACCATGCCCGCCAAGTGCAGACCTATGCCATCAGTCCCGTCACGGACGAGGTCATCGAGGCCGTCGTACCAGCCGCGTGTGGTGTCGCCCGCGCCGTCGAAGAAGTCACCGAGGCCCTTCTCGAACTTGTCCCACCCCTTTCGGGGCGGAGGCTTGTCGGGAGCCTGCTCCGCCACCGTGCTGAGTTGCCTCTTGGCCGCATCGACAACGGTCTGAAGCTCGGCCTCCAACTTGTCCAAGCGGTCGTAGCAGTCCTTCAGCGCGGCGAGACCAGGATCGTCGTCCGGCGGACGCTCCGGCAGTGGATCAGCTTGACGATCCAAGGCGGCGTTGTACTCCGTGACGCGCTTCCAGTAGCTCTTGGAGGTCGCGCGTGCCTGGTCCGCGTCGTCGATGATCGGCCTGACGCGCATATGGACCGAGCGCAGTTTGTAGGCATAGGAGTCCAGGGCGTTCGCGGATATCTCGAAGTATCTCTGCGCGGACTCCAGTTCCCGGGGAAGTTTCTGAGTCGCGCCCTTGAACCCCTCCGCGCCCTCCCCGGTCCAGTCCATCAAGGACAGGGTGACCAGCTTGTCCATTCCGTCCTTGAACGCGTCTGCATAGGAGCGGAGCTTGAGAGCAAGATCATCGACATCCGCCGAGTTGCCGTAAATGACGTCGCCGGGCTTGGCATGGGGAGGTATACGTTCGGCTGCGCCGCCCTCCATCGCATCGCGGCTCGTCATATGACCGGTCCCTTCGACTTCGACCCACCGTCAACTTCCCAGCCGCCGTCGACCCGAAGGCGGGGTCTGTGGGGAACATCCTGGTAGCTACCGGTGTCGCCGTCGTCCAGCCACGGCTCCTGATAGATCTCGGGTGGCGGATCGAACTTCGGCCTGGATCCCTCCTGCCACGCCTTCAGCCCGTGTTCGCCGAAGGGCAGCTTGGCAATGTTCGCCGCGGTCGGCGAGAAGTCCTTGATGCGCAGCAGATCGGCCAGCACGTAAGCGGCGAGGACTTGCCGAAGCGTCTCCACCACCGTGTCCGTGTGCTCAGCCACCCGTCCCATGCCGAAGCCCCATGCCGAGAGCATCTTCTCGGTCGAGGAGTAGATGTCGAAGTCGGCCGAGTTCATGATCTGCTCGGACATCGCGCTCCAGTCACGCTTGATCTGGCGCGCGGCTACCACGGACTCCTCCAGCGGCGTAAGCACCTTGCGCACCGAGGCGATCTCAATCTTGTAGCCGTCGCCCGGGCCCCAGCCCGGCTCTCCCGTGTCAGGCTCCGTCATTGCGTTCCCCCTGCGTGTCCGTGGTCTCGAATACTGCCGAGTCCAGCACGAACGTCCGTGGGCCCAGCGGATCCACCAACGCGCGTACGCCGTGTGGCAGTAGCTCCACCAAGTCCGCGACGGTCGTGGACGCCCACCCGCAGGGCCCCGCGAACAGCCCGAGTGCTTCACAGGAGGTGAAGACCGGAACCACCGGACCCTCTTCCGTTTCGCAGACCAAGAATCCTGGCTCGCGTGGGCGTTGGAAGTAGAGACGCGCAGAGCGGAATGCTGCCAACCGCTCGGGATGAGACATGGACGCGAATATCTCGTCCCGTGCGAGATCGCGCAGCGACATACGCCCCCCTCAGTCCGCTCGCCCTATCACTGACTCGCAACCCACGGGTAATGAGCGTACACATGTGCAATCTGGCCTGGTTCGATTCCGCGTGGGCAACGCTTGCCGGTGTGGCTGACGCAATGTGTAGGGGTTGCAGCCGGCCAGGTAAGAGGGTTCGATCGCGACAGATCTGACGACTTGACCGATCTTAGTTGAGCCCGCTAAACGCCCTCGTGGGCATCCCCGGCGATGGTGGTGAGAGGTGAGCGGTGTGCCTCGGGATTCACTTCGTATGACGTATGCGTGATGCAGGCTCCACCGTGCACTTCAAGGCAGGAACCAGCGGTCAACAGAGGCGCTCAAAGCGCGCATACGGCGCCTCCTGAGGAGGGAACGGGCGGGTCCCGCAGCGCTGCGCGCAGCCAGTCGACGTTGATTCCCGCAACTACAGCGCGAGTTCGAGTCCTGTCACCGTCGAGGTAGACCATGTGCTGCCAGCGCGGCCCCGGCGGGCGTGTCAACCTGATCCGCGGTGGCAAACTGCCTTTCGGCGGAAGGCTCTCTACCCACGGCCTGGCTCCGGCAGGCTCTGGGAAGTCACGCGCAAAGTCGATGACAGACAACAACTCCGGCTAGTACGGGACCCCCGCCGGGTAAGCAGTAGGCGGGAAGGCGGTAGCGCCGAATGCCCGTCAGAAGCTTCCCTCGCAGGCCACGTGCGGCAGAGCACTGTCGACACGGCGCAGGGCCTCTGACCTGGACGCTGGCCAGAGGCCCTGTCGTTGCAGGGTGGCGAAGCGCGTGCCCGGAGAGGCGCTACTCCCCTTCGTCGCCCCGCCTATCTCCCCCGCGATCGGAGAGGTTGACCGCGACGACCGCGACGACGACTCTCAACGCAGATCTGGCGGCCGACGCGATCATGGCGAGCCCGAACGCGGCGGCCCGCAGCCATGATGCGCGGCAGCGCCTTACGGGTGGGGCGGCGTCGCCGTCGACCGCACTCAGCCGTGCAGACGGGTGATCCGGGTCAGTCCTGCCTCTTGAGTTCACGCAGGGCCGCGGGCAGGGCCAGACACAGGGCAAAAAGATGTCGCGAAGCCGCCTCCCCCTGTCAGAAGGACAGCAGTGGTGTCAGCGCCCGACCGGAGACCACCAGGCTGACGGCGAGACCGACCACCAGGGAGCTGGCGACGTACAGCGCCAGCCACAGGTGCCACGTACGTACAGAACTGGTTGAGTGTTCGGGCATCGACTCGATCCATTCGGGAGTCACGGATGAAGGGGGAGAAGGAATCCGTGGGTGGTAGGCAGTCACAGCGGCTCGACCGAGCCGTGCAGCAGATGCTCGGCGAGTTCGGCGCGCAGCCGACTCAGGGCAGAGGCGTACGAGGCGTAGGCCTCGACGCATTGACCGAGCTCGCCGAGCAGGTCCGCGCACCGCCGCTGCAGCCCGATCGGCGGGAAGCGCACGCGGAGGTGCCCCAGAGCGGCAGAGCTGATTGAGGGGGCAGCCGTGGCTGCGGCGCGGTGGGACATCCACTCCCCCGCATGCCGGAGGCCAAGGTAGGCATGGAGATAGGCAGGGTCGATCTCGGCACCCGGGCGTACGCGTAGGCGCGTAACGTTCGAACTGAGCAACCATCCGGCCTGCAGGCCAGAGACCAGCGCGGGTTGTTGCTGCGCACCGGTACGCACGCAGACAATGTCGTTCGGGAGCAATTCGAACTTCTTGAAGCGCTCGGCCGTTTTCCACGGCACGCGGTTGCGTGGTTCCGGCAAGATCTCCCCTCCGGCGAGATCTTGCGGGAAGACGAGCGGAATACCGGCATCCGCCGTGCGTGCCCCTGCTGGAAGGCGGGTGTACGACGGACCGGGCTGGATCTCACAAAGGTCTTTGAGAACCGCCTCGTGCCAGTCGTCGGCTCCCGAACCCATGCGGTAGCCGCCCTTCAGTCCCACCACCCGCCACTCCAGCACGCGAAGCAGCTCCGTATGCCCTGCTACCTCGGCACTGGCATCGCGCAGCCGGGCTGCGACAGGAGCAGTGCCGTGACTTCCACCCCCCAGGTAATCGGCGGGGCGCAGTGAACACTCCTCATCGATGATGTCCGCGCGTGCCACAACGGCAGCCGCGAAGCCCCGGTCGGCGGCGCGGTCCGCGTACTCCTCACCGTCCGGACACTGCTCCCCGGCGAGCCATGGGCGGACCACCGTCGTGATCGCGTCGCGATCCGTGTCCCGCAGCGCTCTCCGACGCCCGACTTTCACCCCTAGTTCCTGAGCATCGACGAACAGAATGTCTTCTCGCACGGGGTGTTCGGCCCGTCGCAGCAACCACAGGGAAACCGGCACGGGCGTCGCAGAGAACAGGTGGGACGGCAGTGTGATGACGCACTCCACAGCACCCTTGTCGACGAGGGCGCGGCGGATCTCGCGTTCAGCGGTGTTCACCGAGTTACCCGCCTTCACGGGCATGACCACCGCTGCTCGACCGCCCGGTACCAGCGCGTCGAGGATGTACTGGACCCAGGCGAAATTGTCATTGCCTCGTGGTGGGGCTCCGTATGTCCAGTTTCCCGTCCGGCGCCCGGGACCGGGCGCGTCACTCATATTGAAGGGAGGATTGGTCAGCACAACGTCAGCGCTGTGCTCACGGTGCGGTGGCCATCGGTCGGATCGGGTGCTGGTCAGCTTCGCCCACACGCCGAGGTGAAGAAGGTACAGGCTCGCGACCGCCTGGAGCCGACCGTCGAGGGTCTCGCCGTACACGGTTCCACGCGCGTCCCCGATGTGCCGGTAGGCAGCCGCCAGCATCTCTCCGCCCCTTGTGTACGGGTCCAGCACTGTGGCCTTCTGTCCTGAGGTCAGCAGTAGCTCCGCGGCCAACGAGGCGAGGCCCACCGGACTACAGAACTCCGAGCTCTGCAGCCCCTCCCGGGCGCTGAACGCCTCCCACACAAGCTGGAATGCGCCAACACCTGTGTCCGCCGCCGTCCGTACTGCCGTTGTGAGGTCCTCGAAGCTCCGCGGTTCCAGTTGCAACAAGCTGCTCCGCATATCGGTGCGGTCGCCGTTACGGCGCAGTGTGTCCTGGGCCATGTCACCGAGGGAGCGGAGCAGCCATTGAACGTCTCGGGTGCCATGACCTGCCGACATAGCGCCCTCGATCCGGCGCCATTCCTCCGGCTCCGCATGCCGCACGTACATCACGATGAGGCAGAGATTTACGAAATCCGCCATCGTCGCCGGTCCCCGGACCCGGTCCGCGAGTCTTCCCATCAGCTGATCGACGGCCTTCTTGTCCTCAGCCCCGGTGCGCTGAGCGCGGCTCCCTGAAACTTTCGGTTGCGCACCCGTTCGATCACTGCCGGTCCGCCCGAATCGATCGGCATAGGTGGTTCCCGGCTGCTCCCCGTCGAGCAATTGCGGTTGTGGAATGGTGCGGTTCACCAGCCACCGCGCAATCTCGGCCTCGTGGAAGAGCTCCGTATCGCCGGAGCGTACCGGCGTAGGAAAGTCTTTGTGCCGCCGAGCCCAGTTGGACACGGCCGGGCGCCTAACGCCGACGCGGTCTGCGATCTGGGTTCGGGTGACAAGACCGGTCCGTTCATCATGAGCCAACTCCACTATGTCCCCCCGATGTTGGGCTGGTTGCGCTTCCGATGTGCGGACCGTACGACGAGGAGCACGCCCGAGCCAACTGCGCATTCACGGTGCTCACGGCATGCTTCAGGTGGAACAGTGGAACGCCCCCCACTCCATGACCGCTATCGAGACACAGAAACAGGCATAATGCCCGGTCAGCGACGCACTCGCAGCCAGGGCCCCATCACAGGATCTTCAGTTGCATGGGTTAACAGAAATCTCCGCCGACGTGGGCAGCAGACGAGGACAGGGCCCTCTACCCGTTCGATCGGCTCGACCCGTCTCCTCATGGACCGCGGTGGGGTGGGAGCTGGCCATACCAGTGCTCGCGGACACCAAGCCGAGGTCGGAACCGACCGGCCGTGCCACAACGTGCCAGTAGTAGCGGAGAACAACGGTCTGCAGCGGATCGCTACACTCTGGGGAACCAGCCCCGAGACGCACATATCCGCAGATCAGCGGGGTGAGCTACGCCAAGCGCAGGGTGATTCCCAAGCTCAGAGCGCGAGTTCGATTCTCGTCACCCGTCTGTGAAGGCCCTGGTCAGAGACCCGGGCCTTTCTTGTTGTCTAGACCAATTCCAGGATCTCGCACCTCTGACGCACCACTACGCACCGAGAGAGCGTCCCCGGCGAGGTGCGGGGCCTTCCCGTGGACGGCTCTCTCCGCCGGCGTCCCGCATTCCGAGATCGATTTCATGTGACCCCGGCCACAGCAATCCGGCATCCGCGGACGGGGCCGTGAGTGCGCGTCGGCACTGCCTCTCTCGCCAAACCTCCCAGTTCAGGGCCAGCCTCGCCGGTAGAGCGCCGTCTCCGACATCCCGATCGCGGACAGCGCGAAGCCGCCCGGAGCGCGGCTGATCCGACGCTCTGGGCGGCTTGGCGGGGTCATCAGGAAGGCCGCACCACTCGCGCACCACTGGCAGGTACTTCCCCGCTCGGCCGAGCGCGGCCGATCTCGGTGCGCACGCGGTCATCGAGCTTGCCTGCGAGCTCCTTCTGCCGCTTGGCCGTGGAGTGTTGGTAGATCATCGCGGCCCGAACCGAGGACTGGCCCATCCGGACCATGAGGTCCCTCGTGCTGGCCCCGGTCTCGGCGAGCAGGGTGTAGCCGGTGTGCCTCAGGTCGTAGAAGCGGAAGTTCGGCTCCATGCCGACTTTGGCCCGTGCCGCCCACCAAGTGCGGCCGAAGGTGGACCGACGGAAGGGTGCTCCCTTCTCTCCGACGAAGACCAGCCCATCGGCCTCCTTCTCCGCGTACCAGGCCATGTGGCGGCGCAGCTCGGTGTGGAGGAACTCAGGCAGGACCACTGTGCGCGGAGCCGTGCGCGCCCGGACCGCACCAGCCGACGACGGCAGTGGACTGGCGATGTTCCTCGACATGGCCCTCCTGGCCGTCATCGCCACCATCCGCTGGCACCGGCTCCGCCACCACGACCAGCAAGTCACAGCCGCCCAACAGACCCCGGGCCACCTCCGAACCACCTACAGTCAAGCAGCCGCCGCGCCCCTGACCGCCCTCGCCGACCGCAGGCCACCGACGGACAAGGCGGCACGGGATGGCCCAGCACATCCGAACGATGGTCCCCGATCACGAGGAGACGGTCCTCACCGACCCCGCCTGGCCCGCCCTGGCCACCGCTCTCTCTTAAGCCGAAACCGCAGGACATGACCTGCGGCACCTCCTCCAGAACGCGACCCACCAGCGCACCCTGGATGACGCCGTTTCCCCTGCGGAGGTCCTCACCTGGCGGATCCGCCGCCTCGCCCACCGGCCGCCACCCAGCGCCCGCGCCGCCCAGGCACGCATAACCACGACAGCAAGGCCGATGGGTAAACGCCGGACCGAGTCCGGCCCCGCGTCAACGACGAGTGCGACCACTCGTTCCACTCCGCGCCGGTAACGGCTGGGGGCCTCCCCAACCACGCGTGTGCACGTCGCTCAACGGATCACCGCGGAGCTTCAAGCGGACTGACCGCTTGACTGCTCCCGGAGGAGTACGCAGTAGTCGCAGGAGTTACCGGCTTTGTCCGACCGAAGACGGTCGTACCGATCGTGGACAGTGGCCAGCTCGTCGACCGCTACGAGAAGGCCGCCCCGTGCCGACGTCAATGTCACGCGCTCTGCCGCCTCGTGCTTCTCCTCCCTTTCCTCCTGCTGGGATCCCACCGGGAGGCAGACACTCAGTGATGCACCGAGAGGCCGGCAGACCACGTCCGGCCGCTCGTGGCGTGAGGCGCCGATAAGCAAGTAAACGCGCGAGGATCAGGCTACCGCCGAACCTGGATCAGGGCATGAGTGCCGCTCGTGCGCCAAGCCCTGCCGGACCGTTCCAGAGCGTCCAGCGTCTTCTGCTCCAGCCCCACGACGACGTCTGACTTCAGGGTGCGGAACGCCGCGACAGCTCCGGGGAAGTACGCCGTGAGATCCGCGAACCGCGCCCTCGCGTCCCACATCCGGTCACCCACAAGCCGACGGTAGTTGAGGTCGCCCTTCAAGATGGTTAGCGTGACGGCCGCAAACTCCTCGCGCACATCGTCCGGCATCTCCGCGTACGGCAGCGGCGCGCAGAAGAACGGGTGGGTACGGATCTCCAAGTGGCCTGTCGCTACGGCCTTCCAGAGACGGCCGCCGATCCTGCCGGCCTCTCCAAATGCCTGGGTGAGGCGGCGGAGACAGTCGACGACGTCCGCCGTCATCGCGTCGGAGACGTAGTACGGAGAGGGCTTGATGTGGAGCACGACCCGCTTGGCGTGCCGGTGTTCGAGGAGGTGGTCGATGAGGATCAGGTCCGGGATCAGCTCTCGCCCCGCGTTGTCCGCCACCAGCGCGACAGTGGAACCCGCTCCGGTTGGCAGCAGCTTCCACAGCACGGCGCTGTCATCGACGACCAAACCATCGGCTGCGTCGCCGGGGGCCGGATTCCCCTCCGTGACACGGAAGCCCAGGTCAGCACGGTTGCCCCAGAGCGAAGCGTGGAGCAGGGCAGTGGCCCGCTCATCGGTCGGCACATCAGCGAGTGCGTCCAGCGCCCCGAGTTCCTCGTCCACAGCCTCGGTACGCAGTTCCGCCTGCTTGAAGGGGGCGAAGGGATCGACTCCCTGCCACGGACCCGTACCGAAGTACGCGACGGCACCGAGAAGCCTCCGGTAGAAGTAGCTCTCCGCCCACAGGAACGGAGCGTCGAACCACGGTCGCCCGAAATGCTCCCGCCCCCATTCCGCCCACTGCCCGTAGTCGTGCGCCGAGGGGTCGAGCGGTTCGACAACGCCGTCGCTGATCTCGTCCAGGAGGGCGTCGAGAGCTTCGTGCTGTCGGCGGCCGTACGGGAAGGCGTCTCGTACCTGCTGGATCAGGGCCGGATGGCGTTTGGCAAGGACGCCCCAGGCGAACGAGCCGGTCTCGTTACTCAGGATCACCGGTGCGCCGGAATCGACGGCCGGGCCGGGGTCACGATCGGCCCCTTCCTCCGAGGCGCGGGAAGTGTTCTCTGACATGGTGTCCAAGCCCTTCGCTTGTCGCTCATGAGTCCTTGATCTCCAGGGCTACGACCCCCGCCGCACCGCCGACCAGCACCTCGCCCGTCATTGGTTCGAATGCCGCGCAGTGGAGGGAGGCGTCCACCCTGACCTTGGCGATCTGACGCTGCTCGCCGAGCGACCACAGGCGCACGGTCCCGTCCGCCGCAGCCGACACCAGGCGGTCCCCGTCGTCGGCGAAACCGAGCATGAGAATGCGCCCGGTGTGCCCTGCGAGGTGGGAGGTGAACCTGTCCATGCCCAGGTGCCGCACCGCGATGTCACCGGTTCCCGCCCCGACTGCCACACGATGCCCCGGTCCGTCCACAGTGACGGCCCGGGCCCACCCGCTGGGGCTGGAGAAGCGGCCTCCGAACTCGCCGGTAGGCGCGTGCCACACGCGTACGGAACCGTCACCGCCACAGGCGGCGAGGAGGTCTCCGCTGTCGTCGAAGGCCAGCGAGCGCAGTCGGCCGGCATGGACATCCTGGCTCCACAGCAGTGTCCCTGTGGAAAAGTCCCAGCACCGGATGTGTCCGTCGCCCGTACTTGCGGCAAGGCGCGGTGCCGAACGAGCCATCGCCACGGCCCACGTACGCGGGGTGTCCTGATTCAAGGTGAGGGACCATGTCGTGTCGAGCAGCGACCAGACCCGCACCGCCCCGTCGCCGCACGCAGCCGCAACGTGCTCCGCGCCACCGGCCAGGGACCAGACGCGCCCATGAGCCGCCGCGAGTCTCCGGCCGACCGTCCCGGTCGAGGTGTCGATGATGCCGACGCCGCCGGCTCCATCGCCGATCGCAGCAGTGCGGCCGTCGGCGGCGAATTGCGTCGACCACACGGTGTTCGAGCCGTCGGCCAGCGTCCTGAGTCTGCTCTTGCCCACGGTCCAGGCGCGAACGGCACCGTCCTCGCATCCCGCGATCACGGTTCCGTCAGCTGTTCTGGCGAGTGAGCGCACCCAGTCGACACCTGGCGGGGGCTGGGTCTCGCCCACTGGGCCTTCCGCCGTAAACGCCTGGATTTTCGGCTCTTCGGTGGCGGCGACGATGATGTCGGCGTGCGGAGTCAGGGCGACAGCGCGCACGCGTGCTTTGAGACCGGCGATCTGGCGAACCAGCGTGAGTCGTCCTTCGACCGTGTCCCACACAGCGACGGAGCGGTCTCCTGATCCGGAGACCAGGACAGAGGATTCGGGCGCGAAGGCCACGGAGCGTACCCAGCCCCGGTGAGCTGCATGTTCGTCCAGGAGTCGGCCTGTACGGAGGTCGAAGAGACGGACGAACTCGTCCTCGCCGGCCACGGCCACAAGTGAGTGGGAGTCTCCTCCGACCGCCACGGACCAGACGGGAGTGCCGACCGTACGCATCGAACGCACGAGCACGAGTCTGTCCGTGTCCCACACGTGCACAGCTCCGTCCTCGGCCCCGGAGATCAGGATGGGGCCGGAGGGGGAGAAGGCGAGGCTCCGCACGCGACGATTGTGCCCGGGCAGCACCCCGATGGGGTCGCCTGTGTCCGTACGCCACAACCGGATCGCCCCGTCGTCTCCCGCCGACGCGAGGACCAGACCGTCTGCGGAGAGCACGGTTGCGAACACCCACCCGGTGTGGGCGTGGTGGGCTCGGAGCAGCCGGCCGGTGCTGACGTTCCACAGCCTGACCACTCCGTCCTCGCCGCCCGACACCACCAGGTCGCTGGCAGCGGAGACGCTGACGACCGCGCCGATATGGCCGGGTACCGCTGCTTCCGTGCTGTCGTTCTCGGGCGGCCGCACCCACTTCGGGGTGAACACGGCCTCCGCGCCGATGGCACGGTCGACGGTTCGGGTGGCCTCGGTCAGAGGAGAGCGCCGCAGCACGATGGAGAGCGTCGAGGCGATGTCCGCCGGGCTTTCCACTCCGCTCAGCAGATATCCGGCGCCGGTCAGGGCACGGGCGATCAGCCACTCCTGGTGTTGAGGATGGCCGGAGTCGGGCTGGCCGGACAGAGCGTCCAGCACAGCGGCGTCCCTGGTCAGAGATTGGTGTCCGACAAGACCGACCTTGCGTATGACATAGGCCGGAGAGGCCAGAAGACTGACGAGTTCGGCGTCGAGGCCGGCTTCACGCAGGTGGTAGGGAAGATGCCGCCACAGGTAGCCCTCGGTTCCGTCCAGCGTGGTCCACGCGCCCTCGGTGCTCCGCCTGTACGCCTCGGTCAGGGATTGATGCAGAGCCGCCCAGCGGTCGCCGATCAGATACCGCAGATATGACCGGAACACATCGTGCAGGACAATGGCGTTCCGGTCTGCGAGGTACGCGCTGATCAGGGAGCGGTCGGACAGTAGTCGGCAGAACTGCCGCACGACGTGAGGCGCCCATCCGTGAACGGTCTGCCACCAGTGGGTGAGCACCGACATGGGGATCGGCACCGACGGGGGAAAGACCGCGAGCGAGAGGTACCGGTCCCGGAGGTCCGAGTGCCCGGCGATCGAAACGCTCTCCTCAAGGCTGCGGAGGCTGGACGAGAGCGCCTGCCCCATGGCGTTCTTCCGCTGGTCCGAGTCCCAGACGTCGAATGCCTGGGGGCCGTACGCGCGGATCGTCGCGCTTGTCTCCGCGACCACACGGCCGGCCGGGACGCCGGAGACGACTTCCTGTGAGACGTTCGCTCCGACGATCGACGCCAGCAGGGGCCATCCACCGCACACGTCGGCAAGCCGCGCGGCTTCGGTCTCGTCCAAGACACCGACGGTGCGGATGAGCAGTTCCCTGACCTCGCTCGACGCCATGGGTCCCAGCTGCACCACCCGGGCGGCGCTGGGGCTTACCCGCACGTTCCGCGTGGTGACGAGCCGCACACAGTCCTCCCCGCCCAGGAGGAAGGGGCTGAGGTCGGCCGCGGACCAGACGTTGTCGACGACGAGAAGAGCACGTCGGCCCTGAAGCAGACGGGCCAGGTGAAATCCGGCCTGCTCGGGATCCGTGAGAGACGGGCGGTTGCCGTCCAGATGAACGCACAGGTCAGAGATCAGTTCAACGACGCGTGCCGCCGTGCACCCCTCACCCGTCTCCACCCAGAGGATCTCCGAGAAGGAACTCCGTATACGAGGGTCGTCGCACATCTGCATCGCGAGCGTCGTCTTCCCGAAACCTCCGGGACCACACAGGGCGACCGCGGTGGTACTGGTGTCCGCGGACGCCTCCCGTAGAACGGAGACGAGCCTCTCAAAATTATCTGACCTGTGCACCAAGCCGGGCTCCGGGACGGGAACGGGGAAGTAGTGATCCGGCGTGGACGTGCCGGAAGGTGTTGGGGCACCGACAGAATCCCAGAAGCGACGCTGTATCTCCGCGTCGCTTCGCTCCAGCGCTGTATCCAGTAACGCCTGGGAATCCGGAACGAGAACGATTTTCTCGCCTCGGGCCTCCCAGTTGGACACTGTCCGGTCGCTGACGCCGAGGTAGGTGGCGAAGCGACGCACACTCCGACGCGTCGCGAGCCGCAGAGCACGCGCCTCCCTTCCGGTCCAGCGCTGCACTGTGGCCACCGAGGCTCCTTCGACCGACACCAACGACGGTAACAGCGTAGGGCGGTCTGACCAGCGGCGTAATGCCTTCGCTGCGACAGGAGTTCAGCACGTGTTCAGCACATGAGGTGCCCCGGCAAGCCCGATCCGAGGACTTCGCGACCGCCCATGTCGGCGATGGCGCTGCCACGCGAGTGCGGCACGACGGCAGCCCGCTGTCCGACATGCCACGGCAGTCTCCTCACCACGGAGCACGACTGCTCCGAATGGTTGCGGAAAGGGTGGTCACAGAGTGACCGGGATGACAGAGCGGCATGGCAACACCGGTGAGTGGTCTGAGGATCAGATCGCGTACTACCGAGCGCGGGCCCCCGAGTACGACACCGCCTACAGCGAACGCATGCACATGCCCCGCCTCGCGAACGCCTTGGACGGGCTGCCGATCCAAGGCGACGTACTGGAGCTGGCGTGCGGGACGGGCCAGTGGACCCGGCTGATCTCCGACCGTGCTCGTAGCCTGACCGCGCTGGACGCCGCGCCGGAAATGCTCTCCGTGGCACATGAGCGGATGCACGGGACACCGACTCGTTTCATCGAGGCGGACATATTCGGCTGGGAGCCGGATCGCCGGTACGACACTGTCTTCTTCGCCTTCTGGCTGAGCCATGTACCGCCTCTGGAGATGGAAGCCTTCTGGAATCTGCTGAGGTGGACGCTGGCACCAGGTGGACGCGTGGTGTTCCTCGACGACACACCCGCAAAGACGGAGATCGAGGAGGTCGTCGGCGAGGCCCGGGTGCCCACGGTGCGCCGCAAACTCGCCGACGGGTCCCACCACCTGGCAGTGAAGGTGCTGCGGGACTCCGCCGACCTCACTTCGCAACTGCGAGACCTGGAATGGGCAGCCCGGATCCAGCCGGTGGACCGCTTCCACATCGCTGGTGTCGCCCGCCCCTGGCCGAGCGAATGACGGACATCTTTGGCTACCCGGCCCGGTCGAGTGTCCGCGCCGGCGAAGTGCTCCGGCTGCACATCGCCACATCGGCCCCGCGTTGCCGCGTGGATTTCTACCGCTGGGGTGCGGTGCCTCTCCACGCGGGGCACGTCGAGTGGCCCGGCCGCGTCGCGGAGCCGGGCACGTTCGAGGCGGACTGGCGGTGGCCCGCCTACGAGTTCCCCGTACCCCCCGAGTGGAGATCCGGGGTCTACATCGCGACGCTCAACACGGAATCGTCATCGGGCCTACCGCCGATGGACTCCCGTGGGGCTCGGATCCTTTTCGTCGTCACACCGTCCGCTCCCTCCGGCCGCAGGGTCCTCTTCAAGATTCCGACCTTCACGTACCACGCCTACAACACAGCGGGGGGAGGCAGTCTCTACAGCGCCGCCGGCGTCAGCATGCTCCGGCCCGGAGGCGGTGTCGGAGGCCCTGTCAAGGGCCTGCCCGACCCGTACGACACCACCTCCCCGCGACAGACGTTCGCCCACTGGGACGCCCCCTTCATCAGGTGGATGGAGGAGAACCGGATCGAGAGCGACTACTGCACCGACCTGGACCTTCACGAAGGCCGACACCTTCATGACGGATATCGCCTCTTGGTCGCCGCCGGTCACGACGAGTACTGGAGCGCCGGAATACGCCGAAACGTCACCATGTTCCGGGACGGCGGGGGCAATATCGCCAACTTCGGTGCCAATACCTGTTGGTGGCGAGTGCACATGACCCCGGACGGATCCGGTCTGTACTGCGACAAGTTCCCACCCGGAGCCCCCGCCGGAGCGGATCCTGACAGCTCGCACGGTTGCCCGGATCACTGGTGGGAGTCGGAGCCCGAGAACGCCCTCCTCGGCGTGAGCTACCGCAACGGCGGTGGCCACTGGGACGGGCCGCGTACCCCCCTCGGGTTCACCGTCACAGACGCGGACCACTGGCTCTTCTCCGGCACGGGCCTGCGGACGGGCGACATCATCGGCCGCGAAGGCGCGCTGGTCGGCTACGAATGCGACGGAGCGGCGTACGAACTTGACGCGTCCGGCCGACCGCGGCCCACCGGCCGGGACGGGACACCGGAGGACTTCGAGATCCTCGGCATCGCCCCGCTGCCCTCAAGCTGGAACTTCGCCGCTCGGGAGGCGGTGGGCAGCCCCCGGGCCGCGACGCTCGGCGCCTATACGGCGAACGGCACCGTCTTCACCGCTGCCACGACCGACTGGGCCCGTCTGCTGGCCACCGATCCGCAGGTGGCGGCCATCACCGGCAACGTCCTCACTCATCTCTCCCGACCGAAGGGATCATCTTGTCCGGAGACATACGTCAGCTCAGTGTGATCATCGGTGTCAACGGCATCGGTATGGGGCATTCCGTCAGGCAGAGCGTGATCGCCCAGTACCTCCGCGACCGCGGGCACTCGGTACGCATCGTCACCAACGGTGCCGCCCGCGTGGAGTACTTCCGGGACCTCGGCTTCCCCGCGTGGGACGGGTGGATGCCGACACTGCTCGCCCGCGCTGATCGCATACACGCGAGTGATGCCGTCCGCGCGAACATCTGGCAGGCCCCCATTGGCCTCGCCAAGCACATGCGACTACGCCGGATCGTCCGCGAGACGGGTGTCCCCGACGCGTTCATCACCGACTACGAGCCCAACACTCCCCGGCTGGCCTACCACTTCGACAGGCCGCTGATCTCCGTTGACCAGCAGAGCAAGTACCGGCACCTCGACCTGCCAGGTGTCGGCACCTACGCCCGGACGGCCGATGAGCAGCGCCTCCGCCACTTCGCGCCTCGCGTCGACCGGTCCTTCATCTGCTCGTACGTCCCGCTGGAAGCAAAGGACAGAAAGGTGGAGTTCATCGCCCCGGTCATCCCCGACTCGGTGCGCTCCACACCCGTCACCACCGAGCCCGTCGCCACGGCCTACTTCTCGCGCTACTTCGACCACGGACCCGAGAACTCCGTCCGAGACCTGATCGCCGTCTTCCGCCAGTACGTTCCGGACCGCGCCCTGCGGATCTACGTACAGCCGGCGGAGGCCGAAAGGTTGCGCCAGTACGCCGAGGGCAAGATCGAGATCTGCTTCTTCGACCGTGCGGCGTTCATCAGAGACATGGCGCGGTCCGAGGGCGTCTTCTCCAACGCCGGTTTCAACCTCATCAGCGAAGCCTTCGCCCTCGGCAAGCCGGTCCATCTGGTCCCTCTGCCCACGTACGACCAGCACTGGTGCGCCAAGGTCGTTCATGAGGCGAAACTGGGCACATCAGCGCCCCGCGTAGACGGCGGAGCGGTGCTCGACTTTCTCAACCAGAGCCGTGAGCTCCGCTCGAACGTCGTACGCCACCGAAGCGAACACCTCGTGGTCGATCCACGGGAGCGGATCGCCTCCTACCTGGAGGGTCTGCCCCTAGTACGTTCACCGATCCTCGCGTCATCCACGGGGTAGGCGCCATGGGGACGCCGACACTCGACGCTTATCTGCACACCGCCGTGACCGTGACCGCTGTAGCGGTCTGCTACCGATTCGTGGTCTCGCCCGCAATACGGAGCATCGCACGCCGGTCTGCCGCGGTGATCCTCATCATGGGCATCCCGCCCGCCGTACTGCCCACCTTCCTTCCGTCGCCCGAGCCGGGGCCGATCCGATGGTTCGCCATGTTCGTGATCGCGCTGCTCACCTGGCAGGGCGCGACAAGCGACTACGACGTGACCGAGCCCATCGGGCCGCAGCGCCGGGAAAAGCAACTCCTCCTGGTGCTTGGTGCCGCCGCTTGCTTCTGGCCCCCCACCCTCCTCGCCTGGATGGGGGTGTACTGCGGCAGGCTCCGGGGCTGGAAGCACCACGCGATGATGCCGTTGCGGCTGCTCAAGGCATACCTCGCCTGGTTTCTCGTGACGGCGTTCTTCGAGGCTCCGGGTTCCGCCGCCGCACTGGTTCTCGTGCTCGGCTGTGTCTCGCTCTCCCACTACGTGAAGCCGGCGTGGAGCAAAGCCCGGCTCGGGCCGCGCCCCTGGTCATGGGCTTGGCACAACCACACGCACTACCTCATGGCTTCGGCATACGCCTGGGGCTGGGCGCGCTTCCTGAGCCCCGAGACCATGTCCCGCGTGTTGCGCCGCGCACGCGGCCTGGACCGCCCGGTCAACGTCCTCACCATGACGACGGAGGCAGTCGGGCTGATCGCGTTCCTCGATCACCGTCTTCTGATCGCGGCCCTCGTGGCAACGGCCCTCTTCAATACTGCCGTCGTCCTCGCTTCCGGCATCCTCTTCTGGGAGAACATCGGCACCAATATCGCCCTCGCGATCACGGTGGGACTACTCCCCGACGCTGCATACGACACAGCCTTCGGCTGGCCGGCCGCGCTGCTGGCATTCATAGTGCTCCTGCTCAGCACCGGCGACCTGCTGTGGCAACCCTGGCACCTGGGGTGGTGGGACTCCCCCTTCACCGCCCGTATCCACTGGCAGGTGGAAACCACGTCCGGTACACGGATGGGTCTCTACAACGACTTCATGTGCCCGTACGAGCGCGAGTTCGGCCGCGTCATGGGCTACTTCCTCACCAGCGAACCCATCCTCCACGACCACCTCGGCATCATCTGGGACCGGAAACTCCGCGACCTCATCCTCCAGGCGGACGGAGACCAGGAGAGGCTGGGCCGGCTCAAAGAGACCTACGGCCGCGTGCGGAAGGACGAACAGCAGGCGAAGGCGCACATCGCCTTCCTGACCACCATGTTCAGCCGCCTCAACCATGGTGCGCAAAAAGGCCCCTTGCCCCGGTCATTGCGCCGGTTCAAAGCCCCCGGCGGCCAGCTCTACCAGTGGGGTGACCTTCCTCCCTACCGGGGCGACGAACCCGTCCGTCGCATCACCATCCGGTACGAGGAACGCTGCTACCGCCCGTCGACCGGCGACTTCGTCCGGCTCGCCAACCACGTCGTACACGAGATCGACCTCCTCTGACACGGACCCGACCGCAGGAGTACCTCATGCGCAAGATCTTCATTGACTGTGGGACAAACCTCGGAGTCGTGCTGAACCGCTTCATGCACGAGCTTCCCGATCATGACTTCTACGCCTTCGAGCCGAACCCGGAGCTGCTCCCTTCCATCCGCTGGTACGTCGAACAGGTCCATCACCCCACCCGTGTCGAGATCTCCCAGAGCGCGGTGTGGACCCATGACGGAACGATCGACCTCTTCCTCGGCCACCATGAGAGCTCCACCGTCATGCCCGGCAAACGCGTGCCGCCCGTGTACGACCAGCAGATCGACTACAGCGCACCGATACCGGTGCCCGCCATCGACTTCAGCGCCTGGCTGCGGCGGACCATCCGTCCCGACGATCACGTAGTCGTGAAGATGGACATCGAAGGCGCCGAGTACCCCGTACTGGCCAAGCTGCTCGACGACGGGACGATCAACCTCATGTCGGTCCTCTACATCGAGTGGCACCACGACCGGTTCCCCGCCATGAGCCGTGCCGAGCACGACCAGGTCGCCGCAGCGGTCTCCGTTCATGTCGACATCCGTGACTGGGACTGACCGGAGAAAGGGACGCCACGCCATGCACACCAAGCACATCTACCTGATCAAGCACGGCGAGACCGAGGAGAACCTGCGGGGCATCCACCAGGGCCAGGCAGTCGGCGGCAGGCTCAGCAAGCGGGGCAGAGACGACATCCGCACAGTCGGCAGCGCCCTCGCCGCAGCCGGGATCAGCGCGGACCAGATGCTCGTCAGCCCGATGTCCCGCTGCCGTGAGTCGGTCACGCTGCTGGCCGCGGCGCTCAGTCCATCCGACGTACGCGTGGACAAGCGCTTGGCAGCCAAGAACAGCGGCTACCTCGGCGGCCGGCCCAGGGAACTCGCCGCAGATGAAGCGGCACGGTACGGCACGCCCATCCACCAACTCCGCACTCCAGGAGGTGAGTCATCGGAGGACGTACAGGCCCGCTATGTGAATCTGTGGAACGAGGTCCTCACCGGACCACACCGTACGGCCGTCCTCGTCGGACACGGTGGGGGCATCGCCTGTCTGCTGCTGTGGCTGACGGGGAAGGGCTTCGAGCACTACCTCCAGCACGTACCCGGCTCAGCCAGTGTCACCTGGATCGAGGCAGACGACGTGGCTCCCCGCATTCGGCTGAGGAACGTCCCGCCAGCTGATCTGGCCGACCGCCTCGACTCCCGTACCGCCCGATGACAGCGCGGACGGTACGGGCTCGGAAGACACGGTCAGGCGTCCGAAGCACCGCCGAATCGTGCGCGGTAGGACTCCAGGTCTTCTTCCGTGATCTTCGCGAAAAGCACCGCCGGTACGGTGAACACAATCCCGGCCGGTACGGCACCCAGGGACTTGGCCTGCTCGGCGGTCACCCAGGTCGCGGTGTCCCCTTCCAGCGCGAAGGCACCCCGCATAGCGGCGGCCGTGGCCGGAATGAACGGCTCCGAGACGACCGCGTAGAGATGGATCAGGTTCATCGCGGTGCGGAGCGTCAGCGCGGCACCGTCCGGATCGGTCTTGATCTCCAGCCAGGGAGCCTTCTCCTCCAGGTAGGAGTTGCCCGCGGACCACAGGGCCCGCAGCGCTGCGGCGGCCTTGCGGAACTGGAGCGCTTCCATCTGCTCCTCGTACTCGGCGAGCAGCCGTGCGATCTCCTCGCCCAGCTTCGCCTCCGCCTCCCCAGCGGCATGACCGGTCGGGACCTCATCGCCGAACCGCTTCCGGGAGAAAGACAGCACACGGTTGACGAAGTTGCCGAGAGTGTCGGCAAGGTCCTTGTTGACCGTGGTGGTGAAGTGCTCCCAGGTGAAGGACGAGTCATCGGACTCGGGAGCGTTGGCGATCAGGAAGTAGCGCCAATAGTCGCCCGGGAGGGTTTCCAGTGCCGCGTCCGTGAAGACGCCGCGCTTCTGAGAGGTGGAGAACTTTCCGCCGTAGTACGTCAGCCAGTTGAAGCCCTTGACGACATCGACCTTCTTCCACGGCTCACGCACACCCAGCTCGGTCGCCGGGAACATCACGGTGTGGAAGGGGACGTTGTCCTTCGCCATGAACTGCGAGTAGTGGACGGTTTCATCGGCTTGGTACCACCACGACTTCCAGTCGCGTGTCTCGCCGTCCGGGGCGGCGTCCGACCACTCCTTCGTCGCCGCGATGTACTCGATCGGCGCGTCGAACCAGACGTAGAAGACCTTGCCCTCGGCCGCGAGGTCCGGCCAGGTGTCGGCGGGGACGGGGATGCCCCAGTCGAGGTCGCGAGTGATCGCGCGGTCGTGCAGGCCCTCGGTCAGCCACTTGCGGGCAATGGAGGTGGACAGCTGCGGCCACTGCGCGCTGACGGAGTCGATCCACTCCTCGACCTCCTGCTGGAGCTTGGACTGCAGCAGGAACAGGTGCTTGGTCTCGCGGACCTCCAGGTCCGTGGAGTCGCTGATCGCCGAGCGCGGGTTGACGAGATCGGTCGGGTCGAGGACGCGGGTGCAGTTCTCGCACTGATCGCCGCGGGCTTTGTCATAGCCGCAGTGCGGACAGGTGCCCACGACGTACCGGTCCGGCAAAAAGCGACCGTCGGCAGGCGAGTACACCTGCCGGATGGCGCGCTCCTCGATGAAGCCGTTCTCGTGCAGCTTGCGTGCGAAGTGCTGGGTGATCTCGGCGTTCTGCTGCGAGGAACTCCGGCCGAAGTAATCGAAGGCCAGCTCAAAGCCGTCGTACACGGCCTTTTGCGCAACGTGGGCCTGCGCACAGAACTCCGCGACGGAGAGTCCGGCCTCCTTCGCGGCCAGCTCGGCCGGCGTGCCGTGCTCGTCGGTGGCACAGATGTAGAGGACGTCGTGACCGCGCTGGCGGAGGTACCGGGAGTAGACATCCGCCGGAAGCATCGACCCGACCATGTTGCCCAGGTGCTTGATCCCGTTGATGTAGGGAAGCGCGCTGGTGATCAGGTGTCGAGCCATCCTCGGATGCTCCATTTCGTACGTACGGCACCGGTGACAGTGCCGCGGTGGGCCCAAGTCGGGAAGCTGCAGCCAGCGCGATCACCTGGATCGCCCACCACCGTCACGCATGGTGACGATTCGAGTCTGCAAGTCCACGCCATCGTATCGAACCGGGGCTCGCGCCATCCCACGGGTTTTCCGGCCAACCCGGGCAGGGAGAAAGACGCTCGGCCGTTCGAGACAGGCGGCCAAGCGAGTCCCGAACGGCCGAGGCGCTCCCCATCTTAGAGCCGCCGGCCCCCCACAGGTCCGCCCGCCGCATGCATCCGCGCGCTCACTCAACGAGGTTGAAAGCATGATCGAGAAGCATGGAGCCAAACGGCTCCGCGTCGTCGTCGTGGGACAGGGGTATGTCGGGCTGCCTCTCGCGGTGAGGGCCGCTGAGGTCGGGCACCAGGTCATCGGCTTCGACGTGGACTCGCAGCGAGTCAAACGGCTCCTGCTCGGAGAGTCCTATGTCGAGGACATCAGCGACGCGCGTCTAGCGCCGCTCCTCACCGCCGGCGCCTATCGGCCCACTGTCGATCCGTCCGACTGCGAGGGATTCGACATAGCGGTCGTCGCGGTGCCCACGCCGCTCCGCGACGGGGCTCCCGACCTTTCGCATGTCGAGGACTCGGCTCTGCTGCTCGGCCACCACCTCACGCGCGGGGCGACCGTTGTCCTGGAGTCGACCACATACCCCGGCACCACGGAGGAGGTCTTCGGCCCTCTCCTCGAACGCACCTCCGGTCTGACCGCCGGCTCCGACTTCCACCTGGGCTACAGCCCTGAACGCATCGACCCTGGCAACCACACATGGCGGCTGGAGAACACCCCAAAGATCATCTCTGGAGTGGACGAGGCATCCAAGGAGACGATCCGCCGCTTCTATGCCTCCCTTGTCGACAAGATCGTCCCGGTAGCCTGCTGTAAGGAAGCGGAACTGGCGAAACTGCTGGAGAACACCTTCCGGCACGTGAACATCGCGCTCGCCAACGAGCTGGCGATCTTCGCCCATGAGTTGGGCATCGACGTCTGGGCGGCCATCGACGCGGCCTCCACCAAGCCGTTCGGCTTCATGCGCTTCGCGCCGGGACCTGGAGTCGGAGGCCACTGCCTCCCCGTAGACCCCTCCTACCTGTCCTGGCGGGTCCAGCGAACCGTGGGGCGCAATTTCCGCTTCGTCGAGCTGGCGAACGACGTCAATAACCACATGCCCGACTATGTGGTCCGGAGACTGGCTGATGGGCTCAACCAGCGCAAGAAACCCCTCAACGGTTCCCGGGTGCTGCTACTCGGCCTCGCGTACAAGGCCAACACCGGTGACGCGCGGGAGACTCCGGCCGCACGGATCGCGGAGTTGCTCATCGGCATGGGTGCGGAGGTCCAAGCCGCCGACCCCCACGTCAGCAACGACGCCCACCCTCGCGCCGACGGTCTGGCGAGCCTCAAGCGGGTCGACATCACTCCCGCCGGCCTCGCCGCAACCGACGCCGTCATCCTCCTGGCCGACCACGACGCCTTCGACTATCCGCTGATCGCCGCGCACGCCCCCTACATCCTCGACTGCCGCCGTCGGCTCTCCGGCGCGCATGTCGACACTCTCTGAAGGGAGAGCCACATGAAGATCGTGATCACCGGTGGTGCCGGGTTCATCGGTAGCAACCTCGCCCGGGCCCTCGTCGAGCAGCCCAAGATCACCCAAATCCAGGTGATCGACAACCTGTCCACCGGCTCCAAAGAGAACGTCGCCGGTCTCGGCATCGACTTCTTCGAGGGCGACATCCAGGACGCCGACCTCTTGGATCAGGTGTTTCGCGGCGCGGACGCCGTCGCCCACCTGGCCGCGCTACCCTCCGTGCCGCGTTCAATACGAGACCCCCTGGCGAGCCACCAGGCCAACGCGACCGGCACCCTCCAAGTCCTCGAAGCCGCACGCCGCACGGGCGGCCTGCACGTGATCGCCGCTTCTTCGTCCTCCGTCTATGGTGCGAATCCGCGTCTGCCAAAGCACGAAGACCTCGCCACGGTCCCGATGAGCCCGTACGCGGTGACCAAGCTCGCCACGGAGGCGTATCTGGGGGCCTACCACCACAGCTTCGATCTGCCCGTGCTGCCCTTCCGCTTCTTCAACGTCTACGGGCCCGGCCAGCGCGCTGACCACGCCTACGCGGCGGTCATCCCAAAGTGGATCAGCGCCGCATTCGCCGACCGCCCCGTGACCGTGCATGGCGACGGCACCCAGACGCGCGACTTCACCTACGTGGGCACCGTCTGCCGCGTTCTGACTGAGGCCCTCCTCCACCGAATCGTCGAGCCCCGCCCTGTAAACCTGGCCTTCGGGACCCGCGTAGCCCTGCTGGACCTGATCCCGGAGATCGAGACCGCGACGGGCCGCGTCGTCCACCGGGAGCACGTGCCCGCTCGCATCGGCGATGTCGCGCATTCCCAGGCAGACAGCAGCTGTCTGAGGGCGCTCTTCCCGGAAGTGGCGCCGGTAACGCTGGAGGACGGAGTCTCCGCGACGGTGGACTGGCTTCGTACCTCGGTCATGAATGTGGCTCCGAGCTGAACTCGCCGAGAGGGTGAACCCGGATATGGCGATTGCTATCGGGCTGTAGTTCCGTCTCCGTCCAGTCCCGGTCTCGGCCAACCATGCCTGGACATCGGCGAACAACCCTGCACACCACTCCGCCACCGACCTCACTGGGAGTGGCCCGACAAGCAGACCTGGCGCAACCGGCTCCGCCGATGGGCATACCTCGAGGCGTACCGCTTCGATCGGACCGCCGCCCCTCCGAGACCCTGGGTCGACCGGCCCGCAGGGCACTATGAGCGGACGGGTTGGCGCATCCGAGCAACACACTTCGGATCCGACCTGGCGTCCGAGGTCGAGTACCCGGTCTGTGATCTGTGCAAAATCGCCTGGGTGGAATCGCCTCACTCCTCTGAGGGCTACAGGCGCTACGGCCTAGCGTCAGCCGCTCACCGGTCTCTACGCCGCGCCTACCCTGGAGTCCCGTGGCACACGAGGGGTGGGCGCTTTCGCGAGTCCGTGCCCTTCTGGGATTCCGCTGGCGGCAACGTTCCCGGGGGCTATACCTAGCGGGAAGGATGCCTTCACGTGGAACCGCGGCGAACGCATTGAGCGTGAGTACGATCTCACCGCCAGGTCGCAGAAGGAGCCTCTGATGAAGCTCTCAGCGTCGCGGACCGCACCACGAGCGCACCAGGTCGGGCCGAGAACAGCGGGCAGCCACGGTGAAGAAAGCCGGGCCCATCAAGGGCAGTGGCCAGCTATCCGCCCAGGTCAGCAACCCAACCGGCCCGGCAATGCTCGTGATTCCCAAGCTCAGAGCACGAGTTCGACTCTCGTCACCCGCTCCACGAAGAAGGCCCAGGTCAGAGACCGGGGCCTTTCTTGTTCTCTGGACCACACTAGGCACCGCGTGCCCGTCCGTGCCAAACAGCCGATCGCGGCCCTTCTGGCAAGCAGTCTCCAGCTGGTGCAACCGGCGGACGACCGTCGACGCCCAAGCAGTCCGCATCTCATCCGTTCGATTCTCGTCACTCACTTCCCGCGAAGCTTCAGCCTCCGCTCCCGAGACCCTGTCGTTGCTTGAAACCCTCAGCGCGGCGGTGCATGGCCGCCGCAGCACAGCGCCACCGCAGCCACTCGCACCCCGCTTCTCTCCCCTGCGTGCCATGATGTAGCACTAGGTAGCACATGAGGCTATCGTCTAAGCCATGGCAGCTCAGCACGAGATCACTCAGCGCGATCTGCGCAGTCGGTCGAAAGAGATCATGGACGCCGTTCAGAGCGGACAGTCCTTCACCGTCACCCGGGATGGCCACCAGATCGGTGAACTGATCCCCCTCCGGCGACGCCGGCGGTTCGTCCCCCGCGGCGAGTTCGCGGCAATGTCCCGCACAGCGCCCGGCATCTCCCTCGATGCTTTCCGGACCGATCAGAGTGCCACCGCCGAGCAGGAGACGGACGATCCCTATGCCCGCTGAGCACCAGCAGGGACTGCTCGACACCAACATCATGATCTTGCGCAAGTGGGTGGACCCCGAAGAACTGCCCGCCGAAGTGGCGATCAGCGCCATCACCCTGGCAGAACTCTCCGCAGGTCCCCACGAAGTGCGTCGGAACGAAGAGCAAGACGACTACGACGAGCACGCCGAACGTGCACGCCGAATGGACGTCCTCCAGCGTGCCGAGAACGAATTCGACCCCATCCCGTTCGACGCCGAAGCCGCCCGTATCTACGGCAGGGTGTGCGCGGCCGTCATCGGAGCCGGCCGCAAGCCCCGGCGTCGAGTAGCCGACCTGATGATCGCGGCAATCGCGATCGCCGAAGAACTGCCTCTCTTCACCACAAACCCCGACGACTTCCAAGGACTTGAAGAACTGCTCACCGTCGTCCCCGTCCATCGGCCGGCCGTGCTCCACGACCGATAGGCAGCATCAAGGCTGTCCGCACCTGTTCCGGAGTCGCTGACATTCCGGACAGTCTGATGGCCCGCGCTGTGCCGCCCTGCGTCAGCTCTGAGTCGTGTCGTCGTCGCCCGTCTGCGCGGTGTCCTCAGCTGCGCCTGCCTTCTCTCGCATCTTGCGCACCAGCTCAGCCTTCTGGTCGGCGGCACCCTGGCGGTCGAGGTTCCGGTGCGGACCGTTGTTCTGCCGTTCGGCGCGGGACAGCTTCCTGCGCTGTCCCCCGCCCATGCCCACGGGGTTGTTGATGTTCTTGCTCACGGTCACGGGTTCCTCCGGTTGTGGTGTGAAGTGATCTACGGATTCATCGGTGGGGGACGGGCGCGACGCGTCGAAGGGCGTCAGCAGGGGCCGTCACGCGCTCACTCGTAAATCGGCGTCTGGAAGAACATGACAACGACGTTACCCGGTTCCGTCGGCCCCGCACACCAGTGCTCTCGCCGCCCAGGGATCGGCCGGGGGCCTGCCACCTGGAGTCCGGTCGGGAGAACCGGCTGCGGCTCAGGCGCGCTGGGCCCGGTCGTACACCTTCTTGGCGGTGGCGCCCAAGATCTCTCCGTACATCTTGGTCGGTGTGAAGGAGTCCATCGTGCTGTTGACCGAGACCAGGGTGCCCTTGCCCGTGGTGGTGTTGAAGTTGGCGAGCCACGGGCCGCCGCTGGCTCCTCCGGTCATGTCGCAGGGGATGAACTGTGCGCCGTGTTCCTTCTTGGCGGTTCCGACACAGCGCAGGAGCTCTTCGCCCCGCTGCGGGCGGGTGGCGGGGTAGCCGAGGGCCGAGATGGTGCCGCCGACGGTGCGGTTGAAGGCGATGGCCTGGCTGCCCACGACGTCGGTGAGCTTGCGGCCCTTCTTGTCGGCGTCGACGACCAGCGCCGACATGTCGTTCACCGAGTCGTTCTCCCAGGTGCGCGGTGTGACGGCACTGCGGACCGCGAAGGCGCCGTACGGCATCTTGCCCTTGTGGTAGCCGGGGACGAACACCATGTCCATGTTGGTGTTGTACGGGGAGGAGCCCCGGCGTACGCAGTGGGCCGCGGTCATCACGGCGGACTTGTTGGCGCTCTTCACTGCGGTGGCCGTGCACCAGGTGTCGTCACCGTTGGCGTTGACGAAGAAGAGCCGCCCCACGGTCTTCAGGGTGGCGCCCCGATAGGGCTTCGTCTTCGGGCCGGTGGGGCCGAGGTCAACGGACTTCCCGACGGCCTTGATACGGGCCGGGGTCCAGTAGGCGAGGGCCGCCTTGCGCTCCTTGGCGGTGTACGAGAGGACGGAGACCGGGTCGGCCGCGGCGGCAGGGGCCTTGGGAGCCGCGGCCGTGGCCGGGAGGGGGGCGGCGAGGGCGAGGACCGTGCCGGCCACGGCGAGTCCCATGGCCCGACCACGAAGGCGACGGATCGGGGAAGTTGAGGTCTCGGGCACGGTGGGTGTCTCCTCGGCTGGTGCAGTCGGCGGACGGCTGTCCGTTCGCACTGCAGGAGCGAGGAAGCCGCCGAGCTGGTTGTCCCTGTCGATGTCCTGTGACACGCGTGTGCGGATACGCGAACACACGACCTGCGACCCAACACCGCGGAGGTCGGCCCCGGTGGCGATCTCGGGCCCTGCCGTCCTTCAAGGCGACGAAGCTTCAGGTTACTTGGACACGGCCGACAAGATCGCCACCATCCTGTGCGAGTACGCGGAAGCCGCCGTCGACCTGAACCGCGATGTCGCGGACGAGCTCCAACGCGCCATGTGGAAGGCCGCCAAGGAGATCCTCGCGGACCTGGCCAAGCCCAAGGATGTCAAGAGCCTCCTCGGTGCCGTCACGTCCGTCATCGGCAAGGGTGCGGGCTTGATCCTGTCGTTCGACTTCAAGATTGTGCTCAACATCGACACGGCCAAGCTGAATCGGAGCGTCGACACGTACATCGGCATCCTGGGAGGTCTGACCACCCGGATGGACGCCCTGAAGGGACCGCTGGACGAGGCGTTCATGAGCGCGCCCAAGTTCGAGGCCGGCGTCGCGCGGGCCCATGGATTCGGCGCCCGTGCACTGGAGGAGTTCAAACACGAGCAGCGGTGGACCGAAGCGGGCTCCAACCGCAGCCACACCTTCGACCTCGCGGGCAACGAGTACCTGGGTGGCAGCCACACCTTGGACAAGCACGTCGGCAAGACCGATGAGCAGCTCGCACAGCGCCTGCGCGACCAGGCAGATGACAACAACAACTGGCCGGAGCAGCGCAAGCCCTCCATCGGCGGCTCGTCTTCCTTCACGGACATGGCCGACGGGCAGCGACTGACGGAACACAATCTGCGGGCCAAACAGGCCGAGATCGACGCATGGCTGGCAACGAATCCTCCGGAGGGAAAGACACAGTCGTTCACGAGTCCGGCTCCCGACGGGGAGGTCAGCGGCCGGTACGTGTCCAAGCAGCCCACTCCCGGCCCGGACGGATCGGGCAACACCATCCCGGGGACCGGGTACAAGGACCACGGGCTCAACGCGAAGGCGATCGACGTCAACAACGTGAAAACGATCCTGAAGTACGATTCCGGGCTCGATCCGCCCTACATCATCTACACATCCATGCCCGCCCCGTGACCGTCCCACCGGAAGCAGAATGAACCCCGTCGACAGCACTGCCTGGAACGCCGCTGTGGCGCGGCTCCTCGATGATGTGTACACCTTTGCGATGACCGGGCCCCGACTGCACGATGACTGGGGACGGGACGTGCTGGCCGTCATGGACCGGTCGGTGACCGACCCCCGGGGCTGGCAGACACTGGAGTGGCAGATCGACAAGGAGGGGCGTGAGAACGTCCGTCCTTCCTATCCGTTCCTGCCGCTCACTGCCGAGCAGGTACACGCCTGGACGTATCCCGTCACGTCCGATGCCGCCGCTGTACTGCTCGCCTCTCTGACCCAGGAGTGGTTCTTCGAGGGGCGCCCCGTAAGGACGCGCACGGACCGGAACGAGGTGCTGGCCGACGCCCGGACGGTGCTCGGCCGGTTCGGTGGCGACGCCGTCTTCCGTACCTCCTCCGATCTGGCCCGTGGCTCCACCTCACCGGACTTCCTCGCCGATGAACTCGCCGGTGGCCGAGCCTTCACCGACCACATGATGGATCTCGGACTGATCGCCGTGAGCGCGGACGAGGTCGGGGTCTTCTGGTCGTTCAACGCAAACTGAATGCTCGACGCGAATGAGTACACGCCCGTGGGCGG
Organism: Streptomyces sp. NPDC059256; assembly: GCF_042753785.1. NCBI lineage: Bacteria > Bacillati > Actinomycetota > Actinomycetes > Kitasatosporales > Streptomycetaceae > Streptomyces > Streptomyces sp. NPDC059256. Next base: position 628,090 of record NZ_JBHYZO010000002.1, on the reverse strand, counting down.
AACGAACCGTTCTGGGTGCGCGGGTGGTGCTGCGGCGCGAGCCATCGAGCCCCCATGGCTTCGTCGTTCACACGACCATTCCGTTCTATCTGTAGGGGTCGCACGCACATGTCCATGAAGCCCCTCGAACACGATCGGCGCTACGGCGAGCTGGACCAGGTGATGCGCGCGTACCTGGGGCAGCCGGCCGATGACACCCCGGAGCGGCGCAGCAACGCGTTGGACGCGTATCTCCGCCACACCTGGCACGCCCGCCCTGCGGCCATCGCGGAGGCGGAGTGCCAGTTGCGCGAGTACAGCCGCAACCCTCCGGGCCGCATCCGGCACGGCCTGGGCGAGTTCTACGCGATCCCGGACATCGGTATGCCCCAGTCCGAGATCGGTGGGTGGCTGATGGTGCTGGCCGACCATCTGAAGAGGAGCATCGAGGCGGGCGACGTCCCGGACCCGTCGTCCCCCCAGACGCACTGGGAGTGGCGTGCGCGCTTCCCGGAGACCGCGCAACTGCTCGGCGGCTGGTTCTCCCAGGACATCGTCGACGAGTTCCCCGGCCACGACGCCGCAGTCGACGACTACGCCGCGACCACTCATCCCCAGTTGGTCGCGCGCCTCGTAGGTGAGCTCCATGAGCTGCTAGCACTCCCCTTGGACGAGGGGGACTACGCACTGGCAGCCGCCGAACTCGGCATGGAGGTCGGTCCGCCCGAGCCGTTCTCCTACGGCGCCTGGTTCCAGTCCCTGGCGACGACGCTGTCCGCCCACTGATCCGGTCACCCTGGCCGTCCGGCCCGGGTGCTCGAAGCGCCGGTTCAGCAGCTGAGATGCGGTCGGGACGACATCGGGCGTCCCGTGGCAGATCGCCGGTCGTCGGAGGCCGATCACGCCGGTTGGTGCCTTCCCCACCGGCCGTCCGAGCGATCCCCGCAGTGCCGGTGTCCGGCGCGCCCCAACTGTGAGTCCCCATGTTCTCTGGACGTTCGACCGAGCCCTGGGGCAGGCTCGGTTGGAGGCGACGTTACGGGGGTTCGAAGTGAGTACCGAGCTGACCGATCGGATTGAGGAGCGACGAGCCGGGGTCGGCGATCCCCGTGCTCTGGTCGGGGAGTTCCGCAGGGCCTTGCTGCTGGTGCCGTTCGAGGGCGGGGGTTTGTGGACGGCCTCACTGAGTGGGGTGAGGTGGGTGTGCGCCTTCACCGATGAAGAGGCGTTCGCGCGGTTTGCCGCGGCTCGGGGTGAGTCGGGGCGGGAGTGGGAGTTCGCCGAGTTGCGTGGGGCGCGGTTGCTGGACGAGATCGTGCCGGCGATGGGAGGGCCGGCGGGGGTGGCCGTCAACATCGCGGATCCGGAGGGGGCGATGTTGTTTCCGCCGGTGGTGGGGATCGTCCCGGACACGGTCGCCGTCGACGAGGGTGGGCAGGGCTGATGAGCGGCGCGGAGGATCTGAAGTTCGATGCGGAGTCGATCCGCAAGGTCACCGAGGGTCTGCGGGCGGCAGTCTCCGAGTTGCGCGAGGTGGGCACCGGTACGGGCTCGGTGCTGGGCAAGGGGTTCTCGGAGCTGGCCATGACCGGGATGGAGGCCGGGCATCACGGATTGTCGACCGACTTCGAGGACTTCTGCGAGCGCTGGGAGTGGGGGGTGCGCGCGCTGATCCAGGACGCCAACACGCTGGCTGCCGCCCTGGGGCTGGCTGCGGGACTGGTGTGGGAGGAGGACCAGTACCTCAAGGGCACCTTAAAGATCGTGGTGAATGCCGGTGTCGGCAATCCGCACGCTTCCGAGGACGAGATCGTCAAGCAGAACTGGGGCGATCTGATGACCCCCGACTATCTCAGTCCTGACTACAGCAAGGAGTCCTTCGAGCGCGCGCAGGAGGAAGGTGTCCAGGTGTGGAAGGACACGGGCCGGGCCCTGTTGACGGAGGGCAGTGGCGGACGGCAGTCACGGATCTTGAACGACATGTTGGGTGTGGATCAGCAGGAGTTCGACCGGGCAGTGGATGACCAGTTCGGGCCCTCGCCCGAGGAACGGGCGCAGCAGCAACAAGGCGGGGGGAGCTGACGGTGGGTTTTGGTGATTTTGTCAGTGATATCACGCCGGATGTGGTGTGGGAAGAAGCCCCAATTGGGATCGACTTCGTCGCCCCGGCGCTACTCCTGAATTCAGAGGAGCGGTAGAAAACGCTGTCCAGACCTGGCAGCAGAACAATCCTGGAGTCGACGTGAGAACAAGGTGGGCCGGATGAGTTGCTATCTAGCGATCTCGGGTCGGGATGTATGGAACCCCTCCAACCGAGTAGCTGAAATCTTCATCGGCCATGCACATGTCGTCGCTCGCGCCTACTCGATGGAGTCCGGAATCGGAGAAATCATCGATGATGAGTGCGAGATCGATCACCGACTCTTCCTGGAATTCATCAGGTCGCTTGTCACCAGTCATGAAGGATCGAAAAATCACACCCTGAGGGAACTCCTCGACGGCGTAATCGCCGTGGGTCTGGTCCTTTTGGCGCGCGTCGGGGATTCACTGGACGGTGTGGGCATCAAGGAACAGGCGTACTGGCAAGAGCGCTCTGCGCGGATCGCAGCGGGTATGCCTCCAGGGTGAGCCGGCGGCTCGGGGCGAGGTCGGGACGGGTTCGGCAGTCGGTACTGCGGGGCACGGAAGACCGCCTGGCCTCGGCAGTCACTTCCGACGGTACGCACTGCACTATTCCCACGCCCCACTGGGACGGCGCACGGCGGAACACCCGAACATCGCCGAAGGAATCATCGACAAGGGGTTCTTGTGGTAACAGGAGAAAGCCTTCCGAGCGGCGACGAAAGGAGCTTCTCTGAAGTGCTTTCCAGCCGCGGCGAGTTTTCTGAGGATTGGTTGTCCCGTGGCAGCAAGAGCATCGTACCCGTAGCCGCCGGAAACCGCCTGGATCAGGCTCTTATTCGGCGTATCGTCAAAGGGTGTCAATCGCAGAGGGTAGATGACATCATGATCGCCACCGTAGAAGAAGGGCTCACTAAGCGGCCTCGCCGCCTTTCCGGTCTGGGTTCAGCAGCGGTCAGCCTGGAGGGGGTCGACCCACCCCTATTGGTGGCACCATCTGATCTATCTGGAGCAATTCTCTTCCCTCAGCCCGGATATGCGCTCGTGGCAGGCACCTCACAATTTCTTCATGGCGCCACCCCGGAAGGAATAGACGCGGGCCGCGCCCACTTCGCCCGCTATGCCCGTGCGGCAGGCCGCAAGTATCCTGCGCTGCATGACGTGGCCAAGTCGCTGCCTGTTCGACATTTTGCCTGGTCGCACGTAAGAGACCTGCCCGCAGGCACAAGCGCATATCAGCAGGTGGAGTTGATGCGTGCGTTCGTAGCCGGCAACTCCACGGCGCCGGATTTCGCCCGCGCCTGGCTGGACGCTCGGCGCCTCTCACAAAATAGCGGCGAAAGGCTTCGCGAGCCCATCGTGACAGCTCTCGACCATGTCTTCTCACTGCTGGAAGACTTCGCCATCGATCCGACTCTCCAGGAGCCGGGAGACTTGACGGACAGCGAGTTGAGGCAAGGAGTGCACGATCTCATGGAGCAGTCCAAGGCATTTGAGTGATACTTCACTAGATATGCCGCGACTATGGGGTTCGCTCCAGAAGTCGCCCCCCTTCTGAACTCCTAGTTCTAGGGACCAACTCACCTCCATCACCCAATGCCAGCTTCCCTGCTAGCCCAACGGAGTAGCTATTACTCTGACCTCGACCCAACTAGTTGAACTGATCCGCCAATTGACAGATCCGGATTCCACACAGCGGGAGATGGCTGCCGATCGCGTTCCCGACTGGTTGGGGAGCTATTCGGAGAGTGATGTCCGGATGCTCGCGGAAGTCATCTCAACAACCGCGACATGCGAGCACGATCTCAACGTCATGGAAGCTCAGCTCAATGCCCTCGTAGAGTTGGGGTCGAGTGGGTTCGGGGGTCCGGAATACATGCCCCGGCTTCGGGAAATGGATCTCACTCGTCTCCCTCGAAATCTCGTCGAGTACGTGGAAGACCTCCTGGAGACCCAGTGATCCGGATGTCCCAGAGAAGGCCATCGGAAATCCAAGGGCCATCTGTCTCCTTTCCCTAGGTCGAGAAGAGGACTAGAAGCGTCAGTCTGGTGCGCGAGGGGGCCGACACCGCGCGTTGATTCTGATGCCCCCCTCGAAGGATCCCGCCCCCTCACGTCCCGTTCAGTGCCACCGTCGGATGGAGGCGGGAGGCGCGGATCGCCGGGTAGAGGCCCGCGATCACGCCGATCAGGAGGGTGGCCGCGAGGCCACCCGCCAGGGACCAGGGCGGGACCACTGTCGTCCACCCCTGGGCCTGTGCGAAGCCGTACGTCGCCGTCGCGCCCAGGAGTGCGCCCGTGATGCCGCCCAGGCCCGACAGCAGTAGTGACTCGGTCAGGAACTGGAGTCGGATCGCATTGCGGGTCGCGCCCAGCGCGCGGCGCAGGCCGATCTCCTGGCGGCGTTCCAGGACGGAGATGACCATGGTGTTGGCGACTCCGACCCCGCCGACCAGGAGGGCGACCGCGCCGAGGCCGAGCATCAGGGTCGTCAGGCCCTCGTTGGTCGCGGCCTTGGCGGCGAGGGCGTCCGAGGGGCGGGAGACCTTGACGCCCGCCGCGTTGCCGGGGCTGATGGTGCGGGGCAGGATCGCCCACACATCCTCGACCGAGGCGTCCGTGGAGCGCTCGAAGATGGTCGTGGGATGGCCGTCGAAGGCGAAGTGGCTTTCGGCGGCGGGGAATCCGACCATGGCGACGCGGTCCAGATTGGGGACCAGTTCAAGGGGTCGCAGGATGCCGACGACGACCACACGTGTGCTGTTCATCATGATCGTTTCGCCGGTGCGGGTGACTCCGAGGCGTTCCGCGGCCACCGCGCCCAGGACCGTCGTCGGAAGGCGTTCGCTGGCCGCATCGAGCCATGTGCCCCGGTCGACCTCGCCGCCGAGGGTGGACAGCAGGTCGACGCCGACCGCCTGGGCGATGACTCCTGCGCTGCGCTCCTCGGGCACCACATCACTGCGGCGGATCCGGGCGTCGATGTCGGCGGTGCCCGTGGCGTGTTGCACGGGACCGACGCGCTCGACCATCGCGACGGCGCTCTTGGGGAGTTTGATCGGCTTTCCGTTCTCGTCCTCGCCCGCCTCGGCGGTGAGGAGGTTGGTGCCGAGGCGGTCGAGTTGGGCCATCAGATCGGCGCGGCTGGACTCCGACAGACCGACGACCGCAACCATGGTCGCGATCCCGATGGCGATGCCGAGGGCCGAGAGCACCACGCGTGCCCGCCGTGCGCGCAGGCCGACCGCGCCGACACCGAGGAGGTCGCGGAGGGAGAGGCGGGAGGGCTTGAGGTCGTTCCTCATGAACCGGCCCCTTCCCGGGCGGAGGCGGAGTCCCGGACGGGGACCGATTCCCGACCGGGGACCGATTCCCGACCGGAGGCGGGGTTCCGGACGGAGGGGGAGTCCCGACCGGAGGGGGAATTCCGGACAGAGGGGGAACGCGAGTCCGAAACGATCTCGCCGTCCTTGAAGCGCACCCTGCGCGGCAGTGAGTCCGCGATGTCATGGTCATGGGTGATCACACAGATGGTGGTGCCGGCCCCGTTGAGTTCGTGCAGCAGTTCCATGACGATCTCACCGGACGCGGTGTCCAGCGCCCCGGTCGGTTCGTCCGCCAGCAGCAGCTTGGGGTTCCCCACCAGGGCGCGGGCGATGGCGACGCGCTGTTTCTCGCCCCCGGAGAGTTCGTTGGGCGTGTGCGAGTAGCGGTGGTCCAGTCGCACCTTGGCGAGCGCTTCGCGTGCGCGCAGTCGCCGTTCCTTCAGCGGTACGCCCGCGTACAGCAGCCCGTCGGCGACGTTGTCCACGGCGTCACGTCCCGTCGCCAGGTGGAAGTGTTGGAACACAAAGCCGATGTGGCGGGCGCGCAGAGCGGAGAGTCGGGCGTCGGAGAGTTCGGAGACGTCGTACCCGGCGACTCGGACGGTGCCCGTGGTGGGCCTGTCCAGGGTGCCCATGACATGGAGCATCGTGGACTTCCCGGAGCCTGACGGGCCGACGACGGCGACCAGTTCGCCCGCTTCGACGGTGAGGTTCACCCTGCGCAGGGCGTGGACGCCTCCCGGGTACGACTTGCTGGCGTCCCTCAGTTCGATCACCGTGTCCGCTGGGGTCGTCATGGCTTCGCCGCTCCGACCTTCATGCCTTCGCGCACGTCGGGCCCTGACACCTCGATCTGTCCGTCGGCGGTCATGCCCGCTTCCACCCGCACCATCCGTGAGGTGGTGCCCTCGATGATCTGGAGCCCGTAGCCGCCGTTCTCACCGCGGAGGGCGACGACCGCTTCGACGGGGACCGCGAGTACTCCCCTGCGGGCCTCGCTGACGAACTTCACGCTCGCCGGCGCCTTGGTGTCCTCACCGGACGCGGCACCCACACCGCCGTCGAGGACGACTTCCACGGTGATCCCCTCGGGGGCGGGTGCCGGGTCCTCGGCAGCGGCGTCTTCGGGGCGTACGGTCCCGGTGACCTTGCCGGTCACGGTCTTCCCGCTCGGCAGGGTGACCTCGACCTTGGTGCCGCTTCGGGTGAGCGCGCCGTCCTTCTGGTCCAGTTGTGCCCGTACGACGGGTTTGGTGGAGGCGATCGTCAGGACCGGTTCGCCCGGGGCGATCTGGTCGGCCAGCGCCGCATCGGCGGACGCCACCTTGACCTGGCCGGGTTGGAAGACGACATCGCCCTTGCCGACCCTGCCGGTGGTGTCGCGGTTGAGGGACTTCTGCCACTGCTTGACGGCGGCCTCGGTGTCCTTGTCGTACCGGACGTCGACGTACAGCTTCGATCCGTATCCCAGGTCGCGCAGATTGCGCTCCAACTGGAGCACATCGCTGCCCCGGTCACCCTCCTTCATCTCGCGGAACATCGGGACGGGCCCGTACAGGAGGGTGACGGGCTTGTCGTTCAGCTCGTACAGCGCCTGGCCCATGGTCAGGGTCTTCCCCTCGGATGCGGCCACGGTGACGGTGCCCTCGACGGCGGACTTGACGACGCGGCGCTGTGCGAAGTCGAGCTTGCCGTCGACGGTCTTGGACTGCACGAGATCGGTGCGGACGACGGTCGTGGTGCCGGGCGGCAGGTCGCCGCCCCTGCCGGAGGCGCCCGCGTCACCGCCGTCGCCGAGGAACAGAACGCCTGTGACGACCGCGCCGACGACGGTCACCGCGCCGAGCGTGAGAAGGGCGGTGCGGCGCTTCACTGCATGCCGTCCAGACCTTCGAGCAGCTTTGACTCACACGCCTTGCGGGCCTGCTTGTACTGCGGTGACTCCTCGTCGTAGGCCCGGGACATCGGGTTCGGCTGGCCGCCGGGTTGGGCGTTGCCGCCGCTCATGGTCGGGTTGGCGAACTTGGAGACGCCGTTGTCCCGCATGCACTGGGCGTGCGCGAGCATCGACTCGTACGCCTTCTGCTGGTCGATCTTGGGGGTGGCGTCCATCGCCGCCATGAGTTCATCGACGCAGGCACGGTTCTTGCCGCCCTTGATGCCCTCGTTGCGGCCGGGTTGGGAGCCGATCTCGTTGATCTTCGCCCAGTCGAAGTGGCCGCTGAGCTTGGGGTCGGGGAAGTCCGGGTAGCCGCCCTTGGCGCGCATGCACTGCACGTACGTCATCTGGGCGTCGTAGAAGGCGCTCTTGCCCTTGGCGCGGGTGTCCGGCTTCGTCTCGGTCTTGGCGGATGGCGCGGGCGCCGAGGTGTCCGGCACATCGGCGATGCCGTGGCTCTTGGCGCCGTCGGAGCTGTCGCCGCCACCGGAGCAGGCCACCGAGAAGGCGAGCACGGGAACGGCGATGAGGGCGGTCAGGCGCAGCCCGGCAGTGGCACGGGGAGTCGTCTTCTGGATCATGTCCACAACCCTCGCCGCCTCACATGATGGCGGATCCATCGCCACATGATGGGAACGTAACAATGCCTCCGACCTGCACATCGGTCCCTTGCCGGGGCAGCGGACCGGCAGTTTCGGTGCTCATAATCGACGGCATGCCGCATGTGTTGCTCATCGAGGACGACGCGTCCGTACGGGACGGAATGGAGCTCGTGCTGCGCAGGCACGGGTACGACATCGACACCGCGGCCACCGGCGAGGAAGCCCTGGCGCTGCTGGACCGCCCGAGCGGCGGGAAGGTCGAGTTGGTCGTGCTGGACCTGATGTTGCCGGGCCTGAACGGCTTCGAGGTGTGCCGTCTCATCCGGGCCAGGACCACAACGCTGCCGATCATCATGCTGACCGCTCGCGGCGACGACCACGACATCGTGACGGGCTTGGAGGTGGGCGCCGACGACTATGTGGTCAAGCCGGTCACCGCGACCGTCCTGGAGGCCCGCATCAGGGCCGCGCTGCGGCGGGCGGAACCGTCGGGGCAGGCCCAGCGCACGGACCTCGACTGCGCGGGGCTGGTGATCGACCGCGCCGGGCTGACCGTCACCAAGAACGGCACGCCGATTCCGCTGCCGCCCACCGAGTTGCGGCTGCTGTTGGAACTGTCGGCCTCCCCCGGTCGGGTCTTCAGTCGCGAGCAGCTGCTCGAATCGGTCTGGGACCACACGTTCCTGGGCGACTCGCGGTTGGTGGACGCGGCCGTGGGACGGCTGCGGGCCAAGATCGAGGACATACCGGCGAAGCCACGGTTCATCCAGACAGTGCGGGGCTTCGGCTACCGCTTCGGGCCGCTGTGAAACGCACCGGCCGGGCCGGGGGCGGTGGCGCCCCGAAGAGGTGGCGGCCTCGGCGGCTCGTCGGCGGGCTGCGGGTCCGGCTCGTCGTCACCTTTGTCGTCGTCGCCCTCATCAGCGCGGTGACCTCGACCGCCCTGGCGTACCGGGAGGCCCGTACCGCCGTTTTGCAGCGCACCCAGAACACTGCGGTGGACGACCTGCGCAAGCAGATCACCACGGTCGCAGCCGACTTCGACATACCGCCCGACAAGGGGTCGCTGACCCGGTTCGCGACGAAGGTGTCGAACGGCATCGGGGCCCGTCTCGTAGTCGCCCGCTTCCAGCACCTCTCCGCGGTCTCCGACTCGTCGGCGGATACCGAGGGGCGGATCACCACCGAGTTGCGCGCCGCCGTGCGGTCCGGAAAGGGCGCCAGGTTCCAGCGGGTGATGTGGCGGGAGGAGCCCTATCTGGTCGTCGGCATGCCCGTGCTGATCCACGACAGCGAGGGGCAGCAGCGCATCTCCGGTCTGGAGGTGTTCGCGATCACCGATCTGCGGGCCGAGCACGAGGACACCGCCGCCCTGTTGGATTCGGTGCGCGCGGGCATCGTGCCGGTGGTGGGGCTGGCCGCCGTTCTGGCACTGCTGGCCGCGGGGACGGTGTTGCGTCCGGTACGGAAGCTGGGCCGGGCCACCCGTGAACTGGCGGCAGGGGACCTCGGGAGCCGGGTCTCCGTCCGCGGGCACGATGAACTCGCCGATTTGGCAAGGACGTTCAACGAGACCGCCGATGCGCTCCAGACCTCCGATGCGGAACTGCGCGAACAGGAGGCGAAGGCACGTCGCTTCGTGGCGGACGTCTCCCATGAGCTGCGCACTCCGTTGGCCGCGATGACGATGGTCGCGACGGTCCTGGAGGAGGACGCCGACCAACTCCCGCCCGACGCGGCACGAGCGGCCCGTACCGTCGGCGCGGAGACGGCACGACTGGCACGGCTGGTCGAGGACCTGATGGAGATCTCCCGCTTCGACGCCAAGGCGGTACGGCTGAACGCGGCCGAAACGGACCTCGCGGACACCGTACGGGCGTCGCTGGCGCTGCGTGGCTGGACGGACCGGGTGCAGACACACCTCGATGAGGGCGTCCGGGCGGTGGTCGACCGACGGCGCATCGATGTGATCGTGGCGAACCTGGTGGGCAACGCACTGCGACACGGCGCGCCACCGGTCACGGTGACGCTCGGGACCGTGTCGACAGAAGCCGCAGCCGGTACGGAGACGGTGGAACTGGTGGTCGCCGATCACGGTCCCGGGCTGCCGCCTGAGGCCCGGGAGCGGGTCTTCGAGCGGTTCTACAAGGCGGATGCGGCCCGTACGCGCACTGCGGCCGACGCCAGTGGACAGGGCAGCGGCCTCGGTACGGCGATCGCGCTGGAGAACGCACGACTGCACGGCGGCACGATCGATGTGGCCGATGGTCCGGGGGGCGGCGCGGTGTTCGTCCTGCGGCTGCCCCTGCGACGCACGGGGGAGGGCTCGGAGTGAAGGTCCGGCAGGGGTTGGTGGTCGCCGCGTTGGGGATCGGGCTCATGGGGTGCGGTGTCCAGCCGACCGGGGTGGTGGACGCGGGCGAGCCCGCGTCGGGGCTGACGAGTGGGATACGGCTGTACTTCGCCTCCACCAACGGGCTGCGCGGGGTGTCCTTGATCGACACGGAGATCAAGGACCTCGCCTCGGTGATGAAACTGCTCGCGCAGGGGCCGTCGCCCACGGAGCAGCGCGACGGTCTCGCCTCCGTCTACGAGATCGAGGGCTACACGGTGACCGGGGAGGGCACCCGCGTCACACTGGACCTCTCCGGTCAGTACACGGGGTCGGGGCAGGACCAGGGCACCGGGCAGTTGGTGTGCACCCTGGCTCGCGCCCAGTCCGTGCTCGAACCGAAGGTCATGTTCGACGACGTCGAGGTCACTTTGGACCCCGAGGAGGGCATCGAGTTGGGCCCCTATCGATGCGCGGACTTCCTCAACGAGTAGGTAGGGGGGCGATGAGTTCACATCGGATTTCGCATCGGAGTTTGCATCGGATTTCGCATCGGATTTCGCATCGCCGTCCGTCGGCCTCCGTCGGCCTCCGTCGCCCCCGTCGATCAGTCGATCCGTCGGCTACGAAGGGCTGACGGCGAGCAACCGGTGCCCGATCCGGCGGTCGCCGATCCCCGGGCCTCCCTACACCCTCGGTGCCGATCGATCGATCGACCCACCGTGCCGCTCAGGCCACCGTCGCCGCGGCTGCGGTGTGTCGGTGCGACGCCCCCCCGTACGGCACGCAGCTCCTTTGCCCGCCGTCCACGAACGAGCAGCAGCGCGCGATCGACGCCGTGCGGGACGATGAACACTCGCTCCGAGTTGAGCCACGGGGGCGGCGGCCGAGGGGCAGGGGACGGGGGACGGGTTCCCGAACCGTGCGGACGTACGGGAGAGCACACGGGACCCTGCACCGGCCGTCGGGGCTTCAGTGCGGCGGCGGGGCGGCGCTCGTACTCGACGGCGGCTGGAGCACAATGCCCTGTCGGGCATTTCCGACAAAACACATGCATCCGTCGCGCGTCAAAGATCCCGGCCCCTGACGTCGGCCTCCCCGGACCGGGCAGCGGACACCACGCCGCAGGCGTCGCCGTGTCGATGTGCCGCAGCCCATGTGCCGCAGTCACCGAGCCACGGTCGATGAGTCGAGGTCGATAGGGCGCGCGGCCTGAGGAAAGGACCCCCCGCCTTGGAACCCGACGACTCCGCGGCACTGCCGAGGGCCGGACACGCCGAGGTCCGCATCGTCGCCGCAGCGCCCGAAACCGCCCGTGCGGTCGCCGAAGTCCTACGGCGCTGTTTCGCAGGAACAGAGCAGCGCAGCTATCCGGCTCCCGGCGGCGGCACGCGACTGCACCTCACCGTGGACACGGAGGCAGCGGCCGGGCCGGCCCGCACCTGGCTGGCCACCAGCAGACCGCCCTCGGGGACCCACGGCGAGGACGACTGACGGGTGGCCGTCGCACCGGGCCCTCCGCCGTGGGCCGCTTCCGCGCCTGGACGGTCCCACCGCCGCGGCGACCCACCGGCCCGTGCGTGGCAACCAGGGGAACGAGGAGAACCACCGGAGCGCCACCGCGCCCGGGACCGCATGCCTGGCCCAAGCTGACGAGACAGTGCTCGGCGGTGGGTTTCCAGGGCGGGCGGACACGTCGGTCCGCGGAGGAGGACCGGTGAATCCATGGGCCGTCATCGCCACGGGCGCAGTGATCGCCGGCTACGCGGCCGTGTCACGGCGGCTGGCCACCACACCCGTCTCCGGTCCGATGGTGCTCGTCACCTGCGGTCTGGCCATCGGACCCCTCGGTCTCGATCTCATCGATCGCGCCCAGGACGGTGAGATCACCCGTGCACTGCTGGAAAGCGCCCTCGCCCTGCTGCTGTTCACATCGGCCGCCGCGATCCGACGGCAGGAACTGCGCAGGGAACGCTCGCTGCCCGAGCGTCTGCTCATGGTCGGGCTGCCGCTGACCATGGCCCTGGGGTGGCTCGGGGCCTGGGCCGTGCTGCCCGGTCCGGGCATGTGGGAGCTCGCGGTGATCGGTATCGTCCTCGCGCCCACCGATGCGGCACTCGGACAACAGGCCGTGTCGGACGAGCGTGTCCCCGCGCCGGTACGCCACGGGCTCAGCGTGGAGTCCGGTCTCAACGACGGCATCGTGCTGCCGTTCTTCGTACTGGCCCTGGCCGCTGCCGGTGGCGGACACCATGGACAGGACGGGCCGCTGAAGGCTTTCCTCCTCGCGCTGGTGGCCAGCAGCGTCATCGGCCTTGCGGCCGGCTGGCTGGGCGCGGTCGTGCTGCGCGGGTCGGCCGCCCGACGCTGGAGCACCACGGGCTGGCGGCAGATCTTGGTGCTGGCCGTGCCCGCCACGGCGTACGCGCTGTGCGTCGTGATCGATGGCAGCGGATTCATCGGAGCCTGGGTCGCGGGCCTCGCCTTCGGCTCCGTGCTGCGCGGCGGAACACCGGCCGATCGCACCACGGCCAAGGACGGTGACGTCAGCCGCACGATCGAGTTCGGCGACCGGCTCGGCGAACTGTTGGCCGCACTGAGCTTCCTGCTCTTCGGTGCCGTGATCCTGGGGCCGGTACTGGAGCACGTCGACTGGCGGATGTCGCTGTACGCGGTGCTCAGCCTCACCGTCATCCGCATGGTCCCGGTCGCCGTTTCCCTCATCGGTGCGGGGCTGCGTCCGCCCACGGTGGCCTACGTCGGCTGGTTCGGCCCGCGTGGGCTCGCGTCCGTGGTGTTCGGGCTGATCGCCTTCGAAGCGGAGCTCCCCCACACGGACGTGGTCAGTGGCGTCATCGCCGTGACCGTCGGGCTCAGCGTCTACCTCCACGGCGCGTCGGCCGCGCAGTTGGGGGCGCAGTACGGAGCCTGGTACGCAAAGGCCCTGCGTCGCGATCCGGAGCTCCGGGAGAAGGGCCCGGTGTCGTAGTCCACGGTCGACGTGCCGTTCGGGAGCCTGCGACACGAATCACCCGTGCGGCCCCGGCCGGTTCGCCACCACCGAGCCGGATGCACTCCCGAAGTGGCGTCGCACGGAGCGGATCGCGCGCCCGGACGGAGGCTGTCGCCGGCCATGTCCCGTCCTCCGTGAAGAGTGCTCCGCTCGGCGTTGTCGCTGCTCAGGGCCGGTGCGGCGACATTTTGCGGAAATTCAGGAGGGCAGGGCCGGCAGCTGATTTTCGTCCCGGACGGGCCGGGCCCTTCGCAGAAACACTTCGCCCTGGGCGAGCCAATATCTATGACCGCGAGATGAGAAATTAACGCGAGGCGCGGTGAGAGTACCTCACACAAAAAGCAGCGCGAAATCATCAGCAGTGCGTTGCTGATGCCGTCATGCTACTGTCGATCTCAGTTGCAGTTGTGGTTCCCAAAATCTCAAGCACCCTCACCCGACTACTGCGACGGTGAGAGTGCTTTTTTATCTCCGGTCATTTTCCGGATGGGGCAATCATCGCGGCGACGCGGAGTCCGCACAGTGCTGGCTTCGGCGAACTGCCCCAGAAGGAGAACAAATAATGGCTGCTGGTACCGTGAAGTGGTTCAATGCGGAAAAGGGCTTCGGCTTCATCGAGCAGGAAGGTGGCGGCCCCGATGTGTTCGCCCACTACTCGAACATCGCCGCCCAGGGCTTCCGTGAGCTGCTCGAAGGCCAGAAGGTGACTTTCGACATCGCGCAGGGCCAGAAGGGCCCGACGGCTGAGAACATCGTTCCCGCCTGACGCTGACGCGTACTTCGTAGCTGGGGCCCGCATCCTTGGGGTGCGGGCCCCAGCTACGCGCATTTCAGGGCGTAGCCGCTCCCCAGGTGCCGTGAACGTCTTCCCGGCCGGGATTGAGATGGCTCCCCAATTCTGGGTGGACTCTTCGCCCACACCCCGGACCCAAGTCCGGCAGGACCACCATGGTCAACACACCGCCGCTTCTGTACGCGGCTCCCAAAGGCTTTTATGCAACTCGCGAGCACCCATTCTCCGATCGGGTCCGCTTTCGCATTTCATTCGGCTCATTCTTGCGATTCTCCGCGCCGCTCATTGCTGCGGGAATTCCTTGATACGTGCCGCATCGAGGAAGGTTCCGCATGAACCGCACACGCACCAATGACCGCTCCGCCCGTACTCGCACCAACAGTTCCGGCTCGGGACGCGGCGGAAGCCGCTCGGGCGCCCCGAGTCGCTCCGGCGGCCCCGGCCGTTCGAATGGTTCCGGCCGTCGGCCGGCCGCGGTGAAGCAGGAGTTCGCACTCCCGGTCACCGTCACCCCCGCGCTGCCTCCCGTCGAGGCGTTCGCCGAGCTCGACATGCCCGTACAGCTGTTGGCCGCGCTGACCGCTGAGGGCGTGACCGTACCGTTCCCGATCCAGGGTGCGACGCTGCCGAACACCCTCGCGGGCCGGGACGTCCTCGGACGCGGTCGGACCGGCTCCGGCAAGACGCTCGCCTTCGGCCTCGCGCTCCTGGCCCGTACGGCCGGCAAGCGGGCCGAGCCGCGTCAGCCGCTGGCCCTGGTGCTGGTCCCGACGCGCGAACTGGCACAGCAGGTCACCGACGCCCTCACCCCCTACGCCCGGTCGATGCGGCTGCGGCTGGCCACGGTGGTGGGCGGAATGCCGATCGGCAGGCAGGCCAGTGCGCTGCGCGGCGGGTCCGAGGTCGTCGTGGCGACGCCGGGTCGGCTGAAGGATCTGATCGACCGCGGCGAGTGCCGTCTGGACCAGGTCGCCATCACGGTTCTCGACGAGGCCGACCAGATGGCCGACATGGGATTCATGCCGCAGGTCACCGCACTGCTCGACCAGGTGCGGCCCGGTGGGCAGCGGATGCTGTTCTCCGCCACGTTGGACCGCAATGTCGATCTGCTGGTGCACCGCTATCTGACCGACCCGGTCGTCCACTCCGTCGACCCGTCCGCGGGTGCCGTCACCACGATGGAACACCACGTACTGCACGTCCACGGTGCCGACAAGCAGCGGGCGGCTACCGAGATCGCCGCTCGCGACGGGCGGGTGATCATGTTCTTGGACACCAAGCACGCCGTCAACCGACTGACCGAGCACCTGCTGAACAGCGGTGTACGGGCTGCCGCCCTGCACGGCGGCAAGTCCCAGCCGCAGCGCACCCGCACCCTGACGCAGTTCAAGACGGGGCACGTCACCGTACTGGTGGCCACCAATGTGGCGGCGCGCGGCATCCACGTGGACAACCTGGGTCTCGTCGTCAACGTGGACCCGCCCACCGACCACAAGGACTACCTCCACCGCGGCGGTCGCACCGCCCGGGCTGGCGAGTCGGGCAGTGTCGTCACCCTGGTCAGCCCGAACCAGCGCCGCGCCATGGTCCGTCTGCTGGCCGATGCCGGGATCCGTCCGCAGACCACTCAGGTGCGCCCCGGCGACGAGGCCCTGAACCGCATCACCGGCGCCCGGACCCCGTCGGGGGTCCCGGTCGTCATCACCGCCCCCGTGGTCGAACGACCCCAGCGCGACGGCGCCACCCCCCGGGGTCGCCGCCGCCGCGGCGGTTCGGCTCGCGGTCGCACCACCGCCCGGCAGTCCACCTTCCGCGCGGCGGCCTAGCATTCCTCTCAGCTCCGGCGGGAGGGCCCCGGGGTCCTTCTGCCGGATCAGGGACACGGCCCCGCACCTGCGCGGCGACCGTGGGCCGCTCACCCGGCCCCACGCTCGCAACCGACGTCCCTTCCTGCCGATCCGCCGCAACCGTGGTGGACATCCCCCTCTTCTGACTTGCGAGGCATCATGCGCTGCGTCATCGCCCGATTCCCGTTCGATTTGACCAAGAGTGGTGTGCTGGCGTCGATGAAGGCCATCAAGCCCGAGCCCGTCGTCGGCGAGTACGTGATCATCGGCCGCCGCCAGTTCCCCATCAAGCAGGTGGGCCAGGTCATCACCCGCCAGGACCGCCGCGACTTCAGCTCCGCCGAAGTGGTCCGGGCGATGATGCTGCTCGGCTTCACCTGCCGCGGCCTTCCCGAGGTCACCGCCAAACCGCCGCGCGGACTCACCTCGCTCCAGCGGGCATCCGCGATGCTCGGCACCCCCGTGTCCGTCTGACCTGCGGGGACTGAGTACAACAGAACACCAGCACAGCAAAGAGGGCCCGACCGGTGCGCACCGGTCGGGCCTTCTTTGTGCGTCACCGCACGGTCACCGCGTCCCGGCCCCGCCTGGCCCCGCCCGGTCCCGCCCGGTCCCGCCTGATCCCGCCTGATCCCGCCTGGTCACGGCTAGTCACACCGCGATCACGCCCTGATCCAGCCTGGTCACGCCCCGGCCCCGGTCCCCAGGCCCCGATCCGGGCCCCGGCACCTGCACCCTTCGAGTCGGATTCCTTCACTGTCGAGAGCGAGAAAATCTATCCTCGCCACAGTAGACATTGGGTGATCGCATAGCTATGGTTTCTCTCGTAGCCAAGGACGAACAGCCCGGCAGAGATGAACTGGCGGGCAGCGGTACGAGCAGTTCGCAGAGCGGTGCGGCAGTGGAGTTCCGAAGCCAAGCTCGGTGTTGACCGGCGACGGAACTGACGGCCGTACCAGGTGGCCCGCAGGATTCAGGGGCGCCGCAGCAGGAGCGCCGGTGCGCAGAGCACCGGTGAAGACACAGCGTTGAACCAGAGGAAGAGCGGAGGAAGAAGACGCCATCAGGATCGCCCGGGCGAGGAACACATACGGCCCGGGTCAGCACGGCCCAGGAATGGAAGGTGGTCCCCGGTCAGGCAGTCACGATCCCCTCACCCCTCCCCTCCTTCGAGGCGAGCGGGCGGAAACAGAAGGTCGGCGCAGCACTAGAGCCGGCTGATGGTGTTCAATTTCCTTCGGGGCCCTTGGTGCCACACGGCACCAGGGCCCCTCGACGCGTTCCCAAGAAGAGGTGCAGATGACAGCGGATGATTCGCTCGGCGGACGGCTGGACGACGATGACTACCCCGCCTACACGATGGGCCGGGCGGCCGAGTTGCTCGGCACCACCCCGGGATTCCTCCGCGCCATCGGAGAAGCCCGGCTGATCACCCCGCTCCGCTCCGAGGGCGGGCACCGCCGCTACTCCCGCTACCAGCTGCGCATCGCGGCCCGAGCCCGGGAACTCGTCGATCAGGGCACCCCGGTCGAGGCGGCTTGTCGCATCGTCATCCTTGAGGACCAGCTCGAAGAAGCCCAGCGCATCAACGCGGAGTTCCGCCGCGCCGCAGCCGCACCGCACGACGGGGTCCGCTGAGCGCATCCGCCCGGCCGGGCAGGCGCCCGGAGAGTGACGCGGTTCGGGTGACGCACGGTGTCCGCGGAAGACGCGGTTCCTTGAAAGGGCCCTAGTCGGGCTCTTCCTGGTCCTCCGGGCGGGGTGCGGGCCGGGTGGGGCGGGTGCGCGCCAGGGAGCTCAGTTCGGTCACGCGTACGGCGAGTTCCGCGACCCGGATTTCGGCCTCCCGGACCACCGTGGAGCGCAGCCACCGCTGTTGGCGGTAGGCGATCTCCATCGTGGCCAGCCCGAGTGCGCCGCTGAGCAGCGCCGCTATGACCGGGAGTGCGTACAGGCGCCCCGATCCGTGGCCGGCCACCAGGACCGGAAGGACCGCGGCCGTGGTCAGTCCGGTGTTGAGTGTCACCCACAGTGCGTACAAGCTGAACAGCCACGGCTGCTCCCGGCGCAACCACGTCAGTCGGGAGCGACCGCCTTCGGCGCGGATGGCCGCCAGCGCCTGTTCGAAGTCCTGGAGTACCCATTGCGCCTTCTCCCGTTGCTGCCGGCTCAACGGGTGCGACCAACCGCGGGCCCGTGTCTCCAGGCGCGCGACCGCCCTGCGCAACTGTTGTCGGGTGACGGGGGACGGGAGGGCGTGCGGCCAGTTGCGCCACTGCTCCGCCTCCATCCGCTGGGTGCGGAGGGAACCGGCGGCCGTGTGGGCGACCGAGACGATCACCACCAGCAACACCCCCAGGGCAGGCAGGATGCCCTGTTCCCGCAGGGTGAAGGCGCCGAGCAGCGCCAGGAGGACGAGTGCGACAGCGGCCAGATAGGTCCGTCGTACGTAGACGGTGTGGGGGACGGCCTGCAACTCGCGCTCCCAGTCGTTCACCGACCAGCGTGACACGCCCCGTACGGCGAGGACGGCGAGCACCGGCGCGCACATCAACAGCACCGACCACCCCGCTGCCATGAACGCGAGGGGTACGTCGGTCGCACCGTCCGGCCGGTCGGACCCCGGGTTCTCCGGCAGGTCGGCCAGTGTGCCCAGGACGAGGGCCATCAGGAGTGCGGCGGCCAGCGCAGCCGTGCCGATCCCCAGCCAGCGCCCCGGCGGGGGCTTGGGCGGCGCCGGGCAGGGGAGCGCCGTCCACGGTGACTTCACCGGGACCTCCAGAACTGCGCAGAGCTGCGCCAGGTCGGCGTGCCACCCGCTCTCCGAGAGGCTTTGGGCCTGATGCATCACCAGATCGGCCATGCTCTGGGGGAGTTGACTCGGCAGCGGTACGACCGCCCCGTCCAGCAACAGGGGGATGACGACCTTGCCGGCTGCCAGCGCCCCTTCGATCTCCCGGCGCACCCAGTCGTCGGCGCGGTCCAGCCGGCGTCGGCCGGATTCATCGCGGGCGTCCAGCCAGCCTTCGTGGATGACCACGAGGAGGACTTCGCAGTCCGCGAGTCGCTCGCGTAACTCGTCCGAGTACCGCCGTCCCGGGATGATCGACGAGGTGTCGAAGAAGACGTGGTCCGCGCCGAAGTGTTGGACGAGCCGCTCGCGGAGTTCCTGTACTACGGGAAGGTGTGGTCCCCTTCGGTAGTTGACGAAGATGCCGCCCATGCCGGTCTTCCTCATTCCTCGTGCCTCGCATCGCTCCTTTCCTGCTTGGTACCAGAGATGGGTGCACGGAGGATGCCGAACGGGGAGCATCCCCTGAAGGGTTGCACCGAACCGGTGCGGGCGGGGCGTCCGCTTGACGCCGGCCGATGAGGGGAGGGCGAATGGCCGAGTGCGCGTTCTGCGCCATCGTCGCCGATCCGAGCAGGGCACGAGTGGTTCATCAGGATGCCCATACGCTGGCGTTCTTCCCGCTGGCACCCGCGGTCCGCGGGCACACCCTGGTCATCCCCCGCTCGCATGCACCGGATCTGTGGGCCCTGGATGACGCCACGGCAGCACGGCTCACGCAGTCGGTGTTGAGGGTCGGCAGGGCGCTGTACGAGGTGCTGGCGCCCGACGGAATGAACGTGATCAACTCCGCGGGCGCGGCGGCTTCCCAGACCGTCTTCCACGTCCATGTCCATCTGGTGCCGCGCTGGCCCGGTGATGCCATGGGCAGCATCTGGCCGCCCAAGGCGAACCGGACGCCCGAGGAACACGGTGTGGACCGGGGGCTGGACGGACTGGCTGCGCGGATCGCCGAGGTGACCGGCTCCGGCCGGCCGTGAAGGGCGGAGCGTCGTTCACCGTGCGAGGGCGACGATCGCGAGGTCGGCCACGACCAGGGCGCCGTAGAACAGGGTCAGCGTCTTCGACATCGTCACCGGCAGCCAGGGAGTGCGCAGGAGGTAGGGCCCCACATTCATGGAGAGCATCTCGACGGTGCTGTCGGGACGCCGTGCGTCGTCGTAGAGATGGCGGAACAGCCGCTCCTGACGCAGGAAGTAGCCGTCGAGAAACCAGAAACACAACACGGGCACCAGACCCACCGCGGCGATCTGCCAACTCGGCCGACTGGCGGACACGGCCAGGAACGCCGCAGCGAGAGTCAGTGCCCAGCCTTTGACCAGGAACGAGTTGGTACCGAGGCGGGTGATGACCGCCTGGATGAACTCCAGATGTTTGATCCGGTCCGCTTCGAGAGGCACCCGCACCGGTCTGGTGATGCTCGCCTCCGGCTCTCCACTCAGTGCAGTCATAGGAAACGGCCCCCTCCGCCACGATCCGCTCATCGGATCGTAACCAGACCGGGGATTCATGCGCCATGCGGCAAATGCCTCAACCAGGCTTTTCCAGAGTCGAGTTATGGATTTCGAGGTGCCGCGACACGGTTCCCGTGGCGGGCCCCAGGGCGTCTCTGACCGGCCACGCGCCTACCGGGCCGGCTTCCGTGAACTGCTCGGCCGCTCCGCCCCGGTGGAGCGGAGTCGAGTGGCCGGGGAGGAAGGGGCTCGAAGGAGCAGGGAGCCGCTCTCCACTCTCCGGGTGTCATCCGCTCCACCCGGGGTGCTCGATCGTCGGTGGCCCCGGTGCTTGGCCGCCGCACGGCTCGCTCACATGGGCGCCACGGTCCGTCCGTACGGGCACCACAGCCATCATGGTTCGGGGAGCAGGGAGATGGCCTCCACCGGACAGGAGTCCACGGCGTCCTCCACCTCTTCGTCCGGTTCGCCCGCGTCGGGCAGAATGCGTGAGCGCCGGTCGTTCCCCAGGGCGAAGTGTCGCGGAGCGGTCGCCGCGCACAGCCCGGACCCGATGCAGACATCCCGGTCGATCTCGATGCGTTGTGACATCAGCCTCACCACCCCATCGGCAGCGTACGGGGTGCACGGGCGGTCAGACCCCGCGTCCAGTCGGATCGGCCTGTTCCGTGTCGGCTGGGAGAGTGACCGGTCAGCCCGACGATCACCGCTTGGAGTTGGAGTCGGGTACGACGCATCTCCATCGGCCGGTCACTCACGGTGGCCGCGTTCGTAGACGGAGACATGGTAGGAGCTGCCCTGGCCGAAGGGCGCGCCTTCCCAGTCGCCCCAACGTTCCTTGAGCCTGAGGCCGGCGCGGTCCGCCATCAGATCGAGTTCGCCGCAGCCCGCGTAGCGGAACTCGACGTGCATGTGTCGGGTCACACCGTCCGCATGGATGACGTAGTGCGAGCGGTACCGCTGTGCCGATGGGTCGAGCTTGCGGTAACACAACACCATGTGGTCCTCGCCCTCCATCACCACCTCGGGGCCGGTGGCCACCGCGAGGGCTTCGGGTACATGGGCGTCGAAGACGAACACCCCTCCGGGTGCCAGGCGTTGGGCGACCCGTTCGAAGCAGCGTGCCTGGCTCGCCTGGTCGGGTAGTTCGGCGAAGGTGCCCCCGGCGAGGAAGACCAGTGAGAATTCCCCGGTGACGGGGACCTCTGCGAAGTCACCCATGGTCACCGGTATCTTCGTGCCGCCCGGTTTGGCCCGGAGCCGTCGGACCATGGCCTCGGAGCCGTCGACGCCGTGCACGTCGAAGCCGCGTTCCCGCAGGGGCAGGGCGATCCGTCCGGTGCCGATGCCGAGTTCGAGCACGGGGCCGGGCCCGGCGAGCCCGGCGAGTGCGGCCACGGTTGCGCCGCTGGTGCGGCGTTTGCCGAACCAGCGGTCGTAGTCGTCGGCGAACTCGATGGCGTACCAGGTCCGTGAGGTGGGGTGGTCGGGGTTCATGGGCTCCTAGCCGAAGGGGTGTGGTGGGCCGGAATCGGTACGGGAGGGCAGTGGGCCGGCTCCGGGGGCGAGCACGCGCACCACGGCGTACGCCCGCGTCCCGGGCGGGCTTGGCGGTGGTCTCGACGGTGATCACCTCACGGCCGGTGTGTCGGGTGAGGAGGGCCAGCGGATCTGGTCCGGTACCGGGTGCCCCGCCTCCCGCAGCTCGGTGAGGGTGCCCACCGTCTCGGCGGCGGCTTGCGCTTCCCGTCCGGCCATCACATTGCCGAGCCGCTCCAGCAGTGCACCGCGGAGCCGCTTCAGCAGTGCACCGCGGGCGCCGGCGGCCACCCGCTCACGGCGGTGCCCGGTGGCGCTGCCCACGAGGACGGGTGCGCCCCTGGCCGCGTTGGTGGCGCCGAACGCGGCGGATCGGGCGGCGACCCGGGCCATCACGACATTCGTTGCGCCAGCTCTCTGGTCCCAGCTCTCGCGTCAGGGAGGTCGACCATCAGCGCGAACTCGGGCAGTTCGGCTTCCGCTACCTGCTCGATCTCTTCGTTCTTCGAGACTCCCTTCGCCTGCCCCGGACCACCACCGTCGGTGGGAGCCCACTGGCGGCCCCATCGTCGGCCAAGCCGCACCCGACCGCCAGGGTGCCCATGGGCGCACAACGACTAATGGACTGTGTGGAGGCGTCCTGAATACGCCTTGCCAGCCACACCGGAGGGAGTTCTTCCGTTTGATGGGTGTCGCCCGGTCCTGCGAAGACCGCGCACCCGCCCCGGTCCTCACGAGGGCACGCACAGCCCGAGGTGCGCTGACAACACGGCCGGATGCGCCTGCGCCACGGGTGGGCGTCCGTCCAGAGGGGGCCGGATCTCGCACCACCCGCAGCCGGCTTCGTACCGACGGCCCAACGGCCGCACCCACCGGCGCAGGGCCCGTTCCTGGAAACGACCGTCAGGTGACGGGGACCACCATCGGGGTACCGGTCACCGGGTCGGGGATGACGACGTTGGGCAGCCCGAGCACCTCTTCGATCAAGGGCGCGTCGACGATCTCGGAGGGCGGCCCCTCGGCAAAGACACGGCCCTCCTTCATCGCCACCAGATGATCGGCGAACCGGCATGCCTGGTTGATGTCGTGGAGCACCGCTATCACCGTCCTCCCCTTGTCCCGGAGCTCCGCCAGCAGGGCCAGCAACTGGTACTGGTGGGCCAGGTCGAGGAAGGTCGTCGGCTCGTCGAGGAGCAGGTACGGGGTCTCCTGCGCCAGCACCATCGCCACCCAGACGCGTTGGCGCTGGCCGCCGGATACCTCGGTGACCTGGCGGTTCGCCAGTTCGGTGACACCGGCAGCCGCCATCGCCTCGCGCACGGCGCGTTCATCGTCGGCGGTGCCGAGCGAGAGGGCCGAGCGATGTGGGAAGCGTCCCCTGGCGATGAGTTGGCGCACCAGGAGGTTGTCCGGTGCGGTGAGTTCCTGGGGGAGGAATCCGATCTGCTGCGCGATCGCCTTGGGCTTGTAGACGGCGATGGCGCGCCCGTCGAAGGAGACCGTCCCGGCGGTGGGCTTGAGCAGCCTGACGAAGGCCCTCAGCAGCGTTGACTTGCCCGAGGCGTTGGCGCCCACGATGGCGGTGAACGCGCCGTCGGGGACGGAGAGCGTGAGATGGGTGGCGACCGTCCGGTCGCCGTAGGCCAGGGTGAGGTCCTGTGCGGTCAGTCGTGCGGTCACGGTCGGTTGACTTCCTTGATGAGCAGCCAGAGCAGATAGAGCCCGCCGATCGCGGTCGTCACCACTCCGACCGGGAGCGCGATGGGCGCGATGAGGGTCTGGGCGACCAGGTCGGCTCCCAGCAGCAGCACCGCGCCGGTCAGGGCGGACGGCAGCAGGGGCACACCGGGCGCCGCGGTGAGACGGCGGCCGATCTGGGGTGCGGCCAGCGCGATGAAGGCGATCGGTCCTGCGACGGCGGTCACGATGGCGGTGCACCCCACTCCCGCGACGATGGTCAGCAGTCGGTGTCGGCCCAGGCTGACGCCGGAGGTGATGGCGAGTTCATCGCCGAGCGCGGTCTGGTGCATGGCACGGGAGACTCCGACGAGCAGTGCCGCGAGCGCCGCGGCGACGCACAGGGGCAGGGTGAGGTCGTCCCAGCCGATGCCGTTGAGGGAACCCGCGCTCCAGCCGGCGGCGGCGAAGGCGACGTCGAGTTCGGCGCGGAGCACGATCCAGGAGTTGAACGCGGTGAGCATGGCGTTGACCGCGATGCCGATGACGATGAGCCGCATCCCGCTGATCCCGGAGCGCACCGACAGCAGCAGGATGACGGCGGCGGCCAGGAGTCCGCCGATGACCGAGCCGACGGCGAGTTGTGCGGAGGTCCCGGCGAGCACGGTGATCGCGACGAGGGCGCCGGTGTAGGCGCCGGCGTCGAGGCCGATGACGTCCGGGCTGCCCAGCGCATTGCGGGTGAGGTTCTGGAAGACGGCGCCGGCGCAGCCGAGGAGCGCGCCGAAGGCGATTCCCGCGGTGACGCGGGGCAGTCGCCACTCCTGTACGACGACCACGGACTCACCCCGTCCGGTGAGCGCGGCGAGTGCTTCCAGCGGGGTGTTCCAGGTGTCTCCCCGGCACAGGCCGGCGACGGCGAGCACCAGGAGCACGACGAGGAGCGCCGCACAGCCCATGACCGTACGGCGTTCGGGGCCGAAGGCCCTCGGCAGCGGTGGAGCGTCGTGGGTGAGCAGGTTCATGGGGCCATCGCCCCGTGGCGGCGGACGGTCCAGATGAGGACCGGGGCGCCGAGGAAGGCGGTGATGACGGCCACGGGCACTTCACCGGTGGTGAGCACCACTCGGGCGCCGATGTCGGAGACGAGCAGCAGCACCGGGCCCAGGACGAGTGAGTACGCCATGAGCCAGGGCACGGAGGCGCCGGCCAGCCGTCGGGCGATGTGCGGGACCATCAGTCCCAGGAAGACGATCGGCCCGGCCACCGCGGTGGCGGCGCCGGCGAGCACGGTGATCACCGCGAGGACCGCGATCCGGGAGCGTACGACGTGGATGCCGAGTGCGTGGGCGACGTCCTCCCCCAACGACAGGGCGTTCAGGGCCTTCGTGAGGGCCATCGCCGCGATGAGTGCGGCGGCGATGGTGAGCATGGGCAGGGCGATGGGCAGTTGCTCCCGCCCCGCCAGTGAACCGACGGCCCAGAACCGGAAGTGGTCGAAGACGTCCGGGAACACCAGCCGCAACCCGAGCGATACGCCGGCGAGTACGGAACTGAGGGCGATGCCCGCGAGGACCAGCCGCAGTGGCGAGGTCCGCCCCACGAAGTGGACGGCGAGCGCGGCGAGCAGCGCTCCGAAGAGGGCCAGCGCCAACTGCGCCGGCTGGGACCGCGCGATCCCGAAGACGGTGCCCAGGGTGATGGCGAAGCCCGCGCCCGCGGTCACACCGAGGATGCCGGGTTCGGCGAGGGGGTTGCGGGTCAGCGTCTGCATCAGGGCGCCCGCAACGGCGAGGGCGGCTCCGGCGCCGATGCCGAGGACCGTCCTGGGCACCCGGATGTCACGGATGATCAGTTGGTGGTCGGCGCCGGTGTAGTCGGTGAAGGATCGCCAGATGTCGGCGGGCGCGATCGTCTGCGCACCGATGCCGACGCTCGCACAGGCGACGAGCAGCAGCAGGGTGACACCGGCGACGAGGAACACGGCCTTGGCCGGCCCCGCTCCCGGGACACGGTCGGGCCGGGACGCCGGAGACTGCTCCGCTCCCCGGGCGGGGTGCGGAGCAGTCTTCGCGGCGACGGTCGGTGGATCAGTCCTCAAGGCCGGCGACTCCGCGCTTCCAGTACCCCGTGAACAGGGCGTCCAGCCGGCCCTTCGCCCAGGCACGCAGGGGTTTGATGTCCTCCGCCTCGCCGGCTGCGAACAGGAAGACCCGCGGAGCGGACGAGGTGGGCGAGGTGGCCGAGGTGGGGAGTGCCAGGGCGGTGACGGTCGCCGCGAGGTGTGACCGGCCGTCCTCGCGTACCAGGCGGGTGATGCGCACCCCGTCGCGGTGGGTGAGCGGATAGGCGTGCTCGTCCTGGTGACCCGTCTCGATCACGAGGTCCGCCGAGACGTCCTGCGGCGACTCCTCCAACCAGCGGGCGGTGGCGGGCAGGGCGGTGGCGTCGACGGCGAACACGTAGTGGTCGTACACGTGCGGGAACGCCTTCGCTCCGGGTGGGCCGGCGATCGCGATCTGATCGCCCGGCCGGGCCGCGCGGGCCCACTCCGAGGCGATGCCACCGGCGTGGACCACGAAGTCGAGGTCCAGTTCGCGGGTGTCGGCGTCGAAGCGCCGGACGGTGTACTTGCGGGTGGTGGGCAGGGGGCGGGGCCAGTCGAGGGCGAGTTCCGCGTTGGCGGTGGGCAGCCGGAGCGCGCCGTCCGCATCGGGAAAGACGAGCTTGACGTGGTCATCGGCCTGGTGGGTGTGGAAGCCGTCGAGCGCGGGCCCGCCGAGGGTCAGCCGCAGCATGTGCGGGTTCAACTGCTCGGTGCGGAGCACCTCGACGGTGCGGATGCCGATCGGGTACCCGATGCGGGCGATGCCGCGGCCTTCCCGGTGGTGGGCTGCGACCCGGCCGCCGGGGTCCTGGCGGCCCTGCGGCTCAGGGCGGTGGTGCTGTTGGGGCGTGCTCATGGCTTGAGCAGCGGCGCGAGCGCCTCGTCGACGGCGTCCAGGGTCTTCAGGGCGGAGGTGTAGGTGGCCGCTTCGGTGTACTTGAGCGGGAAGACCTTGCCTGCCTTGACCGCGGGCAGGTTCTTCCAGAGCTTGGAGTCGAGCACGTACTGCACCGCCTCGCTCACCGATCCGTCGTCCTCCACGGAGTAGGTGATGGCATCGGCGCCGCCGAGGCTCTGGGGCAGCTTCTCGATGGAGGGGAACTCGGCGACGTCGAGTGCGCCGCCGCCCTTCTTGGCCACTTCACCGGGGTACTTGACCCCGATGTCCTGGGCGATGTTGGTGCCCCAGGACGAGCCGAACTCCCGCTGGAAGGTGCCCTTCGCGATGTCTCCGTAGCCGCCGACATGGCCGAACTCCAGGCCGCCCAGCGCATCGGCGTACTTGGCGGTCAGCTCGGACGACTTCTTCTTGTAGGTCTCGCGGCCCTTCTCGAAGTCGTCGAGGCGACCGGCGGCATCGGACTGTCGCTCGGACAGTTCACGCCAGGCGGACGGCCGGGTGGGACCGATCGCGACCACGGGGGCGATGGTCTCCAGCCGCTTGATGTCGATGTCGGCGAGCACCGGCTTGGGCACTCCGATGACGATGAGGTCCGGCTTGACGGAGGCGATGGCCTCGTAGTTCGTCTCCGCGGCCATGGCGCCCGCGACCTTCTTCAGCTTGTTGTAGGTGGCGAGGTCGTCCTTCTCCATCATCGCCAGCCCCCGGTCCCAGGTGGATATGCCCACCAGCGGCGCTTCCGCCTCGATCAGCACCGGCACCGCATAGCCTGTGGCGACGACGCGCTCGGGCTTGACGGGGATCTTGATCTTGCCGTTGTCCGCCGCGTAGACCCGGGTCTTGTCCGCCGTGGACGAGGCGTCGGAGTCGGACGAGCCGCAACCGGCCAACAGGGCGGTCGTGAGCGCCAGAGCTCCGGTGAGACGGAGTGAGGGACGAGAGGACATGAGCGCGTTCCTTCGGGGTGCACAGCCAGTACGCCACCCCGGAACCTGCGGGCGACCCGCTTAGGCTAGCCTTACCTGATTTCGTTTCGATGTCGATGACAGGACAGTTCATGTCGGCCACAGGACACATCAGAACGGCTCCTGCCCGCTGTGAGGAGTACGGATACGGGCTCGGGCGCCCCTCCGGCATCCTCGTGTTCCGCTATCTCTCAGCGGGAGCACTGGAGTTCGGCGCCAACCGGCAGGACTTCCTCCACCAGCTCTACTGGTCACCCGACGGAATGCTGTCCACGGTCTACGGAAGGCACAGCCGCTTCGTCGGCCCGCAGGAAGGGTTCTGGTCGGAACGGGCCGTGAACCACGAGGTGCGCGCGGCGGACCGGCAGACCGTCTACCGGATCTGTCTGCGCCAGGCGCCCGAAGCACTGGCGGATCTGCGCACAGGGCCCGTCGAGATCGACCGCGAGGTGGCACGGCTCATCGAGACGATGGGCAGCCCGGGGTGCGAGGAGGACACGGCGCTGGATGCCCGGGAGCATCTGATGACGGCTCTGCGCCCCTCGTCCTTCGAGGTCACCGCGAGCGCCACCCGCCCCGGCCGGCCAGCGGTGGCCCCCGAGGACTCACGCCCCACCGGCCCCGCCGGCCCCACCGGTCATGGCCATGCCCTGGCCGTCGCCCGGGCGCTCTCGCACGACCCCAGCGACGACACCCCGCTCGACGAGTGGGCAGCACGGCTCCACATCAGCGCCAAGACCCTCCAGCGCGACTTCCTGCGCGAGTTCCAGATGCCCTACACCCACTGGCGCACCCGGCTGCGACTGCGGACGGCCCGGGTCCTGCTGGGGGTCGAGGGGGTCACCACCGTCGCCCACCGCGTCGGGTACGCCAGCCCGTCGGCCTTCGTGGCGGCGTTCGCGAAGGAGTACGGAGTGACCCCCGGCCGCTATCTCCGCGAGCTGCGCCGGAACGACACCGGCTGAGGGCTCACCCCTCCACGCGCCGGTAGGTGCACACCTGCACCCCGGCCTTGCTGGTGACCGCGGAGACCAACCGGAGCGTGTGGAGACCGCCGTCGGCCGGGAAGATCGTCTTTCCGCCACCGACCAGCACCGGCATGATCATGAGCCGAAGTTCGTCGACGAGACCGTCGCTCAACAGGCTGCGCACCAAGGTGGGGCTTCCCATGACGAGCAGGTCCCCGCCCTGTGACGCACGCAGTTCCGCGATGCGCGCGCTGGCTTCGCCACCACGGATCAGAGCGGTGTTGTTCCAGCTCAGATCGGCATCGCTCAACGTCCCCGACACCACGTACTTCCCGATCGCGTTCATCCGGTCGGTGAACGGATCACCACCGCGCTGCGGCCATGCCTGGGCCATCGTCTGCCAGGTGTGACGGCCCAACAGCAGCGCCTCGGCCCCGCTCATGGCCTCGTCGAAGGCGCCGCCCACCACCTCGGGATCGAAGAAGGGGTGAGTCCAGCCCCCGTGGGCGAACCCACCGCTGGTGTCCTCATCCGGCCCGCCCGGAGCCTGTACGACGCCGTCCAGGCTGATGAACTCAACGACCACGATACGCATGGGATGTCTCCTTCTCGCTGTTCCCTCAGGCTGTGCGACCGCCGCGACCCCGACAACTGCCATGGCTGCAACGGCTGCTCCAACAACCTCCACCAACACAGACGGTCGCGGCGGACGAAAATCATCGCGCAATGGCAAACCCCGGCCGGGAGCACCGCCGGCGGCTGACCGGTCAGGCCGTCGCTCCGTAGGTACGGGATACGGGATACGGGCGAAGGAGACGATCCGTACGGGATCCCCGACGGGATCCCCGAACGTGCGGGCTGCCAACGGCAGGGGAACACCCGAACGGCGTAGATGAAGGTGCGCCGGCCACCGGTCCCTCCTTCACTGAAGCCAACGACTCCCGGAACGGAGTGGCCCGGCCCATCGGCGGAGCCGCCCCCGCGCCGGGGTCCGATGCGCCCGCAGTGCCGACCCCACGAGCGCCACGGGGCCGGGACCGGGGTGCCGCCCCCGCGGACGCACCGGGCGTTGCCCCGGCAGCGCATCGCGGTCCCAAGTGAACGGAGCAGACCGTGGACGACTATCCGCTTCTCAACCTGTTCTGGACCATGCTCTGGTTCTTCCTCTGGATCATGTGGCTGTTCCTGCTGTTCAAGGTCGTCGGCGACATCTTCCGCGACCACGAACTGCACGGTTGGGGCAAGGCCGGCTGGGTCGTCCTGGTCATCGTGCTGCCCTATGTGGGCGTCCTGATCTACTTGATCGTCCGCGGCAAGTCCATGGGCAAGCGCGACCTCCAGGCCGCCCAGGACCGGGACGCCGCCTTCAAGGCGTACGTCCGCGACGCAGCCGGCTCCGGTGGTGGCGGGGGCAGCGGGGTGAACGACCTCACCAGACTGGCGGAGCTGAAGGAGCGTGGCGTCATCAGCGACGAAGACTTCCAGAAGGCGAAGGAGAAGCTGCTCGCCTGAACCCTCCATCCCCCGGCTGACGATCTCTTGTGCGATGCGGACTCCGGACGCCGGACGCCGGACGCCGGACTCCAGATGTCGGACCCCAGACGCCGGACCCCTTGACGGCCGCTGGCCCGGATCGTCCGCTCCCCTCCTGGTGAGGCGGGCGGGAATCCGGGCCAGCGGCCGTCGATGTGCCAGGCCGTCCTAGCTAGTGCTGTGACCGGAAACGTTCACCGGCCCGCGACGCCCGGCACAGCACTAGCGGACCGGGTACTCGTCGTGGAGCTGCTGCACCGGATACTGGTGGGCCTGCTCGACAGGCTGGGTTTCCTGGCGCTCCGAGGCATGGCGCCCCGCGGTGCGGTCGGGTCGCCGCGGCCACCACAGTCCTCGGCCCAGCAGTACGGCCACCGCCGGGACCAGCACGATCGACAGCACGAACGAGGACAACACGATGCCCAGGGCGGTGGCGAAGCCGACCTCCTGGGTCGCCGGGTTGGCAACCAGACTGGCGAAGGAACCCGCGAGCACCAGACCCGCGGTGGCGATGGCGGGTGCGGTGTGACGCACGGCCTCGGCCACGGCGTGCCGCACGGAGACCGGCTTGTCCATCTCTTCCCTGATCCGGTCGCTGATGAGGATGTTGTAGTCGGTGCCGAGTGCGACGACGAAGAGGAACAGCACCAACGGCAGTGTGAACGAGATGCCCGGTCGGTCCAGCAGGTGCTGGAAGGCCAGGGTGCCCGCGCCGAGGGTGGCCGCGAACCCCAGTCCCACCGCGATCATGAGCACCAGGGGGGCCAGCACCGAACGCAGCAGCAGGAGCAGGATCAGGGCGATCAGAGCGGCTGCGATCGGAAAGACCAGCCGTAGGTCCTTCTCCACGGCGGTCGCGATGTCGGCGAAGACGGCCGCTGTTCCCGTGATGTGCGCTTCGGTGTTCTCGGGGGTGTTCTTCTCGATGGCGGATCGCAGGGGGCCGGACACCAGGTCACGGGCCTGTTGGGTATCGGACTTGACGGCCAGGATCACATCGATGCGTGCGGCCGTGCGATCGGGGTTGAGGGTGGGCGAAGCCACCTGCCCCACTCCTTCGACCTTGGCGAGCGAGTTGGTCAGACCGGACAGTGCGTCCTGCCGCAGGGTGCCGCTCTCGCTGCGGACGTAGACGGTGTGCGGGTCGGTGGCGCCCGCGGGCAGGCTGCGGGAGATCTCCGCGGCAACCTTGACCGCGTCCGTCTCGGGCAGACCGGCCGGGTCGTAACTCATCTTCACACCGACCACACCGGCCGACAGCACCCCCAGCAACGCCAGGCTGCCGAGGAGGTAGCGCACGGGCCGTCGGGTGATCTCCAGCCCGAGGCGGGCACTGACGCCGCCCTGGCGTTCCTTCTTCCACGCCTTCGAGGGCCAGAACATGGCACGTCCGCTGACCGCCAGGAGTGCGGGCATCAGGGTGAGGCTCGCCAGCAGCATCACCAGTACGGAGATGGCGATCGCCGGGCCGAGGACCCGGAACTGTCCGAAGCTCGCGACACCCAGCGTGGCGAACGCCGCGACGATCGTCAGCCCCGCGGACAGGATGGCGTTGCCCACCCGTCCCGCCGTCGCCGCCGCTGCCGTCACCGCGTCCTGCTCCGGGTGGGTGCGCAGCTGCTCACGGAACCGGAAGAGCAGGAAGAGGAAGTAGTCGATGCCGATGCCCAGCAGGACAACGGTGATCAGGGACGGCGTGGACGCATCGAGTTTGATGTCGAGGAGCTCCGCCGATCCGGCCACCGCTCCGGCGGCGACGCCACCGATCAACGACACCGCGATCAACGGGAGCAGCGCGGCGAGCACACTGCGGAACACCAGGACGTTCAGCAGGACGATCAGGCCCATCGTCAGAATGCCGATGATCTTCTCGCGGAATTCGCCCGCCTCGACGGTGTCCGCGGTGCTGGCGATTCCACCGGTGAATCCGACGCGCATCGCCTTCTCGCCGAATTCTTCCTCCGCGCTGTCACGGAATTCCCGATAGATCTCCTGGAGCCCGGGGTCGTTCATGTTTCCGGTGACGGAGACCGAGAGCAGTTGGAAGGTTCCGTCCGGGGCCATGGGGCCGACGGACACCCTCGGAGTCTGGGAGTGGTCCTTCATCAGCGGCATCTCGGGCTTGGGCCCGATGACCCGTCGTTCGCCGAGCTCAGCGGTTACTTCGCTGATCTTCTTGCGGTCCTGGACGGTCAGTTTCTTCCCGTCGGTCCTGGCGACGAGGACGGTGGCCGCATTCCCGTCGGGTTTTGCGTCGAACTCGTCCTCGGCTATTTTCAGAGCCGCAGCCGAATCGTAGCCCTTGGGCAGGAAGTCACCCGCCTGTGAATCGGTGGCGCTGAACATCATGGATTGCCCCACGACGGTCAGCGCCGCGCCCAGGAGGGTCCAGACGATGATCGTCACCCACCGCCGACGCGTCGCGAACGATGTCAGACTGCGAATCATTGTTCTTCTCTCGGAAGTTGGCTGCACGGACCCTTCGGACCCTCCACAGCCCATCAGGAACGGCCCTGCGCGGGCATCGGCCGGGGGAAGGGGCCGCGACCAGGACCGGGGTCCGGTGCTCCTCGGGCCCAGGACCCGGGTACTGGGTGGGTGTCGTCCCAGGTGAGGATGGCGACGGCGGTGGGATGTGATGCGATGGACCGCACGATTCCGGAAACCGTCACCCGACGGGCGCCGGGCCCGCGGCACCTCGGTCGCCCTCGACGGCCGTGCCGACCTGCTCGGAAGCGCGTGAGTGACGACGCATCCGCGAGCCGGCCGGATCGCCACCGCGGTTCCCGTAAACCCGTTCCACCTGTGTGAAGGAGGCGCCCCGATGGGCCCCGACCCCCGTACCGCGGTCCCCGTCCGGGCCCGCGGGCTCCGGCTGGACCCTCGGTGGTGGTGGCAACTCGCGAGCGAACGCGGGTTGATGTCCCCGGCGCTCTCCTGGCTCCGCAACGACGTCCTGATCCTGGTGGTCGCCGCGCTGGAGATCCTCGACTACACGGGGACACGCCTGGCCAACGGGAAGGAGATCACCGCCGTCGGTGTGGTCCTGCTCGTCCTGTCCGCCCTGCCCCTCCTGGTCCGTCGAGAACACCCCCTGGCGGCGCTCGCGGGAACCCTGGCCCTCCAGACCGTCGCGAGCCTGGCGACCCCCATGGCCCACGGCAACGGCGTGCCCACCCTGCTCGCCATGTACGCGATCACCAGGCTCTGCCCGCCGCGCACGGTGGCACTCGCCTTCGTGGTGATCCAACTGGTCCAGGTCTTCCGCGGTCTCTGGAACGGCATGCGCCCGCAGGATCTGGCGGGAGAGTGCCTCGGACTGTTCTTCGTGGTCATCCTGGGGTGGTGGGTCCGCAAGTGGCGTCGTCAGTTGGACCTCAACCGGGAACTCCTGGCCGAGCGCGCGGTGGCACAGGAGCGACGGCGCATCGCCCGGGAACTCCACGATGTGGTGGCCCACCACATCACCACCATGTATCTGATGTCCGGAGGGGCGAGGACCCATCTGGAACAGGACCCGGAGACCTCCCGGGAGGCGCTCGTCACCCTGGAGGCGTCCGCCCGTACGGCACTGCGCGAGATGCGGCAGATGCTCGGTGTGCTGCGGGGCGACGACACCTTTGAGGAAGCGCCGTCGCAGCCGCAGCCGGGCGTCGCCGACCTCGACGCCCTGATCGCCGAGTCCCGGGCCAGCGGTCTGTCCGCGCGGCTCGTCGTCACCGGTCAGCCGCGGCCACTGCCGACGACCGTGGGTCTCACGCTCTACCGGATAGCCCAGGAAGCGCTGACCAACGTCCGCAAGCACGCGGGCGCCGCCAGCGCCGACGTCCACCTCGGCTATCTGCCTGACCGGATCACCCTGGAGGTCACCGACGACGGTGCCGGAGGCCAGCGCCCCCAGGGTGTGACGGGCGGGGGATACGGTCTGCTGGGAATGCGCGAAAGAGTCGCCGTGCACGGGGGCTCGCTGGACGTCGGCAGGCGTGACCAGGGCGGCTTCAGGGTCGCGGCGACGGTGCCGCTGACCGACCACAACGACGATCGAGGAGTGAGGGTCCGATGACACTGTCCGCCCCCGCCGACGGCACCCCGGCCCTCACCGGCGCCATGTCCCCGCAGATGGACCGCCCCGGCCCTGACCCGTCCTCCGGACCGACCGCTCCGGACCGTTCCGGGACGATCACCGTGCTCATCGCCGATGACCAGCCCCTGGTCCGTCGCGGCTTGGCCCTGATCCTGCGCAACGCACCCGGCATCGAGGTCGTCGGTGAGGTCGCCGACGGCGAACAGGCCATCGCCGCGGCCCACGAACTGCGCCCCCGGGTGATCCTCATGGACATCCGGATGCCCGTGCTCGACGGGGTGCGCGCCACGGAACGGCTGACCGTCGAACTGCCCGAGTGCCGGGTGCTGGCCCTGAGCACCTTCGACATCGACGAGTACGTCATCCGCGCCCTGCGGGCGGGTGCATCGGGTTTCCTGCCGAAGGACGTGTCCCCGGAGGAGTTGGCCTCGGCGCTGCACACCGTCGACATGGGTGAGGCGGTCGTGGCCCCTCGGATGCTGACCCGGCTGATCGCCACCTTCATCACGGAGCAGACCGTCTCCAAGGACCTCTCCGAACTCACCCCGCGGGAGGTGGAGGTGCTGCGGTTGATCGCCTCGGGGCTCGACAACGGCGAGATCTCCCGCAGCATGCAGATCGGGGTCCAGACCGTGAAGAACCACATCACCAGCGTCTTCGCCAAGCTGAACGTCCGCGACCGGGCCCAGGCGGTCATCGCGGCCTATGAATCGGGTCTGGTCCAGGCCCGTGGCGCGGGCACCGACGGAACCTAGGGCCCCGCAGCTCGGCGGCCCGGAGCCGCACCCCGCTGGACCCCGCTCGACCCCGCTCGACGGGCGGTTCAGATGAGGGTGAGCGCCGCAGCTCCCATGTAGACGATCTGGAAGACGGTACGGGGTCCGATCGGAGCGCCCTGGGCCACCTTTCGGCGGGCGGCGGAGACATTGGCCGGGTACATCGCCGCCATCAGCAGGATCAGGCCGATCGCCGCCCAGGTGGAGGTGGCGGGGATCAGCAGGCCGACCGCCCCGGCGATCTCCAGTGCGCCGGTGATGTTCACCAGGAGCTCCGGCCGCGGCAACACCGGCGGAACCATCTCGACGATCTGCGGACGCAGCTTGGGGTGGAAGTGGGCGAACGCCGCGAGCAGGAACATCAGCGCCACGCCGACCTTGAGGGCGTTCTGCCAGTTGTCGAGCGCGTCCACTCCGGCCCAGCCGATGACCCGGGCCACGACGAGCCCCACGACGAGGGCGATGAACGGCTCCACGGTTGCCTCCGATGTGCGTTGGCCGTCGCCGTGCGGCCTGGTGCCGGATACGACCCGATCCACTGCACCACCCTCCGATACGGCCGGCACCCGCACGGCCGCACACAGCCGCCGTACGGGCGAGAGCTCCGCCCGTACGGCCGAAATCCCGGGCGCCGGCCAAAGTCCCGGGCGCCGGCCAAAGTCCCGGGCGCCGGCCAAAATCCCGGGCCGGCCGAAATCCCGGGTGCTCACCGGACGGCACACGCGGCCGATGGCGAACGGGAACACCTCGTTAGGGGGTCCAGGGTTCCGGAGCAGCGGCTGGGGAATCTTCGATAGCGTCGAGTGACGCGCCGCTGTAGGGGGGAACATGCTGGCTGCCGCACGGGCTGTGGTCGTTGTCGCGAGTACGGTCGTTCTGGCGGGTCTGGTCGTTGCCGCCGCGCTCACCGGTCTGCCGGTGTTCACGGTCCTCGCCCCCATCGCCGGGGCGTTCTGGCTGCTCGTCCTGATCGACAGTGGCTATCGCATCGGGCGGGAATGGGCACATCGACGGCGTAGGAGAGCCAGCAGGGCGCAGCGGGACGCCTGGACGCCCGCCGCCAACGTACGCCCGCCGACCGACTATCCCGGGGTGCTGCGACGGCGGCCGGGAAACGATCCGGTGGATCATCAGGGTGACTTCCGGGCCGTGGGCATCCGCCTCGCGGTGCTGCCCGCGCTCGCCGTGCTGTTCCTGACCGTGCAGACCTTGTTCATCAACAACGGCGAGCCTTTGGCGTTCGGATTCATCCTGGCCGAATGTCTGCTGTTGGTGGCCATGATCTGGACCATCTGGACGGGCCAGGAACCCAACAAGCCCTGGGTGGTCAATCGAATGCGGGCGGAGATCTTCCGCCGTGAGATGTTCCTGCTCCTCAGCGGTGTGGGCCCCTATCTGGACTTGTCTGACGCGGACGCGCAACGGGTGCGCGACGCCCGGCTGAACATCCTGGACAACGCCGATCGGCCCCAACTCGACGCACTGAACCGGTTCGTCGAGCGGACTCCTCTCGGCGATGAGCAGCACTGGCAGGATGAAGTGTGGCGCCGCAACTCCCCACAAGCGGGCCCGGCAGCCGACACCGTCGATCGGATGCGGACCTATCTGGACCACCGCATACGGCGTCAGGCGCTGTTCATGGAGCTAGCCCTCGCGAAGTGCGAGCGGACGGAGAAGTCCCTCGGTCGGGTGGCCAAGGCAATGGTGCTCGCCGGCATCGCCGTCGCCCTCATCTACGCGACCCTGCTTCTGACCGCCCCCGACGATCGCGCCCCCTCGACGACGGCGGCGATCGTCGCCCTCCTCGCCGCCGGTCTTCCGCCCATGTGCAATGCCGTGTTGGCGATCCAGAACCTGTTCGCCGCCCAGCGGCTGGCCGTCTCCTACCGGGAGACCCGCGAGGAGCTGCTGGGCCACGAGACCACCCTGCGCACCCTGCTGTCCGGGCCGGCACCCTCCGATGAAACGGTCTCGTTCAAGGCCCTCGCCGTACGCGTGGAGTTGACCCTCGCGGAAGAGCAGCGACGGTGGCGCATCATCGTCGTCAAACCGGAGTTCGACGCCGGTTTGTGAGACTCCCGGCGAATCAGCCGACAATGGATCACAATCGAAGACGTGAGGGATGTCTTCATCAGCCACAGCTCAGGCGGCGACGAGTTCGCGATGACGGTGTTGGAGACCGTCAAGGACGGTCTCGCTGCCAGGAAGTTCACACCCCTCGTGGACCAGCACGGCATTCCGCCCGGCAACGAGTGGCGCCCCGAGATCGTCGACTGGCTCGCCCGCTGCCATTGCGCCGTGTTCCTCGTCAACGAGAAGGCGCTGGAGTCCGACTGGGTGCGCCGCGAGGTCAACATCCTCTTGTGGCGCAAGGCGCTCGGCTCACCGTTGGCCGTGGTGCCCGTGCTCCTGGGCGATCTGTCGACGTCCGCGGTCAAGGCCGCCGGCCTGGAGGAGTTGCGTCCGTTCCAGTTCGCACGCACCCCGCGCGGTGCGCAGCACGACGCGCTGAGCATCGCCAACAAGGTCCTTGAGAGGTTCGCCGAGCTACCCCCGCTGCTGGACCGGAACGACCCGATGGCAGCCTGGTTGGACACGCTGTCGGAGTACCTCGGTGAGGCCCGGCACTCGGGCCGCCTCGTCAGAGCGGCAACCGCGCTCAAGTTGAAGGAGAAGCACCTCCCCCAACTCAACGGCGGCTGTCTCTTCCTCGCGCACCAGTTCCTGGTCGCCCCACCGGACCGAATGGAGCACGCGGTCGACGAGGTGGCGCCCTCCCTGTCGACGGACTCGCTCAAAAAGCTGATCGCCTGCCTGGAACCCACCTGGGTCGATGCGGAGGCCGCCCGAGGGGTCCTCCCGGGTGCGGAGTCCCAGCAGGGAGATGACCTACCGGCGGCGGAGCCCCAGCCGCAGGACATGACCGTACTGCTCAACGCCCGCAAGTTGAACACCGCCGAGCTCTACATACGTCGTGCCACCTGTTGTGCCACCCGCGGCTACCAGATGAAGTCGGTCGGCGGCCGGATGCCGACAGGCGAGGACCAGATCGGGGAACAGTTCCGTGAGTGGGAAGGGTTCGTGTGGCAGGAGTTCTTCGACGCGGAGGACGAAGAGGACCGCATCCTCCCGTCCGATCTGCACCAACGCGTCCACTACCTGATCATCAATGCCCGCAAGGCACCCACGGCCGATTTCGCCGAATCGGTCAGACTGCTCCACGGCCAGTTCTCCTGGCTGGTCGTGGTGGTGACCACGGGCACGGAACTACCCGACGACCGAGTCCAGGCCGCATTCAAGAAGCCGACCGTGTTGAAGCCCCTGCTCAACCACCAGGACGAGATCGACGCGAACCAACGCAACCAACGGCTCCGGGAGTTGCCGGACCGTCTTGTCGGTAGGTACTAGATGGCTGCCGCCCCCTGCCCCCTGGAGCCGGCCCCCGGCACACCCGAGGAGTTCTCGTGACCGCCCCGCCCACCCCCCACGGCCCCGATCCCCGGGACGGTCAGATCTACGACATGCCCCCCGACCTCGGGTTGGCCATCGAGGTCGCCCTGGCCACCCATCGACCGCTGCTGCTCAGTGGAGAGCCAGGGTCGGGCAAGTCGTCCCTCGCTCCCCACTACGCCCGCACCCACGGAATGCGGTACTACGAGCACGTGGTGACGTCCCGGACCCGGGCCACCGATCTGCTCTGGACCTTCGACAGCGTGCGGCGGCTCGCGGACGCCCAGGCGCACCGCCCCCACCTTCAGGACGCCGAGTACGTACGCCCCGGTGTGCTGTGGTGGTCGCTGGCGCCCGAGTCCGCCCGCACCCGCGGTGGGCTGTTCAGAGCGGCGGCGGCCCATGACCCCATGGACCGTTTCGCCCACGAACGCCAGGCCAAGAACGCCGTCGTCCTCATCGATGAGATCGACAAGGCCGACCCTGATGTGCCCAACAGCCTCCTCGTACCGCTCGGTTCACAGGAGTTCACCGTCGCCGAGACCGAAACCACCGTCTGTCGGGAACCCTCGGTCGGCGCACATCTGGTCGTGATCACCACGAACGACGAACGGGAACTGCCCCAGGCGTTCCTCAGGCGTTGCGTCACCTTCACCCTGCCGGCGCCGACCGTCGAGAGCCTGTTGCGGATCGCCCGGATGCATCTGCGCCACGACGGCCAGGAATGGGACACGGAGACCGAACAGCTGGCCGGGGCGCTCGCCGTCGAGCTGATGAGCGCACGGGAGGGCTCTGACGCCCGACGCGATCGGCTGCCCAGCACCGCCGAGTACCTGGACGCGCTGCGCGCCTGCCTCGCCCTCGACGTCCGGCCGGGCGGCCCGAAGTGGGAACTCATCCGCACGCTCACGCTCACCAAGTCACCCCAGAAGCAGGGCTGACCGGTGCGCCCGCAGATCTGGATCGGGGACGTGGTCCGCGCCCTGGAAGTGGCGCGTAGCGAGGACGAACAGATCGAAGTGCTGCGGGTGCTGGGCTTCACCACGGCCGCCGGCGCGTTCGTCGACGACGAGCCCTATCCCGCTCCTCCGCTCCAGGTCCACTCCCCGTCGGACGACGAACGGGCACCGCAGCGCATCGAACACGACCCGACGGGCCCCGACCCCGACGAGGAGCCCGATGAGGAACCGGCGGACCCGAGCACAGCCCTGGCTGAGCTACCGCTGTTGCGCCCTCTGCGCACCGAGACCACGGGCCCCGTCCCCGATCCCATCGAACGCCTCGCGCCCCCCACGAACGAACGCACCGTGCGCCCCCATCTGCCCCTCCTGGTCCCCCACTGGACCAGCGCCATCATCCGTGCCGCCCTGGCCCAACCGGTGGACGAAGGGCCGATCGACATCGACGCGCTGATCGAGATGCTCGCCCGGGGCCGGCCCGTCATCCGACTCCCCCGTCGCCCCGTACGCACCCTGCGTTACGGCGTCCAGGTGCTGGTCGACCGCGGCAGCTGTATGCAGCCCTTCCGACGCGACCAGAACCATCTCGTCGCCCAGATCCGCTTGGTCGTCGGACACGAACTCGTCGACGTCGGCTACTTCTCCGACGCTCCCCAACGCGGAACGGGCCCCGGCTCCCGCTGGACGCGCACCGACTACACCCCGCCGACGGGCGGGCAGCGCATCCTGCTGCTCACCGACCTCGGACTGGGTGGACCCCCCTACGTCCACGGGCGGAGCACCCCGGAGGAGTGGGAGGAGTTCATCGCCCTCGTCACCCGCGCCGGCTGCCAACCCGTCGCCCTCACCCCGTACCCGCCCACGCGCTGGCCGTTCTGGATGACCGCACTGCTCCCGCTCGTGAGCTGGGACCGGACCACCACCACCGGCCAGATCAGCGCGAGGATGCCGTGACCGATCTCCCCGCCGGCCTACCGCCCGCGCCCCCGCCCGGTGCACTGGAGCTCGCGACCACGCTCAGCGTCGCCACCCGCATCGAACCCGAGCTGATCCGTGCCGTACGGCTCCGCCTCCATCCGCACCTCGACGTCGGGGCCGAGGCCGATCTGTGGTTCTGCGACTGGGTGGACGCCCGCACCCACGATGCCATCGCACTGCTCCCCGAATGCCTGCCCTATCTACGGGGACGACTGACCCGTCGGCTGCTGGCGGACTCCAGGTTGAAGGACGTCTCCACCATCCTCGCCGAGCACCACGCCGGCCTCTCGCCCGCGCTCTTCCTGGAGGAGCAGATCACCTGGGCGAGCCTGACCGGTGACACCGAGGAGGCCGACCGACACCTCGGCCGGGCCCTGCACGCCCTCGTGCGGGAACAACGCAACGGGATCGCCGGCTGGTTCGCCGACGCCTGGCAGCGCCTGCCGGAAACGGCCCGGGAGAGCGTCACGGCCTGGAGCCTGGCCAACGCGGCCCGCGCCCATGTACCGAGCCTCGCCCTCGGTCCGGCACCGGACGTGACCCTCGCCGACGTGGCGACGATCGCCCCGGCCGTCGGCCGCGTCCGACTCGGTCTGCGCAGGGAGGGCAGGAACCTCCTCATCGGTGATGTCCAGGGACCGGACGCGGTGGCGATCCTGGTGCCCGACACCCACCCGCGGATGGTGGAGGTCCTCACCAACCGTTCCTTGCCCCCGGTA
The DNA here is from genome assembly GCF_042753785.1 of Streptomyces sp. NPDC059256. Classification (NCBI taxonomy): domain Bacteria; kingdom Bacillati; phylum Actinomycetota; class Actinomycetes; order Kitasatosporales; family Streptomycetaceae; genus Streptomyces; species Streptomyces sp. NPDC059256. The sequence continues at coordinate 587,177 of NZ_JBHYZO010000002.1, read as the reverse complement.
CGGATCGAGGCCGGCGCGGTGGTTCGCGTGCCCGTGGGGCGGGGCGTGCTCAACCTCCGTACGGGTGCCGGGGAGATCTACCGCATCGAACGGCCGGGCCAGGCAGTGGACGCCGACGCCCCGGTGTGGGAGGTACTGGACAACCTGCTGGAGGGGTCAGACCCGGCCAGCCCCGGCCTCACGTGGCGTCTGGCGGAAGAACTCGGCCGCCTCGTCGAGCGCTTCCACCGGACGGACGGGGACCAACTACTCCAGGAGATCGTGCGGCTCGCCAGCCGGATCCTCCAGACCGGACGTGCGCCCCTGGACGCCATTGAGCTCCGGGTACGGATCGCCGAGACGTTCTACCTCTACGGCCTCCACTTCGGCGACCGGGAGTCACTGGACGAGGCCGTACGGGTGGCCAGCGAACTTCCCACGGAAAGCCCCCGTTTCCACCGCATCTCGGTCGTCCTCGGGGCGGCGCTGCGCGAACGATTCGCACACTCCCGGTACTTCCGGGACCTCGGCCGTTCGGAAGTGGCACTCACCCATGCCGTCGAGCTCACCATCGGGCAGCACGACGGCGGCTCGGAAGCGCTCTGCGAACTCCTGCGCACCCTCACCGTGAGCCTGGAAACCGACCAAACGGAAGTCGCGCTGAACAAGGCGCGGAACCTGACGTCCGTTGCCATGCGACAGATCGGCACTTCCTCGTCCCTGGTGGAGTTGGCCCTCGCGCAACTCCATCTGGCGGTCTTCACCGCCACGGGCGAGGCCGATGAGCTCTCCCGGGCCAATGCCCTCGTAACGGACTTCTGCGCAGTGCCCGGCTGGCCCGAACACGTCCAGGCGGAAGCACTGGCCACCCGGGCCGCGGTGACCCTGCACGGGCTGCGGCGCACCGGACGGCGGGCAGACCTCGATGCGGCACTGGCGGACATCCGCTCGGCGCTCTCGCTCACGCCCGCGTCCCGGGTCCGCCGAGCACTGCTGCGCGTCCAACTCGCCAACGCACTCAGGCTGCGCTTCCACCTGCTACGGGAGCACCGCGACCTCACCCGTGCCATCAAGGAACTCCAGAGCGTGGTGAAGCGACGGCAGATGCCCTCGCTGTGGCGCGCGATGAGCGCACTGAACCGGTGCCAACTCGACGACTTCGCCGTCACCGACGATCCGGCCACCCTGAGTCGTGCCGTCGACACCGCCCGGGAGGCGGTGGCCTCAGCGGACCCCCAGGGAGACCGCACACGGTGGACCCTGGCCACCACACAACTCGGAAAGACACTGCTCGTCCACTACCGGTCGACGAGGGACCTCGAACGACTCGGCGAGGCGATCGACACCTTCGAAGCGGCCGAGCGCCAGCCATCCCGCCTCCCTGCGCATGTGCGCGCAGCCAACTCGGTCGCGCTCGCCACCGCACTCCACGAGCGGGACCTCTCCCGTGCCCGCAACGACCTCGGCCGAGCGAGCCAGGTCCTCGCCAGGCCACTCCGGGAGCCCGAAGACAACCTGTATCGATGGGAGGCCATGATTATCACGGCCACCGCGATCGAACGGGCGCCCGACTCGGAGCGAACCCCCCGCGACGCAATGCCGGAAATGCTACATTTGTCGCAACAGTCGGCCGTGCCGCCGCTCCTGAGGCTGAGGGCCGGTCTGCTCGGCACCACACTGGCGATCCGGCTGAGGGACCAAGAAGCAGTCATGCGTGGCTACGAGGCCGCGACCCACGCCATGACAACGGCCGTCCTGCTCCACGAAGGGGACCACGAGGAGACCATCGCCCTGTGGGCGCGCCTCGGCCATGAGGCAGCCGCGTACTTGATCGAGGACGCCAGACCGAGCGGGGCACTGGTGTGTCTGGAGCAACAGGGCGTGTTGTTGCGACTGTGCAACCGGGGTCCCGACTTCATGGCCCGCCTGCTGGAGCGGGCGGCACCCAGCGTGGCGACGGAGCTGCGATGGCTCTGGAGACTGCTCCACCTCGACCTCAACCTCGACGAGCCGACCCGGGCCACGCCGTCCCCCGAGTTCGCACTGCGACTGAACGATCTACTGGAGTCGCTCCGTACGATCCCGGAGTTCAAGGGCCTCTTCCACCCCTTCGACTCCCAACAGCTGTCCGAGGTCGCGAGGGAAGGGCCCGTCGTCGTCCTCAACGCCGCCGCCCGCCGCTGTGACGCCCTGCTCCTGACACAACGGGGGCTGTCGGTCCTCCCTCTGGTACGGCTTGACGTCACCAGTCTGACCGAGCAGACCGAGCGCTATACCCGGGCCACGAGAGGACCCGTCTGGCAGAACGACACGCGAGTGGTGATGGACGTGCTGGAGTGGCTGTGGGACAACCCGGTCCGACAGGTCCTCCAAGAACTAAAGCTCGCCCCACGCTCCGGGCGGTCCAGGCGAACCCGTCCCGTCACCCCCACCCAGGATCGGTTCGACGCCGTAGTCGACCCACCCTTGCCGAGTGAGGAACTGCCCCGCCTCTGGTGGTGCCCCACCGGCCTCTTCACCGCGCTTCCGCTCCATGCCGCCGGGGAGTATGAGACGAGCCGTCCGCACACGGCCATGGACTTCGTCGTCCACTCCTACACTCCCGGCATCCAGGCCCTCATCGACGCGCGCCGCGCGGAGAGCCACAGCACAGCACCCCAACCGCGGATGCTGATCCTGGCTGAAGACACAGCACTGCCACACGCGGCGAGGGAGGGGCAGCACATCCAAGAGCTCGTCCCGGGATCAACACTGCTGGCGGGAAGCGAGGTGACCAAGAAGCAGGTGGTGGAAGCCCTCGCAGCCCATCCGTACTTCCACTTCTCCGGCCATGCGTCGTTTGAGCGCGACCAATCCGCCCTCCACATCAACCAAGAACGCCTGACTCCACAGGACCTGCCCGACGAACTCGCGGTGAAGGGCGCCCTCGCCTACCTGTCCGCCTGCGACACGCATGTGTCCTCCTCCCATACGGGCGAAGGGGCGTCTTGGTCCATTGCCAGCGCTTTCCAGGCCACTGGCTACAGCCATGTGATCGCCACAATCGGCCAGATCCCGGACCACCTTGCCGCAGAGATCGCCCCGTACTTCTACCGCCTGCTCACCCGCCCCGACGGTACCCTCCACGCTTCTCTCACGGCCCGCTCCCTGCACCAAGCACTCAGCCGACTCAACCCCATCCACCCGCAGTCCGTCCTCGCTCGGGCCGCGATGATCCACCTGGGGCCATGACCTGGGGCCATGAGGAGGGCGACCCAGCGATGTCCAACCGAATGAGATCGACCGCGACCGCTTAAATCGCCCCAGGTCAGGAGGTGGTCCCCGCAGGCGCAGGGTGTCTCTGTCTGAGAGGGCCTACGTGTCCGGCTCAAGCTCGCCGGGAACCGGCGCGGGGGTCAGGGTTGCGGCGTGGGTGGGGCAGGCGTGCAGGGTCACCGGTGGACCGCTCATTCGCTCAACGTCACGCACCGGCAGGGGTGCGAGGGTCCAGCGCTGGCAGACGCAGCATGTCGCACCGACTTCTTGGGGTGTCGCACCCGTGAGTGCATCGCGGATCATACGACCGCCCCTGTACGCACCTGGTGGACGCCCGCGGCAATGTAGGGGTAGTCGTAGCCGTGTTCGGCCCATGCCGTGGCGAAGTAGCGTTCGCGGCATTGGGGCGTGAGGGCGTTTGCTTCTTCGGCTCGGAAGATCGAGCGGGCGAGGTCCGCGCTCGGGCCGCCCCACGGTCGGGCCCATGCCCGGGAGTTTGGTGTCTCCTCCGGTGCGTGTTGCGCGATGAGGATCGGGGCTGTGCGGCGGGCGAGATACCCGGCGGAGTGTCGTCCTGGCCGTTTGGCCCTGAAGGGGCTCAGCACCCATGCGAGGGCGCACACGATAAGGTCACGCATACGTCGTTCAGCTCCTGTTGGCTGCTTCGGCGAGCCTCGATGCGACCGATTAGGCCCGGTCCATCGGGGCGTTTCTCTTGGTGCTCATACGGCGGTGGGCCGCTAGGTCGCTTGTGTGTTGAGCGGATGCCCAGGGAGGGCCCGCCCCTGCCGGTTGCCTGCGGGAAGGCTCGGCAGGGACGGGGTCTGATGGGCCGGTCAGGGCGGGGGCATGGGTGACAGCTCCACGCCGTGGCGGGGGAGGTCGCTGATGGCGTCGAAGGCGCCGTCCACCGCGTGACCGGGCAGGGTTCCTGCGGCTATCCGCCGCATGGTCTCGATCTGCCATCCCTCGGGCAGCGACGCGAGCCGCAGTGCGGTTCTGGCGTAGTGACCTTCAGCGGTCCGGGGTGCGTCTCGATCACAGACTCTGTCATGCACCCTGCTCAACACGTGCGACAGGACCGGCGGACCGTCCTCACGGTGTCGGAGCGTTTGGTGTTCCGTTTCGAGTATCCGGAACACTTCGGGGCGCCAAGCGGGCGTGTATCCCTGGTACCAGTCGAGTAACTGCGCTGCCCCTTCCTTCTCCTCGTACCGTCCTTCAGCTGCCGCCCAGCGTTCATGTTTCCCCTCGCAGTGAACGGCGAAGTAGGCGCACTCTCGGGATAGCTCGTCGAGCACGGGTCGCCAGTCAGCGACCGGTGAGGGTCGGTGTGTCTGGACGCTCTGACCTGTGGAGAGTGCCCAGTACAGGGCCGCCCGGTCAGCCGGTTCCAGTTGGTACCAGACACCGTGATCCTTCAGCGCGGTCCACACCAGCGGAACGGCTTCGCCGGCGACTCGGGACACCTCGTCCCAACTCACCTCGGGCCATTTGGCCAGGGTGTCCAGCGCGGTACGAAGTCTGTCGAGGGTTGTGTTGGGTTTGTTCGTCATGCTTCCTGCCGTGAGAGTTGGCGGCCCCGGCCGTCCGGGCACCGATGACGACCGGAGCCAGAGGATGCGGAGCACCCTCTCTTCCCTCGGTGGACGGACCGACCTACCAGCCGAGGGGGTCCATGGAGTCCGGCCCGTCCGACTGTCGCTGTCCATGGCTCAGTCGAACGGACCGGATTGACCGCCCCACACCACGACCCGCACAGGTCCATTCATGTGAAGGCGGACGCTTTCAGAGCTGGAATGGGCGGGTCATCCCCGCGCCGAGCCCCGGCTACTACGCGCGTTCAACTCAATGAGAGCGGGGCGGAGATGGTCAATCACACTGGCCAGTCGAAGGTCCGCTCTCACAGCGGTCCACTCAATTCCGCCTTTGGGCGGACGGAGCGAATAGCGACCATCCCCCTCGTCCGTCTCCATGATCACCCCCAACGCCTTCTCGGCGGTGTCAAACACCAGTTCACCAATGCCGAGCCGGGGCGCCTGATCCGCCTGATCCGCTAGGTCTCCACCAGACATGACGACTCCTCTCCGTAGCGGAATCACTACCGGGGGCATTCAGGTTGACCTAGAGTGAGGAGCGGTTCAACTAGGGGTTTCAGCAAACAAAGTTGGGGGACAAATGGCCAACCGGAAGGAACTGGATCCGGACGCAAGTCCGCAAGCGTCCCTGGGGGCCCGACTTCGCCGCGAGCGGGAACAACGGGGCTGGACACAGCGAGAGTTCGGCGCCCAGATGCAGTATTCGCCAACCCAGGTATCCCACGTCGAAACTGGGCTGAAGATTGCGACTTTGCCTTTCTGTCGCCGCGCTGACGCTGTACTTGGCCTGGCTGGAACCGAAGAGTCGTTCGAACGTGAGTGGTTAGGCATGAAGTACGGGGCACTTCTGGAAGGCTTCCCGGGCTTCATCGGGTACGAGCGCAGGGCCGTAGAAATTCGGCTGTACGAGGTGGGGGTAATTCCCGGGCTGTTTCAGACCGCTGAGTACGCAGCAACCATCGAAGATCACAGCGTGGCGCGTGGTGCGATCACACCCGAGCACGCACGCGAACGAGTGGCGATAGTTGCTGACCGGCAAACTGCCATCGAGCGAACACCTCGCCCACTAATCCACGCCGTGCTGGACGAGAGTTGTGTTCGCAGGCATGTGGGCGGCCCGGAGGTCATGCGCGCTCAATACGACAAGCTGTTGGAGTTCGCGGAGCAGCCGAACGCCATGCTTCAGATCGCTCCGTTCTCCATGGGTGAGCGCCGCCCGTTCAACCTACCGGTAACGATCCTGACGCTGCCGGGCCGCTCTGTCATGTCGTACGCGGAGAGCGCACACCGGGGCCATCTGGAGCGCGATAGCCGCTTCGTGGACCCCACACTGTCGGCCTACTATCAACTGCAGAAGTACGCGCTTCCGCAGGCGGACTCCGTGTCCATGATCAATGAGGTACGAAAGGGCACCCCGTGACGACCACGACCGAAACCCCCATGTGGATCAAGTCTTCATACAGCGGCAACGGTGGTCAATGTGTCGAGTGGTCTCCCTCGCACGCCTCCGCCACCGGCATCGTCCCCGTCCGGGACAGCAAGCGCCCCAGCGGACCCGTTCTGATGGTCTCCACCAACGCCTTCGCCGGGCTGATCTCCCTCGCCCGCTCTGCCAACCTGTAAACCACAGCACAGCGCAGAAGATGAACTGACGCACAACACGCACCAGAGAGCCCCGCCCGGTGACCGACCGGACGGGGCTCTCGCAACTACTCCTCAAGCGGCATCCGTAGCTGTGATCTGACAGCTACGAGGGGGAATCAAGCGTCGGGGCTGGTGAGGGCGGCGTCGGGGTGGTAGCTGCGGAGGCGGTAGCTGTCGCCCTTGAGCGTGATCACATCGGCGTGGTGGGCCAGTCGGTCGATCATGGCGAAGGTGACGGGGTCATCGCCGAACACATCGGCCCAGCGGCCGAACGACTTGTCGCCCGTGACCAGGACCGAGCCGCGTTCGTAGCGGTGGGAGACCAGCCGGAACAGCAGGTTCGTCGCCTCGGGGGTGAAGGGCACATAGCCGATCTCGTCCACGACGATCAGGTCGTACTGGTCGAGTCGGGTCAACTCCTCGCCGAGGCGCCCGGTGTTCTGGGCCTCGGTGAGGCGGGCCACCCACTCGGTGGCGGTGGCGAAGCGGACGTTGTGACCGGCGCGGCAGGCCCGCATCCCCAGTGCGATGGCCAGATGGGTCTTGCCGGTGCCGGGAGGGCCGAGGAAGACGGCGTTGGCGTGGGCGTCGACGAAGTCCAGGGCTGCGAGACGGGTGACGGTCTCCCAGTCGTGGGGGCGCTGACGGTCGGCGTCGAAGTCTTCCAGCGACTTGTGCGCGGGGAAGCCGGCCGCGACGATCCTGGCATCGGCGCCCGCGGCCTCCCGGGTTTCGAGGGTGGTGGTGCCCTCGGTGGGCTGGGAAGGCTGGGGCTCGTCGGTCTTCTTGACGGTGCGAGCGGTGGCGTTGGCCTGGGCGGGGATCGTGTGTCGCGGGGGTGGGACCGGTCCACTCATCTCCTGGAGGATGGAGCACGGCTCGCTGGCATCGGCGAATCCGCTGTCCCCATCACGGTGGGGTGGACCTCCTAGGCCAGGGCCGGCATGGCCGTGTGACTCCATGGGTCCCGACATATAGGCGAGGATCGCCGCCGAGAGGATGAATGCCATATGGATCACGGTCCCCCACAACAGCGAGTGCTGGGAGGTGTGGGACACATCGACGAACATCTGGAGCAGGTGGACGGACGAGATCCCGACGATGGCGGTGGCCAGCTTCACCTTCAGCACGTTGGAATTGACGTGCGACAGCCATTCCGGTTGGTCGCGGTGGCCCTGGAGGCCGATGCGCGACACGAAGGTCTCATAGCCACCGACGATGACCATGATCAACAGATTTGCGATCATCACAACATCGACGAGCTTCAGCACGGCGAGCATGACGTGGGTTTCGTCGGCCTGGCCGCTGATGATGTTGAGCACCAGGTGCCAGAGTTCATTGAAGAACTTGTAGACGTAGACACCTTGTGCTGCCACCAGTCCGAAGTAGAGCGGGGCTTGGAGCCAGCGGGTGGCGAAGAGGGCGTATCCGAGTGAGGGAGCCGCGTAACTCCTGAAGTCTGGCTTGGTCGACGCGGGCATAGCGGGGCTGAGCAACGAGTCTCCAAAGGTGGCTTGCGGCAGTCGGCGCGGAACCGCATATGCGCCGCTAACGAGCCTGCCGGGAGGTGCGTCACTGCGTTTTCGGCAGGGGTCGTCGGCCCGCCGGGTACACCCGACTGGCTTCTTCCTCCGATTTGCCGCTGGTACCAGGGATTTCATGGGGCGAGAGGCTCTGCGTGAACCGTCAAAGCCCGTCGGTGAAATCGGCTACCGCGCTGCCACGACGTTGACGCCGTGCTCTTTTCGTCGCGTGCGGGGAGGCCCTCAATGCCCCCTGGTGATGGTGGATCCAGGAAGCGTACAGAGGGACGAACGGTCCTCCTCAGGGAAGGAGCGGTCGCGGCTCTCGGCCTGCCGGAACGGGTCCAGGGCATGGCTTCGAGCCCATGTCCCTTCCCCGCGCTCGGGGCCCGTTTCGCTCGGCGCTGTCGTGGGGGCGATCGACATCAGGACGCCTCGATGGCGGAGGACGGCTGGTCGGCGTCGGTCCCGCCGATGTCTCGCTCGACCGGTTTCGGAGCCGGGCACGCCAAACCGAGCGGTTCGCTCGGTGGGTGAGCCCTTCACCATCGTGGTTCCTCGTCTTGTCCGGGCTGCTGTGCGACCCTCGGGAAGGGCGCCAGGACTGAAACCCAGTCCAACACGAATTGTGACATGCAAGCCAGAATCAATGACTGATAGTGATGGCGCGTCGAGGCGAATTCTTCTTCTCTCCCTGTCATTTCGGGAATCCAGGCACCGAGCGGCCACCGCCCCGAGGCCCATCACCGCGTGACGGTCCGCGATGGTCGCCACGATGCCCGCTCCGGGTCTCTGAGCTGCGAGAAAGATAGCCCTATCGGTCAATTCTTCTTGTATACATATGTGTTGACCAAGTAAAGTCTCATCTTCGATGCGCATTCGGCTTGGCTGGAGCCGCCGAACAGAATCCCCCACCCTCATCGCATCTTTGTGTCATCCGGGCTGGAAAGGGCTATTCACGCGTGACCCTGATACCTCGCGGCCGACTTCGCACGGTCGCCGCACTCACTGTCGCCACGACAGTCGGCGGGCTTGTCACCGCCGTGACCACCACGTCCGCTTCGGCTGCGGTGAGTTGCGTCTCACCCGCATTCCAGCGGCAGTTCTTCTCGAACACCTCGTTGTCGGGAACACCGAAGAAGACCGACTGCGACTCGACGATCAATGAGAGTTGGGGTACCGGCGCACCCGCGAGCGGGCTGCCGCGGGACAACTTCGGCGTACGGTGGTCCATGACCCGGGACTTCGGTTCGGGCGGCCCATTCGCGCTGTCCGTCGCGGCACGTGATGGAATTCGCGTGTACGTCGACGGATCGCGCAAGATCGACCTCTGGCGCAACGGGTCGAGCAATCAGTCAAAGACGGTCAACCTCACCATTCCGTCCGGCCGGCACAGCTTGCGGATCGACTATGTGAGCTGGACCGGGTCGGCGAATGTGCAATTCACCTACGCACCCCGAACCACGGCCGCGGTCGACAAGGTCAAGCCGCTGGTGCCCGGTGGGGTCAAGGTCGCCACCGACCACGCGACCGCGCGGCCCAAGGTGTCCTGGACGGCGAACAAGGAGATGGACCTGGCGGGTTACCGCGTCTACCGTCGCCACCAGAGCACCAAGACCTTCCAACTGGCGGCCACCACGACCGCGACGTCCCACCTGGACCTGGTGCTGGAGCCCGGTTCCACCTACTACTACGAGGTCCGCGCCTACGACCGGGCCGGAAACAGCTCGGCGGGCAGTGTGGACGTACCGGTGACGACGGTCCTCGTCACCGCGCCCGAGGGGCTCACGTCGAAGGGCGTCGACTCCGGTGTCCAGATGAGCTGGAAGCCCGTCCAGGGTGCCGTTCGCTACGTCGTCGTGTGGAACAAGCCCACCGGCGGCACAGGTTCGAGCACCGTCACCTCGACCACGTTCACCGACACCACCGCACTGCGTTCGGTGGTCCGCAACTACCGGGTGGCCGCGGTCGACGGGGCCGGACGGCTGTCCCCGTACGCGTACACGGAAGAGAGTCGCCTGGTCGCGGCGCCGCACGAGGTGACGGCCGTGCCGGCGCCCGGCAGCCATCGGCCCACGATCAAGTGGCGGGTCAACCGCAACACGGACGGTGCGATCCACAACTTCCATGTCTACCGCTCCACCTCTCTTCCGGTGGACACCACCGTCGAACCGACGCGCTGCCTCACCGGTTCGGTCACGCTCCCCGACGGCCGCCGCGAGTACAGCTGCGTCGACGCATCGACGGGTTGGGGTACGACCTACCACTATGTGATCAAGGCGCATGACAACCGCGGCCGGGAGTCGAACGCCTCCGCCGTCGCGACCGTCACCACACCCACGAAGGACCTCACTCCGCCGGACGCGGTCAAGGGGCTGACCGTGAAGCCCACCGAGTACGGCGCCGAACTCGACTGGGAGCCCAACACCGAACCGGATCTCAAGCGGTACACGGTCTACAGCGGCGAAGTGCGCCGCGAACCCGACCAGCCGGCTGTGTGCTTCGTCTACGAGCGGGCGTATCTCGCCCCGCCCACGACGACCTACCGCTACGAAGACCTACCGGACGGCAAGGAGACCTGCTACTTCATCGATGCGGTGGACACGGCGGGCAACTCCAACTACCAGTGGACCCGCACCGGCAACTTCGTGTACGTCAATGAGCTGGACCTGACGCCTTCGGTGCCCACCCCGCCCGGAGCGTCCCACACCGTGAGTTCGGTCCTGGAGGGTTCGAACGTGCGCCTGTCGTGGGATGCAGTCCCCGGTGCCACCGGGTACCTCGTCCACCACTGGAACCCGGTGACCAAGACGTACGAGAAGCTGACCGACCAGCCCGTCTCGGCACTCTCGTACCAGCACACCAACCCGACCGTCGGGACCACCCACTTCTACTGGGTGAGCGCCGTCCATGCCGACGGTAGCGAGTCGGCGCCCGCGGCGGACTGGGCGATCGTGCCTCCCAGGTCCTGAACGCAGTGGGTCCCAAGCCTCCCCCGTGGGCTTGGGACCCGGCCGGCATCCGTGTGGGCCCGTCAGGGTTGTGTCCCCGGCGAGCCCGCACTGTTGGGTGCAAGCCGTTCGTGCGTGCTCGTCAGAGCGGATGAGGTGCGGCGTCGCGGCCCGTCACCCCGCCGGAGCGCGGTGCCGGTGTCGGCCCGGACCCCCCGGTCCGGGCCGACGGTGCGACATCGGTCTCAGCTCGTCAGCGCAGGTCAGCGCACGTCGATGTAGTCGGCGGCGGCGGTGTGGCCCGCAGTGGTCGACGTACCGGCGAAGACGTAGCGGTAGTGGCCGTCGGCCGTGGCCGTGACCGTCGTCTTCAGGTTGCCCTTGCTGTCCGCCTTGATGGTCTTCAGGGTCGTGTAGGCGGACGTGCCCTTCTTGAGGTACTGGAGCTTCACGGACTGGCTGCCGTAGCTCACGTACTTGTTGGCGTCCCAGCTACCGCGGGTCAGGGAACCCGTGATGGTGATGGTCTTGTTCTTGGTGACCGGCTCCGGGGAGGCGTTCACCGTCACCTTGGACATGCGCTGAACGACGGCCGAGCCCACGTTGGTCCGCTCGATGGCGGCACCCTTCTCGTCCATGACGAAGGAGGCGATCTTCCACGTACCGGCCTGGTCGTTCCACAGGTCTAGCGTCGGATCGATGGTGAAGGTGGACGTGCAGGTCACCTTGGTGCCGGTGCCGCAGGTCGCGCCCTCTCCATCGGTGCTCAGGAACGCGGTGGGCTCGTCCCAGCTCGCCCCGCGCCACAGGGCAACGTCCGCGTAGCCGATGCCCTGCGGGTCACTCACGGTGTACGTGACCTTCACGACCTTCTTGGTGGTGGCGCCGACGACGATCGCCTTGCCACCGTTGGCCACCACGTTCGAGATGGTCGGAGCACCGGCCGCGGAGACCTTGGCGCTCGACCGGGGCGCGTTCCACGAGTCCGAGCCGGCATCTGCGTGCGCCATGGGAACTGCCAGACCGGTGAGGGCGAGAGCGCCGGTCACCACCGCGACAGAAGCACGAATGCGCATGTATCTCCCAATGCATGGGGCCGCTTCCGGGACACGGCAGGGTGTCGCCAGGGGCCCTAGGTCTGTCTGAGTCTGCTGACTCAGCTGATCCGACCCGGGAGGCGGGGTAAAGGTTGTGCGGTGAAGTGAAAATTACGTGATAACCAGTTTTGTGATCTTGGTACAGGCGTAGGGATCGGCGGCTGTGTGCGCTCTGGATACTCGAACCCCCGCCAGGCGGGACCTCGCGTACCCCAGGCAGCCGCGCCCCGGATGCCACTCTCTCGGGAACCCGGCAAGGTGATCTTCAGCAGGAAAGCAGGACAGCAGGACTCCCCCACAGACAAGGACCCCGCCCATGTCCGTGATCCCCACCCGGCGGCTCGCCGGCGCCGCCGGAGCGGCGCTGCTGACCCTCACCCTTGCGGGCTGCTCCGGCCTCGGCCGGACGGCCGTGGGGCCCGTCGCCTACGACACCACGCAGGACGACCATGTGACGATCCACAGCCCGCTCGTCCGCGGCTGTCACAAACTGGCGTCCGCGGGAGCCGTGTCCGTGGAGAACGGCAGTCTCGTCGACATCGTCCTCTACCCGACCGCGGACTGTTCCGGCGGTGACTCGATCTACGTAGCGACCATGTCGTCGGACATCACCGCACCCCGCGCCAAGCCCTGGCGGAGCTTCCGACTCATCCACTGAGTCGCCTCTGCGTACGCGGCGCCCGGGCTCTGGTGTGCGCGATCAGCCCAGGTCGCCGGCACATGACGAACGGCCCCACGGTGCGTCCACACCGTGGGGCCGTTGGGCAGCCGGCAGGTCCGGTCAGTCCTCGTCGGTGATCTGGCCGGCGCGGACCACGGCGACCGGGCAGTTCGCGTGGTGCAGTGCGGCCTGGCTCACCGAACCCAGCAGCAGCCCGGTGAAACCACCGCGGCCACGAGCGCCGACGACCAGCAGCTGTGCACCCCCGCTGGCTTCGAGCAGCGCCTGACGGGGGCGGCTGCGGACCATCTCGCGGCGCACGGTCACATCCGGGTACTTGGCCTGCCAGCCCGAGAGCGCTTCGGCCAGTACGCGTTCTTCGGTGTTCTGGAGCCGGTCGAGACCGTCCACCAGATTGTCCGGGTGGCCCGGGTCATCATCGCCGCGCTCGCTCCAGGAGCCCCAGGCGTGCAGGGCCACCAACTCGGCGCCGCGCATCGATGCCTCGGCGAAGGCGAAGCCCACCGCGGACTCGCCCGCCGGGGAACCGTCGGCGGCCAGCAGGACGGGCCCCTCCGGATCGGGCGTACCGCGCACGATCAGTACCGGGCAGCGTCCGTAGGTGGCGAGGTGCACCGCCGTGGAACCGACCAGGAGGCCGATGAAGCCGCCCATGCCCCGGCTGCCGACGACGACCAGCGATGCCTTGCGGGACTGGGCCTCCAGCACGCTCAGGGCCTCACCGGTGATCAGGTCCTGGGTGACCTCCACATCGGGTGCGGTGGCACGGGCCCGCTCCACCGCTTCGTTCAGTGCGCGCTCGGCGATGTTGCGCAGTCCGCCGTCGGGCGGACCCATCGGCGAAGGACCGAGCGAGACATGCATCTTCGGCCAGATGAACGCGTGCACCACATGCAGTGAGACCCCGCGAATCCGGGCCTCGCGAGCTGCCGCATCAACGGCGTCCAGGCTCGACTTCGAGCCGTCCACCCCAACGACGACCGGTCCGTTCATCACTGCGCTCCCATCTCCACTTCGGTGCGCGACCGCCTCGGCTTCCGGGCGGCCGACGGGGACGACAGCGGGTGTTGCCGCTGTGCACCGCCCGCACACCGGGGCGGGCGGTGATCGTCCCTACCTTCAGTCTCGATCGGATCGGCGGGGGGTGCCAGGGGTCGAAGGGCCATGACAGGAGGGCCATCGGCCCCCTGTATCGCCCTGGTTTGCCCGAGACAGCCATGATTGGCACCGATACGCAAGGTGCGCCGGGCCGAGCATCGTACGGACGGCCGTCGGCCATTCGAGGCAGGGCGATACAGAGCAGGGCGGGGCAGAGCAGGGCGATACAGGACAGGGCGATACAGGACAGGGCGGGGCAGAGCAGGGTGGGGCAGGTGGGGCGCCGCTATCGCAGGCGGTCACCGACCGCCGCGGCGGGTTCGGGCGCCGGGGTGCGTTCCGGTGCCGGGGTGCGTTCCGGCGCTGGATTGCGTTCCGGCGCTGGATTGCGTTCCGGTGCTGCCGCGGGCTCGGGCTCCGTGTCCGCCCGGTCCAGTGCGCAGCCCTGATCCGTGCAGGACCGACGCAGCCGGCCCATCGAGAGCGTCTGGACCAACCCCAGCGTCCAGCACATCGGGCAGCCGCGCAGCGCCAGCAGACCCACGGGAACCAGCAGCAGACTGGCCCAGCCCAGGGTGGGGAAGAGCAGCACTGCCCCGGCCAGCCCGCCGAATCCCACCGCGCCCCGCAGCAGATGGCGGGAGAGCGAGGCACTGGCGAAGCTCCCCGAGCCGACCGGGCCGACCGGGCCGCTTGAGCTCGCCGCACTGGCTGGGCTGGCTGCACTGGCTGGGACAGCGGCAGTACGAGGACTCGGAAGGTCAGTCACGCCGACCTCCGGGGCCCTCGTCCGCCGAGGTCAAGAGTGCGGCGCGGACGGCTTCCCTGGCCCGTCTGAGCCGTGACTTCATCGCCGCGTTGCTCAATCCCAGTGCGTCGGCGACCGCCCGTCCGCTGTGGCCCTGGACATCGCGCATGATCAGCACCCGCCGCTGGTCGAGGGGGAGCGCGGTGATCGCCGCGGCCACCCGGCCCGCCTCAAGGCGCTGGAACACGTCCTCCTCGAACGAGGGCACCACCGCATCCGGCACGGGCCCCTGGTGGCGCAGCATCAGCCGGGTGCGACGCAGACACTCATTGCGGACGATGCGGAACATCCAGGAGGCGAGCGCCCCGGACGCCCGCAGCATGCCGATCTTCCGGTAGAGGATGATCAGGGCTTCCTGTGCGGCGTCCTCCGCGTCCTGCGGGGTGGCGCACAGGGAGTGGGCGAACCGCCGCACATGCGGGTGCGAGCCGGACACCAGCGCGGCGGTGGCCTCGGGGTCGCCCTGCTGCGCCGCGGAGATCAGTTGCTGGCCGGGCCAGCGGGAGTCAGCCACGGCCGCGTCCTCGACGGCGCAGCACGACGACCGTGCACGCGCAGAGCAGCACGGCGGCGGCTGCGAGGGAAAGTCCAAGGATCACGATGCCTCCACTTCTCGGTGCTGACGCTGTTGTCCGCACATGCATAAGAGCCGCGGAGGTGGCGAAAGGATTCAGCCTTGCCTTCGTCGAGACCGTGCACGAACTCCCCCATGCCACGCCCCACAACCGGTCGCACTCAGGCGCGGGCTGCTGCGGGGGCTCGTGTGTTTCCTTCCGGTTCTTCGTCCGCCGCGGTCGGCTCCAGGGGGTCGATCAGGACCACCCCGTTGGGTGCGGCCACGACCAGTTCACCGCAGGAGCCAAGGGCTGCCGCCCGCACGGTGAACGGCAAAGCGAGCTCCCGGCGCTCGCCCTCACCGGAGAGGGACTGCACGAACAGGCGTCCCGTCTCCTCCGTCATATAGTCGCGTCCACCGGGCAGTACGCCGATGAATCCGCCGTCCCAACGGCTCGGCACCGACCAACTGGCCAGGGGAGTCAGTGCCTTGCGGCTCGTGGGCAGGAGGCGCCGTCGGGGTGCGTCGAAGGAGTCGAGGACAGTACCGATGGCGTAAACGGCCGTGAGTGTCCGGGAGGACACCAGCACCGTGGGTTCCGGCCGGTCGGGCAGGGCCACCACTCGGACGATCTCACTGTCCGAAGCAAGCCGGAACCGCCGTGAACTTCCCTGGGTGTCGAGGTCGTGGAGGCCGATGTCACCCTGCTCGTACTGGATGAACAGCAGTCGACGTCCGTCGAGGGCCAGTGGCCACCGTGGCTCGACGCTCCGGAAGGCACCCCCCGCGCTGAGGGCCGGTGCCTGGGAGAGGATCGGGAGCCCATCGGTGGGCAACGCGCCGGAGTCCGCGGAGAATCGATGGCCCCAGATCTCCTGGCCCTGCCGCAGGGACAACAGCAGCGAGACGTCGTCCTGCCGGTGGAGCGTGCTCAGTTTGCCGAAGACCGAGGAGGTCGGGAGCACTCGGCCCGCGTCGCGGAAGGAGGCCGAGGTCAGGTCCCAGAGCTCCACGATCCCGCTGCTGCTGAGGGTGGCCAGATAGCGGTCCCCGACCGGGGTGCGGAAGCCCTCCAGTTGACGGATCGGGCGGTCGCTGACCGATCGCAACCGGGCGAGGAGCCGTCCGGTGGCGATGTCGCGCAGTTGAAGGTCGCCCCGCATGCCGCCGATGGCGATTTGGCCCGATGGCCCGGCGCACACCGCGGACGGGGGCCACGTGTGCTCCACCAGGTCGTCGATGCGCCAGGCCGAGTCCCTCCAGAACCGCCACACCACCTTGACCGTGCCGCTGTCGTCACCGCCGAGCACGGTGCGCGTACCGCCGTTGGGGGCCGCCCGGGCCGCGAGGACATTGACCGCGGGAACCACGCGTACCGTCGCCCGCTCGACGAACGCGCCCGTACCGAGGTCCCAGTCGGTCACCGCACGATCGTCGGATGCGCTCACCACGGTGGTCCCACCCTTCCCGTCGTCGATGAAGGCGAGGGAGTTCACCCGGGCTCGGTGGGCGCGGTGGGCGGGTCCGTGCGCCCGCCCGGACGGGAGGTCAAAGCGTAGGAGCGCGCCCCCTTCGGTGCCGGCGACGAGGACACCGGAGCCGTCGGGGGCGAGGGCGAGGCTGGTGATCCACTCGGTGTCGGTCGGGGGGTCGGTCGGGGAGTCGGTCGCGGGGTCGGTCGGGGGCTGGCAGCGGGTGAGCCATCGGTCGCCGTCCAGGTCCCAGCAGTGGATCTCGCCGTCCGCGGTGGCACCGACGGTGACCCGGAGGTCGCCGACCACCCCGGCACAGACCGCGGTGATCATGGCCTCGCGCCGGGGCGAGGCTTCGTGGATGACGATGCCGTCGGCCAGTTGAAGTGTGTGGAGGGCACCGGACGCATCGCCGATGACCACCAACGCGGTGCCGTCGGAGCAGGAGTGAACGGCCGCACAGGTCGCAGTGGCCCCTTGCCACCGGTCGTCGGCGGCGATCCGGCTGGTCCACAGCTCGTCCCCGGTGCGCGGCTGCCAACAACGGATCTGGTGGTCCTCGCCCACGCTGATGAGCGCGTCCTCGCCACCGTCCACGGTCAGGGCACCGAGGGCGAGGACCTTCCCCTGGTGGGCGGGCACGAGCAGCGCATCGGCTGCGGTGCCCGAGTGGACGATCCTGATGAGCCCGTCACGTCCCGCGGCACAGACCGCGGGCTGTTCACCACTGGTCTCGTAGAGGGCCGTGATCTCCCCCGTGGAGACATGGCCCCCGATCCGTTCGCCGGTGACGATGTCGTACATCTGCACACCGCGGCCCGAGCCATGGACGACGACGGCGAAGTGACGGGCGTCCAGGCGGCCGGTGGTCGTGCGGACCGGACCGCCGCGTCCCACGCGCCGGGGGCTGCCGAGGCGGCGGCCGGTGTCCAGGTCCCAGCGGTGCAGGGTGCCGTTGTCGGTCACGGCGACGACCAACCACTGCTGTCCGACCCGGAGGGCGCTGACGGCCGCCACGGATGGCCCTCCCTCCAGCAGGGTGCGTACCGGTTGGCCGGAGGCGACCGCGCTGACCTGGACGCTCCCGTCCGTGCCGCCGGTGACCAGCAGCGGCCCCAGGACGTGCGGATGGACCCCGGTGGCGCAGTTGACGGTGTGTTCGGGCCGTATCTCGATAGGGTCGACCATGTCCCGGCACAGCAGTACGCGGTCGTCGACACCGATCGCGACACGGGGGTCGGGCAGTCGCACGGCGACGCAGAGGTGACCCGTGGACGCGAACGGCACCTCGGCCAGCCGGTGGTCGTCCTTCTGGATCAGCGACGTGTACTGAAAGTCCGGTACGGGTCGCCAGGCGAGCGAACCGTCGGCGTATCTGAGCACGAGGAGGCCGGGGACGACCGCGCACTCCACCACCTCTCCTGCGCCGTCGCGTTCTCCCTTGCGGAAGCTGAGCACCAGGGAGTCGTCCGAGTCCACGCCCTGCACCTCCAGGTCGTGGAACGGTTCCGGAACGGAACCGTCAACGCGGACGTCCCTGCGGGCGTCCCCGATGAAGGCCACCACGGGCACATCGAACTCGGCGGTCGCCCACACCAGTCCCGTCCGCGGGGCCCTGCTGCGGCTGCGCTGGGAGTCGTTGCGGACGCCGGAGCCCAAGTCCCAGCGCACGGGGTCGTTGCGGTTCTCGACACCGACGAAGGTCAGCCCCTGCGCCGATGCCACGACCGCCCCGGCATCCAGACCCAGTTCGGGTGCGGTGAAGCGCCAGTTCTGCTGTTCCGTGCTCCACACGGCCCACCGGGTGCGCCAGGGCATCGGACCCGATGCATCGCAGGAGGCGGCCAGCCGTTCCGCACGGTGACAGACGGCGGCCCAGCGCAGCCGCGCGCGGGTCTCAGGCTGCCCGGGTGCCTCCCTCAGTCCGTCCTGCACCGTGCGGATCGCCCGGCCGGCGGTGATCCCCTCGGAGGTGCGGAGGGCGGGAAGCGCGGCGAGGAGTTGCTCCAGGTCGCTGGAGAGGACGAACGCGGCGTCGTGGACGAGTTCGTCCAACCGACCGCCCTGGGCCCCATGAAGCGGCAGATAGCGGCGCACATACGGGTGGGACCACTCCCCGGCCACCGCGATCAGGGTGTCCGTGACGGTGCGTTGGATACGTTGGATCCGTTCGGCGTGCTGGCCCTCCCGGAGGTGTTCGATGAGGGCGCGGTGGTAGATCCGGTAGACGGACTCACCGTTCTCGATGCCCTCCACCACATAGGAGCCGGCGTGGGTGCGCAACCAGGCGATGTCCGCGTCGCCGTAGGTCCGGCCGCTCACCGCGCTCGCCAACCGGGGCCAGATTCCCGCCCAGGGCAGACCGGCACCCTGGGCGAACGCCAGAGGGAGCAGCAGATCGCGGGCCCGGGTGGTCTGGTCGCCGAGGCGCTGGCGCAGATCGCGCTCCATGGCATCGCCGGGGAAGCGGGGCAGGTCGTCGCGCCAGGCCAGTTGGAGGGGGTCGGGGAGTTCGGGGTCACGGGCGAGGGTGAGCGCGGTGATCCTGGCGACGAGGAAGGAGTGCCCGGCGGCCTCGGCCACGGCCTCGGCGACCCCGTCGATGTGCTGTGCGGGCCGACTCGCCACGGCGGACGCGGGGTCGGTGAGGAGCTTGGTCACATAGGCCCGTACCGCACTCGGGTCGGTGTAGCGGTCCTCGTCGAGGTCGATGCGGTGGGCGTTCGGGAGCCGGCGTTCCACGATCTGTCGGCGTGCACCCAGGAGCAGTCTCAGCGGCAGGTCGAGCGAGGGATCGGTGAGGGGGGCGAGCAGGTCCCGGATGAGGGAGTCGGGGTCGACCGCCTCGTCCACGGCGTCGACGATCACCACCAGGGGGGTGGTGCGCCCCTGGAGGCGGGTGATCAGTTCGCCGGCCGAGCGGGCGACGAGGCCGGCCACCGCCGCGATGGCGTCGAGGACTTCGCGGGTCGTGCGGTGACTGGCGAGGACGGCCGCGTCCACCGCGTCGGCGGCGGGCAGGCAGTCCTCGGGCAGGGCGAGAGCCTCACGGGGAACGGAAGGCCGGTAGTCGGGATCGGTGACCACCTTGACCAGGCCCAGGAGTGCGGACTTGCCAGAGCCGGGGTCCCCGGTGACCACGACCAGGCGTTCAGCGGCCCGTTCGGGACGCAACCAGCGGGTGAGTTCACGCAGGGCGAGGTGTCGGCCGGTGAAGTGCCAGACATCGTCGTCGGGTACGTCGGTGCCCCGGGCACGCGGCAGGAAGTGGCCCCGCAGCTCCTCCTCCCGCTGTGCGTCCTGGCGGGCGTTCTGCTCGATCAACCGGTCGATCTCGTCGAGCCTGCGGCCTTCCGTACCCACCATGTACCGCGGGTTGGGCAAGAGGCGTGGCAGCGAGTCGAGCCTGTCGCCTGCCGCATCGCGCACATGCTCCGGGTTGGGCAGGAAGAGCGGCAGATCGAGGGACGCATCGGCGACATCCCATTTGAGGTTCATGTGCTCGGGGATGGCCGGGTCGGCGGACATGGCGCCGAGGACCGTGTTGAGGGAGAGGAACGCGGGCACGTTGCCCGCCGTGGACGAGGCGTGCACGGCCCGTACGAGGGCGTTCGTCAGCACCCCGGGCGAGGTCTCCTCCTTGCGCCGGGACGAGGAGACGACGATCAGTGCCTCACTGCCGGGAGAGGCCCCACGGGGACCGGCGAACTGGCGGGCGGCGTGCGCGGCGTCGATGATGGTGTCGGCCGCGGCGCCCGAGTGACAGGCGTCGAGGAAGATCAGCACTCGGCGCAGCCCGGTCTCCTCCCACAGGGCGCGGGCGATGTCCCTCGGGGGGAGTCCGGTGTGCGGCAGGTCGTCGGGGTCGGTGTCGGCGAGCAGGAGATGGTGCAGACCGCTGCCGAGGGTGACGGCGCCGTGGCAGGCGAGATAGACGACCAGATGGTCGTCAGCGCGTCGGTCGGGCGCCTTGGCGAAAGTGCGCAGCGCGTGCAGGAACTCCCCCCGGGTGGGGTCGAGTACCAGATCGGCGCCCCGCTGATAGCCCAGGTCGCGGAGGAACAGATCCTCCATCCGCTGTACGTCGTCGGTGAGTTCGGGGACGTCGTAGCTCGGCGCGTTCGCCAGATGTCGGACAGCGGTGGCGATCAGGAACCGTCGTGGCTCGGCACGATCGTCGGGCGACGGTCCGTCGTCCCCCGTCACCTCGCCGTCCGACTCCGGTTCCCCCGCCATCACCCCTCAGTTCCCGTGACAGCCGCGTCCCACGGCCCGCCCCGCCTCCACCGTGTTCAGATAGCGGTCCACGTCATGCGCCCGCGACCCGTTGTGGACGATGTGGTTCTCCACCCGGGGACCGAACGGTCCGGCCAGATCCTTGACCAGCGCGACCACATCGCCGGCGTCGGCGATGTTCGTCCAGTGCCGTACCGGGCCCGGCCATCCACCGCCCGCAGGCAGCAGCCGATGGTAGACGAGATGGCGGATGCCGAGCGGCGACCCCAGGGTGACCAGGGTGTCCACCGCCCACTCGGGGTGAGCGGCGAGCGTCTCGTACGCCACCACGCTGCCCAGCGAGTGGGCCACCACGACCCGGGTCCGCGGGGTGATCGACGCGGCGACCCGCTCCTGTGCGGCGGAGCGCACCGAGGGGTCGGTGAGATAGGCCCGCACCTGCTTGGTGTCGGCGATCAGCGCCCGCAGGGCGACATCCGCGAAGAACGACGACCCGCTCAGGGCGTCCAGGGCCCGCTGAACGGCATGGGGCGTACGCACCAGGGTGCGCTCGCCAGGCGCCACCACGGCCTCGTCGACCCGGGCCGCCTCCTCCCACCAGGAGAGCAGCAGTTCGCTCTCCAACCCCTCGGCCACATCGGACGCGTCATAGGGCGGGAGGGTGCCGGAGAGCCGTCGGCCCGGCGGCCGGAACAGATCGCCGTAGAACGCGCAGGACACGTCCTCGGGGTCGAGCACCGGATGACCGGCTCGTCGCAGACCGTCGTTCATGGCCGGGAGCCAGCGTTTGTGCTGCTCGTCCTCGCCACTGAACTGTTGGCCGATGCCGTGTACACAGACCACCAGGGACACGTACGACTCCCCCCGCCACCGCGCTACGCCATGAAGGGGGCATGGTCCCACAGCCACCGTGTTTCCCGGCAGACCCTCCCCGCCCGACGCGATCCAGGGGTGGAGCCTTCACGGCACCGGGCCGTGCGGTGAGCCTTGCCGAGCGGCACCGGACCGGGTCCGGAACGTCCAACTCCGGACGGGCGCCGAACCGCCCGATCCCACCCACCGCCGCCCACCGTCGCCCACGGCCACCCATCACTGCCCATCACTGCCCGTACCCGAACAGGTACCCCGGTCACCCCTGCGTCCTCCACATCGGCCCACCACCGACCCGCCCCAACCCACGACCCGACCCGCACAGGCGGGCCTCCCGACCACGAAAGGCCCCGGCATGAGTCACACGGCAGACGAACGGTCGCCGACGGACGACACTCGACAAGAAGCGGCCGGCACTCCACAAGAAGCGGCCAGCACTCCACAAGAAGCGGCCAGCACTCCACAAGAAGCGGGCGGCACTCCACGGGAACAGCGGGTCCCCGGCCCCACAGCCCACGAGCCGAACACCCGGACGGCACGCGGCCCGGTGGAGCGCATCGCGGACGTGGACGTGCTCCGCGGCTTCGCGCTGCTCGGCATCCTGCTGGTCAACATCACCTTCATCGCCTCCGCCCACCGCTTGGAAGGCGTGCACGACCCCAGCTTCGACGGCGCGCTGGACCGTGGCGCACTCCATCTGACCGTGTTGTTACTGGAGTCCAAGTTCTACCTGCTCTTCTCCTTCCTCTTCGGCTACAGCTTCACCTTGCAGATGCGGTCCGCCGAACGCGGCGGCGCCCGGTTCACATCGCGCTTCCTGCGCCGCTGCGCCGCCCTGTTCGCGATCGGCGTCTTCCACGCGGTGGTGCTGTTCCCCGGGGACATCCTCACCACGTACGCCCTGTTGGGGCTGATCCTGCTGGCCGCCCGCGGCACCCGGCCACGAGCGGCGCTGCGCACCGCGTTCCTTCTGTTCGGGATCACGGCACTGCTGTACCTGCTGCTGGGCCTGTTGATATGGCTCGACGGCGGTGCCTCCGTGGACACCCCGGAGACCGCGGCGGGCATCCAGGACACACTGGCCGCGCTGCGCGGCGATCCCGCGTCCGTCATCGGCGAGAACCTGGCCAGGCTGTCGGATGTCCTGCTGATCATCGTCCTGCTCCAGGGGCCGGCCGCACTCGCCGCGTTCCTGGTGGGACTCGCCGCGGGCAAGAAGGAGTTGCTGGCGAATGTGTCAGCGCACCGCACCCTGCTGCGGCGGCTCCAGTGGATCGGCTTCCCGGTGGGTCTGGCCGGTGCCGTCTTCTACGCCTGGGCATCGCAGGGGACCCAGGGGGTGGACTTCCTGTCGTTCGCGGTCGCCGTCGATCTGCTGACGGCCCCACTGCTGACCGCCGCGTACGCGGCGACCGTGCTGCAACTGGTCGCGACCGCCCGCGGTGCCCGCATCGGTCGGGCGCTGGCGCCTGCCGGGCGGATGGCGCTGACGAACTACCTCAGCCAGTCGCTCGTCCTGGCCGTGCTGTTCACGGGCTTCGGCTTCGCCCTCGTCGGACGGGTGGGTCCGGCCACTGCGGTGTTGATCGCCCTCTCCCTGTTCGCCGTGCAACTGGTGTGGAGCCGCTGGTGGCTGGACCGTCATGCGTACGGGCCGGTCGAATGGGTGCTGCGGGCGATCACCAACGCCCGGCGACCGCGCTGGCGGAACGAGCGGTAGCCGTCCACCACCGGCCGACGGGTCCGGACGGCCCCACCGAGGGCCGTCCGGGCCGGTGTCGGCTCAGGCGTCGCCGCCCGCCGCCTCCGCCTCGTCCTCCAAGGTGCCCTCGGTGGAGAGGAACACCTCCCGCAGCGCCGCCAGAACGGCCGGGTCGGGCTTCTCCCACATGCCCCGCGACTCCGCCTCCAACAGACGCTCCGCGATGCCGTGCAGCGCCCAGGGGTTCGCCTGCCGCAGGAACTCCTGGTTCTGCGCGTCCAGGACGTACGTCTCGGTCAACTTGTCGTACATCCAGTCCGCGACCACGCCCGTCGTCGCGTCGTACCCGAAGAGGTAGTCGACGGTCGCCGCCAGTTCGAACGCCCCCTTGTAGCCGTGGCGTCGCATCGCCTCGATCCACTTCGGGTTGACCACGCGCGCCCGGAAGACACGGGACGTCTCCTCCACCAGCGTGCGCGTCCGGACGGTCTCCGGGCGGGTCGAGTCACCGATGTACGCCTCCGGGGCGGTGCCCCGCAGTGCGCGCACGGTCGCCACCATGCCGCCGTGGTACTGGAAGTAGTCGTCCGAGTCCGCGATGTCGTGCTCCCGCGTGTCGGTGTTCTTCGCGGCGACCTCGATCCGCTTGTACGCCGTCTCCATCTCGGCGCGCGCCGGACGCCCGTCCAGTTCACGGCCGTAGGCGTAGCCGCCCCACACCGTGTAGACCTCCGCGAGATCGGCGTCCGTACGCCAGTCGCGCGAGTCGATGAGCTGGAGCAGGCCCGCCCCGTACGTCCCCGGCCTGGAGCCGAAGATCCGGGTCGTGGCGCGGCGTTCGTCGCCGTGCTCGGCGAGGTCGGCCTGGGTGTGTGCCCGGACGAAGTTGTCGTCCGCGCCCTCCTCCAGCGAGGCCGCGAGTCGTACGGCGTCGTCGAGCAGCCCGATCACATGCGGGAAGGCGTCCCGGAAGAAGCCCGAGATGCGCAGGGTCACATCGATGCGCGGCCGGCCCAGTTCGGCCAGCGGGATCGCCTCCAGTCCGGTGACCCGCCGCGATGCGTCGTCCCAGACGGGGCGGACGCCCAGCAGCGCCATCGCCTCGGCGATGTCGTCGCCCGCGGTGCGCATCGCGCTCGTACCCCACAGGGACAGTCCCACCGATGTCGGCCACTCGCCGTTGTCGGTGCGGTAGCGGTTGAGCAGCGAGTCGGCGAGCGCCTGCCCGGTCTCCCAGGCCAGCCGGGACGGCACCGCCTTCGGGTCGACGGAGTAGAAGTTGCGGCCGGTCGGCAGCACATTGACCAGTCCGCGCAACGGCGAACCCGACGGCCCCGCGGGCACGAAACGGCCGTTCAGCGCGCGGACGGTGTGATCGATCTCGTCGGTGGTCGCCGCCAGCCTGGGCACGACCTCGACGGCCGCGAACCGCAGGATGTCGGCGACCTGCTGACCGTGCTCGGCTGGTACGGCCGCGAGGTCCCAACCCGCGTCGTCCATCGCCTGCACCAGCGCCCGGGCCTTCGCCTCGGCCTCGTCGGCGGTGGTGCGGGTCGCCGCGGACTCATCGAGCCCCAGCGCCTCCCGCAGCCCGGGCAGCGCGGTCGTACCGCCCCAGATCTGGCGGGCGCGCAGGATCGCCAGCACCAGGTTGACCCGGTCCGCACCGGCCGGCGCCTGGCCCAGGACGTGCAGTCCGTCGCGGATCTGGGCGTCCTTGACCTCGCACAGCCAGCCGTCGACGTGGAGGAGGAAGTCGTCGAAGCCGTCGTCGTCGGGACGGTCGGCGAGCCCGAGGTCGTGGTCGAGCTTCGCGGCCTGGATCAGCGTCCAGATCTGGGCGCGGATCGCGGGCAGCTTCGCCGGGTCCATGGACGAGATCTGCGCGTACTCGTCCAACAGCTGTTCAAGGCGGGCGATGTCGCCGTAGGAGTCGGCACGGGCCATCGGCGGTACGAGGTGGTCGATCAGGGTGGCGTGCACCCGACGCTTGGCCTGGGTGCCCTCACCGGGGTCGTTGACCAGGAACGGGTAGATCAGCGGCAGATCGCCGAGCGCGGCATCGGGTCCACAGGCCGCGGACAGTCCGGCGTTCTTGCCGGGCAGCCACTCCAGATTGCCGTGCTTCCCGAGGTGGATCATCGCATCGGCGCCGAAGCCGCCCTCGGCGTCAGGGGTGGCGATCCAGCGGTAGGCGGCCAGATAGTGGTGCGAGGGCGGCAGATCGGGGTCGTGGTAGATCGCAATGGGGTTCTCGCCGAAGCCGCGCGGCGGCTGGATGACGACCAGCAGGTTTCCGTGCCGCAGGGCGGCGAGGACGATGTCGCCCTCCGGATTGCGCGACCGGTCCACGAACATCTCACCGGGCGGCGGCCCCCAGTGCTCCTCCACAGCGGTGCGCAACTCCTCGGGGAGGGTTGCGTACCAGCGCCGGTAGTCGGCTGCGGGAATGCGGACCGGGTTGCGGGCCAACTGCTCATCGGTGAGCCACTCCCGGTCGTGGCCGCCCGCGTTGATCAACGCCCGGATCAGCTCGTCACCATCCCCGGACGCCAGCCCGGGCACGTCCTCGGTGCCGAAGTCATAGCCCTCGGCGCGCAGTCGCCGCAGCAGGGCGACGGCACTGGCGGGGGTGTCGAGGCCGACCGCGTTGCCGATGCGCGAGTGCTTGGTGGGATAGGCGGACAGGACCAGCGCGAGGCGCTTGTCCGCGGCGGGTATGCGGCGCAGCCTGGCGTGCCGCACGGCGATCCCCGCGACCCTGGCGGCGCGTTCCGGGTCGGCGACATAGGCCGGCAGCCCATCGGCGTCGATCTCCTTGAAGGAGAACGGCACGGTGATCAACCGCCCGTCGAACTCGGGCACCGCGATCTGGCTGGCCGCGTCCAGCGGGGAGACGCCCTCGTCGTTCTCCTCCCAGTCGGCGCGCGACCCGGTGAGACACAGGGCCTGGAGGATCGGTACGTCGAGCGAGGTGAGCGCACCCGCGTCCCAGGACTCGTCGTCACCGCCGGCGGACGCCTCGGCGGGCCGGGTGCCGCCGGCGGCGAGCACGGTCGTCACGATCGTCTCGGCCGCCCGCAACTCCTCGATCAACTCGGGCTCCGGCGCCCGTAGCGAGGCCACGTACAGCGGCAGTGCCCGGCCGCCCGCCGCCTCGATCGCCCCGCACAGGGTGTCCACGAACGCGGTGTTTCCGCTCATGTGGTGGGCGCGGTAGTAGAGGACGGCGATGGTGGGGCCGTCCGCAGCACCGGCCGCAGCACCGGCCCCTGCACCGTTTTCGCTGCCGGACGTGCGCTCCAGCCGCCCCCAGGAGGGCGCGGGCGCCGGCGGGTCGAAGCCGTGGCCGGTGAGCAGGACGGTGTCGGAGAGGAAGCGCGCCAACTGCTCCAGATTGGCCGGGCCACCGTGGGCGAGATAGGCGTGGGCCTCGGCGGCGATGCCGATGGGGACGGTGGAGGCGGCCATCAACTGCGCATCGGGCGCCTGCTCACCGGTGAGGACCACCAGCGGCTGACCGCTGGCGCGAATCCGGTCGAGCCCCTCCTCCCAGGCACGGACCCCGCCCAACAGTCGTACGACGACCAGCCCGGCGCCTTCGAGCAGCGCGGGCAGGTCGTCCAGGGCGGTGCGGGAGGGGTTGGCGTAGCGGAAGCCGACCGGGCCGCCCGCGGCACGGGCACTGAGCAGATCGGTGTCGGACGTCGACAACAGGACGATGTCGGGGGCGTCGCCGGGGGAGTTCGGCGGGCTGGTCGGTCCATCGGTCGAAGGGGTCTTCGGTGCGTGCGGCATACGGCATCGGGCCTTCCTCGGGGTGTCCACGCCCCGGGCGGTGTCTGGCGACGGGAGTTCCTGACTCGCCGCCCCGACGACTGCCTTCGTCCGGCCGGCTCACAGTGGCGGGACCGCGCCGGGTTCACACCGGGCTTCCTCCACTGTCGCCTTCTGCGTTGCCGGACCGGGTGGCCCGTCCCCGAAATAGTAAGGGTCGCCTATTCGGTGCGGTTCATACCGTCTTACTGCCGTGGCTCATACCGTCCCAAATGACGGTCATGACTGGTCGGTATGCTCGCCGACATGCCCACCTCACCCCGCCCGGCCCGAGCCGGCGCCACCGGTACGACCCCCTCCGGGGGGCGCGGTGACGCCTGCCCCGGCTCCCTGCGGCTGCACCGGGCGGACGACGGCGCACTGGCCCGGATCCGGATACCCGGGGGTGTGCTGCGCCCGGCGCAGGCCGAGGCACTGCTGACCGCGGCCCGACGGCTGGGCGACGGCGAACTGCACCTCACCTCTCGGGGCAATGTGCAGTTGCGCGGACTCGACGAGCAGTGCGGCGGAGAGTTGGCCCAGCTCCTGGGGAACGCAGGGCTGTTGCCGTCCGCGACCCATGAGCGGGTGCGCAACATCGTGGCCTCGCCACTGGCCGGGCTGGACGAACTCGGCGAACTCGGCGAACTGGCCGGGCAGGGCGGACTGGGCGGACTGGGCGGACTGGGGGGAAACGGCTCGGGGCGCGGCGTACGCCGGTGGTTGAGGGCGCTGGACGAACTGCTCTGCGCCAGCGATCGGGCGGCGGCCCTGTCGGGGCGTTTCCTGTTCGCCCTGGACGACGGGCGCGGCGACGTGGACGCCCTGCGCGCGGATGTGACCCTGCTGGCCGCCGACACATCCGGACCGACCGCGGCGGACCATGGCGGTGGCGCCGGACTGACCGCGGCGGACCATGGCGGTGGCGCCGGACTGACCGCGGCGGACCACGACGGTGGCGCCGGACTGCGGATCGGGGACAGCGATGACGTACTGCTGCTGGCCCGTTCGGACGATGGCCCGAGGGCCGCGCTGCTCTGTGCTGAAACGTTCCTGGATGCGGCGGATCTCACACCCGAAGCAAAGGTCTGGCGGATACGGGACCTCCCGGACACCGGCGCACGACTGCGGGAAGGGACCCTGGCACGGCTCGCGAAGGCCGGCATCCCCCTGGCGGGCATCCGACAGCACCCCCGGCGAGAGACCGCCACCCCGCCCCCGTACGGAATCGTCACCCCACCGGCCCCCCGGCAGACTCCCGACCCATCTGACCCACCCAACTCATCCGTCCCGCCCATGCCGCCCTTCCCGCCACTCCCGTCTTTCCCGTCCCTCCTGTGCATCCCGCGCGGCCCGAGCGGCCCATCTGAGGCCATCCGTCCCAGCGCCCCCGCCGCCACTTCCCCGGCAGCGCTCTCCATCGGCGCCCCCCTCGGCCGACTCACCGGCCCCCAGTGGGAACGGCTGACCAGCGCCGCCCGGAAGGCGCCCGACGGCGAACTGCGCCTCACCCCCTGGCGCGGAGTGATCGTCACCGGTGTGCCCGGCGACCAGGCCGGCAGCACCCTCGACGAACTGGCCGCAACCGGGCTGATCACCACGGCCGACTCCCCCTGGACCGGTGTGGGCGCCTGCATCGGCACGCCCGGATGCGCCAAGTCCGCTGCCGACGTCCGCGCCATGGCCGAGGCCGTGGTCTCATGGGAACTCCCGTCCGCAGTAGGGAGGTTCACCCAACTCCCCGTCTACTGGTCCGGCTGTGAACGCCGTTGCGGACGCCCCCCGGGAGACCGGGTCGATGCCCTCGCCACCCCCGACGGCAGCTTCCGAGTGACCCGCGTCTGCGGCGATCCACCCCCCGTCGCCCTCGGCACCACGGTCCCCACCGACACGTCCGCCGCCGCCCTCGCCCACACCGTGGCCCACGCCCGTCGCCCCCGATGACCTCCCCGTCCCCATAAGAGGAAGACCACACCGTGTACGAGTACGAGAAGGACGGACCGGCGATCTACCGCCAGTCCTTCGCCACCATCCGCGCCGAGGCCGACCTCACCGGCCTGCCGGCCGATGTCAGCCAGGTCGCGGTACGGATGATCCACGCCTGCGGAATGGTGGACCTCGTACGCGACCTCTCCTACACGCCCCAGGTCGTGGCGCGGGCCCGCGCAGCCCTGCGCGCCGGCGCCCCCATCCTCTGCGATGTCGCCATGGTCGCCAGCGGAGTCACCCGCAAACGACTCCCCGCCGACAACGAGGTGATCTGCACCCTCTCCGACCCCACCGTCCCCGCACTGGCGGCCGAACTCGGCACCACCCGCAGCGCCGCCGCACTGGAACTGTGGCGCGAGCGGATGGAAGGCGCCGTCGTCGCCGTCGGCAATGCCCCCACCGCCCTGTTCCGACTGCTGGAGATGATCGAGGAAGGCGCACCCCGCCCGGCCGCGATCATCGGCGTACCGGTCGGATTCGTGGGCGCCGCCGAATCCAAGGATGCCCTCGCCGACCATCCGTCCGGCCTGGAACACCTGGTGATACGCGGCAGACGCGGCGGCAGCGCGATGGCCGCAGCCGCACTCAACGCCATCGCCAGCGAGGAAGAGTGAACGTGAACGACGCCCACAGCCGCATCGCTGAAGGTGCCCCGGCCACCCCCGGCAAGCTCTACGGCGTCGGGCTCGGCCCCGGCGACCCCTCGCTGATGACCCTGCGCGCGGTGGAAGTCATCGCCGCCGCCGATGTCGTCGCCTACCACTCGGCCCGCCACGGCCGTTCCATCGCCCGCTCGATCGCCGCGAAGCACATCCGCGCCGACCAGATCGAGGAACGGCTGATGTATCCGCTGACGGTGGAGACCACCGACCACCCCGGCGGCTACCGCGGCGCCCTCGACGACTTCTACGAAGAGGCGTCCGAGCGGCTCGCGGCCCATCTCGACGCCGGCCGCACGGTCGCCGTGCTCGCCGAGGGCGACCCCCTCTTCTACGGCTCCTACCAGCACATGCACAAGCGGCTCGCCCACCGCTACCCAACCGAGGTCATCCCCGGGGTCACCTCGGTCAGCGCGGCAGCCGCCCGCCTCGGAGAGCCCCTGGTGGAGGCCGACGAGGTGCTCACCATCCTGCCCGGCACCCTCCCCGAGGAGGAGTTGGCGGCCCGTCTCGCGGCGACCGACTCGGCCGTCGTGATGAAGCTGGGCCGCACCTTCACCAAGGTGCGGAGCGCCCTGGAGCGCACCGACCGCCTCCACGAGGCCCGCTACGTCGAACGCGCCACCATGCCCGACGAGCGCACTGGCCTCCTCGCCGACATCGCGGCCGAATCGGTGCCGTACTTCTCGGTCGCCGTGCTGCCCAGCCGGATCGGCGCGATGCCGAACGCGCCCGTACGCACCGCGACGACCGGTGAGGTCGTGGTCGTCGGCACCGGCCCCGCGGGACCGCTGTGGCTCACCCCCGAGACCCGCGGCGCCCTCGCCGCGGCCGATGACCTCGTCGGCTACACCACCTATCTGGACCGCGTACCGGAACGCCCGGGCCAGCAGCGCCACGGCTCCGACAACCGCGTCGAGGCCGAACGCGCCGAATTCGCCCTCCAACTCGCCGCACGCGGACGCCGGGTGGCCGTCGTCTCCGGCGGCGACCCCGGAGTGTTCGCGATGGCCACGGCGGTACTGGAAGTGGCATCGCAGCCCGAGTACACCGACGTACCGGTACGGGTCCTCCCGGGGGTGACCGCCGCCAACGCGGCAGCGGCCCGCGCGGGCGCCCCCCTCGGCCACGACTACGCCACGATCTCCCTCTCCGACCGGCTCAAGCCCTGGGAAGTGATCGCCGAACGCCTGCGCGCGGCAGCGGCTGCGGACCTGGTGCTCGCCCTCTACAACCCGGGCTCGCGCAGCCGCACCTGGCAGGTCGGCAAGGCCCGGGACCTCCTGCTGGAACACCGCTCCCCAATGACCCCGGTGGTACTGGGCCGTGACATCGGCGGCCCGGAGGAGTCCGTACGGATCGTCCCGCTCGGCGAACTCGACCCGGCCGACGTCGACATGCGCACGGTCCTGCTGGTGGGCTCGTCACAGACCCAGACGGTCCGGCGCGGCAACGGAACAGAGATCGTGTGGACCCCGCGCCGCTACCCGGAGGCCCCGGAGCCGGCACAGAGCTGAACCACCCAGGCGGCGGCCTCCTCCGACGTGCCCACCACCGCAACACCCTCGGGCACGGGAGGCCGCCGCACCACGACCACGGGCAACCCTGCCTCCCGCGCGGCGGCCAACTTGGGCGCGGTCGCCGCCCCACCGCTGTCCTTGGTCACCATCACATCGATCCGATGCCGCCGCAGGACCTCCCGCTCCCCGTCGAGCGTGAACGGCCCCCGGTCCAACAACACCTCCATCCGCGGCGGCCCGCCCCCATCGGGCGGATCGACGGACCGCACGAGGAACCACACCCCGTCCACCCCGGCGAACGCCCCGAGCCCCGTCCGCCCGGTGGTCAGGAACGCCCGCTCCCCAAGCCGCGGCACCACTTCGGCCGCCTCCGCCAACGACCCCACGGAGTGCCACCGATCCCCTTCCCCGGCCGTCCAACCTGGCCGCCGCAGTGCGAGCAGCGGTACGCGGGCGATGGCGGCGGCCCGGGCGGCATTGAAGCTGATCCTCTCGGCAAAGGGGTGCGTCGCATCGACGATGCCCCCCACCCCGTGCTCACGCACCCAGGCCACCATCCCCTCCACCCCACCAAACCCCCCAACCCGCACCTCCCCCACGGGCACCCGCGGCTGCCCCACCCGCCCGGCCAACGAACTGGTGACCTCTAGCTTGGCCAGCCCTTCCTGCCCGGCTGACTGCCGACCCACGGCCCGGGCCGCTTGCTGGCCGGCTTCCTGGCTCGCCTGCTGGCTCGCCTCATGCAACTGCTCAGCGAGCTGCCGGGCCTCGGTGGTACCGCCGAGGATGAGGAGGTGCATGGGGAGGTCTCCGGGGGAGGGTGGGGATGGGGTGAGCTGGGGTGGGGCTGCGGTCCAGCCAAGCACAGGGGGGTGAGGAGGGGCGCGGGGGCTGGGGGCGTGGCTTGGGTGCGCAGTGGGGGCCGGCCAGCCCCGCGCGGGCGGGGACCACTGGTCGAACAGCCGTGAGTCGCCCGCCTGCCGCAGACCACCCCCGCGCGTGCGGGGACCACAGACTCAGAAGGACGCTCCCGCGTAGTCCTCGAGGACCACCCCCGCGCGTGCGGGGACCACGCCCAGCGGGCCGCGTTGCCCTGCCGGCTGGTCGGACCACCCCCGCGCGTGCGGGGACCACTAGCCGGGTGAACTGGCTACATTGGCCACAGGAGGACCACCCCCGCGCGTGCGGGGACCACACTTCCTGACCTGCGGCGATTCTAGCGATCATGGACGATTTCATTCAGTTGGACTCCGGGCCCAACCACGCCCGATCGCGGGTCATCCAGCCCAACACACGCACCTCGTCCAGATGCTAGCGGGCAACAACGGGCGAAGCGCCGCATCAGACATCAAGGCAAACCTGCACGGAACTTGGGTGAGCCCCGCCGCTCCGGAGGATGGGAACGGCGGGGCCCTGAGCGGTGCGGTTCTAGAGGTTCGCGGACCGTGCGAGGGTGACCAGCCCGGCGAACGCCGAAGCGGAAACCATCAGAACGGGACCGTTCGGGCGCTTGCTGTCACGCACCGGAACAATTCCGGTGACGTCCACGTCCTTGGGGGCCCACTCAATGCAGGTACCGCCGCTACCACTGTATGAGGACTTGATCCAATTGGATGGTTCGGTCGTCACGGGGTGCCCTTTCGTACCTCACTGATCATGGCCACAGACTCTGCCTGCGACAGTGCCGATGTCTGTAGTTGATGGTAGGCCCTCACCAGTGGACGAACGGAGGCGAGATCACGCTCCAGGTAACCCTGCGTCTGGGACTCGACATACGCCACCACCGATCGATCTGACAGCGTCAACAGATTCACGGATCGGTTGAAGGGGCGTAGTTCCCCCATGGAATAGGGCGCGACTTGCAAGGAAGTGTTGGACTGTTCGGCGAACTCCAACAGTTGGCAAAGCTGCGCGTCCATGACGTTGGGCCCACCGATCGTGCGTCGGATACAGCTCTCGTCCAAGACCACGAGCACGAGCGGCTGTGGGTTCCGTACGAACGCGGCCTGCCGCTCTATCAGGAACTCAACTCGCTCAGCGGCATGTTCAGCGGCGATCGCCCCTCGCCGCACATGGCCCGCTTCGATGGCTGCTGCGTACTCCCGCGTCTGAAGCGGTCCGGGAATCAAACCGACTTCAAAAAGCCGAACCTCTTCGGCCCGCCCCTCATAGCTGACGTACTCGGGAAAGCCCTCCAACAAGCTGCCGTGCTGCATCTCGCGCCATTGACGTTCAAATGTGGCCACTGTTCCCGCCAAGCCCAACGCCTGGTCAGCAGCTTTCGCGAAGTGTAAAGACGGCATCTTGCGCGCAGTTTCGACGCCTGAAATATGCCCACTGGAAATGCCCATATGGACGGAGAGATCCTCTTGCCTCCACCCGCGAGCCTCGCGGGTGCTGCGCAGACGTGCGCCGAAGGCTGCCTGCGCGCTGCTTTCCGGGTCCAGTTCCTTGCGATTCACCACAGCGACCCCAACTTATGTGGCCACCAAGCCACGTTGAACAGGTTCTGACTCTAGGACACGCTCATGGCACCCGGTAGTGGTTCCACTACGGAGAGGAGTAGCCATGTCTGGCAAGAAGGTAGCGAATACACCCCAACTCGGCGTCGGGGAATTGGTGTTCGACATCACCCAGAAGGCTTTAGGTGTGGTCATGGACACCGGTGCGGATATGGAGGAGGACCGCTACTCGCTCCGTCCGCCTGGAGGTGGGATTGAGTGGACCGCCGTGAGGGCGGACCTTCGGCCGGCCAGTGTGGTTGACCGGATTCGGCCGGCTCTGACCGAGGTGAACGAACGGAGCAGCCGGCAAGAAGGCTCGGCATGAGGGTGATGGCGATCCTCCGCCACGTTGAAGGATCGCCAAGCACATGGTGTGCCAAGGCTCCCGCGCTCCATCTGAGGGTGACCACATGAAACGACTCCGCTCTTACGCGGTCGCCCTGTTCTTCCTCGGCGGATTCCTCGGAGCCACTGCATTGCTGCTGATGCTGGTCCGGTACCAGCACTGAAGATGTCCGCCCCCTGAATACCCGGCCACTTCGATTCGCGGGTTCATCATGCGGGGCGGTCAGTCGGCCCGCCCGACTTCCGTTGAGGGTCGGAGAGTCGGGCGGGCCATCACACACCCCCGCTCCCTGCGGCAGCGTCCCTCGACGCTGCGGAGGACCGCACAGGAGCGGGCACCCCTCGGTCCGGACCCGGTCGTCACCGGCCCGAGGAAGGGGAGCGGCCACTCACCCGCTCCCGGGCCCCGGTCGCCACCACCCCACCCACCCGACCGGGGCCCACCCGCCCACCCGAGCCAATCGGAAGGAATGGAACGGCTATGACCTTGGCCATCGAACGCCCCATGCATCCGGCTGCTGCGATCAATACGCTTGAGCTGGAGATCACCGGGAAGTGCCAACTCTCCTGCACTCATTGCCTGTCGGAATCCAGCCCGCAGGCGACACACGGCACCATGACTCCGGCTGACTGGCGGCAGGTCATCACTGACGCGGCGGCGCTCGGAATCCCTCGCGTTCAGCTCATCGGAGGCGAGCCGACAGTTCATCCCCAGTGGCGCGACTTCACGGAACACGCTCTAGCGCTCGGGCTCCGCGTCCAGGTGTACTCCAACCTGTTCAACGTCGCGTGGGGCTGGTGGTCGCTGCTGGAACGGCCCGGGGTGTCGCTCGCCACCAGCTATTACAGCGACGATCCCGAGGAACACGACAGGATCACAGGCAAGCAGGGCAGCTACTGGCGGACCCAAAGCAACATCGAGGAAGCGCTGCGGCGAGGGATTCCCCTGTACGTCGGAATCGTTGACATTCTCGATGGACAGCGGGTCAGCGAGGCCCGGGCCGAACTGGTCGCCATGGGCGTCAAGCAGATCAACACCGACAGGGTTCGAGCTGTCGGGCGAGGAGCGCTTTCCGGTCAGTCGCCCTCATTGGACGAACTATGCGGAAGGTGCACCAGGGGCCGGGCCGCAGTGCTTCCGAACGGGGACCTCGCCGGGTGTGTGCTCGCTCGGAACTTCCCATGCGGCAATGTGCGGGTAACCAGTCTCGCTCAGCTGTTCAGCGGGGAAGAGTGGGCATCTCTCAGCCAGAGGATTCCCGCTCCCCGTGCCGCCTGTCCCCCAGATGACTCCGGCGACTGCGACCCGGCCAACACCGAAGCATGCGATCCCGCGTACGAGGACGAATAGGAGGGCACGACTGCATGGATTGGCAGCAGCACGCGGAACGCCTCGCCAACGAGGTCACCGATCCGGACTCACGATGGACCACACCGGTGGCACGGACTGCTCGTCACGAGCTGATTCCCCGATGGTGGGAACGGGAGGAGAGCGGCGGTTGGACTCTCCGCATCGGGACGGACAACCCCGAACTGTGGATGGAAGCGGCGTACTCGGACCGATCGCTGATCACCCGAGTGGGGAAGCTTCATGCCGACCACGCCGAACCTGAGGCACGAGCCGAGGGACTACCCACGTCGTCGGCGACACTGCCGAGTCTGGTCGTACGGATGCTGCGGCATGGACGACTCGGGGACGGGCTCGACCTGCTGGACCTCGGAACCGGGGCGGGAGGTCTCACCGCCTATGCCGCTCGCCGGCTCGGGAGCCAGCATGTGACCAGTGTGGATGTAGACCCCTACCTGACCCGTGCGGCAGCGGAACGGCTTGCCCCGATGGGGTTTCGTCCTCAATTCCTCGCGCTGGATGCCACGGTGGAGATCCCGGGGACCTACGACCGGATCATCGCCACCGTGGGGATGCCCGCCGGTCCGGAACTGCGACCCATGGTCGGCGCACTCCGGGAGGGTGGACGGCTCGCCATCACGCTCGGTCGTACGTCCCTGATCATCACCGGGTGGAAGCACACCTGCGGAGACGTGATCGGAACGGTTGAGCGGGACATGGCCGGGTTCATGGTCACCCGGGCCAACGACGACTACCTGCCCGTACCTACTCGGTTGTTCACACTCGCTCGGGAATCAGACGGCGAGGAGATCAGCACGGGCCGCTACCCCGTGGTGGACCTAGCGAACGCATGGGAACTCCGTTCCATGTTGGAGATCACCACTCCGGGCGTAGAACTCGACTACGAACAGCGCGACCGAAACCGGACCGCCTATCTGGCGCACCCGGACGGTTCATGGGCACGAGCCTCCGCCGAGTGGACCAAACCGCCCACGGTTCACCAGGGCGGCCCGCAACGGCTCTGGACCACTCTTGAACGCATCCGCACCAGGCTCAACACCGAGGGTTCACTGCCCTTGCTCGGCTCCCGAGCCCGAATCACCCCTGACGGACTCGTTCACCTCTCCCGCGGCAAGTGGCGGGCAACGGCGGGCGCGAAGTAGTACCGCCTGGCGCCGTCTGTTCATACGGGGAAGTCTGAACAGACGGCGCCAGACCATCGACGCGACACACAGAATCCACCCCCGCGTGCGGGGACCACCTCTGAGTGAGCCGCGCCAGGCGCCGTTGCTCTGGGCCACCCCCGCGCGCGGGGACCACCAGGGTGAAGATCTAGACGAGGATTGGACCCAGGGACCACCCCCGCGCGTGCGGGGACCACACTTCCTGATCTGCGGCGATACTAGCGATCATGGACGATTTCATTCAGTTGGAATCCGAGCCCTAACCACGCCCGACCCAACCCAACGCCTCGGTCTCGTCCAAGATGCTAGCTGGCGATGGGCGGCAAGACTGCGCGTACCCGCACTCATCGTCCCCGAGGAAAACCCTGCGCCGTCGAGCCGACCGACCGGGCATTCGGACCCTCGGCACGAGGGATCGACTGGTCAAGATCACGGGGATGCTCCGCGAGTGAAAGACTCGGCCCGGGAGGGATGCACCATGGGGTTCGGATTTCGTGTCGGTGTTCCGGGGATGAGTGTGCGGGTTTCCACCCGCGGGGTGCGGGTTTCGGTCGGCTCGCGCACGGCGCAGGTCGGGTTGGTGGGCGAGGGAGGTCGGGCGGCGCCCGGTGCCGGATCGACGCGGGTGGCGCCGCCACCCCGGACAGTCGCACGTCCCACCTCGCCCCTGGGCCGGGGCACCACCACCCGGCGTACTGCGCCACACCGGAGTGTCGCGCCGTCCGCCGAGGAACTCGACCTGGCGCGGCAGCGGGCCGTTCGGTCAGAGCACGACGCACAGCGGGACGCGGCGATCATCGAGTTGCAACAACTCTGGCAGCGCATGACCCATGTGCATCTCCAGACCTTCCCGCCGGCCCGCCCGCCCGTTGTGGCCGGGCCTCCCATGTTGGGGGTCGAGTGGGCCCGCGCCGAGGCCCAGGCGTTCCATCTGCGGGGACTCGGTGTGTTCGCGCGCTCCGAGCGTGCGGTGGCCAAAGATGCCGCCGAGCAGGACGCCCCCGTATATCTGACTGACCAGCAGGCCCGCCTACGGGGCGCGCACGAGCAATTGCTGGCGGACGCCGAGCAGTGGTGGCGGGCTCTGACCGGCAACGACGAGGAAATCGTCTGCGAGGCCGTGAACGCGGCCTTCGCCGACAATCCCGCCGCAGGCTGCGCTGTCGGCGTGGACGGATCGGTGATGTCCGTCGTAATGCGGCAGCAGGACATCGACGCGTTGCCCACACAGGCCCCGGGCGCCACCCCAGCCGGCCGGCCCACGCTGAAGGACCTCGGGAAACGTGAACTGACTGAGCGGTGGCTCACTGTCATGGGATCCCATGTCATCGCCACCCTGAAGGAAGGGTTCGCGACCGCTCCGGGCATCACCGCGATCAATCTGGCCGTGCTGACCCGGATGCCCGAGACTCGGCGGCTCGGCGTGGTCGCATACGGGCGCTGGACCCGCCGAGCCATCGAAAGCACCGCCTGGCAAGGTCCGGACGACGCGCTTCGGTTCCTGGAGATAGGTGAGGACGTGCTCTGCTCGGTCAAGAAGACCGCGGCGGGAAACACTTCCAGCACGGTCAAGCCCCTCAACACCCGTCGGATGCCGGGCCTTCAGGACCTGCTGGACCATGCCAGGGACGAACCCGACTCAGCAGGTTCGACCTTGGCCAACTTGAACATCGGGCTGCACGACGGTGGCCCCGACGTCGATACGGAGTTCCCTTCCGACCCGTACTGGATCATGCCCTTCGCTCAGTGGCGAGAGACGATCGTCGCCTCACCGACGGCAACCACCATGGTCATGGAGCGTGAGCCCGTGGTGTCTCTCGTTCCCGGACAGACCCTGACGCTCCCCGAAGAGGCGTGGCGAGGGCTGCTGGTCGCCTTCTCCTTCGCCGGAGCCGACGCCGATCTGACACTTTTCCTGACCGACGGCGACGGACAGGTCGCCGGCGACGAGGACTTCGTCTTCTACAACCAGCCATCCGCCGCCGCCGGGGCGGTCCGTCTTCTGGGCCGACACACAGAAGGCCCCGATATTGTCGAAAGCGCGAGCATTCAGCTGGCGGCCCTGCCCGCACAGGTTCGGCGCGTTGCGGTGGCGGTCAACATGAACGTCGAATCGGGCCTCGCCTGCGGGGCTCTCACCCATGCCTCCCTGCGCATGGAGTGCGGCAGCGGTGCTGCCTGGGCGTTCCATCCGCCGAGTGACCCAGGTATACGCGCCATGGTCGTCGCCGAGTTGTACCGGCACACCCTGGACGGATCCCCTGTGTGGAAGTTGCGCGCCATCGGCCAGGGCTGGGCCGACGGTCTCGACGCCCTGGCCCGCGCCCATGGCGTCGACGTGCAATGACCCCGTCCGGCAGACACCGTACGCGGTATCACCGGGGCCGTTCGTGGCGGAACCCCCGCACGTACGGGGACCACCTGTAAGCATTTGTTTACAGTGAGCCTCGCCGTGGACCACCCCCGCGCCCGCGGGGACCACCCCCAAGTCGTCTCCGGCGCGCTTCTTCTCCTCGGACCACCCCCGCGCGCGCGGGGACCACGTCAGGATGGAAAGCCTGGCCCGGTACTGGTCGGGACCACCCCCGCGCCCGCGGGGACCACGCGAGCGTCACCCGGTGCCGGGTCGGCTCGTACGGACCACCCCCGCGCCCGCGGGGACCACCAGTATCCCAGGGGTCCGCCAGGTGCGGGCCCCGGACCACCCCCGCGCCCGCGGGGACCACACTTCCTGACCTGCGGCGATACTGGCGATCATGGACGAATTCACTCAGTTGGAACCGGCCCGAGCCGCAGCCTCAACCTAGCAACCCTGCACAACATCTACGCCTATCCCGACGGCCTCTGACCATGATTCAGCTCAGCGTGAAGGTGCAGGGCCCGCACCCCCACCTCCGACCGACCCAACACCCCTCACGGTGGAGGTATCAGACGGACCGCCGTCACCTTGAGGACCGACTGAGCCACGTAGTACACGACGATCACCCCGGCCACGATCGCCTGGCGGCGGTCCTTCTCCCCGCCCACCGGGTGGGATCGGTGTCCGTACGGATCTCTGCCGAGCGTCCGGAACATCTCCGTCCGGAACTGGTGGGCCGACTGCATGTGCTTCAGCGCCGTGTCCGCCACGGGCGCATACGCGATCTCGTACCGGCTCATGGGTTTTCCTGGTCGCGTGCTCGAAGCTCGGCGAAGGTCTCGTCGTCCTCCGGTTCGGAGGCGATCCGCACGATCCACTCTCGCAGGACTTGTTCGATCGTGTGTACGTTCGCGGAGAAGACCTCGTCGAGGAACTGTTTCCGGGCATCGTCCGGGAGAACGTCTCGAATCCCCGCCACCGTGGCGGGCACGCTGACCTTCTCACCACCGCGGATGGTCCACAGCCTGTCGCCTTCAGCCATCATCGGAAACCTTCCCGTTCAGGAACAACGCCCCCTGCCAAGCCTGTTCTCGGCGGCAGGGGCGACGACTTCCCCGATCGTGGTCGGGTTACGCCCGGTCATGCGCTGCCGGTGTCCCAATGTAGTGAGTCCACGGGCTGACCACCCCTCAGCAGGCGTGTTCTCCCCGCTCCCGTTCCGGCGAGTACAGATGGCTGTCCCTGAACTGTTCCGCGCCGAGGGTGCGGCCGACCATGATGACCGCCGTGCGGAGGATGCCCGACTCCTTCACCTGGGCCGCGATCGTCTCCAGCGTGCCGCGCAGGATCACTTCCTCCGGGCGGGACGCGTACGCCACCACCGCGGCCGGGCAGTCGGCGCCGTAGTGCGGGAGGAGTTCGTCGACCACGCGGTCCACGTAGCGCATCGCCAGGTGGAGCACGATCAGTGCGCCGCTGCGGCCCAGGGTCGCCAGGTCCTCGCCTTCCGGCATGGGGGTGGCGCGTTGGGAGACGCGGGTGAGGATGACCGTCTGGCCGACGGTGGGGACGGTCAGTTCCCGCTTGAGTGCCGCTGCCGCCGCCGCGAAGGCCGGTACGCCCGGGACGACCTCGTACGGGATGCCCACGGCGTCCAGGCGGCGCATTTGTTCGGCGACCGCGCTGAAGACGGACGGGTCGCCCGAGTGGAGGCGGGCCACGTCGTGGCCCTCTTCGTGGGCGCGGACGACTTCGGCGACGATCTGGTCGAGGTCGAGTTGGGCGGTGTCCACGAGTCGGGCGTCCGGTGGGCACTCGTCGAGGAGTTCGCGGGGCACCAGGCTGCCCGCGTACAGACAGACGCCGCAGGCGGCGAGGGTACGGGCGCCGCGCACGGTGATCAGATCGGCGGCCCCGGGGCCCGCGCCGATGAAGTACACGGTCATCTGTGGTCTCCCATGACGGATGAGGGTTTGGTGACGGTCCATTGCGTGACCGGCATGGCTTGCCGCCAGCCGGTGAAGCCGCCGACGGGTACGGCGTGGGCGACCGCGAGCCGGACGAGTTCGCCGCCGTGGCGCCGGTAGCGGTCGGCGAGCAGCGCCTCTGATTCAAGGGTCACCGTGTTGGCGACCAGCCGCCCACCCTCCGGTAGCGCGTCCCAGCAGGCGTCGAGCAGGCCGGGCGCGGTCAGTCCGCCGCCGATGAAGACGGCGTCGGGTACGGGCAGATCCGCGAGCGCCGCCGGGGCTCGGCCGGTGACCACGCGCAGGGCGGGCACCCCGAGCCGGTCGGCGTTGCGGCCGATGCGTTCGGCCCGTGCGGGGT
The DNA here is from genome assembly GCF_042753785.1 of Streptomyces sp. NPDC059256. NCBI lineage: Bacteria > Bacillati > Actinomycetota > Actinomycetes > Kitasatosporales > Streptomycetaceae > Streptomyces > Streptomyces sp. NPDC059256. Next base: position 545,654 of record NZ_JBHYZO010000002.1, on the reverse strand, counting down.
CGCGTTCGACGGTGATGGCCCGGCAGGACGGGTGCGTACGCATCCACTCGATGGCGATCGATCCGGACCCGCCGCCGATGTCCCACAGCAGTTCACCGGGTGCGGGGGCGAGCGCGCCGAGCGTGGCCGCGCGGACGTGGCGCTTGGTCAGCTGGCCGTCGTGTTCGTAGGCGTCGTCGGGCAGGCCCGGTACGGCTCCGATGTGCGGGGTGTCCCGTGCGCGGACGCATTCGACGGCGACGACGTTGAGGGCGTCCGCGCGTGGGTGGGTCCAGGTGTCGGCGGTCGCGGTGGTCGATGACTCGGTCGGGCCGCCGAGTTGGGCGAGGACCCGCATCGGGCTCGGGCCGTAGCCGCGTTCGCGCAGCAGGTGTGCGACCTCGTCGGGGGTGTGAGACCCGGCGCTCAGCACCAGCAGTCGGCGGCCGTGGTGCAGGGCGGCTGCCAGTCGGGCGGTGGGGCGCCCTACGACGGTGATGACCTCGGTGTCCTCCAGTGGCCAGCCGAGCCGGGCGCACGCGTACGACACGGATGAGGGGTGCGGCAGGATCCGCAGCCCGGCCGGGTCTCCGTCCGGTGCGGGGGTACCCAACTCCTCGGTGAGGGCGCGCCCGATTCCGTAGAACATGGGATCGCCGCTCGCCAGGACTGCGATGACGCGCCCCCGATGGGCGGCGAGGAGTCCGGCGACGGCCGGGCGCAGCGGTGAGGGCCAGGCGACCCGTTCGCCGGCGCAGTCCGGTGGCAGCAATTCCAGTTGGCGTGGGCCGCCGATCAGCACCTGAGCTTCGAGGAGTGCGGTGCGCGATGCCGCGGGCAGTCCGTCCCAGCCGTCGGCACCGATGCCGACCACGGTGAGCGCGGGCGGGCGCGCGGAGGAGGGGGCTGGGTCTGCTGATGTCACGGCGTGTCCCGGTGCTGGGGTACGGGGGCGGGGTCAGGCCGAGGGGGCTGACATGCCGGAACTCTACTGTCCGTGCCCTTCGCGACCTCCATGAGGTGAGTCTCCCCGTACCCTTATTGCAAAGGGTGTGCAACTACTGGTCACGGGCAGAAGGAGTCATCGATGTCGCCTCCGGTGGTGCTCGGGATCGAGTCCTCGTGCGACGAGACGGGAGCCGGTCTGGTGCGCGACGGCAAGCTCCTGGGCCATGTCGTGGCGTCGAGCATGGACGAACACGCACGGTTCGGCGGAGTGGTCCCCGAGATCGCGGCCCGTGCACACGTCCACTCCTTCGCCCCGGTGGTACGCCAGGCCCTGTCCGAAGCCGGGCTGCGGATGGCGGACATCGACGCCGTCGCCGTGACCACGGGGCCCGGTCTGTCCGGAGCGTTGCAGGTGGGGGTCGCGGGGGCGAAGGGGCTGGCCTACGCGCTGGACGTACCGCTGTACGGGGTGCACCACCTCGCCGGCCATGTCGCCGCGGACACCCTGGACCACGGGCCGCTCCCCAACCCCTGCATGGTGCTGGTCGTCTCCGGCGGCCACACCTCGCTCCTGCTCGTACGAGATCTGGCCCGCGACTCGATCGTGCACCTCGGGGACACCCTCGACGACGCGGCGGGCGAGTGCTTCGACAAGGTCGCGCGGGTCTTCGGGCTGCCGTACCCGGGCGGTCCGGCCATCGACCGGGCGGCGCGCGGGGGCGATCCGCGGGCGGTGGCGTTCCCGCGTCCGCTCACCGGCCCCGCGGACGCCCCGTACGCCTTCTCGTTCTCCGGGCTGAAGACGGCCGCCGCCCGCTGGGCCGAGAAGCACGGCGACAGTCCCCTGCCGGTCGGCGACGGGGCCGCGGCGCTCCAGGAGGCGGTGGCGGACGTACTGACCCGCAAGGCCGTCGCCGCCTGCCGGGACCATGACGTCCCCACGCTCGTCGTGGTCGGCGGGGTGGCGGCGAACTCCCGTGTCCGGGCGCTGGCCGAGGAGCGCTGTCGGGCGGCCGGAATCACCCTGCGCGTACCGCGCATGGGCTTGTGCACCGACAACGGTGCGATGATCGCGGCCGTCGGGGACCTGTTGGTCCGGGCCGGCGTCGAGCCGGCGCCGCTGGACGTGTCCATCGACCCTTCGGCGCCCCTGGAGTACGCATCGCTCCAACCCCCCGCCCGGGCGGCGGTCGTATGACGCCCACGGTGTTACCAGGCCGGCCGGTGGAATTGCAGACCTGGCTGCCCGCCATCCGCGAGGTGTATCGCGACGCCTTCAGCGAGCCGCCCTGGTACGCCGACGACGACGAGGCCGACGCCTACCGGTCCCGACTGCTCGCCGACGCGACCCGCCCCGGTTTCCGCCATGCGCTGGCCTTCGACAGCGACGGATCGACGGTGGGGTTCGCCACCGCCTGGACCACACCGGAAGCCTTCCCCACGGACCGCTGCTATCCGCAGGTGCACGCCGCGCTGGGACCGGTCCGCACCGGTGAGTGGCTGTGCGGTGCGATCGAGGTCGATGAACTCGCCGTGGCCCGGCGTGCGCGTGGCCGCGGCGTGGCGCGAGCCCTGCTGGATACGGTGACGGCGGACGCGCCGGACGGCAGGAGTTGGCTGCTGACGTCCGTACGCGCCACCGACGCCCTGCGTTTCTATCGGCGCGCAGGATGGCGGCAAGTCACCCATCCCGCGCCCGATGGCCGGAGCGTGGCGGTCTTCCTCGGCCCGCGCCACCCGGCCAACACCCCCCACTGACACCTCTGGAGCAACCGTGCGTACCGCTGAAGTCCGGACCCGCTTCCTCGACTACTTCGCCGAGCGCGGCCACACCGTCGTCCCCAGCGCGCCCCTGCCCACACCCGACCCGACGCTGCTGTTCGTCAATGCGGGAATGGTGCCCTTCAAGCCCTATCTGACCGGTACGGCGGAACCGCCCTGGCCACGGGCGACCAGTGTGCAGAAGTGCATCCGCACCCTCGACATCGAGGAAGTCGGCAAGACCACCAGGCACGGTTCGTTCTTCCAGATGAACGGCAACTTCTCCTTCGGCGACTACTTCAAGGAACAGGCCATCGCCTACGCCTGGGAGCTGTCGACGAAACCCCTCACCGACGGCGGCTACGGACTGGACCCCGACCGCATCTGGGTCACCGTGCACCACTCGGACGGCGATGCGCGCGGGCTGTGGCGGCAGATCGCCGGGCTGCCCGACGAGCGGATCGTGGCCCGCGGCGACGAGGACAACTTCTGGTCCATGGGCGTTCCCGGCCCCTGTGGTCCCTGCTCGGAGCTGTACTACGACCGCGGCCCCGCACTCGGCCGCGAAGGCGGTCCGGAGGTCGACGAGGACCGGTACATGGAGTTCTGGAACCTCGTCTTTATGCAGTACGAACGCGGTGAGGGCCCCGGCAAGTCCGGCTATCCCATCCTTGGCGAACTGCCACGCCGCAACATCGACACGGGCATGGGCCTGGAACGGATGGCGACCCTCCTCCAGGGCGTCGACAACCTCTACGAGATCGACGAGACCCTCCCGATCCTGAACCGCGCGGCGGAACTCTCGGGCGTACGGTACGGGGCCGACGAACAGGCCGATGTACGGCTGCGCGTGGTCGCCGACCATGTGCGCACCGCCCTGATGCTCCTCACCGACGGCACCACCCCGGGCAACGAGGGCCGGGGCTATGTCCTGCGCCGCATCCTGCGGCGGGCGGTGCGTTCGATGCGGCAGCTGGGCTTCGAGGACCGGGCGCTGCCGGAACTGCTGCCGGCGGCCCGGGACTGCATGGCGGCGAGCTACCCCGAGGTCGCGGAGGCGTACGAGCGCAGCGCGGACCAGGCGGACGCCGAAGAGGACGCGTTCCGGGCCACCCTGCGACAGGGCACGACCGTGCTGGACACGGCGGTGGCGGCGGTGAAGGACAGCGGCGGGCGCTCACTGCCCGGCGCACAGGCGTTCCTGCTGCACGACACCTACGGGTTCCCCATCGACCTCACCCTGGAGATGGCCGCCGAGCAGGGCATCGAAGTGGACCGCGAAGGGTTCACGGCGTTGATGGCGGCCCAGCGCGAACGGGCCCGTGCCGACGCCCGCGCCCGCAAGGGCGCCGCCCCGCTGGACACCGCGGCCCTCCGCGCCGTCCTGGACGAACACGGCCCCACCGACTGGCAGGCGTGGTCCACGCTGACCACGGACTCCCGGGTGTTGGCGGTACTGGGGCCGGACGGTCCGGTGAAGGCGGCCAGGGCGGGCGCGGTGGTGACCGTGCTTCTTGACCGCACCCCCTTCTACGCCGAGTCGGGCGGGCAGGAGAGCGACGCCGGCCGGCTGACGGGGGCCTCGGTCGAAGCGGACGTCCTGGACGTCCAACGTCCGCTGCCCGGCCTGGTCGCCCACCAGGTCCGGGTCACCGCGGGCGATCTGGCCCCGGGCGACACCCTGCGGGCGGCCGTCGACACCGATTGGCGACTGGGCGCCCGCCAAGCCCACTCGGGCACGCATGTGCTCCACGCGGCACTGCGCGAGGTCCTCGGCCCGACCGCGCTCCAGTCCGGCTCGTACAACCGCCCCGGCTATCTCCGTCTCGACTTCCCCTGGCGCGGCGGGCTCTCACCCCTCGTACGCGGCGACATCGAGGAGGCAGCCAACCGAGCGCTCAGGCGCGACCTGCCGGTGGGCGTGGAGTGGATGACCCTGCCGGAGGCCAAACGACGGGGCGCGCTGGCGCTGTTCGACGAGACGTACGGGGAGAAAGTGCGGGTCGTCGAGATCGGCGGCGAATGGTCGCGGGAACTGTGCGGCGGCACGCACGTGGAGCGGTCCTCGCAGATCGGGGTGGTGTCGCTGACGGCGGAGTCCTCGGTGGGGGCGGGGATGCGCCGACTGGAGGCAGTGGTGGGCCTGGAGGGCTTCGACTATCTGGCCCGCGAACGCGACCTGGTCACCCGCATCACCGAACAGGTCCCGGGCCCGCGCGCCGAACTCCCGGACCGGATCGAAGCCATCCTGTCCCGCCTCAAGACAGCCGACCGCGAAAACGCCCGCCTCAAGCGGGAAGCGGCCCTGGCCCGCGCCACCGACCTGGCCGCATCCGCGGAAACCCTCTCCGGCACCCTGCTCGCCACCACCTTCATCGACGGCACGGCCTCGGACGCCCGCGACCTCTCCCAGGCCATCCGCGACGCCCTGCCGCGCACCGAACCGTCCGTGGCAGCGGTGGCGGCCCGCACGGAGGGCAAGGGCATCCTGGCGGTGTCCCTCAACACCCGCGCCCGCGAACTGGGCCTCTCGGCGGGCACTCTGGTGAAGGCGGCACTACGGGGCCGGGGCGGCGGCTCGGCGGAATCCGCTCAGGGAGGCGGGGTACGGGCAGACGAACTGGACGCGGTGCTGGCGGTATTGCGCACGGCGGTGACGGAAGCCGGCGCGACGGGATAGCGCCCCCGGGGGCCAGGGCCTGCGCACCTCGCCCGGGCTGGGATCGGTGACTTCCGCTGAACTCGGTCCGGGCCCGGACCAGTTCTAGAGCATGAGTCTCGCCCTGGTCCTGAGCCTGGTCCGCTGACGGTGTACGGTGCGGCCAGCCGGAGGGAAAGCGGCGGGAGGCGGGGTCGACGGTGTCTGTTCGCCGAGCGGCCAGGGGGGACGAAATGGGCGCGCTGGTTACTGAGTTCCAACTAAATGAAATCGCCCATGATCGCTAGAATCACCGCAGGTCAGAAAGTGTGGTCCCCGCAGGCGCGGGGGTGGTCCAGCGGGTCACCTCCCTCGGTCGGGTAGACCCGCGTGGTCCCCGCAGGCGCGGGGGTGGTCCGTTACTTCCTCGCTACTCTCTCTCTATGCCCATGTGGTCCCCGCAGGCGCGGGGGTGGTCCGCGCAGCCAACCCGCTCTGCGATGCGGCGAGTTCGTGGTCCCCGCAGGCGCGGGGGTGGTCCGGGACTGACCGAGTGGGCCTATCCCCTCGCTGAGTGGTCCCCGCAGGCGCGGGGGTGGTCCGAGGACCCCGAGTTGGGGTCTCTCCTTGTGTTCGTGGTCCCCGCACTCGCGGGGTTGTTCCGTCCCAACCCTCGTGGGCGAGGGTGATCTGCTCGTCGTCCCCGCACTCGCGGGGCTCCCCTCTACACCCAGCCCCGGGGCCCGTTCGGCATGGGTCAGTCTGTGTGGACGATGGAGACGACCGTGACCGTGAGGACGGTGACACTGACCCAGTAGTCCGTCACCGTCCCCGCCAGTACCGCTCTGCGTTTGTCCAGCAGGTCGTCCACCGGTTTGCCGTGGATGTACGGGGTGCCGGCGAGGTGGCTGATCTCCTGGCCGAAGCGGGTGCGGCGGTCGCAGCTCATCTTCTTCAGGGCGTCGAACGCCACATCCGTGTACGCGACGCGGAGGGTGCTCACTCCGTACCCACCTCCCCCGGGCCGAAGAAGTCGATGACCTCTTCCGCAGAGATGAGCCCGGAGTGGTCGCCCCGCTCCAGGCGTTTGAAGACGGCTTCCTTCGCGGCGAGCAGGTCCGGGCGGGTCTTCTGAGCCCATTCAGCCATCAGGACGAACAGGTCCTCCGCTGCCGCGTCGCCGAGTTCGGCGTCGAACGTGATGCGCAGATCGGGCGGCAGTGCCGCCCGTACGCCGTTGATGGTCGCGGGCAGTTCGACCTGACTTCCGTCCAGGAAGGTGTTGAAGGTCCGACCCGACTTGATCTCGGCCATCTGTTCCTCGTTTCCCTACGTCCCAGTGAAACTACCCCTCTCGCGCGCCCTGTTACCGCGCCCCGTCCGTCGGTGCGGAAGGGTGGGCACGACGTCTCAACGGCGGTTGCGGGCGGAGAGGATCAGCCCGTCGAAGTCCACCGGGCGCCAGCGGTCGCGGCCCGCCGTGCGGATCGCCCAGCCCTGTTCGTTGGTGGCCGGTTCCACCAGGACCGCCTGGCCCTCGCCGATCCTCGATGCCAGCAGTTCCCAGAGGCGGTCGCGCACGCGCCGGCTGGGGTTGCCGACGAAGACACCGGCGTTGACCTCGACCATCCAGCGTGTGAGGTGGCCGCGCAGTCCCTCGGGGGCGGCGATCAGGACGATGACCGTCACTCCGATCGCCTCCTGCCCGTCTCGTCGTCGAGTTCCGGACCGATGACCGCGATGTGTTCGTCTCCCAGGACCGCATCCGCGAAGTCCGCGGCCGTGGAGGCGTAGTTGACTCCCGCGGACACCGTGCCCAGGCGTTCGTCCCAGAGTTCGCTGGTCTCCGGGGTGTCGAAGTCGGTGCCGGGCGGATTCAGCAGCCCTTTCACATCGGTCACGATGCGGCTCAGGAGCTTGGTTTCGGCGATCTGGTCGCGCAGTCCGACGCGGGCGTCGCGTTCGTCCGTGAGTCCCTTCGCCATCAGGTCGAAGGCCAACGGCACGGTGTACTCCGCCTTGTAGAGGTCGGCGATGTCGAGTACGAAGGAGATCGCCGAGCCCGTGTGGACGAAGCCCAGCCCGGGGCTGGCGCCCAGGCCGGTGATCACCGCGTGGCAGATGCCGTAGAGCGCTGCGTTGGACGCTGACAGCAGTCGGTTGAGGTCATCGCCCGCGGCGAAGGCTTCGTCCGCCTTGTAGACGCGGCCGTCCCAACGCACTCCCGTGCGCCGGGAGTGTTCCTGGTAGAGCTTGCGGAAGCGGGCGCCCTCTCGGCCGCGGAGTTGTTGCATCGTCGCGGTGGAGACGTCCTCGCCGGGGAAGCGCATGCCGTACATCGCGCGTGCCACACCGAGGCGTTCCTTGGGCCGGGTGACCAGCCATGCCTGGCGGTGGAGCAGGCCGGCGCCCCGGCTCGGGCCGAGGCCGGCCGCGTACATCCGTACGCCCTGTTCGCCCACCCAACACACTGCCGTTCCCGAGTCGGCGAGCAGTCCCATCGCCCCGTGGGTGACGCGCGTGCCGGGACCGAGCAGCATGACGGCGACCATCGCGGCCGGGATGCGCACTGTCTCGCGTTTGTTGATCACGACGACGGCGTTCTCGTCGCGGTCCAGATGGCTGCGCTCCACGTACACGCTCGACACGCGGTCGACGAGCCGGTGTAGGTCCTGTGGGTGCGCCTTCCACCAGATGTCCCCCATGGCTCAGCTCCCGAGGCTTCCGGGGAGCGGGGCGAGGGTGAGCAGGCCGCAGCCGTACGCCTTCGAGGGGCCGATGCCGCCGAGGAGTCTGGCCGTGAAGACATCGGGGTCGGCGACGCGTAGGCGGCCCTCGAAGGTCGCCGTGTGGAAGGTGACCCGCGGGCCGCGGCCGTTCTTGACGAAGGAGTGGCGGTTGCGGTCGGTGATGCGTACCTCTCGGGCGGTCGGGGACGCCTCGGGACGGGGGTCGGGCTCGGCTGCCGGTGGTGGGAGGAAGCCGGCCGCCGGTGGGTCGGTACGGGCCTCGGGGACGGTGAAGCCCCAGCGCTCGGTGCGCTTCAGGAACCAGTCGAGTTGGGCAGCGGCCGTGCGGTGGGCCAGTCGGAAGCCGCGCACCCGCTGGTCTTCGGTCGACGCGTCCAGGCGGGAGCGTTGGGTCGCGGTGGGCTTCACAGGGGCCGCGGAGTTCTGTACGGGGTTGGCCGTCAGGCGGAACGCGAACTCGCGCCCGGTCGCGATCTGGTCGAGCAGCGGAGCGTAGTCGCGTACGGCGGCGTGTTCGCCGTCGGCGTCCGGCCATCCCGCCTGTTCGACGATGTGGGTCCAGTCGGGCTTGGAGCGGGTGAGGACGAAGAGGTGCGGTCGGTGCGGGTCGTCGGCGTCGAGCCGCCACAGCAGTCGTTCCGCATCTGCGGCGCCGGGGACTCCCCCCATCACCGCGCCGTGCAGGGCGCGCGGGTTCGAGAGCAGTCGGCGGCTCTCCGCCCGGAGGGGGTTGATCCTGATACGGGACAGATAGGTCATGGTGGGGTCACCAGCCCAGCAGGGCGAACGGGTCGTGGCCGGCGCTTGTGGCGCCGTCGTCCGTGGCGCCCTCGGGGTCGAGGTCGTCGGTGTGCGGGAAGCCGGTGGGAATGCTGAGCCAGCCGTGCCGTACGCGACGGCTGGTGAAGCGGCGGGCGTGAGGGTCGAACGAGACGGGTGCGTCGTGCAGTACGTCATCGCCGTCCGGGTCTTCGACGGTGACCGAGCGGTCGACGCGCGCCGGGTAGAGGGGGTTGCCGTGCCCCCGGTCGCGGCCCCACTGCTTGGCGTACTGCTCGCGGGCGCGCCGGGACGCCTGCCAGGGCTCGTTGCGAAGGGCATCCTCCAGTTCGCCTTCGCGCAGCCCCAGGGAGATGGGCTGGGTGGGCGGGCAGGAGCGACGGCCGAGTGCGAGCGGGAAGGCGGGGGCTCGCACCGCGCCGTCCAGGCCGGTCAGCAGTTCGCGCGGGCCGGCCACGGCGGCGAGGAAGACGGCGTCCTGAAGGTAGTAGCGGGTGGTGACATGGGTGTTCTTCGCCGGTGCCGTCGGCTTCTGGACGCCCTTGGCGGTGACCCCGGCCTGCGGCAACGGGCGGCCCCGGTAGTCGCTGACCGTGTGGTAGTCGCGCAGCAGGGTGCCCGGCTGGTCGACGCGGACGCCGAGACGCAGCGGCAGCAGCTCGTCCAGGGGGTCTTCGCGGGCGTATCCCGCGGCGGCGGCGAGCAGTCCGATCACCCCGGACTTGGTGGGCTCGGCGCCCGTCTCCCGACGGTTGAACGCGCTGCGTGAGCCCCATGCCTGAAGTGGCCCGGCCAATCTGAGGAGCAGGACCGCCGGGCCGTCGTGGGGACCGGTCATCGTGCGGCCCGCTGGGGGACTTCGGCGAGGTGGGCCCGGACACGGGACAGGAGTTCGGGGAAGGCGACGGCTTCGCCGAAGGCGCTCTCCAGCAGCTTCGCCGTGTCGTCGGACTCGTCGAAGGTGTGGCAGAGGGCGGTGAGCGCGGGCGTGTCGCCCCAGGCCCTGACGGCTCTGGCGTGTTCCTGGGCGAGGCTGCGGGCGGAGGCGGCCGCGATGCCGGAGGTGACGGCGATGGGCTCCTCGAAGGCGGAGACCAGGTTGACCGGCTGGTCGGTGCGCACGACGACGGCGACCAGGCTGGGCAGCGTGCGGTGGGCGAAGGAGTTGCCGTAGCCGGTGGGCATGGAGCGGGCGAAAGAGGTGAGGAACTCCTCGACGGCGCTGACCGTCGCCTCGTCGTCGGAGAGGTTCTCGCGCAGTTGGTGGAGCCCCACCGACGCATAGCGGTAGAGGGTCGCGGAGTTGTAGCCGATGGTGCCGATCATGCCGGCGCCGGTCTCCTCCCCCTTCTTCTGCTCGTCGTCGACGGCGGTGAAGTAGTCGAACTCCAGCTCCACCGCATGGGTCGACAGGGCGTGCGCCACCTGGGTCGCGGCGTCGACGTTGAGGGCGGGGATGTCGGCGACCATCCGACCGAAGAGTGCGACGTCCACGGGGTGCCCGGAGCTGAACTTCTCCTGCACCGGGAGCTTCTTGATCTCCTCGGCCAACGCGGTGTCGTCCAGGGCGACGAGTTCCGCGGCCCGGTCGCGTACGAGAGAGGCCACGGCTGCGAGTTGGCGCCGGCCGTAGAAGAAGAGGTAGGCGGTGTCGCCCTCCTTCTTGCCCGCGCTGATCTTCAACGGTGCGAGCAGGGCGTTCGCGAGGCGGGCGGCGGACTCGTCGTCGCACGCTTTGCCGTCGGCGATCTGCTCGGCCAGTGCGGCGGCCACCCTGCGGGTACGGGTCGCCAGGTCCTGCCGGGGCAGTCGCTCGGTGAAGTGCGTACGGGTGGCGCGCTTCCATGCCTGGGAGGAGACCCGGGAGCGGCGGACGCCGCCGAAGTACGCCTCCTTCGGGTTGCCCTGGTCATCACGGTTGAGGTTGGCCGGCGGGACGGTCTGAAGGATGTGGACGTCGATGTAGGTACGGGACGCGGGGAGCGCCATGGGGTCCTCCGGGGTGTTCTCGGGTCGCATCACGGGGTCGAAGGCGCGGACGTGGGCCGCTCCGCGGGGCCGGTTCCGTCCTTGCCGGCCGCTTCGGACTCGCGGGAGCGGCTCCGCTCACCGGGCTGGTCCTGCGAGGAGGGCCCCCAGGCGTGATAGGCGAGCCCCCATTCGCGGCGCACCCGCTGCCGGTGTTCGGGGTGGCTCCAGCGCCAGACGTCCGACATCAACTGGTCGTAGTCGATGGGTTGTTGTACGGAGCGGAGCTGGGTGATCAGCCCGCGCAGTCGATAGAGCAGGGCCGGTACGGCGGTGGTGTGAACGGCGGCGGCGACACGGCGGTCGACGGCCTCTTCGCTGAACCGGCCGCTGCGATGGAGGGCGCGCAGGGCGGCACCTATGGTGATGCCGCGCCGGTGCATGGGGACGCTCTGGCTCTGCTGGTGCAGACCGTAGAGGGCGAGCGCCGCGTGCTCCGCCTCCAGTTCGCGGGTGACCCGGCCGTCGACGGGAGAGGTGTAGTAGCGCCAGAGGGCGGGGACGGTCGCGGCCGGGCGTCCCAAGCCTGAGCGGAGGGCGGCGAGATCCTCACCGGCGGCCCGGAGTTCGGACCCGGTGAAGGCGTCCCTGCGCCAGTGGCCGTCTCCGGTCACGTGCTGGTTCCAGTAGCGGCGGGCAACCCGGGCGGCTGTATCGGTATCGGCGCGGGCATTGGTGGGCACTGCGGTCGGTCCCCCTTCGATCGTTCTGGCGTACGGGCAGGCACTGTCATTCGGCTGCCGGGATGTCCGGCATCAGGTGGTTCCGGTGCGGGTCACTCCGGGAGTGGTCCCGCTCTGACCCCGTTCGGTCAGCGGTCGTCCGTGCAGTGGTCGTTCGGTCAGCGGTCGTTCGAGCAGTGGTCGGTCAGGCGGTGGTCACTCGGGGAGTGGCCGCTCTGGGAGATGGGGCGCGGGTCGGTGTTCGGTGGGGTGCTCGACGTGGTCAGGGTCGAACACCGGGCGGGCGGATGGCCGGGAGGGCGGGTGACCGGGCGGGTGACCGGGTGGGATCGGGTGACCGGGCGTCGACGGTCCGGGCCCATCAGATCGCGCGGCGGTACGGGCTCCGATCGAAGCTCCGGTCACGCCGCCCGGTCCGGGATCGGGTCATTCGGCCCTGTGGTGTGGTGGGCGGCGGTGCGCTGCGCGACGGGGAAGGATCTTGTTCACCCGGATGCGGAAGGCCCGTTCGGCAGTGCTGAGGCGGTGCACGATCTCCTTGCCCTCCTTGCCGCTCTTTCGCCCCGCGAAGACCCCGGGCGATGCGGTGGAGAAGATCTGTTCGGCAACGGTCCAGGTGAGCTGCCCGGCCTTCCGCTCCCACGCCAACCGGCCCGGCTCGAACCGCCCGGATTCATCGCCTTCCTCCGCGTCGCCTTCGTACCGTTCCTCCTCGTACTGCTCCCCCTCGTACCGTTCCTCTTCGTGCTCGTCGCCGCCGGGCCCGTCCCCATCCGTGGATGCGTCGGCCTTCCGCAGGCCGACCAGCAGTCGGCGGACCACCGGGTCGAGCGCGTGCAGCAGGGTGTCACCTGGGCGTTGGCCCTTGTCCCACGGGATCGGCTCGCTGCCGGCCGCACGCCGTAGATCAGCCGAGAGGTGATTGACCGCTGTCGCCAGTTCCTCCGCCTGGGCCACGACCTGGAGCAGGACCTCACAGACCTCGCCCTCCGGATCCAGCGCGGCCAGGGGCAGCGGGAGTTCATCGAAGAAGACGTCTTCGATGACGGCGGACTGATTGCCGTAGACGATCCCGGACAGCTCGACCTGGAGGGGGTACGCGTTCGACATCCGGTCCGCGGCCTCGGTGAGGTTGCCGAGGAGGACACTGGTACGGAACCCGGCGGTCTTGGTGGTCGCCTCCCGATCGTCGGTGACACTGCCGAGGGCCAGCAGTGCCCCGAGACCACGCCAGGCGGCCTGCCCGGGGCGGTGCTGGCGGGGCCTTTCGGGCGCGGGGGACTTGGTGGCCTTCGGCGAGGCGGTCGCCTTCTTGGGGCGGGTCGGGATGCGCGGGGTGGTCCAGGTGGTGTGCGGCTCGATGTCGGGGGTCACGGTCAGCCGGTCGCCAGCGGCGACGATCACCCTGGTGACCCTGATCCCGGCAGGGGTCTCCTCCGGGACCAGCCTGATCCGACGCGACTGCCACGTCCACAGGTCCAGCAGCCCGCGGGCGGGACGGGTGTGCCACACGGCCGTGCCGCAGGAGTCTTCCGTCCTGCCGTCCCGGGACCGCCTGCGCCACTGCGGCCGGTCGGTGGAGAGGAGCGCCTGCCCGAACGGAATGTTCAGCAGCAGCGTCTCGTAGACCGTCCGGCCCCGGGGCAGTACGACACCGAGCTGCCCCAGTGGTCCCGTCGGATTGCCCGTCGTCTTTCCGGCCTTCATCAGCGGATCGCCGACCGCGCCGGTCTTGATGGCCGCGGTGTCCCAGCAGTGGGTGTGCAGCAGCCAGCGGGCGGCCTGCGCCGGAGTCAACTCCAGCGGATCGCCCTCCGTGCGCGAGGAGAACAGCGGCACGTTGTTGCCGGTGGCCGCCGTCGCCACCAACAGCGCCGACCCCTTGGTCTCGTCCTTGCCGGTCCTGAGGTCGGCGACCTGGCCGAAGGGGTGCTCGGCGTCGAAGAGGTCGAAGAGGTGCCGGTGTTCGTCCAGGTAGTCGTTGAGTTGCGCGCGCTGCGCCGGGGTGAAGGCCGCCGCCTCGAACAGGGCGGTCCACTCGCCCGCCTTCGTCGGCCTGCCCAACGCGTCGACGACGATGGGCAGAAGCACCTGGCGGTAGAGCGCGGGCTTCTGCGTGGGCAGGTCGACGACGAGGTCCTGGAACCGATCGGCCTCCAGCAGGAGCCGACGTACTCCGATGTCCTCGACCGCCCCGGAGCCACCGCACACGGCTCCATCACCATGGCGCACGGGCAGCCATGGCTCATCCAGCAGATTGAACAACTTGGTTCCCCCCAAGCACTGCCTCTCCCTGTGAGGCGGCAGTAACTCTACTCAGCCCCAAGGGATTTGACAGGAAGTTTGAATATTGTCGTAAAGACCCGATCATCGTGCGGGCGGAGCCGCTATAAGGCGTTCCTCGACCAAGCCCAGTGCGTGGTCGTAGCGGAGTATTCGATCGGCGAGCGCGGCCGAACGGTGTTCGGCGTCGAGGACGAGGGCCGGGCTGTAGCGCAGGCGGGGATGGCCGAGCCAGCCGGGCAGCGGGGGCAGGCGAACGGCTTCGTCCGTGTAGCGGGGCGGGAGGCGGACCGTACCGCCGAGGACGTCGTCGAGCAGTTCGTCGGACACATCGCCGTTCACGGTCAGGGCCCGTCCGGAAAGGGTGCGATAGGTGTCACCGTCCCGGACGACGAGGATCACCTCCGTACTGGGCTCACCATCGCGGACCACGGCATCGAGGTCGGTGTCCCGGCCACCACCGGGTACCGAGGCGTAGTGCAGTCCTGCGAGGGTTTCACCCTCGCGGTCACCGGCCCGGGTGAGGAGGTAGGCCGCCGCCTTCTCGGCCCGTTCGCGCTGCTCGGTCTCCCAATCCGCCCGGAACTTCCGTGCTGCGGTCCGCCACGGGGGCGGAATCAGACCGTCCTCCGGCTCGGTCGGGACACCCGTGCCGCCATGGGTCTCGGTGCCCTTCGGGTCTGCCTCGGTCCCGGTGCCCTGTTCGGGTCGCTCTTCGGTGACTTGGGCGGCTCGGGCGGCTCGGGCGGTTCGAGCGGACGTCGACGGAAGGTCGTAGCAGTCGGCGACGAGCCCGGGCACCTGGGAGGGGATGCGCCAGGGAACGGCACGGCCGACGGCATCGAAGACCTGGGCGGCGGTCCGGAGCAGCAGATGGCGTCTGTAGATGAACTCGGAGCCGCCGTGGAACCGCGGCAAAGACTCCGCGCTGCCCGGATCGTGCTCGAACCCGGTGATCACCACACGGGGATCACGGAGGGGTTTGGGTCGGCAGGTGCCGTTGTGTCGGTGGAGGCGGCCGATGCGCTGAAGGAGGAGGTCCATGGGGGCGAGGTCGCTGATGAGAAGGTCGGCGTCCACATCGAAGGACTGCTCGGCGAGCTGGGTCGCCACGACGATCAACCGCCGGGGCCGCGAGGTCTCGGCACCGGGCGCACCGAGCAACCGCAGACAGGTCGCAGTGCGATCCGCGCGGGCACCGACCGCGAGTCGAGCGTGCAGCAACTGCACATCGTCACCGAAGTGCTCGCGCAAGGCGCTGTAGAGGGTCTGGGCCCGCTCGACGGTGTTACGGATGACGAGCGCGCAGCCTCCGGCTCCGACCTCGCGCCCGAGGAGTTCGACGAGGGAGGCATTGGCGTCCGCCAGGGCGGCCTGGCGGTCCTCGACGGAGGTCCGCGGGGTGGGGATGCGCTCGGGCAGCAGCTCGACGGCGACCTTCAGGTCCTCGCGCCAACCCGTCCCACTGTCCACGTCATAGCGCGGCCCCGAGCCGTCCGGGGCCGTCCAGACCGCGGTCACGGAGGGGTAGCCGGACGGTTCGGACAGGGCGTCGGCGGTGAACTCCTCGCGGGTGGAGGCGCCGGCGAGATAGGCGTCGACGAGCTCACGGCGCTGCGCGGGCGGGAGAGTCGCCGACAGCAGGACGACCGGGGTACCGGCCTGTCCGAGCCAACGCAGCCCCTCCCTCAGGAACTGGGACATATAGACATCGGCGGCATGGACCTCGTCCAGTACGACGACCTTGCCGGCCAGGCCGGCCATGCGCAGCATCACGTGCTTGGTGCGGGTCGCGGCGAACAACAACTGGTCGATGGTCCCCACCACGAAGGGGCAGAGCAGTCCGCGTTTGGCACCGAGGAACCACTCGGCGGGTCCGCGGGGCCGAGGACATCCCTCGGCCGGCGAAGTGAGGCCGTACTGATCCTCGTCGTAGCAGTCGCCGTACTCGTCGATGCGGAAGCGGGCGTCCGGGTCACCCGATGCGCCCTCCAGCAGCTCGCGCCACTCCTTGTTGAACATCCGCTTGCCGTGCAGCAGCGCGACCCGGTCGGCGAGATCGTCGTCAATGGCCCTGGTCCAGGCGCGTACGTTGCTGAACATCGGGTCGCTGGTGGCCTGGGTGGGCATCCCGACGAAGACACCGTCGGCGCCGAACCTGGCGGCGAGGATCTCGGCGGCCATCAGTGCGGCCTTCGTCTTACCCTCGCCCATGGGGGCCTCGACGACGAGCAGCCCAGGGGCCTCCATGCGGCGTGCCGCATCCATGACGAGCGTCTGCGACGGGCGGGCGCCATGGCCGAACCGGTCAATGAACACCTCGGGTCCCGGTACGGCCAGTTGCCCCCAGCCGCCGGACAGGCGCAACGACTTCCAGGCGAGGGCCGCCCGCTCCCGCGCGTGGTCGAAGGTCACGCGCTCGAAGTCGTCCACGCCCTGGAAGTGCTGCTCATCGCTGGCGATCCAGTCCGCCATGACGATCAGTCCGCTGAGGTGGAGCTGATCGGCACGCGACGGCACGTTGTCGGGTTGCACCGCGGCGAGATCCTGGAACCCCAACTGCGCGGTGAAGTGCCGGAGTAGCGCCGACTGCACCGCGGGCCAGGGCGCGCGGCCCACGAGGTCACGGGACTTCGGCTTGGTGGCATACAGCCCGGGGAACGCGCCGTGATGCCCTGCGACGAGGGGCCACACCCACTCGATGTGCTCGTCCTGCCAACCGCCGACGGGCAACAGCCGCCACAACAGATGCGCCCCGGCCCGGTCGTGCCGCCAGCGAACGCTATCGACGACATGCCTGTTCCACCGGAGCCCGGCAGCACGAACGACCTCTGCCCCCTTGGGCCACAACCGCTGGAAGGCGGGTGTGGCCTTCCCGATGTCATGCACCCCACAGAGCCAACTGAAGAACGCCCGACCGCTACCCGCCACGCCCACGGTCGCGGTGTGATCGAGCATCCGCTGAGTGGCGGGGGCGAGATAGGTGTCCCAGAGCTGCTCGGCAACGGCAGCGGTGTCGAGGAGGTGCGACAGCAGAGGATTGGCCGTCCCCCCGGCCTTCTCCTCGGACTTGCCCCACAGGAGGAGGTAGCGGTCGTCCCGGCCCTGGCGATCGTGGCCCGCGGATCTCCCCGCACCCGGGGCAGCGGCGGAAGGTGCGGTACGTAATCCGCTGCGCTCTGCGCGCCCCTGCGCGCCTCGGCCACGACCACCGGGCGGGACGGGCTCAACGGGATCGCTGAACTCCTCGCCCTTGAAGTTCGATCCGGACATGTCGCCTCCCCCGCCCTCGATAGATTGACTCCGGAGCCTAGAGCGCAACACTGACAGCGGACGGGAGTTGACCGTTCTTGTCCAGTTAGACGCCAAGTGCGATCGATAGGGGCGGATAGACCCCGTCGGGAACTGACGGGGGTGGAGGGGGAAGGGACGATGTGCAGGGTTCGGGAAGCCGGATTCCAACTGAAGGAAACGGCCCATGATCGCTAACATCGCAGCAGCTCAGGAAGTGTGGTCCCCGCGGACGCGGGGGGTGGTCGTGGTGCCTCATCAAGCAGGCAGGAGCACCACGGTGGTCCCCGCGGACGCGGGGGGTGGTCCTCCAGAAAGTCGAGCCGAGATAGGTCTTATTCGGTGGTCCCCGCGGACGCGGGGGTGGTCCGAGTAAGGCGGCCATCTGATGAGTGCTCAGGACGTGGTCCCCGCGGACGCGGGGGTGGTCCTGACCAGGGAGCTGACCGTGGGCGAGGTGATCAGTGGTCCCCGCGGACGCGGGGGTGGTCCGGGACGGTGGACCTGGACCGCCGGCGCCTGGTCGTGGTCCCCGCGGACGCGGGGGTGGTCCTCGATCACGATCAAGGCCCCGACCGGCGACGCGGTGGTCCCCGCGGACGCGGGGATGGTCCTCCGGCTTCTCCCTGCCGCAGTGTCCTGCGGTAGTGGTCCCCGCGGACGCGGGGGTGGTCCCATCGGCGCGATGACCCACACCATGTGCCAAGGGTGGTCCCCGCGATGCGGGGTTGATTCCGACCTCGGGGAGATGAGCGGCGTCGGCGCACTGTGGTCCCCGCGATCGCGGGGCTTGTGTCAGGTGGGCTGGCGGCGAGCTTCATCAGCGGGTCGAAATGCCCTCACAGGCAGGCAAGTTCGCCGCGCCCCGCTCTCGTACCGGGCCGGTAACAAATCCCCACAGGCCCGCATCCCCGTCCCGTAGCACCGATATGTTCACCATCCCCCCATATTCTGAACACACCACCCGTACGAGGGGATCGGCGGATGAGCCAGCAGTACCCGGGGCCCGAGCAGACACAGCCGGGCGGGCCTCAAGCGCCGTATCCGTATCCGTACCCGTATCAGCCGCCGCCTCCCGTCAGGAAGCGCATGTCCCTGTGGGCGATCGTGGGTATCAGCGGGGGCAGCCTGTTCGCGTTCTTGATGCTTCTTGCGATCATCGGCTCCACGGCCGACGACGACAAGGGGACCGTGGCCAGTGAGGCCAAGGTGGTTGAGGCGACGGTGACCATCACAGCCGCGGGGCCGACGGCGACCGTGACCGTCACCGCGAAGCCGGCCGAGCCGAAGAAGGCCGTGGCGCCCAAGCCCGCGCCGTCCTCCGCTCCGCCCAAGGCGACCCCGTCCAAGCCGGCTCCGCCGAAGCCGGCCGAGGCGCCGAAGAAGAAGGCGGCGCCCAAGGCCAAGCAGTACGGCGACGGCGACTACATCGTCGGTGAGGACATCCCCGCCGGCACCTACACCAGCAAGGGCGCGGCACCCGGACTGTTCGAGCTGTGCACGATCACGACCGAGCCCACATCGGACGCCAGGTTCCCGCAGCTCAAGACCGCGAACGCCAAGGAGCGGGTCATCATCATCCTGACCAAGGCGGATGGGGTCGTCACCGTTCAGGGCTGCGAACCGCTGACGCGACGCTGAGCCCGTAGCCGGACAGAGGGCGGAGTCGGGACAGAGGTCGGATCGGGACAGGGGCCGGAGTCGGGACCGGGCCGGAGCAGCGCCCGGCTCACCCCGTCCAGACGTCCTCCACATAGCGGTTCGACGTCATCATCGCGCTCAGCCAATCCTCCGCGGCTTCGGCGTTCACGCCCGTACGGTCACGGTAGATCGTGCGGAAGGCGTCCCGTACGGCCGGGGCCATCGCGCGTCCGTCGCCGCAGACGCGGATGTGTGCGCCCGATGCGAGCAGGGTCCAGATTTCGTCCGCCTCGCGTGCGATGCGGTCCTGGACGAAGCGCATGCCGTCGTGCGGGGTTCCCGAGTGGACGGGGCGCAGACTGACTGCCCCCATGCGTTCGGCCGCTTCGAGTTCATCGCGGTGGAGGTAGTCGACGTCCGGGTGGTCGCAGCCGAAGTAGCAGAGCAGTGGGGCCTGGTAGAGGGGGACGGCCGGTACGTTCGCGCTGCCGGAGACCGCCAGCGCCCGGTCTGCGATCAGCGCGCGGAAGGGAGCCAGGCCCGTACCGGCCGCGATGGCGATCACCGGAAGTGTCGGGTCGGACGGCGGGCGGAAGGACTCCTGGCAGGGGGTGATCCTGCCGTCCACGACGTCCCCCGGCTCCTGAGCGGCCAGATATGCGGCGCCCGCGCCCAGCCAAGTGCCCTGGCCGCCGCGGTGCGGTACGGGCGCCGCCGCAACCATCAACTCCACCGTGTCCGGGGCCTGAGCCGGGGACGAAGAGATGGAGTAGTGGCGCATCCGCATGGGGGCGAGGACGTCGAGCAGTTCGGGGAGCGTGGGGCGGCAGGAGACGAAGCGTTCCAGCAGGTCGGGGACGGTTGCGGTGGACCCTTCGGACAGGTGCTCCAGACCGATCCGATCGGGCGGGCAGGGGGTGAGCGCTGCCAGGGCCCTGATCTGACGGCGGGTGGCGGGCTGGCCGAGTTCGACGAAGTGGGTGAGCAGCGCCCGTACGCTCAGGGGTTGGTCCACCGGTAGCGGTGGGTTCTCGATGGTCGATGTCAGTTGGACGACTCGGTCGGGGTCGAGCCCCAGAAGTGCGGTCGTACGGTCCACCAGGGCGGCCGGATTGACCGGGCGGACCAGTAGGTGGTCGCCGCTGCGGTACTCCGCGCCCTCCGGGAGGCGCAGGCGAAGGAAGCGCTTCGAGCGGCCCGTCGGGTGTGTCAGGTCGCAGAGTTCGCCCGTGGCCAGGACCAGCAGCGGCTGGAGGTCGTCGGTCTGCGGGAGCGGGCCTTCGGGTCCGGACGTGACCTCGATGGTGTAGCGCGTACCGGCCGGTGTGTCGTCCACTTCGCCGGGCAGGCCGTAGCGGTCGAGCAGGGTCGACCACACCTGCTCGCTCCAGCGGTCGGTCTCCGCTGTGACATCGGCCGAGACGTCCACGGCCGCCCGTGGTGCGATGGCGGTTCCGCCTGCGGCGGCGAGGTGTTCGTCGATCAGGGTGGGGATGCGTTGGTAGGTCGCGGGCCAGTTGCGGTCGCCGACTCCGAGGACTGCGTACGGTACGGCGGGGAGTCCGGTCGGGTCGTTGTTCTCCAGCCAGTTGACGAAGCGTGCCGCGTCATCGGTGGGGCGTCCGTTGTAGGAGGCGGCGACGATCAGCACCGGGGCTTCGGGGTCGAGTCGGCCGACGGCGTCGTCGAGTTTCTGGACGGTGGTGGTGAAGCCGTGGCGGGTGCCCTGCTGCGCGAGCCCGTCGGCGAGGCTGCGGCAGGTGCCGAGGTTGGAGCCGTAGAGCACGGTCAGCGTGGTGCCGCGTGCCCGCAACCCCGTTGTGGTGTGTGGTGTGTTCGGGGTCGCCCGGGCCTGGGTGGTGGCCGTGGTGGGTCGGCGTTCGTCGTTGGTGGGTCGGCGTTCGTCGTTGGTCCGTCGTACCGGGGTCAGGGAGAAGCCGTCCGGCTTGAGCGTCAGCGTTTCCTTGATCTTGAGCTGGTAGTCATCGTGGTCCAGCAGTCGATAGCGGTGGACGATCAGCCCGAGGAGCAGTGTGGCCTCGTGGAGGGCGAATTGGCGGCCGATGCAGGAGCGTTCGCCGTTGCCGAAGGGCTTGTAGAGGTGGGCCGGGCGTTGTTCCATGCGCTCCGGCGTGAAGCGGTTCGGGTCGAAGAGTTCGGGGTTGTCTCCCCAGGCCGGGTCGCGGTGCAGCATCGGTGTGATCACGACCGCGTTCTGTCCGCGCCGCAGTGGATATCCCCGGCCGATGTGGGTGTCCTCCAGGGGTTCGAGGGAGAACGCGGGGGCGGTGGGCCACAGGCGCAGGCTCTCGTTCAGCACCTGGCGCAGATAGGTGAGCCGTCCGACGTCCTCGTACGAAGGGTGGGGGTCGGGTGCGTCGCCCCACAGCGCATCGGTTTCGGCCTGGGCCGCGGCGAGGACTTCGGGGTGTTTGAGCAGGTAGTACAGGGCGAAGGAGAGTGCACCGCTGGTGGTTTCGTGGCCGGCGATCAGGAAGGTGATCACCTGGTAGCGGATGTTGGTGTCGTCGAGGGTCTCGCCGGTGTCCTTGTCCGTCGCTTGGAGCATGAGGGACAGGAGGTCATCGGGTGTCGAGTCGTCGTGCGTCCGGCCGGTGAGTTCCCCGCGGCGGCGGCGCACGATGTCGTCGACGAGTTCGTTCATGGCGGTGATGTCGGCCTGGTGGCGCTTCTCGGATTTGGCGTAGAGGAAGTCGAGTCCGGGGATGTGTCCGAGTTTCTTCTGTGCGTGGGCGAGGGCCCGGACCATCGTGGAGATGAAGGGGTGTTCTTCGTCGCCGCCGAAGCAGTCGAAGTCGTAGCCGAATCCGCACAGGCCGATGGTGTCCAGGGTCAGTCGGGTCATGTCCGCGGCGACGTCGACCGGGGTACCGGTACGTGCGTCCCAGTTGGCCAGAAGACGTTGTGCCGCGAGCAGCATCGTGGGGTGGTACGCCCGTAGGGCGTTGAAGGAGAACGCGGGCATCAGGATGTTGTGTGCCTTGCGCCAGTTCGGCTCGTGGTCGAGGGCGGTGAAGAGGCCGTCCCCGCCGAACTCCCGGACGGTCACGAGGTCGTCCACCGACTTGCGGAACCTGGTCTCGTCACACAGTTCGGCGACGAGGTCGACGCCGGACACCATGAGACTCTCGCGGCTGAATATCCGCAGGTTGTAGATCGGTCCGAGGGCTCGGGCCTCGTCCATGGCGAACTGGGTGAAGGAGTCGGTCGGCACCCGCAGCGCATGGCCGATCACCGGGATGGCCCCGCGTTCGGGTGCCGCTACCGGGGTCGTGGTCGGTCGGCGGAGTGTCGTCGAATTCATCGGTCTCTGCCCCTCGTGGTCCTGGTTGGTCCTCAGTGGTGGCAATGCGTGGCACGCACAGCGGCTCACGGCGGTTCACCACTCACCCGGCATTCACCATACAATTGACTTTGTCAGGTGACAATGTCGAGTGACATGGACGCTTGACCGTGTCGATATAGTGGCTGGTATGGCACATGTGACCGCCGCGGAACGGCGCCCTCAGCTCATCGCCGCCGCCATCGAACTCATGGCGCGGGAAGGCGTCGCGGCGGGCAGTACACGCGCCATCGCCGCCGAACTCGGCGTGGCGCAGGCGACCGTGCACTACACCTTCGGCACCAAGGCGGACCTCTATCGCGCAGTGCTGGAGTCGCTGACCGATGGACTGATCAGCGGGGTGCAGGAGGGCGTGCAGAACGCCACCAGCCTGGAGGAGGCCCTTGGGGCCACGGCCGAGGTGTTCTGGGCGGACGTGTGCGAGCGGCCCGAGCTCAATCTGCTCTGGTTGGAGCTGATCGCCTTCGCGCTGCGGCGGCCGGAGCTACGCGAAGTGGTGCACAAGTACCAGCAGGACATCACGGACATCGCCGTCACCGCCCTCGTGGACACGGCACAGCGCACAGGGATCCAGTACGCGACGCCACCGGAGGAGTTGACCCGCTTCCTCCTGGCCGGGCTGGATGGACTGTGCATGGGTGTGCTGATGGAGGGCGGCAGCGGGGCGCCGGGCGCGCACACCCGCAAGGCACTGGACCAACTGATCGCAGCGACCGTGGATCTGGCCCACGAGGGCGCCGGCCGCGGACTCGCTCAGGGCTGACGCCCCCGGACGGACCCATGCCGACGGCCCGCTCCCTTGAGAGCGGGCCGTCGGCCTTCAGGACTCACCGGCGGTGGTGCCGCGCGGCGAGGGACCACTGATCTCAGACGTCCACCGAACCGTCCGCCGCGCCGGTGGGGGTGGGGGTGGCGGAAGTGCTGCCGGACGGGCTGGCGGGGTTGTCGCCGGACGGCTCCTTGGCCGCCCCGCCCGTCGCGGACTCCGGGAGGCCCTGCTGCCTGCCCGCATTGATCATGGTCAGGGTGATCACCAGGGCCACCACGAAGAGTGCGGCCCCGACCGTGAAGGCCGTGGTGTAGCCGTGGGTCAGCGCATCGGCCGCCCGCGCCAACAGCGCCTGGTCACCTTCGGCCGCGCCCCGGTACAGCGATCCGGCCGCATCGGGCAGCCGGTCGTCGGCTGCGACCGTCGACACGGTGGTCAGTACGGCCAGCCCCAGCGCGCCGCCGACCTGCTGTGCGGTGTTCAGCAGCGCGGACGCGATGCCGGTGTCCTGCGGACGTACGCCACTGACCGCCCCGAGCGTCATGGGCACAAAGCCGGAGCCCAGCCCCAGACCGGTGATGAACATCGCCGGAGCCAGATGCGTCGCGTACGACGAGCCCGGCTCCAGGGCGCTGAACCACAGCATGCCGGCCGCGGCGACCAGGAGACCGGGGGCGGCTATCTGCCGTGCCGAATAGCGGCTGATCAGCTTGGAGCCGAGGGCCGCTGCGATGGCCATGCCCATGCTGAACGCCAGATAGGCAAAGCCGGTCTTGACCGGGCTGTAGCCGAGGATCTGCTGCATGTAGAGGGTGAGGAAGTAGAAGGTGGCGAACATGCCGGAGCCCATGAACAGCATGGTCAGGAAGGCACCCGAGCGGCTGCGGTCCTTGAACAGGCGCAGCGGCATCATCGGGTGCTCGGTCCGGGCCTGGAGCATCAGGAAGACCACGAGCAGCACGGCGGCAGCGGCGAAGGACCCCAGGGTGAGGGAGTCCGACCAGCCGTGCTCACCGCCGCGGGTGATGGCGTAGACGAGGGCGATCAACCCGCCGGTGCCGGTGATCGCGCCGGGGATGTCCAGGCTTCCGCGGTTGCGCTCGCCCTCGGCGAGAACGCGGGTACCGGCCAGGATCGCGATGCCGATGGGGATGTTGACGAAGAACACCCAACGCCAGTCCAGATAGTCGGTGAGGATGCCACCGAGGAGCAGACCCACCGTGGAGCCGAGACCGGCCATGGCGGCGTAGACGCCCATGGCCTTGTTGCGAGGCTTGCCCTCGGGGAAGTTCGTCGCGATCAAGGAGAGCGCGGTGGGTGCTGCGATGGCCGCGCCGACGCCTTGGAGGACGCGTGCCCCGATCAGCAGCTCCTCATTGGGTGCCACTCCTCCGAGGAGGGAGGCCAGGGTGAAGATGACGATGCCGACCTGGAACATTCTGCGGCGCCCGAAGAGATCACCGGCTCGGCCGCCGAGGAGCAGCAGACCGCCGAACGCGAGGGCGTACGAGTTCACGATCCAGGCGAGCGTTGAGGCCGAGACATCGAGGTCGGCCTGGATGCTGGGCAGGGCGATGTTGGTGATGGTGCCGTCGAGGACGACCATCAGCTGCGCCGCGGCGATGACGATGAGCGCGAGCCCCAGGTGTGGATGGACGCCGGAGGGCGGTGCGGCCTGGTGGCCCGCGGCCGTGCTGTCGCTGGACATGGTTCTCCCGGTGGGTTCAGGGGGCGCCGCTGAAGCGCCACCAGGTAAAAGTAAACAGGTGTTTAGTTTTATTTCTCACCAGACGTTGAGAAAAGGTCACGACAGGACCTCGGGACGAGTACGGGAGGGGTGGGTGCGGGACGAGCACGGGAGGGGCGCGGGAGGGGTGCGGGGCGAGTACGGGAGGGGTCCCGGGCAGCAGGGAGGCCCACTACAGGGGTCCGTAGTGGGCCTCGATCGCGCCGGGGAACCAGGCCGCAGACGGTAGGTGACGGAGCTCAGTCCGTGGTGTCCGGCCGTTCGCCCGACGGGTCGCCCGGATCGATCAGCCCCCGGAGCACCGGCACCGCCAACCGCAGCACGTCCTCCTGGTCCGCCCCGGCCAGGTCCGGCATCCGCAGCAGATGGCGATGGGTGGCGATGCCCATCATCATCGCGCCGACCAGGGCCGCACGGAGACGGGAGTCCGGATCGTCGATTTGCGCCGCGATCGGGTCGATCGCCTGCGCGGTCACGCGCTCCCGCAGCAGGCCAGCGGCGTCCTCGCTGGTCAGACTGGTTCGCAGCAGTGCGGTCATCGGACTGTCGGGGTCCTTGGACCAGGCACCCAGCATGGTGCGCAGATAGTTCTCGACCGACTGCCCGGGGTCGTCGGTGGTCAGCTCGGCCACCGGGATCTCCCAGTCCACGGTCTCGCGGAACAGTTCCTGCTTGGTGCCGAAGTACTGGATGACGGACGCCTTGTCGACGCCCGCCTGTTCGGCGATGGCCCGGATGGTGGCGCGCTCATAGCCGACCTCGGCGAACCGTCGACGGGCGGCCTGGAGGATGCGTCGCCGAGTGCGTTCGCCCTTGCGCTCCCCCGCCCGGGCGGGCACCGGCCCGTCGGTGGGGCTCTGCGACGCGTCGGCGCTGGTCACACCGGTCTCCTCACGGTCCACGAACACACCTGTACTCCGGCCGAATGCTACAAGCGCCGCAGGTTCGGCCCAGTCGGCGATCAGTCCGCAATCAGTCGGCAATCAGTCGGCTGGCGCCTCCGGCCCTGCGGTCGCCGCGCTCGCGTTGGCGCCGGACCACGTACTTTCCGGGGGCGATGCCCGTACCGCCGTGTTCGGGGTGGATGAGATAGGCGACGGCCGTGGTCTCCAGCATGCCGATCGCCAGACCTCGCTCGTCTCGGATGTGGGAGGTCCACCGGCAGGTGCCGGGATCGGCCGTGAGGGTGTGCGGATTGCCGCCGCCCGCGCTGCGCAGCAGTTCGATCCCGGCACGTGGCACGTCCCGCCAGGTGCCCCAGGAGTATTCGGCCACGCTCGCCTCGACGAGGGCGTACGGAACGACGATCAGGTCGCCCTGGGCCTGGAGGCCGTCGACGACGGGGATGGTGATCTCTCGTTCCAGATGGCCGAGGACGTCGAGACCGGTGCGTGCGGTGAGATCGGCGAGGGTCATGGTCATGTGCATCACCTTGGGTATGTGGATCGGTGGGTGTTGTGGATCAGTGGGGTGTCGGCAGCCGCCGGACGCAGCCCAACGGCTCACGAGACGGGTGTCGGTGACGGCCAAACGGACAGCCCAACGGACAGCCCAACGGCTCGCGAACGGGTGTCCGTGACGGCCGACGGCATGCGAACCGGGTGTCGGTGACGGCTCGCGAGGGTGTCGGAGTGGTGCAGCAGCGGGCCTGCGTCAGGTGCGTCGTGCGAGTTGGGCGTACTGGGCCCCGGTGAGCCCGTATGACCAGCCGGCAGCGGCCACCGGATCGTCGAAGTAGGACGGCACACCGAGTCCGTAGCGCCGTTGTCGACCATCGGGCTCCAGCGAACCGTTGACGGCCAGCAGCACGCGCGAACGTCCCCAGACCTCGGGCGGTACGTCGTAGAGCTGGAGTTGGGCGCCGGGATTGCCCGGGTCGGGTGCGGTGGCGACCAACCGCAGCCCGGCCTGGTCGATGTAGTCGTCCCAGCCGAAGCGCTCGATGGCCGAGCGGCGGACCTCGATGCTGCGCGCACCGTGGATCAGCTCGACGGTGGGTCCGGTGATCACCCATCGCGGCACCACCGTGCCGTGCAGTACGTGGATGCCGGTGCCGTCCGCGAACCGTAGGGCCGGGCCGTCGTCGTGGTGGAGGCGTTGTTCACCGCGGGCACTGTTGGGCAGGGCTTCGAGGTGGATGCCGGTGGGGCGCTCCGCCATCACGCACAGCCCGGCGCGCGGCCACCACCATCCGGTGGACGTGGTCAGATCCGTCCAGAGCGCCAGTTCGGCGGCGTCGTCGGGGAGGTAGACCGTGTGGCCCGCCCTCGCGTGCAGTACGAAGCGGGCGACCCAGTGGGCGTCGTGCTGTCCGTGCCAGTTCAGTCCGGGGGTGCTACCGGTGGGCGGCAGCAGGGCCGTGCGCAGGGGCGCGCGGATCGAGGTGTGCACGGTGGTGCGCAGCGCTTCCCACTCGGCTCGGAAGGACCAGCGGGGGAGGATGCGCGCTTCCAGTCGTTCACGGAGGTCGGCTTGGAGTGAGGCGAGACGGTTGGCGACCGGTGGGCGGCTGTCCGTGGTGGACGTCCGTGCCGTGTGTACGGCGGGGGTGGACGGGTCGTCCCGGCTCCCGGGCAGGAGGGGGAGCGCCGCGGTGGGGGACGGCACCCAGACGAATCGCGGCGGTGGTGCGTCGATGAGTCGGTAGAGGGCGGTCACGGCCGCCTCTGCACGGGGGCGGTCGGACGGCTGGGTGGAGACTCCGTGCGCGAGCCATTCCCGGCACAGGGTGTCGACGAGCGTCAAACGTTCTTCTGGGGTGAGGGGCGGCCGGTGCGGGCCGCGGGTCCGGGAGACGGACGGGGGTCGGGTCAGCGTCCCGTGGGCATGTGACACGGCGCTCACCGGAGGGTGGCGGTGTCCGCCTTTCCATGGGTCATGGGAGGGATCGTGGCAGCCCGGTCGGCGATCCGCAAGACTGTTCTACGGCTCGGTGGGGCGAACGGCAGGCGGTACACCGGCCGTCGCTCGTTGTGAGCGGCGGATGAGCACACCCACTGTCGCCCGGTGTCGGCCGGTGTGAGTCACTGGCGGGAGAGAAGCCCGACCGAACGAGGTCGAGTCGAGGCAGTGGGAGAAGGTGGCAAGGGCATGGCAGCGTCCGAAGCGGCGGTTTCACCCCTGATGTACGTCGCTCCGGTCTTGGCGATCGGAGTGATCGTCGTGTTGTGGGCCTGGGCCAAGCGTTGGCGGCGGAAGACGATGGCGGCGCAGCGGGAGAACGACTCGCTCGGCTGAGGACCATGTGCGGCGCCCCCGCCCCGGGTGCTCAGTCGTGGTTGTGCGTCGATGTGGTGTCCGCGGGGGGTTCGGCGCGCCCACCGTCCCGCCCGGTGATCACCACCGCGAGCAGCACGATGACGACCGCGACCGCAGCCGCCCGCCCCGCGAACCGTAGGCTCCAGCCGGTCGCCGACCCCTTGTGGTCCCGGAGGCCGCGGAGCCGCTCCGAGCGGCGGGCCGGGCGGAGCAGTCGCATCAGGAAGAGTGCGGCGATGGGGAGTTGCAGCAGCCAGATCGTGGTGCGGAACCAGCCGTCGTACCAGACGTTCGTACCGTAGAGCAGGGTGTGCCACACGCTCAGGACGTAGACGACGAGGACGAATCGGTGCATGACCCGCCAGGTCTTGGGGCCGATCCGGTGGCGGACGTAGAAGAGCAGGCCGAGCGGGATGGCGAGGTAGAGGGCTCCTTGGCCCACCGGAATCGCGATCCGGCCGGTGCCTGAGTCATAGCCGCCGGGTACGAACACCTCGACGAAGGCCGTGCCCATGGCGCCGAGCAGGCCGTCCTTGTTGTGGTTGACCAACTCTGCCCCGAACAAAAGGGCGTGGGCGAAGATCAGGGCGATGGTGTTGAGGCTCGTGGTGCGGTGGAGTCGTTCCAGGGTCGGTGCGGAGAGGGGCAGTCGCCCCGGGCGGGGGCCGGACAGGAGCAGTCCGAGCACGACCGTCCCCCACGCCCAGAGCAACGCGGACCAGCCGAACGCCTGGCTGAGGAAGTACATCCAGAAGGCGCCCGCATCGGCCATGAACGGCATGACCGTCACCGTGGACGACGTCTTCGCCTCGATGCGTGCGTAGAGGATCGCGAAGACTGCGGCGGTGACGACCAGGGCGATCACACCGTCGACGAGACCGGCTCGGAGGTCGGAACGCAGGGTCACCGGCGCCGGGCGGCTGCGGTCGGCCGCACCGCTCGTCCGCCGGTCCGGCTCCTCGGGGTGGGATTCCGCTGTGGGAGCAGCATGTTCCGCACCTGCCTCGTTCGCCTGCATGTGCTGGGCTCCGCTCTCATCGGCTGCTCGTCGACTGTTCGTCGGCTGCTTGTCGGCTGGTTTTCGCTGGAGCAGTCGGTGGTGCCGACCGAAAAGTTCCCCACCCACGCATGTGACGTGCATCACTTGATATCGGTGTCCGGGTAAACCCATTGATCGTCCGATGTATCCGCATCGGTTGGGCTTCCCCGAGGCCCGGGGGGCACTGGCACGATGACCGCCATGGCAGCCGGACGCCTCCTCCGCCTCACACACACCGCGGTGCTGGCCGCTGTGTGCGTCGTGGTGTCCGGGCTCGGCCACGATCTGTCGTCCGGTGTCCCACCGTCCGTGGCCGGATATGCGTTGGCCCTGCCCCCGGTGTGCGCGGCGGCCTGGTGGCTGACCGGCAAGGTGCGCGGGGCGGCGTTCGTGATGGGCGCGAGCGCGGCCGGGCAGGCGTTCCTGCATGTGCTGTTCGGGATGGTGTCCCATGGCGGAGGGGGGCAGGGAGCCGGCCATGGGCCTTCGAATACGGTTGCCCATCACGCGGGGCACGGCTCGATGCCCACCGCCCACCACGGACCCGATATGGCGCACCACGCAGGCCATGGGGGATCCGTCCTCCCCGTCGAGCAGCTGCCCCATGGGCCGCTCTCGATGGAACTGGACTTCCTGAGCCGGGCTTTGGACGGTTCGGCGCTGACGGGCGGGATGGCCCTCGCGCACATGTTCGCCGGGGCCGTGTTCGGCTGGTGGTTGTGGCGAGGGGAACGGGCCCTGCTCCAACTCGCCCTGGCTCTTTCCCTGTTCGGCGCCCGTGGGCTGCGGTTCCTCCGGGCCGTGCTGTTGGGCGTACGACCGCCACCCCCGCTGCCGCCCGCGCACCCGGCCGACCGCCGCCCGATCCAGCTGCCGGTCTCGGTGGAACTGCTACGCACGCTCCCCCGGCGCGGTCCACCGCTCCTTCCGTCCTGAACTCGTCACCTCAACACCCCTACGGGCGCCACCTGTGCGGTTCCGCCCGGACGTGAAGGACGTTTTGTCATGCTTTCTCAATATCCTCGAACGGATAGCGCTGCCCTGAACCGGGACGCGGAAATCACTCGTTGGGCCCTGGCAGCGGGCCGTGGCGACCGGGAGGCCGCCGAACTCTTCGTCCAGGCCACCTATGACGACGTACGCCGGTTCGTCGCCCATCTCACGGCGGACGGGCGGGCGGCGGAGGACCTCACGCAGGAGACCTTCGAGCGGGCGCTGCCCAGTCTGCCGAGGTTCGCCGGGCGGGCCTGTGCTCGCTCCTGGCTCCTCGCGATCGCCCGGCGCGTGGTCGTCGACCGCTACCGCAGGGCTGCCGCACGACCCCGGATCGCGGACACCGACGACTGGCTCGGCGCCGCCGACCGTGCCCAACCGCGCCATCTGCCCGGCTTCGAGGAGTCGGTGGCGTTCAGGGATGCCCTGCGTGTGCTGGAGCCGGGCAGACGGCAGGCGTTCGTCCTGACGCGTTTACTCGGTCTGTCGTACGTCGAAGCAGCTGATCTGCTGGGCTGCCCGGTGGGGACCATACGGTCACGGGTCGCGCGAGCCCGTCGCGATCTGGCCCGGGTGTGGCTTGAGCAGCCGGGACCGGCCGTCCTGGCAGCGGCGTAGGAGATGCGCCGGCAGGGTGAGCCACCCCGCCGTTGTCCTGCCGGAGTACGTGCCTGACCACAGCCGTCCTGTCGGAGTACCTGCCTGACCACAGCTGTCCTGCCGAAGTACGGGTCTGACCACAGCCGTCCTGCCGGAGTACGTGCCTGACCACGGCGACAGGATGCGTCGTCAGACAGGTCCCTCAGGGGGCGGCACTCGAAGCCCTCCGCGAGTGCCGCCCCCATCGGTCGTCCCCGGCCCGACCCGGTTGGTGCGGCACCCGCGAGGGAGGAGTGCACGGATACCGCAACCACCCATCTGGCCAGCGTCCTTCCGGAGAAGGACGCTAGGGCCCGAGGACCGTCCTCAGCACCGGGCGGACCGTCGTCGCGGCGCTCCACGCCCGGTGTTGTGCCAGTTCGGCGGTGGGTGCCTCGGCCAGCACCATGCCCGTGCAGCCGCGCTGGTCCGCCACGCTGGGCACCTCGTCCCCCGGCACCCGCACCGGGTACCACCGTGGTGGGCCGGGAAACGTCCGCAGCCCGTCCAGCCCGCTGAAACCCTCCACCACACCGGGTCGGTCGGCGTAGACCAGGACGAAGGCGACCGCAGGGCCGGACCGTGGCCCGGGCGATGTGTCCATCAGCTTCGGCCGACGGCCCAACACGGCATCGACCAGTGCCTCGTAGACATTGGTGCCCAGCGCCAGACAGAGCGCCTCACCGATCAATGCGCCCCCGATGCGGCGGTTGATCTCCACGAGTTCCGGCCCCTGCGCGGTCTGGACGAACTCGATGTGCGCAAAGCCCTCCCGGTGTCCGACCGCGGCGAGCACGGCCGCCATCCGCTGTTCGACAGCGGCGAGCTCTGCGGTGGGTAGCGCCACGGGGAAGGCCGCGGCCTCCTCCCGGACGGCGGGCCTGCGCGAGGTGTGCCGGCTGGTGACACCGAGCAGTCGGGTCTCCCCGTCCCAGCTCAGGGTCTCCGCGCTGTACAGGGGCCCGGCGAGATACGGCTCGGCGAACAGTTCGCCGCGCAGTTCCATGGCGCCCGCCGCCACCAAGGCCGCCCGTAGTTCCTGCTCGTCGTGGGCGATCCAAACGCCCCGCGACGAGGTGCCGGCGGAGTCCTTCAGCACCACGGGCGGCACGAGCGCCGGACACAGCGCGGCAAGGCCCGTCCGCCCGGCGCGGGCGGCGGCGATGACGGCATCGGGCACGGCGGTCGACGAACCGCGGCTCAATCCGACCCGGTGCAGTGCCGCCCGGACCCGGGCCTTGTTCCTGAGCAGCCGTACCGATGCCGGATCCGGCCCGGGCAGCTCCAGTTCGGCGGCGAGGTCGGCTGCCGGCACGCTCCAGGTGTCCGTCGTGTTGATCAGCCCGGCGAGGTCGGGCAGTGCGGTCAGGACCTTGCGCACGGCATCCGGGTCGGTGGTGTCGACGTCCACCACATCGAGTGCGGCGCCGGCGGGGAGCGCGGTCAACTCATGGTGGTAGTAGCCGCGGTCTCCGGTGAGCAGACAGAGCCGGTGGCCGGCGGCCGTGGCGGCCTCCACCGTTCTGGCCAGGCCGAAGGAGAGCGATTCGAGCGAGGCGATCGTCATCGTGCGTCCCCCGCGGTCCACAGGGTCTTCTCGGCCGTCCACGGGTCACCGGACCGTGTGCCCGCCGAGGTGGGTTCCGGTGCAGACCCATGAGGGTCGTCGGCCACCTGGGCACCGGGCGGCGCCGGCCTTCCCGCCCACTCCATGACCGACCACGGCGGACGCAGTCGCTCCAGCGAGTCGATGCGTTCGGGTCGTAGCCCGGCCGGGTCCTGCGCCTCCTCATGGCGCCCGAAGACCCGTTCCGTATAGCGGTGGCCGGTGTCGGCGCCGACCACCAGGTACGTGGTGTTCCGCTCCTGTGCCTCTTCCCAACGCGCCACCAGGTGCGCGGCTCCGGTGGAGAGCCCGGCGAAGACCGCATGGCGGCGCAGGAGTTCCACCGTGCCCGCCATCGCATGACGGAAGTCCAACCAGTGCACGGTGTCGTACAGCTCGTGCCGTACGTTCCCGAACGGGATGGAGCTCCCGATCCCGGCGATGATCGCCTCGGGGTCGCTGAACCCCTCGCTGCCGAAGGTGACACTGCCGAAGGGCTGTACGCCCACCAGCCGTACGGCCCGCCCCCGCTCGCGGAGTGCCGTGGTCAGCCCACCCGTGGAGGCACCGGTGCCCACCGCGCCGACGACCGTCAGATGCCCGTTCGGCAGTGCGGCGGACGCCCGCTCCGCGAACTCGCGATAGCCGGTGTGGTGCACGCCGTCGTGGTACTGCCGCATCCAGTGGATGTCCGGCCGTCGCGCCAACAGTTCGTGCACCCGCCGTACCCGCCGCTCCTGGTCCAGTCGCAGGCTCTGGGACGGTGGCATCTGCTCCACCGTGGCCCCGAGCACTTCGAGTTGTGCCCGCATCACGGTGTCCACGGTCGTGGACGCGACGATGTGGCAGTGCAGTCCGTACCGGTGGCACGCCATCGCGAGCGCCAGTGCGTAGATCCCGCTGGAGCTGTCCACCAGGGTCTGGCCCGGTGTGATCCGGCCGGACTCCAGCAGGGCGCGCACCGCTCCGAGGGCTGCGTACACCTTCATCGTCTCGAAGCGCGCCAGGACGACCGATCCTGAGAGGCGGACGAACGCGGCGGATTTGAGTGCGTCCGTGATGTGCGCGTGCACCGGTACGGGGTCGAGCGGAAGTGAGTCGAGCGGTACGGCCGCATCCGGCGCGACCGGGTCCGCATCGGCTGCGTCCGGCAGGGCCGGTCGGGGGATCGCCGGTGTCGTGGGGGGCATGCGGATGGGACCTCCTGGCTGTGTGCGTGGGGGGTGGTCAGCGGGGGCGCTTGCCTTGGACGATCAGCCGACGGGAGCCTTGGTCGTAGCGCCCGCCGTCGAAGTCACCGAACACCTCCACCTCGGTGAATCCGGCTTCCCGGAAGTGCTGGTGCAGTTCGGCGGCGCTGTAGAGGGTGCAGTGGATGGACGCGGTGCGGGCGCGCTCCCCGCGGACGAGGGTCCAGTCGGTCCGCAGTCGCCGCCAGTCGTCGAGGACGGTGTCGCGCTGGACGACGTACGAGCCGTCCGGGAGGTCCACGACCTGGGGGCGTCCGATCCAGCCCGCGAGGACCTCCTTGCCCATGACATCCACCAGCAGTCGCCCACCAGGGGCGAGACTGCGCCGGGCGTTGTGCAGCACCCGCAGGTTGTCGGCCGGGTCGGCGAAGTAGCCGAAGGAGGTGAACAGGCTGAGGACGAGGTCGTACCCCTCGGGTTCGACGTAGTCGAGCATGTCGGCCCTGACCAGCCGCACCACGGCACCCGCCCGATCCACGGCCTCGCGCGCCCTGGTCAGCATGGCGGCGCTGAGGTCGACACCGGTGACCTCGTAGCCGCGCTCGGCGAGCGGCCCCAGGAAGAGTCCCGGACCGCAGCACAGATCCAGTACCCGGGTGCCGGGTGGATGGTCGAGCAGGGTGGATTCCCGTATGAGCGCTGCGGCGGACCGGCCGCGGTCCGGGGAGAACATGGCGGGCGCGAAGTCGACCCAGAGGGAGTCATCGCCGTACCAGTCCCGGGCGGTGGCCCCTTGGCAGTCCGTACTCGTCATCGCGTTGACCTCCCTGAGCGGAACGCATCACCCCAGTGGTCGTGCGATCACCGCCAGGAGTTCCCGACCCTCCGCACAGCCGAAGTTCCCGACCACCCGCACGAGCGGAGTGCCCGAGCCCCCGCACGGACGCAGTGCCCGACCACCCGCACGAGCGGAGTGCCCGACCCCTGAACGGCTGGAGGATCCGCCGTCCGGCCCCTCGCACGTCACCCGTTCCCCCGCCCCGACGTGCCCCGCGCCAAGGACCGATCTTGAATGCGGAGTGTCCAAGGTGGTTTCTGTTGCGGACGCGCGAGCGTCGCCCCGGGCCGGGAGTACGCATGTCGATGCCGCACAGCCCCGACCGCGCGACCCCCGCCGTGCACAAGGGAGTACTGCGTCGTATCGGCGAGTGGTGTGCGCACCACGCCGTGGTGGTGATCGTGCTGTGGGTCGCGGCCCTCGCCGGGCTCCAGGTGCTCCACCACAGCTACGGCGGCGACTACTCGGACGACTTCTCGCTCCCCGGCACCCAGTCGCAGGACGGCGTCGACGTCCTCCAGAAGCACGAGCCGCAGGCCGGCGGATACAGCTCGCAGATCGTGCTGCACGACGACGACCGGCCGCTGACCGCCGTGAGCAGCCAGCTCGGCACGGTGGTGGCGAGCCTGTCGAAGCTGCCGGACGTGCTGTCCGCGCAGAATCCGCTGACCGTACCGTCCACGGGCAGTGTCGGACCCCTGTCGACCGATGGGAAGACGGCGTACATCACCATCCGCTTTGACGTGCAGCCGTCCACTCTCGGCGATTCCTATCTGCACGGCGTCGACTCCGCCGTTCAGCCGCTGCGGTCGGCGGGCGTCGATGTCGAGTACGGCGGGCCGCTCGGCGAACTCGCCCGTCCCGAACCCAACGACCGACTCAGCGAGGCCATCGGCTTCGGGGTGGCGATCGTCGTCCTGCTCATCGGGTTCGGCAGTGTGATCGCCGCCGTACTACCGCTGGTCACCGCGTTGATCTGCGCCATCTGCGGGCTGGCGCTGTTGGGACTGCTTGCCGCGGCGACCACCTTCGCGACCGTCTCGCCCACCCTCGCCACCATGATCGGCATCGGGGTGGGCATCGACTACGCGTTGTTCCTGGTCACCCGCCACCGACAGAACCTGATGAACGGCGAGAATCCCGTCACCGCGGCCGGGATGGCCGCGGCGACCAGCGGCCATGCGGTGCTGCTCTCCGGCTGCACCGTGATCATCGCCCTGTCGGGGTTGTGGGTCTCCGGCATCAGCTTCATCGGCAAACTGGGACTGGCGGCGGCCGTCACCGTCGTTACCGCAGTGATCGGTGCGCTCACGCTCGTACCGGCGATCCTGGGCCTCGTCGGACGTCACATCGACAAGCTGCGCGTCCGGGCGCCCATCGCCGAAACGGACGCCGAGCCGGGCGAGCCGGCCCACGGCGGCTGGCACCGGTACGCCCAGCGGGTGGAACGCCGGCCCTGGTGGTTCCTGACGGGCGGTGTGGTGCTGCTGCTGATCCTGTCGTTCCCCGTGTTCTTCATCCAACTCGGCCACATCGGCGACGGCGCCGACCCCAAGTCGTTCACGGACCGGCGCGCTTTCGATCTGATGTCGTCCGCCTTCGGCCCGGGCTCGAACGGCCCGCTGACGCTGGTGGTGGACCAGTCGGACGTGCCCCAGTCGGACCGGGCCGCCCTGGCGAGCCAACTACAGAAGTCGCTGACGGGGGTGAAGGACGCAGCCACGATCACACCCCTCCAACCCACCGCGGACGGTGACGTACTGATCGGCACGGCCTACTCGGTCGCCGCACCCCAGGACGAGAAGACGACGGAGTTGACCAACCGGCTGGAGAGTGACGCCCTTCCGTCCGGGGTGTCAGGGACGGACGCCAAGACCTATGTGACCGGTACGACCGCGGCCCAGGTCGACTTCCTCGACATCGTCTCGGCCCGCCTCCCGCTGATCATCGCCGTCGTCGTGGGACTCGCGTTCCTGGTCATCCTGGTCGTCTTCCGAGGGCTGCTGGTCGCCCTGAAGGCCGCGGTGCTCAATGTGCTGTCGATCGCCGCCTCCTACGGGGTGGTCGTGGCGGTGTTCCAGTGGGGCTGGGGCGGCCCGGCGCTGGGTGTCTCGGGCGATGTGCCCATCGAGAGCTATGTCCCGATGATGATGTTCGCCATCGTCTTCGGGCTGAGCATGGACTACGAGATCTTCCTGCTCTCCCGCATCCATGAAGCCTGGCTGGTCACGGGCGACCCCAAGGCGAGCGTGGCCCATGCCCTGGAGATCACCGCCCGGGTCATCACCTGCGCCGCACTGATCATGGTGAGTGTGTTCGCGGCATTCATCATCAGCGACAACATCGTCGTGAAGATGCTGGGCCTGGGGCTGGCGGCGAGCGTCCTGATCGACGCCACGGTCGTACGGCTGCTGCTGGTGCCCGCGGTGATGACCCTGCTCGGCAAATCGGCCTGGTGGACACCGCGCTGGCTGGACCGGATCATGCCGAACCTCCATGCGGAGGGGACGGCGTCGGACAGCGAACGCACCACGGCGGGCTCCGGGAAGTGATCGACGGCTCGCCGGGGCTCGGGTCCTCGTTGCTCGCCGGGGCTCGGGCCCTCGTTGCTCGCCACGGCACTGGTTGCTGGCCAGGTCATGGTCTCGAAGGCGCTCGGAGCTCAATCCGCGGGTGCGGCAGGCCGGGCCCTGAGCAGTTCGAAGAGGCT
The DNA here is from genome assembly GCF_042753785.1 of Streptomyces sp. NPDC059256. Lineage (NCBI taxonomy): Bacteria > Bacillati > Actinomycetota > Actinomycetes > Kitasatosporales > Streptomycetaceae > Streptomyces > Streptomyces sp. NPDC059256. Next base: position 508,719 of record NZ_JBHYZO010000002.1, on the reverse strand, counting down.
GGAGAAGCTGTCCTGCCCATGGCCGTCGGCCGCCCGCCGGTCGAGCAGCGCCTTCAGCGGGGCATGCACATCGGCAGCGACGCCCCGGCTGCCGCTGAGGTCGACGAGGCCGTCGACCGCGGCCCGGTTCAAGTCGATCGTGGAGACGCCTTCCGCGTACGTCCCCGACCCGGCCTCCCGTGCCAACTCGGGCAGGAACTCGGCCATGCCGTGGAGCCATCGGGCGGCGAGCGGGGCGAGGACCTCCGGCGGGGTGCCCACCGAATCGAGCACCGCCGCGGCGTGCAGGAAACCGGCCAGAGCCGCGTATCCGACGCCGAGTACGGCGAGGTCGTGGATCTCTGCCGCACCGGGGTCCGCGCCGAAGTGGTGCGCGGGTGCCATCACCTCCAACTCGGTCCGGTAGGCGGCGAAGGCATCCGGGGAACCGCTGTAGAGGAAGAATCCGATCGGGGTCGCGACGGTCTGGGGAAGGGCCATCATGGCGCCGTCGAGATAGTCGGCGCCGTGTCCGACGGCCCAGGCCGACAGTTCCCGGGCCCGCTCCGGGGTGCTGTTGGCGAGGTTGACCAGGGTGCGACCGCGCAGCGCGGCGGTGGCAGGGGCGAGGGCCTCCCGTACCGCGTCGTGGTCGAGGAGCGGGGCGATCACCAACGGGCTGGCGGCCAGGGCTTCCGTGACGGTGTCCGCGAGGACCGCGCCGCGGGCGACGAGCGGTTCGGCCCTCGCCGCCGTGCGGTTCCACACGGTCACCGTGTACCCGGCGTCGAGGAAGGCGACGGCGATCGGTGTGCCCATCCGGCCGAGCCCGATGACCGTCACGGCCGGCCCAGTCAGCCCGGTCGGCCCAGTCGGCTCGGTCACTTCATTCAGCCCAGCCGGCCCGGTCACCTCATTCAGCCCGGTCAACTCATTCAGCCCGGCCGGCCCGGTCGGCTCAGACATTGCGCTCTCCCGTCGCGATCGTTGCCACGACACTCGCAATGCCGCTCTGGCCGTGCCCGCCCGCCGCGGCCCGGTTCAGCAGTGTCTGGAACAGTTCGGGCACATCGGTGCCGATGCCCTGCGTCCTGCTGGTGTGCAGAAGGTGCTCCATCGCCGCCCGGTGCACCTCAACGGTGCCGTCGTCGTCGGGGAATCCACCGTCCTCGATCTGACGGGCGTGATCGACCATCAGCGAGGTGACGAACGGCATGTGCCCCTTCGCGACCGCCGCGAAGGCCGTGGGGTCGACGTCGGCCGCACCCACCAGCGCAACGGAGTGGTAGAAGCCGGCCAACGCGCCCCACACCAGGCCGAACAGGGCGGTGTCGTACACGGGGGCCAGCATCGGGTTGCTGCCGAGGTACACGGCGTTGCCCAGGCTCGCCAACACCTGTCGATGGGTGGCAAAGGCTTCCGGCGAGCCGCTGAAGACGAACAGCGCCTCGGGGCGCCCGACCAGTCGGGTGCCGCTCATGGCGGCGCCGTCGAGATAGCCGGCACCGTGCGCCGCAGCCCAGTCGGCCGCCCTGGTTGCGTCCTCGGGAGTGCCTGAGGTCAGGTTCACCAGCACCCGGCCGCGCAGACCGTCCACGACCGGCCCGAGCAGGTCTTGGACGGTCGCGTAGTCCGGCAGGCAGACCACGACCAGTTCGCTCGCGGCCAGCGCCGCTGCCACGCTGTCCGCCCGGGCCGCCCCCTGTTCGACGAGTGCGTCGGCCTTCGCCGCGGTGCGGTTCCACACGGTCGTGGTGTGGCCGGCGCTCAGGAACGCCTGGGCGAGCCGGGTTCCCAACTGCCCCAGACCGATCACGGACACCGTGGAACGCTCGTGGTTCTCGTTCTCCAGCACGGTCATCTCTGACTCCTGGTTTCCTCTTCGGCTGACTGCACCGAGCCGGTCCTTCCGGCTGACAGCACATTCGCCGCCCGTACTGTCGGACCCCTGTCGGACCCCTGTCGGACCCCTGTCGGACCGCCATCGGACCGCCGTCGGTCTGCGGACGATCGACGAAACCGTCCACGGGCGGGGTACGGACGATCCGCGGGCGGGGTACGGACGGTCGGTGGACGGCGTACGGACGATCCGCGGGGGGGTACGGACGGTCTGAGTGCGACCTGCGGACGTTCGCGCTTTCGCAGGCCCCGGCTACCGTTCCGGCATGCGCTTCTCCGTGCTCGGTCCACTCACCGTCTCCACGACGGCCGGCGATCCGGTCGACATCCCCGAGGCCAAGGTCCGCGCACTGCTGGCGGCCCTGCTCATCCATGCGGGACGGACGGTCTCGACCGATCGACTGGTGGACCATCTGTGGAGCGAGCGGGTGCCCCGCAACCCGGTGGGCGCCCTCCAGACCAAGGTTTCCCGACTGCGCAGCGCCCTCGCACAGGGTGAGCCCGGCGCGGGAAGCCTGGTGGAATCGAGAGCACCGGGATATCTGCTGCGGACGGGCCCGGGCGAGGTGGACTCCCAACGTTTCACCGAGCTGACCGCCGCCGCCTACGCCATCGAGGACCCGCGGACCCGGGCGGACCTGCTGACGGACGCCCTGGCCCTATGGCGGGGTACCCCCTTCGCCGACCTGAGCGACGTCGGGTTCCTCGACGCCGCGGTCAACAATCTGGAGGAGCAGCGGCTCACCGGGTGGGAAGCGCTCGCCGAAGCCCGGTTGGAGCTGGGCGAACACCATGCGCTCGCGGATGAGCTCGGTGAGCTGGCGGTCCGGCACCCCCTGCGGGAGCGGCTGCGCGCCGTACACATCAGGGCGCTCTACCAATCGGGCCGGCAGTCCGAAGCACTGGCCGCCTACGCCGGGGTGCGGAAGTTACTGGCCGATGAGTTGGGCGTGGATCCCGGCCCGGAGCTGGTCGCCCTTCACCAGGCGATCCTCGAACACGATGAGGCACTGGAGACGGCGGCGGTCGCCCGCAGACGGAACGAGAACGCCCTGCCGGCCCCGCTCACGGCTCTCATCGGCAGGGAAGGAGCGGTGCCCGCGATCTGCCAACTACTGCCCGCGCACCGCCTGGTGACCCTCACCGGCCCCGGTGGGGTCGGCAAGACCCGGCTGGCCGAAGCCGTCGCCGGCCAACTCGCCGGCCGCTATCCCGACGGCGTACGGATGGTCGGCCTCGCCGGTTCCCTGGAGGTGGCCGAGCAACTGAGCGCGGCCCTCGGGGTACGTGAGGAGGGTGCGGCAGGGTTGGAGGACGCCTTGCGCCCCCGCCGGATGCTGTTGCTGCTCGACAACTGCGAACACGTCATCGACTCGGCCGCCGACGTCATACGGAGAATCCTGACCGCAGCTCCCGGGCTGACCGTACTGGCCACCAGCAGGGAACCGATCGGACTGGCCGGAGAGGCCGTGTGGACGGTGCCGCCCCTGGCACAGACCGACGCCGAGCGACTGTTCGTCCAACGCGCCACGGCCGCCGCCCCCGGATTCGCCCTGACCGAGCAGGACGCCGATGCCGTTGCGGAGATCTGCCGTCGTCTCGACCGCATCCCCCTCGCGCTGGAACTGGCCGCGACCCGGGTCCGTGCACTGGGCGTTCATGAGCTGTCCGCCCGGCTGGACGACAGGTTCCGGCTGCTGGCCGGTGGCCACCGCGGCACACCCGCGCGCCAACGAACACTGCGCGCGGTGATCGACTGGAGTTGGGAGCTGCTGGGCGACGACGAGCGGACCGTCCTGCGCCGGATGTCCGTCTTCGCCGACGGCTGCACCCTCGAAGCGGCCGAAGCAGTGTGCGGCGATCAACAGGACGTGCTGACCCCGCTGATCCGGCTGGTGGACCGTTCCCTGGTCACGGTGGCGGACGGGCCCCGGTATCGGCTGCCGGAGTCCATCGCCGCGTACGCCCTGGAACGGCTGACGGAGGCAGACGAGTTCGAGGCGGTCGGACAACGCCACCACTGCGTCTACGCCGAACTGGTCGAGCAGGCCGCGCCCCGGCTCCACAGCGCGGAACAGCGGCGCTGGCTGTCGAGCCTCGACCGGGAGAGCGCCAATCTGCGCACCGCACTGGAGTGGGCCGTGCGTCGGAAGGACACGGCCGGAGCAGCGCGCATCTCCCTCGCCTCGACCTGGTACTGGTTTCTGCGCGGCCGGCTGAGCGAGGCCGTCCGTTCGCTCGATGAGACGCTGCGGATCACCGGGAGAGGCCAGGACGACGTACGGTCGCGTGTCGCCCTGTGGCACGCGGGCTTCGCCCTGCTGGCCGGAGGGGTCGACAGCGAACGGGCACCCCTGCCAGCGGCGAGCGCCGACGGCGGGGCCCGGGCCGTGTGGTTCCTCGGCTATGCCTCCCTCACCGCGGGGGAGGACCTGGCGCGCAGCGAGGTGTTGGTGGACCGTGCGCTGACCGAGTTGGTTCCGTCCGACGACCGTTGGGGCATCGCCGCGGCGCTCAGCACGCAGGCCACCCATGCGCTGCTGAGGGGTGATCTCACCGCGTCCCGGAGCAGCGCGACGAAAGCCCACGTGATCTTCGAGGAGTACGCAGACGCCTGGGGGCGGCTCCAGACCGCGTACCCACTGGCGGCGCTGGCTGCGATCAGTGGTGACTACGCCAGGGCCGCGCAGTTGCATGAACAGGGGCTGCGTCTGGCCGAGGAGTTGGAGTTCTGGCCGGAGGCCGCGGACCGGCTCACCGGGCTCGGTCGGGTGGCCCTGCTGATGGGGGACTTCCCCCGCGCGGCCGAACTCCACCGCGAGGCCATGGCCCTGGCCGCGGAACACGGCTACGCGGCCGGTGAGATCCACGGCGAGATCGGCCTTGCCCTCGGGGCCCGCAGGGCGGGCGACTTCGAACTCGCCGAGACGCATCTTCGCCGGACACTCGCCTGGCATCGCGAAGTCGAGTTCGGGCCCGGCCCCGCGCTCCTCCTCGCCGAACTCGGCTTCCTCGCGGAGCAGCGCGGCGATGCTCCCTCGGCCCTGTCCCTCCACACCCAGGGACTTGCCGTCGCCCGCGACAGCGGCGACCCGCGGGCCGTCGCCCTCGCGTGGGAGGGCCTCGCGGGCGCCCGTGCGCTCGGCGGCGAGCCTGCGGAGGCGGCCCGGCTGCTGGGCATGGCGGCCAGCGCACGCGCACACACCGGCGCTCCGCTGCCCGAGGCGGAGCGCGGTGATGTGGACCGCATCACCGCCCGGGTCATCGCGGCGTTGGGTCAGGAGGCGTTCGCTGCGGAGTTCTCCCTCGCGTCCCGTGGGGAGAACCCCGCGACGCGTTGACGGCGAGCGCGCATCGACGGCCGGGGAACCGGTCCCCGGCCGTCGGCGGGACCGATCAGGCCCGGGCACTCCGGTCCGAACCGCACCCGCACGCCTTGTGCCGGTCGCCGTGGACCTGCTGCAAGGACGCCGGCCGGGCCGCTGCCCCCACCGCCTGGGACGCGCGCAGCGCCTTGCCGGCGGCGGAGTCGGCCTCGTACACGGGCTTGCCGTTGACCAGCGTCAACCGCACCTGCGTCGTGCCGATCTCCCGTACCGGGACCCGGGTCACATCGCGGTCCAGGATCACCAGGTCCGCAGCGCGACCGCGGGTCAGCGAGCCCGTGATCCCCTCCAGACGCAGCTGATGGGCCGAACCTGCGGTGTGCATCCGCAGCGACGACGTCCGGCTCAGCGCCTCGCGCTCGGGGTAGAGGGCCCCGTCGGTGCCGTCGTGGCCCTGCCGGTCGATGGCGGTACGGATCTGGTTCCAGCTCCCCAGCGGGTCCACCGGCCAGTCGGAACCCCCGGAGAGGAACGCGCCGTTGCGTTCCAGACTGCGTGCGGGGTAGAGCAGCCGGTGGCGGTCCTTGCCGATGTACGGCAGCAGGGCGTCCAGGGTCCAGGCGTTGCGGGTCGCCCACTGCAACTGCATGCAGGCCACGACACCGAGGCGCGCGAAACGCTTGTAGTCGTCGGGGTGGACGAGTTGGAGGTGGGTGACGGTGTGCCGGTTGCCGCGGCGGCCATTCGCCCGCATCGCCGCCTCATAGCCGTCCAGTGCCGTCCGTACGGCACGGTCGCCGATGGCGTGCGCGTGGAGCTGCCACCCGGCGCGGTCGAGCACGGTGGCCAGCCGTCCGAACTCGGCCGATGTGGAGTACAGGTCGCCGCGGTTCCCGGTGGGCTTCCCCTGCTCGTCGAGGTAGGGGGCGAGCAGGGCGGCCGTCTGCGCCGGGTACTCGATCACCCCGTCGAGGAACGCCTTGACGGTGCCGAAGTACAGCCGGTTCACCCCGCCGTACTTCTTGCGCAGGTCCTTGACGTACTTCAGGGCCGCGGCCGGGTCCTTGGCCTGGTCGGCGCTGAGCCGCAGCGCGGGCACGACCCGCTGCGGGAGCCTTCGTGATGCGGCGAGAGCGGCGTACGTCTTCAGCTCCCAGTCGCCGACGACCGCGTCCATGAAGGTGGTGATGCCCTGCGATGCGGCGTACGCCAGGGTCGTGGCGCAGGCGTTCAGCAACTGCTCTTCGGTCGCCTCGGGGATGTGCCGTCGCACCAGCCCTTGGGCCTCGTCCTTGAGCAGCCCGGTCGGGGAGCCGTCGGGTCCGTGGACGATCTGGCCGCCCGCCGGGTCCGGGGTGCTCGCGGTGACGCCCGCGATCGCGAGCGCACGCCGGTTGGCCCAGGTGTTGTGACCGTCGTTGCCGATGAGTGCGATGGGGCGACGGGTGGGAAGGGCGTCCAGGATGCTCAGGCTCGGCACGGTACCGGTGGGCAGCAGTCCGATCGGGTTCCAGTCCTCCACGACGAGCCAGCCGTCCGGCTCCTTGGAGGCGCTGTCGGCGAGGAAGCCCTTCAGGATCTCCTGGAGCTGCGGGACGGTCACCTCCTGGTGGTGGAGGCTCGGATTCAGCGATCTGGCGCCCGCCTCCAACGGGTGGGCGTGGCCGTCGACGATTCCGTTCATCACCGTGCCGCCGGAGGCGTTGATCACCTCGGTGTCCCGGCCGACGAGCTTGCGGATCACTCCGGAGGGACCGGTGGCGATGACCTTGCCGTCCCGGCCCACCGCGATGGCCTCGGCGGTCCTGGTGGTGTTCCCGCCGGTCAGGACCTTGGCGTTGTGAACGACGTACGCCGCCGAGTGCCGCTTGGGCCAGGACACGGCGGACGCGGTGGTCGCGGGGGCCAGGGCCGCGGCGGCGCCCAGACCTCCGGCGGACACCAGCAGACGGCGACGGGAAAGCTCGGGGCTCATCACTCCTCCAAGTGCTCGGCTGCACCGCATCCTTCGTGGTTAACCCCGTAACCACCATCGCTCCCCCACGGCGAATATCGGCCATATCCGCCCCTGTCACGACGAATTCCGCAGCGCGCCGCGCTGAGCTCGGGCTTCCTCCGCATCCGTACCCGGACCGTGCACAGCGCTCGGACCGTCCGGTGCGCACATTCCGGACCGCTGGCCGGTTCCGTACCCTGAGCGCGTGTCCCGCGTGACGATCGCCGATGTCGCCCGTGCCGCCGAGGTCTCCACCGCTACGGTGTCGAACGCCCTCAACGGCACCGGCCGACTCACCGCGTCCACACGCGCCCGGGTGCGTGCCGTCGCCGCCTCCCTCGGGTACGGCGGCCCCACCGCCTCCCGCACCCTCGCGCTCACCGTCACCACCTACGGCCCCCGGCGCTGGGACTTCGCGGACGTCCCCTTCTTCGCCCAGGCCATCGCGGCGGCAACCGCCGCCGCCCACAAGCGCGGCTACGCCCTCACCGCACTTCCCTCGGCGCCCGACGACTCGATGTGGTCGACGCTGCCGGTGGCGGGGGTCCTGGTGCTGGACAGCCCCGGCGACGACCCGGTCGTACGGATCCTGAGATCGCGTTGCCTACCGCTCGCCTTCGACGGACACCCCACCGAGCCGCGCACGGGAGAGGTGTACGTGGACAACGACCACCGGGCCACCACCCACGAGGTCCTCGACCACTTCGCGGCCCAGGGCTCCGACCGCGTCGCACTGATCGCGGGAGTCGCCGACGACCACTACACGCGCACCTGTGTGGCGGCCTACCGGGAGTGGTGTGCGGGACGCGGAATCCCACCGCGCGTCCTCCCGATGGCCGTGGGCGACGAGGACGGCCACACGTACGACGCCGTCCTGTCGAGCGCCGACCGCCCGAACGCGATCTACGGGCTCTATGACCCGTGCGGACGGCGGGTCCTGGCATCGGCCGCGCGCTGCAGACTCTCCGTCCCCGCCGATCTGCTGCTGGTCTGCGCCAGCGAGGACCCGTCCTACGCCACCGGCACCCCGACCGCGCCCGCGGTCTCGACGGTCTCCCTCGATCCGCGTCGCACGGCCAGCACGGCGGTGACGGCACTCATCGACCTCATCGAACACCCACAACAGGAACCGGCCTCGGTGACCGTCCCCGCGCGGCTGCACATCCGCGCCTCCTCACTCGGGGAACGGGCCTCTGCCAACAGGACATAGGGGCGTACGTTCACGGTGTCCTCGCCCCGCAGCGGCGCCTGATGCGCCGGAACCCGCGGCAGCGGCGGGGCACCCCGGACGAATCCCGTCGGCCCCGAAGGCGGTACAGGCATCGCCTCCGTACGCGGTCGTATCCGACCCAGTGCGAGGAGCCCCACGGGCGCGGTCACCAGCGCCCATAGGACCAGCGGCACGGTGAACGACATCAGACCGCCTCCGACCCTCGCGTCAACACGACGAACCAGACGGTCTTGCCCGTGGCCCGGGGACCACCGAGGGGGATCACACCCCAGGCATCGGAACACGCGTCGATGAGGGTCAACCCCCGCCCGTGCTCGGCATCCGCCCGCGGATCGGCGGGCACGGGCAGCACACCGGGGCGATCGTCGTGGACCCGGACGAGCACGGACGCCTCAATGATCAGACCGTCCACGCGAATCACAGAACTGGTGGTGTGCCGATGGGCATTGGCGACCGCCTCGGAGTCACCGTCCGGGTGATCCCGTTCACCTGTGAGGACTGAATCGAAGCCACACAACCCGTCCTGTACGCCGAAGGCGTTGTAGCGCAACTCGACTGGGTGCAAGCTGACAGCGCCTTCGGGACTCACTTCCTCGGGTCCGAAGCCGAACTCAGGAGGTACAGGACGCTGCTCAACACGGCTCGAAGCATCGCACTTGCGCCCGACGAGTCACAGCAGCTCATCCACCACATCGCACGCGAATTGTGAGGACAGCATGAGCGAGCCAGCACAGTGGCAGAAGTCGACCTTCTCCGGCGCGAACGACCCCAACTGCGTGGAGATAGCAAGCCAGGACAACACCATCCTCATCCGCGAGAGCGACAGCCCGACCGCGGTCATCACCACCGACCGCGCCAAACTCGCCGCCTTCATCCAAGGCGTCAAAGCGGGCGAGTTCGACCATTTCCTCGACTGACGGTGATCACGGGCAGCGGCTTGGCTTCACCGGAAGTCGCTGCCCCCCATCTGTAGGGCGACCCTGGACGGCTCTCGGCGAAAGACTGTGAGAGCAGCCCCTACAGCGAGGGTAAGTCCAGCAAGCGCCAGGGCAAGCAGTGAGTCGCCTGGGTGCAACTGCCACGCCCATGGTTCTGGTCGTCCACCTGGCGCCCAGCCGGACGCCGCGCAGACCAGGGGAATGACAGGAAGGGCGGCGGCACCGATGAGGTGGCCCATCAATGGTTGAAGTATCAGAGCCAGCCCGATACATCCGGCTACGTTCCGCCCCACGACCATGGTCGTGTCACCGGTGCCCGCGGCCGAGAACAGCGCCGATGTGAACAGGCACAGAAGCGACACGGCCACCGCAAGCCCTGTATCCCACTGCCGTACGGAACGCGCTCCAACGCCTTCCGTAAAGGAGTCACCGCGTCCTGTCCCGAACAGCAGCAACGCTGCGGGGATCACACCGATGAAATGAGCCACAAGAAAGCGTCCAGCTCCGCTGGTTGCGATGGGCACGGGGATCTCCGTGTCCCCGATGAGTAAGCCGATCACGATGGTTGACGCCGTGCCTGCTACCAGGACGGGCGCGGCGCGCACCCTGAGCCACCAGATCATGTACTGCCTTCCGTGAAGTTCAACCGACACGGGGCGCCGCAGTACCGCAGTGCCGCATCGCCTCAGTCGTACGTTCGAACCAGGACACCTGGGCAGCACGAGGTTGCTTCAGCAGCCGTTGGGCGAATGCCGCCTCCTGTTCCCCGAATCTGCCAGCAACTGAATCGACGGGCGCGCCGGCAATGGCGTAGAGCCAGGCTGCCATGGGACCGATGGAGTCGCCCGCCGGGTAGGGCCTACCCTTGAGCGCGCAATCGGGCACCGGCGGCAGCATGCCAGATGCGACACCCGCCGGAATGTCCTGAACACGCGGGTCAGTGGGAATTCCCAGCGTGGACTCATCGGAGGCCGGGCGATGGGCCATGGTGAGCGTGCCCGCGATGCGGATTCCCGCCGCCTCGAACCTGGCCACTGCACTCTGTGTTTCGCGATGGACCATGGCCTTGTCACTGACCTCGGGCCACAGGCACACGGTGGGCCGTTCCCCGTCGCAGAGCAGGTCGCTGGTCTGACGCGCCTGCAAGGGTTCGGCGCCGAGGTCCCGGGCGAGATATCCCGCGATGCCGAATCCGCCGAGTGTGAGAACCAATGCGACGGCCAGGGACGCCATGCTGCCTCTACGCCAGATCAGCACAAATGCCGCGAGGCATACGGCAGTCATGAACACCACGGGACTCGACAAGGCCCTTGTGTCCAGTGCGGTATCGGCCGAGCAGCAGTTGTCGAGACCGCCCCCAACGAGGTGCCGCAACCAGTAGATGCTCCACGACGAGGGATAAGCATTGACGAAGAAGCTACTGATCAGGGCCAGCGGCGCAGCCAAGACTGCGGGCATGACCCGGCCGACGACACAGCCGACGACTGTGTTCGTAATCAGCACCCCCGTCACCACCGACAGGATCCCGAGGCTCGGAAGCCCCAGGCCGACATCAGCGGCGTCCGCGGAGAGGAGGAGGGCCAACGCCATGCCGACTAGCCCCATGACAACCACCGGAATCAGTACCGGGATGGTGATGGCCAGTGGCCCGCGTACCGGCGCCTGGTCGAAGGCCCTGCCCCGACTCAGTCGGGCGCCTTCCCAGGCTGCGGAAGCCGCACAGGCAGCGGCGACGAAGGGGAGCGCAAGGGTTGCGTTTCCCGTCACCGAGGGCCAGTAGTGAGCCGTGACCCACGGTGTGAGATCAGGGCCGATGACGACAAGAACGAAACCGGCCAGGAGCGGCAGGAGAACGGACGCCGAGGAGGAACGGAGAGTGGTACGAAGCAGCATGCTCATGCCTCCCCGTCGACCAGTCGCGCATAGGCCATTTCCGCTCGCCCCTGTTGGGAACCGAGATCCTGGGCGAGGGAGTGAAACTCCTCCGTGGGCCCCTGAAAACGGACAACTCCCCGGTCGAGGACAACCACCTCCTGGTAGAGATCGGCGAGATCCTCCGTCTGGTGTGTGGACACGACCACCTGCACGGAGTCGCCGAGTTCCTCTAACAGCGAGCGGAACATCCGCCTCTGCTGCGGATCGAGTCCGGCAGTCGGCTCATCCATGAGAATGACTTCGCTGCGGTGAGTGAGGGCACCAGCGATGCCCATGCGACGTAATTGCCCACCTGACACCTGGTGACTTCTACGGGTGGCCAGATCGGCAAGACCGACTCGCTCGACCGCCTGCTGAGAAGCATCCCAAGCAGCTTTGCGCGACATGCCCTTCAACCAGCCTCCGTACGCGACCTGTTCACGTACGGTCAGCCCGGGGACAGGCGTGATCTGCTGCGGGATCCAGGCCACCGCGGTCCGGTACTCGACCCGATCCCTCCGGCCCGACGCATCCAGATCCCGCCAAGTCACCGAGCCCGAATTCGGCCGCAGATGAGAAGCGGCGAGGGCCATCAATGTCGACTTCCCGGCCCCGTTCGGACCAAGCAGTACGGTCGAGTGGTTTGCGATGCTCAAGTTGAGACCATGGAACACCTCGGCCCTGGGGCCATAGCGGAAGACGAGATTTCGAAAAGCCAGAGCCATGAGGTAACACCATCCGACGCCCTCTGTTCGAGGACGGGTTGTCGTTGGTCGATCGGCGCGAAGGGGTGTCCCGGCACGCTGACGCGCCGGGACACCTAGAGTACGTAACGGGAACTCAGTCTCAGTACTCGGTCTTCACCGTCGTGACGTTGAGAAGCGTTCCGCTGCTGATTCCCCAGAGTTCGAAGTAGTAGCTTCCTGCAGAGACATCGCCCCAGAAGACACGGTTACACGTGTTGACCTGATTACCCCTGTCCTCGTCAGGGCCCGTCACGGACTTCCAGAGCTTGAGCGTCGCCGAATTGAACACATTGTCGGTGCTGCAACCCGTGAAGCGTACAGAAGTACCGACCGCGTCAGTGTTCCCGTCCGACCATGTACGGGAGGTGTTGTACAGGTTCCAGTTCGATATGTAGGAAGTCCACGACCCCTCCGCAAGAGCGGGAGTCGCGGTTAAACCGGCGAAGCTCAGCATTACCGCACCGACCACCAGGCCGCGAGTTCTCCGAGCATTCTTCGTTTGCATACCCGTCCATTCCGTTGTGCGACGCCCTACTGGGTTTCACGCGCGCAGACCGGGAAAGGCGCGCACACCTCGCCCGGCAGCAACTCGAACCGTCGCTGATTTATGATCGCAATATGAAGTTAGCGAGATCTTCACCATCGCAACAGACACCCCCGGAAACACGTCCAAATATGCCCACTTGACTTGCCCATGCCATAGCCCCTAGTGAACTTCTGAACCAACCAGCCCAGCCTCGCCGCACTTCCCTCAAGACCTTCCGCCTTCGATTCGCCATTAACTGGACAAAGCGACGCGCACCGCACACGCCAAAGTGACCGACCTTCACCAGGGCGTCACTCCTTGAGATGTTTGATCACTCGACACATCGGTTCGCATTAGCGAATCCATGGTCACGATACGGGCTTCGACATGACAGCCAGCGCCCCTGTCTGAACAAAGTCGAACCCTCGCGTTCTCCGGTGACGGAGGTCGCCAACAGGCAGCGTGGCGCGATATCAACCTGCTCGCAGTGATAAGGGCCCTGGAGCGCCGAACCTCAGCTCTGCACCGATAGCCGGACAGTCATCGGCAATGCCAATGTGACGCTCAAGAAGCAGTTCTGACCGGCCTCTCCTGACGAGTGCCCATGGGGGACAAAAGGGTGTCGCAGTGGGATGCCGAGTTCAAAACTGGTAAATCCCACAACGTGGGACCGCAGCCGCGCTCACGACTCCCCGCTCTGATCACCCTTTGAAGCGGACAGTCTCCATGACGCGGCAACGTTGCAACGCGGCCCCACGTGCTCCGTACAGCGCGGGGCGCTTCTACCGAGCACGCCGGTTGGGCCCGACGCGCTACTGAAGGCTTCCGTCAATCAACTCCGGGGCGACCTCGGTGATCCCTTGGGTGGAGATCCCGCTCTTGCCACCCAGCATCAGGAGCGAGGAGCTCGTGGAGCGTGCGAGGAGGTCCGCGTGGCCGTCACCGTTCAGGTCGCGCAGTCGAACCGACACACCGAGCTCGTCGTCCTCCCTGGCGGATCCGGGAACCCCCGCCGTGGAACGGGTGATGAACTGCGATCCGGTGCCCGACAATCCGACCTTGCCACCCCGAAGGACATGGAGAGCTCCGGCGAACGAACGGCCGCCAACGGTTTCGCCATAGGCACCGAACGCAAGGTCGGAATGGCCGTCACGGTCGATGTCTCCCGCAGAGAGGGAGGTGCCGAACCGATCCATTCGTCCTGGTGTGCCGGTGATGCCCGACGTCGACTGGGTGATGCGAGTCGCGGTACCGGGGCCGCTGGAGCCGCCCCTCCACACGGTGACCGAACCGGAGTTGTTCGCGTCCCACGGATTGCCCACGGCGATGTCACCGTAGCCGTCCTTGTTGAAGTCAGCGATCACTCCGTTGAGGCTGACGTTGTTGTCGGCTCCGAGCCGCTGGGACTTTCCAGGGGTGATCTTCGTGCCTCCCTTGAGGAACCATGCTTCGCTCACGCGCACCTTGGGATCCGACGAGAATCCCAGTACGACCAGGTCAGTGGCCTTGTCCTTGGTGACCGCGCCCGCGATAAGCCCGGTGTCCCACAGTGTGGGATGGTCCGGACTCGTCACCTTCTCGCTGATCGCTTGCCGGGTGAACGTGCCCTGGTAGATGTGGGTCCTGCTCCGTCCGATCACGGCGAGTTCCGGCCTGCCGTCACCGTTGAAGTCACCGGCGGCCAGGGATACCCCGAATGTGGCGAAGGGCGCCACAGCCACCTTGTTGGGGACGGCCGTACCACCGTCGAGGCCGTTCTTGGAACCCCACAGGATGGTCACGGCGCCTTGGTTCTGGTTCTGGCCGACGTCCTCGGAAGGAGCTGAGACGGCGAGGTCGCCGTAGCCGTCACCGTTGAAGTCAGCAGCGGCACTCCGCTTGCCGAACTCGTCATCCGTCTCGCCAGTGCCGGGGACACCGGGGCTGGACTGGCTGATCACCTGGGTCTTGGTACCGGCCCCCTTTGCGGTGCCGAAGATGACCTTCACCGCACCACCGCGCGGGCTGTTCGTGCCTTGGAACGCGGCGAAGTCGCGGTAGCCGTCGCCGTTGAAGTCATCGGGATACTTGGCCGGCTTGGTCGCGGCACTCGCCGCTCCCGCAGTGACGGCCAGCAATCCACCCGTCAGGGCGACGGAAACGGCGGTGGCGAGGGTGAGCCGAAGGTGTCTGTGCATGAACGGCTGAAGTCTCCTGTGCGGTGCGGGACCCAACGGGCCCCGAGGCTTTCGAACGAGAGAGCACACGTTGCGATGAAGCCAAGACCCATCAACCGGGCGAATGGTTGTACGGGCCTCGTACACCGGGAGGTCGGACTTCAGCACGAGCGCGAACGCGCACCAGCAGTGCAGCGCGCTCGCAGACGATCAGAGCACCGGTGGGCGTCCCAGGCGGGTCATGCGCCACACCGTCCGCCATCGCATCGGGCGGCGCGGCGGACAGGGAGTGCGGACCCCCTCGAAGAATCCGGCCCACCACGAGGCGAGACCGGCCAGGGGTGGTCTGCGGGCCAGGGTGTAGAGCGCCCACGACGTGAGGTACACCGGGATCAGCACGGCCGGCAGATGGCGTTTGGCCAGCCACA
This sequence comes from Streptomyces sp. NPDC059256, assembly GCF_042753785.1. Taxonomy (NCBI): domain Bacteria; kingdom Bacillati; phylum Actinomycetota; class Actinomycetes; order Kitasatosporales; family Streptomycetaceae; genus Streptomyces; species Streptomyces sp. NPDC059256. Next base: position 493,580 of record NZ_JBHYZO010000002.1, on the reverse strand, counting down.
CTCGGTTCCGGCCCGTGTTCCGGTAGTAGGCACCGTGGCGGGAGGGTTCGGTACGGGGGTGACGCAAGAGCAGATCCGCCCGGTAGTGGATCTCCCAATCCGCGTCCAGCGCCCGCCAGGCGAAGTCGGTTTCCTCATGTGCGTAGAAGAACGGCCCCGGGAACTCGCCGACCTCATCGATCACGCTCATCCGAATGGCGTGCCCGCCTCCGAGGAACGTCGTGACCTCACCTGAACGGGTCGGATCGGACGAGCCCAAGCGGGGAACGTGCCTGCGTTGCGTCAGACCGTCCTCGTCCACGATCCGGAAGCTCACCACTCCAAGGCGCGGGTTCTCGATGAAGAACCCCCGGATCAGCTCGAAGGTGTCGGTCCGAGGAAGAAGGCCGTCGTCGTCCAGGACCACCACGACATCGATACCGCCGTGTTCCCGAAGCCACCGAACCCCGGCGTTCCGGCCGGCGGGAATCCCCACGTTCTCCGGGAGCTCCACGCCCGTCACAGCGGCCGGAAGCTCGGGAAGCCCCGCTCCCTGGCCGAGCACCACGACCTTGGCGAGCTCTCCGTCCTGAGCCGAAACCGACTCCAGCAGGGCCAGGAGATCAGGGTTGCGATCCCCCATCGTCAGTACCACCACGCCCAATGTGACGCCCATTGCACCTGATCTCATCGAGGGATTGATCGATCCATTCACTCAACAGGCACGAGTGCGACTTGGACACCGCTCATGGCCACATCCTGCTCTCCGATGCAGCCACCCGGGATGATGGACACCTCGTCCTCAACCAGGCCGCCACGGTGGCCGCGCAGTACGGACTTGTGCACCGGCTGCGCAGTACCGAAGGCATCAAAGCCATGGGTCAGGGCCCGACCTGCCCTGGCAGCGGGGCCAAGGAGAAGCGCGTGAGCAACGACCAGCAGGGCATCACCTTGGAGCAGAGGCGCCAGGCCAAACTGATCTGGAACTACCACCAGATGCAGCACGAGCTGCGGCCCGTCGACGTGGCGATCGGGCTGGGTAGCCACGATCTCGGCGTCGCAGCCCATGCCTCCGAGCTGTACCACTCCGGGCTCTTCCCGACCCTGCTCTTCACCGGCGGCAACAGCCCCACCACCGTCAAGGTCTTCCCGCGTGGTGAGGCCGTCCACTTCCGCGAGCACGCCATCGACCTCGGCGTCCCCGCCGGTGCGATCCTGCTGAAACCGAACGCCGGCAACACCGGGCAGAACATCACCCTCTCGCGTGAAGTCCTCGTCGCCGCAGGCATCGCTCCGACGTCGGTGCTACTGGTCTCCAAGCCCTACATGGAAAGGCGGTCGTTCGCGACCGCCCGCAAGCTGTGGCCCGACGTCGAGATCCTCTGCACGTCGGAGCCGCTGGGATTCGACGACTATCTGAAGTCCATCGGCGACGAGAAACTCGTCCTGGACATGCTCGTCGGCGACCTCCAGCGAGTCATCGAGTATCCAAAGCTCGGATTCGCCATCGAGCAGGAAGTGCCGGAGGACGCGCATGCAGCGTACGAGTCCCTCATCCGCGACGGCTTCACCAGCCGCCTCATCAACCCCTGACCTCCCCGAGCCGGGCGGGTGGTCTGCCATCCACCAGCGGAACTTCCTGCCCCAGCTGACCACGCTGGCCAAGCTGGCCGGCGGGCCTGGAGTGCAACCCCAACGGGCAGTGGGCATGGCAGCCGGCCCCGATCGCGGCCCCACGCCTCCCTCTTCCTGGCTCCGGGGAGAGACAGGAAGGGACGTGGGTCCACAGCGTGACGTGTCAACTTCGCCGCAGTGGATTCGACTTGGCATGCGACTCCGACAGTCGAGCAAAGCCGTGCTCCACGTGATGAGTTGGAGCAAGACGGCTGATCCGGCCGATAATGGGCGCCGGGGTGCGCTCATAGAGCGCAGATTCAGCCAACGGTGTTCTGGGGAGGGCCCGTAGATGGTTTTCAAGAGGCTGTTCGGAAAGAGCGGCGCAACGGCGGAGGTCGAGACGGAGATCGCTCCCGGCCCTAGCTATCCGGGCGGTCCGCTCAAGGGGGAAGTGTGCGTACGCTCGGTGGAGGGAGTCTTCAAGGTCGACTACGTCAGCCTTGAACTGGGGGTTCAGGCGGATGAGCCGTCCGGGGAGCACACCTACAGATACCTGGGGCGAATATCTTCCGGAATCAGTTGGGTGACGCTTCAAAAGGGAGAAGAACAGCGCAAGTCCTTTGAAGAACGTCTGAAGTGGGAAACACCGCTGACCGAGATCTCCGGTCAGACGGTCGGCGTGGTGCTCGGTGTGCGCACCGGGCTTGAGGAGGAGGGCGGAGAGCCAGAGCAGCGGGACTATGACCTGGTCCACGTGGCCGCACTCCCCCTGCACGAAGTGATCTTCAACGCCCTTGCCGGAGCCGGCTACTCCTGGGAGTCGTCCCAGGTGAAGGAGGAGCGGGTACCGGATACGGAGTCGCACCTCTACTGCCACCAGGTCTTCGTCCTGCGCGACCAACTGAGCACCGCAGACCGTCCGGCGACGTTGGAGTTGACGTTCGTCACCAACGCCGTCGGCTGCGAGATCTATCTGCGGCCCGGCGCTCCCGATCAGTTCTACTGGCGTGACAAGCCCACGGCCCATCGCTATATCGCCGCCCACCACGACGTGGGCAAGGTCGACTTCGCGTTTGAGGCCCGTAGGTGGGTCGATGAAGTGACGCAGGCGGCACGCTGACACGATTCCACCCGGGCCCGCTGACGCCTGAGGGCGCTGGTGGGAACCGTGTCGGCACCCGCAAAGGGCAGGCGCCCCCGGAACGCATTGCGACGACCGCTCTCCGCGAGGGCGCCTCCACGATCCGCGCTCTGACACCACGGCACGGTTTTAGCCGTATCGCTCGACGAGCGACGCGGGACGGGCTCAGCCGTATCGCTCGACGAGCGCGGTGCCGATCGAGGCCAGGTGGTCCCGCACACCCGGAGGGCCAGTCACCTCGATCCATTCGACCAACCCGGCGAGCTCACCGGCGAGCGCGTACTCGTTGTAGCCGCGGATCACGACCTCGATGCGGCCGTCCGCCGTGGAACCCCCCACCTGGAGCCGACCGCCGAGCACCATCCGGAGCTTGCCCACCCCATGGGGCACGCACAGCGCCTGGAGTTCGAGGGGCGTTCGCCTGCGGTCAATCTCGTCGGCGATCTCGCGCCAGCTCTCGGCGAGGTCGAAGTCCTCGGGTCGGTGTACGGGATCGTCGGTCGGGTCGACGGACGACACGCGGTCGATCCGGAAGGTCCGCCGGCCGGACTCGGTGTGGGAGACGAGGTACCACGACGGACCTTTGGCGACGATGCCCAGCGGGTGGACGGTTCGCTGGGTTTCGGCTCCTTCGCGATCGACGTAACCAATCCGCACCTGGACACCGCGGATCACCGCGTCCTGGAGTTCGTCGAGGAAGCGGGGTGGTGGGACTTCGATCCGATCCGCCCCCCATCGTTGTGGGTCCTTGACCAACGACGACGCCGCTGCCTCGGCCTGCATGCGGAAGGGCTCCGGCAGGGCCTGGACGAGCTTGCGCAGAGCTGCTTTCACGGCTGGCGTCGCAGCCGATGCCGGGCCGGCGACCAGGAACAGGGCGCGGGCCTCACTCGCGGTCAGCCCGGACAGGTCGGTGCGGGCGCCGCCCACGAGGCGCCAGCCGCCGCCCCGGCCCTGCATGGAGTACACGGGCACCCCGGCCATGGCCAGGGCGTCGAGGTCGCGGCGGGCGGTGCGCTCGGAGATCTCCAATTCCTGGGCGACCTCCGCTGCTGTCACCTGCTCGCGCCGTTGCAGCAGGAGGAGGATGGCCACCAGCCGGTCGGTTCGCATACCAACAACATTTCACATAAAACCGGTCATGGGTTGACCGGTTTCAGTCGGCAGGATGGCGACATAGCCTCACCGGCGAGTCCCACTGCCCCCAACCGCATCGGCCCTCGGTCCGTCAGCGGTACGGCGGCGCTGTCTTCGGGAATTTTCGTCGGCTGAGTCTGATCAAGCCGAAAGAAAGAGGAAATGCGATGTTCGATCCAGCCGATTTCCCCAAGGCCACCCTCATTCCAGTCAACGGTGTGGAACTTGAGGTATTTGAAGCAGGTCGACAGAATGCGGGAAAACCCATTGTGCTCTGTCACGGCTGGCCGGAGCACGCCTTTTCCTGGCGCTATCAGGTGCCCGCCCTCGTTGCTGCGGGCTACCACGTCATCGTCCCGAACCAGCGGGGTTATGGCAATTCATCCCGTCCGGCCGAAGTGACGGAGTACGACATCGAACACCTGTCGGGTGATCTCGTCGCCCTTCTCGATCACTACGGGTACGAGGATGCCACCTTCGTCGGTCATGACTGGGGTGCCATGGTCGTCTGGGGACTGACCCTGCTGCATCCGGACCGTGTGAACAGAGTGATCAACCTGAGCCTGCCGTACCAGGAGCGTGGAGAGCAGCCCTGGATCGAGTTCATGGAACTCGTGCTGGGCGGCGACTTCTACTTCGTCCACTTCAATCGGCAGCCAGGCGTCGCGGACGCCGTGTTCGACGAGAACACCTTCCAGTTCCTTCGCAACATGTACCGGAAGAACGAGCCCCTCAGGGAGCCTCAGCCGGGTATGGCGCTGATCGATCTCGCCAGGGCGGAAACACCACTCGGCGATCCCGTCATGAGCGATCGCGAACTGGCTGTCTTTGTCTCCGCCTTCGAATCGACGGGGTTCACGGGCAGCGTGAATTGGTACAGGAACCTTGACCGCAACTGGCGCTTGCTGGCGGACGTTGACCCGATCATCCAGCAGCCCACGCTCATGATCTACGGAGACCGGGATCTGGTCCAGAGGTCTGAAAAGCTGGCAGAGTTCGTGCCCAATGTGGAAGTGGCCAATCTGGATTGCGGTCATTGGATCCAGCAGGAAAAGCCGGAAGAGACGAACCAGCTGATCACCAAATGGTTGGAACAACAGGATGCCAACTAGTATTTGGTGAACAGGTTGGTGTCGTCTGACCTCCCGAACGGGCCAGGGGTATTTCCCCCGGCCCGTTCTTGCCGTTGGGCCGGGCGCGTCGTCAACTGATGTGCAGTGGGCGCGCATCCGAACCACTGCTTCCGGACCAGGGCGGGGATGGGCTCTCACTGTGGGCTCTCACATCCGTCTGTCAGAGGCTGCTGGCAGCATCGCCGGTATGAACATCACCCGCACCACGCCTCCGCGGCCGTTCGACGTCACCGAGCTCTTTCCGCAGCTAGCCCCGCTCGCGCGCCCGGCGACCCGGTTGCACCCGCGCTCCGGGGCGCCCTCGCCCCACGACAGTTCGATCGGCGGGCCGCTTCTGTGGCCCGCCAGGCAGCGTTGGCCGGACTGCGACAAGTGGCATGAAGGGCCCGTCAGCCCGTTGGTGCCCGTGGCCCAGCTGTACACGCGCGACGTACCCCTGTTGAGACCGCCCCACCGGCCGGGCGGACATCACGATGTGCTCCAGGTGCTGTGGTGCCCCTTCGAGCACCCGCCCGAGCACAAGCCTCCGACCCAGTTGTTCTGGCGAACCGCCGCGGAAGTCACCGACATCCTGGTCACACCGCCCAAGCCGTCCGAGACGGAGTACGACGGCTACCTACCGGAGCCTTGTGTGCTCGCGCCCGAGCAGATCGTCGAGTACCCCGCTTTCCTGGATCTGGACGAGGAGTTGCAGCAGCGTCTGAGCGACTGGAGCAACTGGCAGGCGGGCGGCGTCGCGGTGGACGATACCTATGAGATCGCCCCGCAGGAGTTCTACATGGACGAGCTGTCCACCGCCCCCGGCTGGAAGGTCGGTGGCTGGCCCCCGTGGGGCCTCACCGATCCCATCGCCCGGTTCTGCATCGCCTGTGGCGCCGCGATGAGCCCACTACTGACGATCGCATCGGACGAATGGAACAGCGGACAGGAGGGTTGGATCCCGTACGAGGACCAAGGCCACGCCTCGCTCGACGACAACAGCGCGGCCAACCCGCCCGGGGTCCAGGTCGCGGATGCCAACCATCTCCAGCTCTATGTCTGTTCGGCCGACCTCGGCCCGGGTCATCCGCACACCGACCTGGTCCAGTGACCCATCGCTGAAGTCCTGCGGTCATCCGTACGCCACGTACGCCGCCGTGCACCGCGGTACGGGTGAGATGCGCCCCAACACAGCACCGCGCAGGCCCGACCCTCGTACGAGGCGGTGGGCCGGGGCAGCGGTCGGTCTACCTGCTGGGTACGTCATCGTGGGCGGGCTCGGCTGCCGCCGGGGCCTTGGCCGCTCCCGACGCCTTGGACGCGGGCACGGTGAGCAGGGCCGCGAGCGGGGCCAGTACCAGGATCAGGAAGCCGCCCGAGAGGGCCAGCAGGTCATAGCCGCCGCCCGCGAACACCAGGCCGGAGGCCATGCCCCCGGTGGCGGCGGCGACGGCGAGTCCCACGTCCACGGTGCCTTGGGTCGCGGCGCGGGTCGCCGGCGGAAGGGCGTCGGTGACCAGGGCCGTACCGCTGACGAAGCCCATGCTCCAGCCGAGCCCCAACAGGATCAGCGCCACTGACATGGCCACCATGGAGTGACCGGGGGCCAGGGCGGCCACCAGGGCCGCGGCGAACATGATCATGGTGCCGAGCGCGGCTGTGAAGGGGCGGCCGATGCGGTCGGCGAGGATGCCCGAGATCGGCGACGACAGATACATCGCACCCAGATGGAGGCCGATGACCGTGCCCGCGGTCTGGGTGCTGTGACCGTGGTCCGACATATGAATCGGCGTCATCGTCATGATCGCGATCATCACGATCTGGCTGAGGACCATCACCGTCACACCCGTGACCAGGATGCGGCGCTCCGCCGACGAGATGGTGGCGCGGGGAGCCGGCACATCCGCCTCTGCGGGATCTGCCAGCCGCTCGGCCTCCGCTTCGGCCGCAAGGGCTCGGGAGACCAGGAGCGGATCGGGCCGCAGGAAGATCCAGACGAACAACGCCGCGGAGCCGAAGGCGAGGGCGGCGAGCAGGAAGGGGCCCGACAGCCGAGGCAGTCCCCAGTCGTCGGCGAGGTCGCCCGTCACCCCGACGAGATTGGGGCCGGCGATGGTGCCGGCCGCCAGGGCGAACAGGACGATGCTGACCGCGCGGGCCCGCCTCTCGGGCGATGCGAGGTCGGCACCGGTGTAGCGGACGAGCATGATCGTCGCCGTGCCTATGCCGTACACCAGCAGGCCGACGCAGAGCAGCAGGATGCTGTCCAGCGCGGTGGCGAGGACCACCCCCAGGCTGCCGATCGTCCCTGCGACATAGCCCACGGTGAGACCGGGCCTCCTGCCCCAGCGTTGGCAGGCTCGCCCGACCGCGACCGCTCCGACGGCCGCGCCGGCCGTGAACAGGGCACTGGGGATGCCGGCGAGCCCGGTGGAGCCGAACATCTCCTCGGCGAGCAGGGCTCCGATGGTGATTCCGGCGGCGAGCCCCGCCCCACTGAGGATCTGGGAGATCACCAGGACGGTGAGGATCCGGCGTTGGGCGGGATGTTCCGTGGGGCCCGTCGGCTCATGCCCGTCGGCGCTGGTCGGGGACGTCATTACTCGCTCCTCGCGTTCCCCCGGCGCTTGCGGTGGCCCCGGGGGCTTGGGGTGGCCCCGGGGCACGGGGGAGGGCAGCGCTTGCGCGCTACGCCGCCGACGCTGCGGGCTCCAGGGCCGAGATCTCCTCCAACGACATCTCCATGCGCTGGTGAAGGAAGCGGACGATCGTCCAGTGTGGCAGCGCACCCTCGTCGAAGGGGCCGAATTCCTTGCAGTACAGCGGAATCCAGCGCAGCGCCTCCTCGATGGACTGCTCGCGGCCGGGCTCCTGTGCGTAGTCCTCGTAGCCGATGCTGCGGTGGTGGATGAAGAACCGGCCGGGCAGCTTCTCCTCGCACAGCTCCACGTATTCACGCGTCTGGAGGATGAGATAGTGCCAGATCTCGTCGATGTGCTGCTCAACGGGCAGGAAGAGACCGCTGAGTTCCGTCCGGTAGCGAGAAATCAGATAGAGGTAACGCATACATTCGATCACTTGGCGTTCGACCACTTCGGTCGTACCGCCGGTGTCCTTCACGAAGTACTCGATGACTTCGGCGTGCAGAGTGTCGCCGAGGAGGTTCGTGAGGTCGGATTCGGTGACCAGTTGCGTTGTCTGCATGACTCTCCAGAGAGGGTATTCGGCGTTCGGCCGTGAGCACGATGACCGTGTGTCCGGCGTCGCTCGCTGGTGTTGCTCGTGCAGGGGCCCGGTGGGTGCACGGCCTGCCGTTGGAATGGGGCCGACAGTTGGTGTGAAGAGGGCCCGCGGGAAATCCGGATTCCGGCTCTCGATACCGGTTCCTGACTCCGGGGAAGTGCTCCGAAGGTGGGAGGCAAGAGTCAGGGGTTTCGAGAGCCGGATCGGAAACTTGGGGGAGCTAGGAATCCATCTTGAGCCAGGCGTACTTTCCTGATATCCCAATCGGAATGTGCGTGCGGTGTTCGGTGCCGCAATGGAATCCGGTGAGTTCGCCGATGAACTTCTCCAGACCCGCGCTCTCCGAGGGTTCGAGGGGGACCCCGTCGAAGGTGGTGTACAGCAGTCGGAAGCTCCCGTTGCCCTCGTCGCGCAGTTGGTAGAGGAAGACCTCCGGGGCCGCGGTGGCGACGGCGTCGTCGAGGTCGCCCTGGGAGACCAACCCGTTCGGCGTGGGCAGGAGCTCCTTCTCCCGGCCGCAGAAGCGGGTGACCTTCGTGGGGTCGGTGGAGCCGTCGATGGTGCGGACGCAGTCCCCGGAGCGGTAGCGGATGAGCGGCATGTGGGGGCTGCGCAGGCTGGTCACGATGAGGCTGTGGATGTGGCTGCCCGGCGCGACGGGGACCAACTCCAGGCTCATCCGATCGAGATGGGGGTGATAGCGGCCCGTGTGGTCGCTGTAGTACAGGTAGCCCAACTCGGTGCTGCCGAAGAGGTCGACGACCGGACAGTCCATGTGGTCTTCGAGATAGGCACGGACGTTGGCCGGCGTGTACTCGTAGGCCGTGATCACGCTGGCGGGCTGCGGGAAGGTGTCCCACAGGCCCCATTCGCGGGCCTTGCGAATGAGATGTGCCAGGTGGTAGCCGGAGCAGTCGAGGTGATAGCGCCCCAGTGGATGGGCCTGCTGTTCGGTGCGGATCTCGGCGATCATCCGCTCCACGTCCTCGCGGAGCCAGAGTTCGGGATCGAGCCGAAGGTTCAGATAGACGGTCCGCTCGTCGAGTCGCCGGTCGTCGAGGGCCGTCACGTCCTCGGGGACCGTTCCCCGCTTCTTGGCGTTGACGCGGGCCACGTGTTCCGTGGCGAGGAGCGTGGTGATCGAGACGCGGCGGCACCCTTCTTCCCAGGTGTCCGCGATGTCGGGGTGTTCGCTCCAGAGCCGGTAGTACGTCTTCAGCAGGAAGTAGGGCGGCCGAATGATCTGCATGCGGGCGTGGTTGGTGCCGGTGGAGAGGACGAACTCCGCCTCTCCCTCCTCCAGCGCCTTGGCCAACCGTGGAGTCATCCAGTTGTCCGGGAAGCCGTCGGCTATCTCCGGCTTCTCCAGGATGGGGAAGAATCCCTGCTCAATCGACTTTCGATAGATGGGAATGTCCCGTATCTCATCGATGATGTCGGAGCTCGGCTGACCGTCCACGTCTAACCTCAATCGGCTCTAAAAAGGCTCAACACTAGGGGGATATGGCTCACTCGGGATGTCGGGGAACTCTCGGGGAGCTCGATGAACTCGGCCCGCTCCAGCACTCGGTACGTTCCGCGCAAGGGTTCTGCGGCGAAGCTTCCGGTTGACTGGTCGAGAGCTCGGAGAAATCGACGGGCAATGCCTGGTTACGTAAATATTTCGGGGTGGGGGGGGGGGGGGGCCCAAGAAATACCCCCCCCCCCCCCCCCAACCCAACGGAAACCGTATGTAAAAAAAACCCGCCAGGGGGGCGCCCGGGGACCACACCCCAA
>NZ_JBHYZO010000002.1:31676-483565 GCF_042753785.1 Streptomyces sp. NPDC059256 | reverse complement strand
CTGTGCGTTCGTGTTGTATTCCCATCCATACACACCGCGCTTCTTTGTTTTTTTATTTATATTTGGGGGGGGGGGCGGGCCCCCCCCCCCCCCCCCCCCCCCCCCCCCCACGCCTACCCGAAGGCTATCCGTTAGGAAATACAGCCGGCCTTCGGCGCAGCGCTGACACAACCCGACTTGGGCGCGGAGCTGACGCAACCCGACTTGGCGCTGACGCAACCCGACTTGTCAGCCGCAGCCGAGTTCGCGGAGTTCCATGCGCGCCAGTTCTCTTCCTGGGCCAGCTTCTTGATGAGGCGTTCCATAACGGACCTCCAGTGTGATCGGGTGAGCGGCGGTGGCCGCTCTTCCGGTTTCCTGGAAGCTATGAGTAACCAATGCTCATGTCAATGGATTCTCAAATGAGAGAACGCTCATGGATTTCGCTGACCTGCGGGAAACGCAATCACTTTTCAGACAGTACCGGCACAGGGCATATGCCGTGTGTGTCGTAAATTCCCATCCGGCTTGTCCACTATCGACGTTCTGGGTCGTCGATTCCGGATACGGATGCATTCCGCGGCAGCCGAATACCGGTCGAAGGGGGCATGGCGCGACAAGCTGAAGGAGCGATCCCGACCAGCGTCGACGCAAAGGGCGGGGAGCCTACCCAGGGTTGCCCCACACCATCCATCCGCACCCCAACGGCGGCCGTGCAGGAGCGCCGGAACTCCTCCACCTCGTGACTCTCCGCATGCGTCTCGACGCTCTGGATAACCGACGATCCACTCCCCCGATGGGGCCGCAGCCGATGGCGCTCAGACGCGGCCCCATCCGGAGACCGGCGTACGCGCGTACACGCGTAGGCGCCTCCGCGGTGTCACCGGCACGCGCCGCCCGGTCCCGCGCAAAGACCCGGGAAGGCCCGGGACGAGGCCCGGGACGAAACGCAGGCACAGGCGCAGAACGTAGAACCTAAAACACAGAACACAGAGCACTGAGCACTGACAGACCGGTCGCAGGCACCCGCCGCACAGGGCAGGCGCACGTGTTGCCGCACAGGAGGAGCAGGCAACTGCTAAGCCCGTGCGCGCTCCTGGTCGGGCCAGCCCATCAACCGGGCGCCGATCACCGCCGTTTGGAGCGTGTAGCGGTGTACCGGATCGCCCGGGTCCGCTCCGGTCAGTCGACGGATGCGGTCGAGCCGATAGGTCATCGCCCGGACGCTCAGGGAGAGCCTGCGGGCCGCCTCAGCCGCCACACATCCGGTGTCGAAGTACGCGGTCAGGGTGTCCAGCAGCGGCCGGGCGCCGCCCCTGGCCTGGCTCAGCGGCCCCAGCACGCTTTCCACCAGGTCCTTCATCGCCTGTCGGTCGCGGGTGAGCACCGGGTACACCAACAGGTCCGCCGCCCGCAGCACCGGGTCCGGCAGGTCCATGGTGGCCGCCAGCTCCAGGGCGTTCAGGGCCTCCTCGTAGGAGTGGACGACACCGCCCGCGCCCGGGTGCGGCCGACCGATCGCCACCCGTCCGCCGTCCGTCGCCGCATACGCCTGCTTGGCGAAGAAGCCGAGGACCTCGTCCTGGTCGGCCGGTGCGATGCAGATCAGCCGGCCGTCCTTGGTGGTGAGGAGGATGCTCCGGTGCCCGAACCGGGCGATCAGCGCGGACTCCACCTGTCGGGCCACCGGGAAGCCGTCGTCGTACGGCTCGGGGCCCTGCGCCACCGCCACCGCATGGGCGTGGGAGAGGAGCAGGCCGAAGCGTTCGGCGCGCTGGGCGAGGCGTCCGAGGTCGCTGCGGCCGTAGAGCAGATCGTCGATGAACTCGCGCCGCGCTGCTTCCTCCTGGCGGACGGCGAGGCGCTGGGCCCGCTCGTGACCGGCCGCGAACGCATCCACCGCCTGCTCGACCGCGGCAAGGAGATGTTCCGCCGCCTGGTTCGAGAGTTCGGGCCGGACGGCCTGGGCCGCGGTGAGTTGGGCGCGGACCAGCAGTCGGAGCCCGATGCCCGCTTCGGCCGCCCGTTCACCCCGGCCGCGCAACGACTCCAGTTCATCGCGGCTCAACCGACGCCCGGTGGCACACGCGTTCGCGAGGATCTGGGCATACCCCTCAAGATGATCCTCGTATATCTCCTGCTCCGCCATGCTCAACTCCCCCTCTTGACGCTTTCCTAACGCTCGCTGAGCAAGGGTGCCATGTGCACCTACCGGCCCGCGACCGGCATTAAGACGGCGTAAAGACTGCCGGTCAACGGCAATGCGAACAGGCGTACCACCGGGCAAGAATGAGCTCCATGGTCGGCGGGGATCCAGCTCCATGCCGGACAGCGGAAATGGGGATTCCGCCTGAGTGCCCACAGAACGTGGGATCGACGGGGGCGGGACGACGAAGGGGCCGGGCACGGTCCGGGTGGAGGGGGATCAGTGATGGGCGAGTTCTTGGACCATGTGTTCCGCTTCCCGACGATGTTGTTCACCGCCGCCCTCGTCGTCGTCATCTGCTTCTGGCTCATGGTGTTGGTGGGAGCGGTCGGCCATGACTCCTTCGACACCGACCTGGACAGTGATGCACTGGGGCTGGGCGGGGTGCCCGTCGCCGTCTCCGCCTCCCTGGTGATCGCACTCACCTGGACGCTCAGCCTCATCGGTTCGGTTCTCCTGACCGGGCTCAGCGTCTCCGGGGGCCTGCACCACCTCCTCGCCGCCGTCCTCCTGCCCGTGGCCGTCCTCAGCGCATGGCGACTGACCCGTTGGGCCATCCGACCGCTCGCCGCCCTCTTCCCTGACGAACCCGGGCCGTCCCGCATCGACTTCGTCGGCCGCACCTGCACCATCCGCACCAGGCGCGTCGACGAGGGCTTCGGACAGGCCGAGGTCACTGCGTCGGACGGCTCCACGGCACTGGTGCAGGTGCGCCGCAGCGGCCTCGATGTCACGGCCGCACTCGCCCTCGGCAGTACGGGTCTGCTGTACGCCTACGACGAGGTCGGCGAGTTCTTCTGGGTCGCGCCCTACTGAACCGGGCGGCACCCCAGCACCCCACCCGCCGTACGCGTCGCACCCGGCACCGGCACCCGCCACCGGCAGCCAGGACCGGCATCCAGCGCTGACACCCAGCACCGGCATCCAGCACCGGCACCCGGGACCGACGCACCGCGCTCGCGATGCGCATAGCGACGCCGGTGGACCCCCTCCTCCTTCGGCCCGCCGCCGATCGAGCGCAGACCCGGCGGGGCCCACGCCCCACCGGCCTCGCCCCCTTCCGCTTCCACCCCGGGCTCCGGCCCGCCCGCTCCCACCCGAGGAACTTCATGGACGCCATCACCGTGGGCATCGGCCTACTCATCGCCCTGGTCGTGCTGATCGCCATCGCGATGCTCTTCGTCGTCGGCAGACTCTTCCGCAAGGTGGAGCAGGGCAAGGCGCTGATCGTCTCGAAGATGCGCACCGTCGACGTCACCTTCACCGGTCAGGTCGTGCTGCCCGTCCTGCACAAGGCCGAGGTCATGGACATCTCGGTGAAGACCATCGAGATCTCCCGCACCGGCCGGGACGGGCTGATCTGCCAGGACAACATCCGGGCCGATATCCGCATCTCGTTCTTCGTACGCGTCAACAAGACCGTGGAGGACGTCATCAAGGTCGCCCAGGCGATCGGCACGGCCCGCGCCAGCGACCAGGCGACCTTGCAGGAACTGTTCAACGCCAAGTTCTCCGAGGCGCTGAAGACCGTCGGCAAGCAGCTGGACTTCACCGACCTCTACACCAAGCGCGATGAGTTCCGCGACCGGATCATCCAGGTCATCGGCACCGACCTCAACGGCTACAGCCTCGAAGACGCGGCCATCGACTACCTGGAGCAGACCCCGCTGGCCCAGCTCGACAGCAACAACATCCTCGACGCCCAGGGCATCCGGAAGATCACCGAGCTCACCGCGGTCGAGCACGTGCGCACCAACGAGTTCCAGCGCAACGAGGAGAAGGAGATCACCCGGCAGAACGTCGACGCCCGGGAAGCGATCCTGGAGCTGGAGCGTCGACAGGCCGACGCGGAGATCAAGCAGCGCCGCGAGATCGACACCGTACGGGCCCGGGAGGAAGCCGAGACGGCTCGGGTGGTGGAGGAGGAGCGCCTGCGTGCGCAGAGCGCGTTCCTCAAGACCGAGGAGCAGTTGGGCATCCAGCGGGAGAACCAGAACCGTGAGGTGGCCGTCGCCGCGAAGAACCGCGAGCGGGTGATCGCGGTGGAGAGCGAGCGGATCGAGAAGGACCGGCTGCTGGAGGTCATCGCCCGGGAGCGGGAGACCGAGCTCAACCGCATCGCCGCCGAGAAGGAGTTGGAGGCGGAGCGCCGCGAGATCGCCGAGGTGATCAGGGAGCGGATCGCGGTGGACCGTACGGTCGCCGAGCAGGAGGAGTCCATCAAGCGACTGCGGGCGGTCGAACAGGCCGAGCGCGAGCGGCAGTCCCTGGTGATCGCGGCCGAGGCCGAGGCGCAGGAGAAGCTGGTCAAGGACATCAAGGCGGCGGAGGCCGCCGAGCAGGCGGCCGTGCACCGGGCGGCCGAGGAGCTGACCCTCGCCGAAGCCCGTACCAAGACGGCCGACCTGGACGCCCGTGCCAAGATCCGACTGGCCGAGGGCATCCAGGCGGAGGCTGCGGCGGAGGGCCTCGCGGCCGTTCGGGTGCGCGAGATGGAGGCGTCCGCCATCGAGAAGACGGGCCGGGCCGAGGCCGATGCCATGGCCGCCCGGATGAAGGCGGAGGCGGACGGCACGGTGGCGCAGCTCACCGCGGAGGCGGACGGCAGCCGGGCCAAGGCGCTGGCCGATGCCACCGCGATCGGCGAGAAGCTGAAGGCGGAGGCCGCCGGTCTGACGGACAAGGCCGCGGCGATGGCCGCGCTCGACGAGGCGTCGCGGGCCCACGAGGAGTACCGACTGCGGCTGGAGGCGGAGAAGGACATCCGGCTCGCCGGGCTCGATGTGCAGCGGCAGATCGCCGAGGCGCAGGCCACCGTCCTGGCGACCGGTCTGGAGAACGCCGACATCGACATCGTCGGCGGTGACTCGATCTTCTTCGACCGGCTGGTGCAGTCGATCTCGCTGGGCAAGGGCCTGGACGGTTTCGTCCAGCACTCGCAGACGGCCCAGACCCTCGCCGGCCCCTGGCTGGACGGATCGTCGTCCTTCACGGACGACATGACGGCGGTCCTCGGTTCGGTGTCGACGTCCGATGTGCAGAACCTGACGGTCTCGGCACTGCTGATGCAGCTGATGAAGAGCGGCGGCGAGCACAGCGGCCAGCTGCGGCAGCTCCTGGACGCGGCCCAGCAGTTGGGGCTCGGGGACGCTTCCCTGGCCTCGCTGACCGGGCAGCGCCCGATGAACGGGGTCGTCAAGACCTGACGCCGGGCCGTGTCCGGTTGGAGCCGGATGCGGTCCGGGGTCGGGAGGGGAGCAGCTGCCGCGCGGGGGGCGGCAGCTGCTCCGCCATTCCCCGCGTTCCGTCGGCCGCGTTGTCGACCGCCGCCGTGTTGTGAGGAGCTGAACCAGATGGAGATCGGGATGGACACGACGGATGTGCAGGGCGCGGGCGGCGCACGGGGGGCGGGCGGCGCACGGGGGGCGGCCCCCGCGAGCGGTGGGAGGGCCACCAGCAGGACGGCGCCCGGGCCAGCCCGCGGTGCGGGCAATGGCGCTCCAGCGCAGACCGGTGGGGGCCCGAGCGCCGACGGCTCGCCGGAAGTCCAGCTGGAGTCCGCCACCTACGATCTGCTGCGCGATCGGCTCCGCGGCCACGCGACCGAACTCGCCCGTCGCGCCGAGGCGCTCAACACCGCGCGCACCGCCGCCTTCGGCTCCACCGAGATGCAGCTGACGGCCACCGAGACGCTCACCGTCGACACCCCGGGGCACGCCCGGGACCTCGTCGCCGTCGGGGACGTGTTCCTGTTCGGCACCGACCCGTCCGCCGCGCTCACCCCGCGTACCGCTGTCGCCGATGTGTTCAGCCTCCACGACCGCGCCCGGCAACCACTCTCATCGGACGCCGTCCCCGGGCTGTTGGACGATCCGGCGTTCATCGCCGAGTTCGCCTCCCTGTGCCGCTACTTCCAGGGCGCCCGGCTGATCCGGCTGCGCCGGGTCGAGGACCGGCTGTTGGCCGTGTTCCGGATGGCGGCGGAGGGCGAAGGCACGGGCGGTCGGGCCGACGCCGTGCGCGTACTGCGCTGGGCACTCGACCCGGACGGCACGGTCCGCTTCCTGGACGGCCGAGGGGACCGCGACCTCGCCCGCACGCCCCCGTACGACATCGAGTGGACCGCGCTCCAGCGCGACAGCCATGTGCTCGGACGCCATCCGCACATCGCCGTCGGCGAGGACCTGTACGTCTCCACGGTGGGCGGCGCGCTCACCCTCAAGGTGGAGAACGACACCGAGAGCGCGGACGGCATCCACCGCGAGCCGGTCGACGAGCCCCTCCAGGCGCTCGCCGACGCCGATGTGTCCTACGCCAGGGTCGGCCCCCTGCTGTTGCTGCGGGTGCGGCCCTACAAGGAGCAGCACGTTCGCCATCTGGTCTTCAACACGGTCACCCGCGCGGTGGCCAGGCTGGACGCCATCGGCCAGTCCTGTCGGCGGCTCCCCGACGACCAGGGGATCATCTTCCCCGGCGGGTACTGCCTCGCCGGCGGTGAGGTGCGCGTCTTCGACGTGGCCGCCGACGGTCTGGAGTTCGAGACCGCGCAGCCCTCCCCCGGTGGCGAGGACGTGCTGTACGTCTTCCAGGACCCGGGCGGCGGCCGGGCCCTGCTGATGGCGTACAACACGATCCGCAAGGAGGCCGCGAGCCCGTTGGGTTGTGTCGGACACGCGCTGTTCGACGACGGCACGCTGATCCTGCTGCGCGACCCGCAGACCGACGAGCCCTCCCTGGTCCATCAGATCCAGCTGTGGCGCAGCCCCTATGTCAGCGCCACCCATCGGGCGCCCACGGGCTCGGGCCCACTCGCGCGCATCGGCAATGCCGACCTCGTCCGCGGGATCTCCGACTGTCTGTCCATCGCTCGCCGGGCCATCGAGACCACCCCCACCACGGAGGTGTACGAGTCCCTGGTGGCGCTGTGCTCCCGTACCGTCGACCGCTGCCACTGGCTGGACGACCCCGACACGGGGGACCTGCTGACCCCGCTGGAGGCGGTGCGGACGAGCGCCGGGCAGGTGCTGGAGGAGTTCCGGACCGTTCAGGCCCTCACCGCGCAGTCCGCGGAGGCCCTCGCGGAGATGACGGCCCGCATCACCCGGCTGGTGCGCCGCATCAAGGGCGAGGCGCCCGCGGGTGCGACGGAGTGGGTCGAGCGCATCGCCGAACTGCGTTCCTGCCACG
This sequence comes from Streptomyces sp. NPDC059256, assembly GCF_042753785.1. Taxonomy (NCBI): domain Bacteria; kingdom Bacillati; phylum Actinomycetota; class Actinomycetes; order Kitasatosporales; family Streptomycetaceae; genus Streptomyces; species Streptomyces sp. NPDC059256. The sequence continues at coordinate 476,193 of NZ_JBHYZO010000002.1, read as the reverse complement.
GGCAGGTGGTGGGCCTGCGCGAGATGCGGTACGCCGACACGGAGGCGATCGACGCGCTCGCCCGCCGCATCGAGGACGACACGGCGTCGGCGGCCCGTCGGGCGATGGCCTTCCTCCAGCGCGAGGACGCCTTCACCCCGTTCCACGCCGAGGCGGAGGAGGCGACCGAGGCGGCGGCACAGTCGGCGACGGTGGCCGAGGCGGACGAGGCCGGCGCCCGACTGGTCGAGCGCACGGCAGGACTGCGGGCGCTGAGCGAGTCCGTCACCGGACTGGACAGCGGTGACACCACCGTCCGCACGGCGATCCTGGAGCGGATCGCCGATGCCATGGGCGCGCTCAACCGGGCCTCGGCGACCCTGCGCGCCCGTCGACGTGAACTCCTCGACCACGAGGGCCGGGCCGAGTTCGCGGCCGAGTTCGCGCTGCTCGCGCAGACGGTCACTGGAGCCCTGGCAGCTGCCGAGACGCCCGACGCCTGCGAGGACCAGCTCGCGCGGCTGCTGCCCCAGTTGGAGGAGCTGGAGTCCCGGTTCGCCGCCCATGACGACTTCCTCGACCGGATCGCCGAGAAGCGGACCGAGGTGTACGAGGCGTTCACGGCCCGCAGGCAGACCCTCGACGACACCCGGGCACGGCGGGCACAGCGGCTGGCCCGGTCCGCCGAGCGCATGGTGGAGGCGATCGTTCGACGCGCGGCCACGCTGCCCGACACCGATGCGGCCCACGCCTACTTCGCCTCCGACCCACTGCCGGTGAAGGTCCGTCGTACCGCGGAGGAACTGCGGGCACTCGGCGACCAGGTGCGTGCCGACGAGTTGGAGGGCCGGCTCAAGGCGGCCCGCCAGGAGGCCGCTCGGGCGGTACGGGACCGCACCGAGCTGTTCGCGGACGGCGGGGACACCATCCGTCTGGGCGCGCACCGGTTCGCCGTGACCACCCGGGCCGCGGAGTTGACCGTCGTACCGGACGGGAGCGGACCCGATGCCGGCCTCGCCTTCGCGCTGACCGGCACCGACTACCGGGCGCCCGTCACCGACCCCGCTTTCGCCGCCACCCGGCCCTACTGGACGCGCACCCTGCCGTCCGAGTCACCGCAGGTCTACCGGGCCGAGTACCTGGCCGCCCGGCTGCTGCCCGCGGCGATCGACGGCGCAGACATAGCGGAGTTGGTGCGTGATGCCGCGCAGTCCTCGTACGACGAGGGCTATGAGCGGGGGGTCCACGACCACGACACCGAACAGATCCTGCGGCTGCTGCTGCGGCTGCGCGCGGACGCCGGGCTGCTGAGCCACCCGGGGCAGGCCCGGGCCGCGGCGCAGCTGTTCTGGGCGCACGGCACGAGCGGGGCGCAGCGCACGGGCTGGGCGCGGCAGGCCCTGTCACTGGCCAGGGCGCAGGAGGTGTTCGGCGCGGTGGGCGCGACGGACGGTCTGCGGGACGAGATCGCCGCCGCCCTCGCGGGCGCGGCCCTGCCGCTGCACCATCCGGGGGCCGCCGACTACCTGGTCGCGGAGTTGGCGTCCGGGGAGTCGTTCACGACCAGCGGCACGGCCCGTGCGCTGTTGGACAAGTTCACCCGGGCGGTGGGCGCCTGCCCGTACGCGGACGATGTGCGGGCGCAGTTGGCCGAAGGGGAGGTCGCGGCTGCGCACCGGCTGGTCGAGGGCTGGCTGACGGCCTGGGCGCGGACGACCGGCGAACACCTCGCGGCGGGGGACATCGCGGAGGCGGTGGCGATCGAGCTGACGGCCGGGCTGGCGCGCCATGACGTGGACGCGTCCGTGACGGGCACGGCGGCCCCGCTGCTGGGCGAACACCCTCGGATCGTCCGCGGCGCGCTCACCCTGCGGCTGGATGAGTTCCTGTCCCGGACGGCCGGTTTCGCGGCCACCGACGTCCCCGGATTCCGCGCCTACCAGCAGGTGCGGGGGCAGCTCGCGGCCCGTGAGCGCACCCGGTTGCGGCTGGACGACTACCGGCCGAGGGTGATGTCCGCCTTCGTCCGCAACCGGCTGGTGGACGAGGTGTACCTACCGCTGATCGGGGACAACCTCGCCAAACAGCTGGGTGCGGCAGGGGACGCACGGCGCACGGACAGCGGCGGGCTGCTGCTGCTCCTGTCCCCGCCGGGCTACGGCAAGACCACGCTGGTGGAGTACGTGGCGGAGCGGCTCGGGCTGCTGCTGGTGAAGGTGGACGGGCCGGCGCTCGGCCGGCACACCGTCTCCCTGGACCCGGCGGAGGCGCCGGACGCGGCGGCGCGCCAGGAGGTCGAGAAGATCGCGTTCGCCTTGGAGGCGGGCAGCAATGTGCTGCTCTACCTCGACGACATCCAGCACACCTCGCCCGAGTTGCTCCAGAAGTTCATTCCGCTGACCGATGCGACCCGCACCCTGGGCGGGCGCGATCTTCGGGGCAAGCGGTTCGCCGTCTGCATGGCCGGCAACCCGTACACGGAGTCCGGGCAGCGGTTCCGCATCCCCGACATGCTCGCCAACCGGGCCGATGTGTGGGACCTCGGCGATGTCCTGACGGGCAAGGAGGACGCCTTCGCATTCAGCTTCGTCGAGAACGCGCTGACCTCACATCCGGTGCTCGCGCCCCTGGCGGGCAGGGGCCGGGAAGATCTGGAACTGCTGGTGCGGCTGGCGTCCGACGACCCCACGGCCCACCGTGACCGGCTCACCCATCCCTACGCGGCCCAGGAACTGGACCGGATCGTGAACGTCCTGCGGCATCTGCTGACGGCACGCGCGACCGTCCTCGCGGTGAACGCCGCCTACATCGAGTCCGCGGGCCGATCCGACAGCACCCGGACCGAGCCGCCGTTCCGGCTCCAGGGCTCGTACCGCAATCTGAACCGGATCGCCCAGCGGATCAGTCCGGTGATGAACGGCACCGAACTGTCCGCGGTGATCGACGACCACTACGCGGCCGAGGCCCGCACGCTGACGACGGACGCGGAGGCCAATCTGCTGAAACTGGCCGAGCTCCGCGGGCTGCTGGACGAGACCGGTGCGGCGCGTTGGGAGCGGATCAAGGACGTGTACGTGCGGGAGGCCCAGGGCGGCGAGTTGGAGCGGGCGGTGGCGGCGCTGGGGGTGTTGGCGCAGCGCCTCGCCGGGGTGGAGGCGGCGATCGTGGGGCGGGGCGGCCCGACCGGGAGCCCGGGGTGAGCTCCCAAGGCCCCGGTCAGCGGCTCGGGCAGCTGATGTCGTTCCGCGGGCGTTCGCCAGTGGTGAGGAAGGCGGTCACCGCACGGTCACCGCAGGCGTTGCCCGTACCGAGGTAGGCCCCGTGGCCGCCCGTCTCGGCCGTGACCAGCCGGGCCCGCTCCCCCAGCGCCTCGCGCATCTTCAATCCGCCGAAGTGCGGCGTGGCCGGATCACGTCGGGTCTGGACCATGAGGATGTTGGACGGCCCCTCATCGGTGATGCGCGTCGGCGCCTCGGTCGGTGTGTCCTTCCAGAAGGCGCAGGGGGTGATGTTCTGCGGCAGCCCCGCGGTGAGCGGATACGCAGCCCGGTCGGCCGCCACCGCACGTCGGTACGAGTCCACGCGGCCGGGCCACCGTATGTCGTTGCAGATCACGGCCATCGTCACCGCCGCGGCCTCGTCGCTCATCGGCTTCACCAGGTCGTCCGAGAGCACCGGCCGACCGGTCGGGTCCTGCGCGGCCTTGATCAACCCCGCCAGCTGGGGGAACGCGGCGTCGTTGTAGAGGGCGAGGTGCAGGGCCTGGCGCAGGAGGTTGCCGTCCAGGGGGATGTGCGCAGTGGTGGTCGGCCGGGGGTTGCGGTCCAGCGCCCGCGCCAGCCGGAGGAACTCCGGCCTGAGGTCCTGTGCGCGCCGTACCAACCGGAGCCCCTCGGCATCGCGGTCCGGGTGGGCGGCCCAAGCCGCGAAGTCGGGGAAGCGGAGCTCGACGGCCCGCCCGGTGTTGGCGAGCCACCCCCGGGCGACGCGCCGCGGATCGGGATCGCCGCTGCTGTCGAGCACCCAGCGATCGGTCCGCTGCGGATGCTTCTGCGCATACACCGCGCCCACGTAGGCGCCGTATGAGCTGCCCCAGGCGGACAGTTTCTCCACACCCAACGCGACACGGAACGACTCGATGTCGCGAACCTCGTTGGCGGTGGTCATGCTGCGCAGCACGGGCCCACCGTTGCGGTGGCAGGCATCGGCGATCCGTTGTGACCGGGCGATGTTCTCATCGATGCTGCCGTCGGCGGCGGGCCAGGACCGCAGGTTCGGCAGCCGCCGATCGTCGGGGTCCAGTCCGCAACTGGCGGTGGTACTCCCACCGACCCCGCGCGGGTCGAGGCTGACGACGTCATAGGCGCCCTTCAGCTCCCGCTGGAGGGCGATCCCCTTCTGCGTCAGTCTCTGCACCCCTGAGGAGCCGGGCCCGCCAGCGATCACCACCAGGGTGCCGCGGCGCGCCTGGGGGCGGTCGCTGAGGATGCGGGAGACGGCGAGGGAGATGCGTTTACCCCTGGGGTCGCGATAGTCCAGCGGAACCGACAGGGTGGCGCACTCCTGGGTCTCCGGTCCGCCTGCCTTCGCACAGTTCTCCCAGACGAGGGCCCGGGGCGCGGGTGTGGTCGGAGCGGCCTGCGCGGCGGGGGAAACGATGCCGGTGAGCGTTGCGGAGAGGGCGAGGAGAAGGGCCGGAGTGGAGTAAGTCGTCATCCCTAGAGGGTTGTTGACATCCGGTGCCCCGCCCATCCAGGAGGCTGGTGGACCGGGGTGGGGGTACCCCCCGACCGCGTGGTTCACCCGGCGCCACCCGCCGTTGCATGTCTGAATCTGACATATCTCCGTCATTGCCGTCACCGGGTGTCCGCAAGAGGATGAAGCCATGAGCCGCAGCCGCAAGGTCGTGATCGCCGTTTTCGACGGGGTGGAGTCCCTGGACGTGACGGGCCCCTCCCAGGTGTTCGCCACGGCCAGCCGGCTGCTGCACGGCGCCGGATACGGCTACAGCGTCGAACTCGCCGCGGCCAGTGCAGGTGCGGTGAGCTGCGCGGACGGGGTTCGCTTCGCGGTGGACCGCTCCTTCGCCGACCTGGACGCCTCCATCGGGTCGGGGGCCTTCGGCATCGACACCGTCATCGTGCCGGGTGCACTGCGTCCCGGAAGGGGCCGCCTCGAACCCATCGTCGAGCCGGCCGTCCTGGCATGGGTGAAGAAGGTCGCACCCCGGGTGCGCAGGGTGGCGTCAGTGTGTGCGGGAGCCCATCTGCTCGCCGAGGCGGGTCTCCTCACCGGCCGGCGCGCCACCACCCACTGGGCGACGGCGGACCTGCTCGCCGAGCAGTACCCGGACGTCACCGTGGACGCCGAAGCCGTGTACGTACGCTCCGACCCGATCTGGACGGGCGCCGGTGTCAGCGCGGGCATCGATATGAGCCTGGCGCTCGTCGCCGACGACCTCGGGCGCAGACACGCCCTGGCCACGGCCAGATGGATGGTCGTCTACCTCCAGCGCCCGGGCAACCAGGCCCAGTTCAGCACCCCGCTGCACCGCCAGAGCACCGCGAGCCCCGATGTCGCCGAGCTCCTGGCGTGGATCGACGCCCACCTCGACCAACCGCTGAACGTGCCGACCCTGGCGGCCCGGCTCAGCTTGGGGGAGCGGCAGTTCGCCCGGGTCTTCACCCGGGAGACCGGGAGCACACCGGCCGCCTACGTCGAAACACAACGTATCCAGGCGGCCCGGCAACTGCTCCAGGAGGACGCACTCACCGTCTCCGCCATCGCCACCCTCTGCGGCTTCGGCTCCACCGAGACCTTCCACCGCACCTTCAAACACCACACGTCCATCACACCTCACGCCTACCGCCAGCGGTTCAACACCAGGACCGACCCGTCGGACACCACGCCTTCGAAAGGCCGCCCACCATGACCGCAGCCCCCGCCCTCATAGCGCGCCCCGACACCGCTCTCGCCGACGCCGCGGACGCGATGCTGCAAGCCGCCGCGCCGCCCGCGCTCGTCGCCCACTGCCACCGCACCTACGTCTTCGCGGCGGCCCTGCTCGACCGCCGCGGACTCGACTACGACCGCGAAGCCCTCTTCCTCGGCGCAGCCCTGCACGACCTCGGCCTCACTCCGGCCTGGACGCACACCACGACGCCCTTCGAGGAACACGGCGCGCAGGTCGCCCACGAAGCCCTCCTCCAGCAGGGCGCCCGCCCTGAGCTCGCCGATCTGGTGGCCGACGCCATCCGCCTCCACCTCCTGCTCACGACCGCCGACGACCGCCGCCCCGAGGTCGCGGGCATCCACCTCGGGGCGGGCGCGGACGTCATCGGCCTCCGTATCGACAAGATCCCCCCGACCACCGTTGACCTGGCCCTGGAGACCTTCCCGCGCCAGTCCCTCGCTTCCTTCCTTCGGGAGGCCCTCGGCGACGAGGCCCGCCGCAAGCCCGACTGCACGATGGCCCAACTGGTGGCAGAGGTGAACTTCCTGGACCTGTTGGCGAACGGCCCTGGGGAATGAGCCGCGGAGACGGTCAGCCCTTGCGCCCTCGGGGCGGAGCCACCCCCGACGACGGCACGGAGAAATAGTGCTCGCCGATCGGGGACACATGGTGCAATGCCACCCATGACAACGCTTCTCGACAAGGCACGACTGTTCCGCTCCTGGCACGTTCCGGGCGATCCACTGATCCTGCCCAACGCCTGGGACGCGGCCTCCGCCCGAGTGGTGGCGAGCGCGGGTGCCGCCGCGGTCGCCACCACCAGCGCCGGGGTCGCCTGGTCGTTGGGCCACGGCGACGGGGACCAGCTGAGCCGCGAACAGGCGTTGGGCGCGATCTCCCGGATCACGGCCGCCGTCGACCAGCCGGTAACGGCCGACATCGAACGCGGCTACGCGACGGATCCCGCTGGTGTGGGCGAGACCGTACGCGGCGTCCTGGCGGCCGGAGCCGTGGGCATCAACCTTGAGGACACCCTGCGTCCCGTCGCCGAGCAGGTCGCCCGGATCGCAGCGGCCCGCAAGGCTGCGGACGAGACGGGCGTCCCGCTGTTCATCAACGCCCGCATCGACACACACCGCCTGCCACCCGGTGGCCGCGCGGCATGGCTGGACGAGACCCTCAGCCGAGCCGGCGCCTATGCGACGGCGGGCGCGGACGGCATCTTCGTCCTCAGCGCTCCGGACACCCTGGCGATCAGCACGCTCGTCGAATCCATCCCCTTGCCGGTGAACGTCCTGGCCTGCCCGGGATCACCATCCGTTTCCGAGCTCGCCGATGCGGGGGTCGCCCGCGTCAGCGCGGGTTCCTCCATCGCCGAGGCGGCGTACGCACTGGCACGACGAGCAGCCCACGAACTACTGACCGAGGGCACGACGACCACCCTGGAGGGCGGATACGAATATGCCGCGCTCAACGCGTTGTTCCTGGACGAACGGCCGCGCTGAGAACACTGGCCGGGGAAGAGCGGCGGGCGCTCAGCCGATCATTCCCGCCCGGGCCGGCGCGCCCATTCCTCATCGAGGATGCTGAAGACATCGGAGTCACGCCAGCCGTCCCGAATCCGCGCGGTGTGCCGGTGCCGGCCCTCATGGATCATGCCGAGCTTGCCCAGCACCCGGGCCGATGCGACGTTGCGAGGGTCGCAGGTCGCGTAGATCCGATGCAGTCCAGTCAGCTCGAACCCCCTGCCGAGGAGTTCCCGGCCGATGGCCGTGCCCACCCCTTTGCCCCACACCCGAGGATGGACGAGATACGAGATCTCGCCCTGGCGATGAGCCAGACTCCGGACCTTCAGCTCGCCGATGCCAACGAGTTCACCGTCGAGGCAGGCGCCATAGACGAACCGCGTCTGTGGGGACTGCGCCCGGGCGTCCACCGCACCTCGGACGAAGTCCCGTGTCTGTTCCTCGGTGTTCGGCCCCCACGCCTGGTAGCGGCATGCCTCCGGCAGACTGGCGAAGGCATGCACAGCAGGGCAGTCACCGACAACGAGATCACGCATGGTCACCAAGGGGTTGATCACCAAGCGATCATGTCAAGCCTGCGTCGCCGCACATCAGCGCCCCCACAATTCTCAAGCCGCGCTGACAGCCTCCCCCATCGCCCCCGTTGGTCCGGAACTCCACTTCCTGGACCAACTGAGGAGCGGGCCAGGGGATGAACCGCGGACGCCGTCAACCCTTCGCTCCTGCCAGTTGGCGTGCTCGTGTGTCCAGCTCCCGCACCGCCCGAGCCCTTCGGTACGGAGCAATGCGCCTGCGCAACGATCGAAAGTGCTCGTCTCCACGGGCCGTCGACAGTGTCGCGTAGTCGTCGAGGAAGAGCCCCCACGTGCCACATGCCTCTTCGACATGCCCAAGCTCGAACTGACGCTCAGCAAGGACAGCGTGTGCGTGCAACCGCCCTTGGCGCTCTTGTCGGGGTTTGGCCTTCAAGGACTCCTTCAGGGCCGCGATGGAACCCGGTAGATCCTTCGTCTCGTACAGAACGTGCGCGATGTGGAACTGGTACGCGGACCGGTCGTATCCACCGACCGACTCGCGCCGGGAGTCGGCCCGGGCAAGTGCGTTCTCCGCCTCTCGAAGGCGGGCGAACGCCTGCCGACCGTTCCCCACCATCGCCGCCGCATGGGCCTGCTGCCCACGCAGGAAGGCCACCAGTCGCGGCCCGGCCTTGGGCGCTGCCTCGGCAGCCGAGTCCGCCAACTCCAGAGCCTTGCGCCCATGCCCCAGGCTCGACGCCTGGAGGCTCATTCCGCGCAACGTACGCGAGAAGGTGAGGTGGTCATCCGCTTCACCCGCGAGCTTCAACGCCCTGACGTAGTACCTCTGCCCCAAGCCGTGCTCCCGCTCGTACATGGCCATCCAGCCCGTCAGATACGTCAGGTCCGAGGCCGCAGAGAGCATGGCCGAGTGATCCTTGTCGCTGGCCGAGGCCCGCAGATAGGGCAGTACGGTGTTCACCAGAAAGGCTGCTGCCATCGGCCGGGCATGACCGCCGCCGAACTCATCGAGGATGTCCGCGATGCGATCCGTCATGGCCCGCACCCCCTTGACCTCACCGGCTCCGATCCGGCTGCTGGGCCCGGTGACACGCACTCCCTCCGCGGCTTGAGCAACCTCCCCGAAGACCGGCACTGCGAGAACGGCTGAATACATTCCGGCTGTGAGCACACCACGACGCGAGGGGTCCATGTCTGCCCTTCCGAGATCCATCAGGGATTCGACGGTGCCGCGAGAGCCGACGGACTGGCCTGCCGCAGGCTCGGACTGTTCTGACTACCGGGTTCACTGCGCTGTGACGACGAACTCTGTGACGACCACCGCGACTGTTTGAGCGAGAATTGGCGGACTACTTTGCTCCGCTTACGGGCTTCGTCTCCACGTCGACTCCCCTGGGATTCCCGACTCTGCGGTTTAGCCTCTCCATCACGGTACCCGTGCAATCCCGCTCGGCAGGTGGCTCCGAACATTCCGCTATCGAAAACCGGACACCGAGAATGCGAATAGCCCCAGTGAGCCCCGCCGAGTGCAGTGGGGCTGAGCCACCCATACGGGGACTCAGGAGTACGAGCATCCGTCCCCGACGCTGAAAGACCCTGTGCACCGACGCGGGCGCCCCTCGCAGCGATCCTGCGAAGGGCACCGACGCCATCTCCCCCGGGATCCAGAGGAGTAGCGTTCTGAGTGTCTACGTCAGAACGGAGGCCCCAGTATGACTGATGGCCCTACCGAGCACACCGCCAGTGTGGGAGCGCGTATTCATGAGCTACGAGCGCTACGTGACTTCACACTCGCAGAACTGGGCCAACGCGCCCACGTTTCCCCCTCCATGCTGTCCCGCATCGAGCGCGGCAGCCGAATTCCAAGCGAACAGATCATTTCCGCCGTTGCCAGGGCTCTGAGCGTCAGCGTCACCGTGCTGCACGGCCAGCCATACATCGAACAACTACGCAGGGACCAACTCGACCGCCTCATCTCACCACTGAGCATCGCGCTGGACGACTGGGACATTCCCCCGGCGGACGACGACCCCGTGCCACGAGCCCTGACGGAACTCCACGACGAGATCAAGCGGGTCCAGCAACTGCGCACAGACGCGGAGTACGGCACACTCGCGGAAATCCTGCCCGGCCTGCTCGGGGAGTTGGCCCATGCCACCCTTCTTCGTGAAGCGCCGGGGCGGGACAGGGAGAAGGCGCACTGGCTCCAGACGGAAGCTGCTCTGGGCGCGTTCAGCGTCGCCTACAAGCTCGGATACATGGACTTGGCGCGGTTATCGCTCGCCCGTATGGCATCGGCAGCGCTCCAGTCAGGTGACCCGCGACAAGTTGCGGCCGAACGCGTCAAGCGGGTCATGCTGCTGGCCGAGGGACCCGCATTGGACAGAGGGCTGCGACTGGTCCAGCAAGGTCTACGGGATCTCGATCCCGACGGCACTGCCGAGACCCTGGCCGTACGGGGAGGGCTCATCCTCAAGGGCTGCCAGCTCCACGGCCTCCGAGGCGACAGGGAGGAACTGAGTTCCTGGCTTGAGGAAGCACGGGGGGTTGCTCGACAGACTGGCGAGACAAACCACTATCTGTTCGTGTTCGGACCCACGAACGTCGAGCAACACGCCATTGAGGCGGCCGGAGACCACGACGATCACGCCCTCGCGGTCAAGTTGAGCAACTCGGTCCGGCTGCCGTCCGCCTACCCTCCCGCGCGGGCGGGCGTGTACTGGATCGACACGGCTCGCTCCCAAGCCCTGACCGCCCGGCACGATGACGCTCTGGAGTCCCTGGAGAAGGCCAGGCGGACGTCACCGCAACAGACCCGCTATCACCCGACCGTCCGGTCGACCGTGGGCGTACTGCTGAGGTCCCGGCCGCGGGCGTCGGAGCGCTTGCGTACCTTCGCCCAATGGAGCGGCGTGTAGCGCACCAGTAACTCTGCGTCAAGGGTCTGGCGTTGACTCCCTGTCAACGCCAGACCCTTTTCTTTTCGCAACTCTGTGAACAGACCCAATCGAGTCACCAGGAGTCGCGATGCCCATCGGAGCACGCCGCATACAAGCCCTCTTGAGAGCCGACCTCGTGCCCACGGGTCGCGGTCCCGTCGAGTACCGCAGTGGGGGCACTGTGCCCAGTCGCTCAACCTCCCGTCCGGCCTCCGCCCACGACGAACCGGCGGGAACGGTCCGCCAAGACTCGTCGAACAGCTTTCGAGGGAGCTAGCCCACGATGCGCGCCGCCATCGTCCGAGCCCTGTTGTGGGCTCTGAGCCGGTTACTTCCGGCAGAGGACGACGCCGTACCACCGCCCACATTCACCCCCGAGCCGGCGCCGGTTCCCGCCCGCTGGTGGTCCACGCCGACCCCCGCCCATGTCGTTGAGCGGCAACGCACGCTTAGAGGTGAAGACTGCCGAACCGTCCGCCCGTACGTCGTTGCGGAAGAGACCCTGCAACTACGCGCCCTGAGCGCGGACCACGACCCGTATGCACATCGGGGGACGTACGCATGAGACACGACGCAGTTGCACGACCCACGTCCCCGCCCGAAACCTTCGATCACACACCCCACAACACCGAACAGCCACTCGGGGCCGCCCGAGCAGTGGGGGCCACGAGCGAAACGGAGACCCTTCTGAGCATGAGCTTGACCGTGGAACCGTCCAAGATCGGGGTGGTGCGACGAGCCGTCGTAGATCGCCTCAAGGATGTCGGTCACCGAGAGGCCGCCCCCGATGTGGGGTTGGTGGTGACGGAACTACTCGCCAATGTCCACAAGCACGCCGAAGGCATCTGCCATCTGGAGATCGAGCCTCGCGGTGAGCGGCTGGTCCTCCGTCTCAGCGACACCGTGCACAATCTGCCCACCGTGCGCCAACTCTCCGACTGCGCCGAGACCGGCCGCGGCCTGCTCCTGGTCGCAGCGCTGACCGAGCACTGGGAATCCACCACCACCCCGACGGGCAAGGTCGTGACCTGTACGTTCCACACCGCTGCCGTGTCCTCACAGACGAAGGCCGACCGATGACGGGGGTCGAGCACGAGTCCAACGCAGTGACGCCCGCCGCTCCCCGAGCGAGATCGGAGAGGGCACTCGCAGACAGGGTCTTCTTCGCCATCGCGACCCTGACTCTCTTCGGCTCCCTGGTGGCCGCCCTCCTTCGAAGCATCAGGGGGGACGGCCCTTGATGTGCTCAAGACCGCAGAGCCTGGCTCCCTGCCAGGGGCAGGAGTCCTGCGCTCGCCCCGGTGTGCCTCCCGCAAACGGGTGCAATCCCCCCGGCCCCCGCCGTGGAGCGCTGGACACCCCGGGGCGGGGCATGAACAGCTGAAAGCACCCACAGTGCCAGCGGCCGGACCCGGCAGGTCGTTGGGCCAGTACCGATCCGAAGGAGCACTCGATGCCCGCCACCGCGCTGACCGCCGACGAGTTGGACCAGGCGTTGACCGACCTGCCCGGTTGGAGTGTGCAGGACGGCAGCCTCGCCGCAGAGTTCAAGGCCGAGCGCGCCAGGGTGCCCGAGCTGTACCGGGCCGTTGCAGCCGCCGAGGACGAGGCGAATCACCACGCCAAGATCACCATCCTCTACGGGACGATCGGCTTCGGGCTCAACACCCATGACGCCGGTGACGCGATCACCGCTCTGGACACGGCCCTCGCCGCACGGATCAGCGCCTTGGCCGCCGAGCACGGGGCCGAGCCGGCTGGCGGCTGATCCGTTCGGTCGTGGCGAGTCCGAGGCGGCGGCGTACCGACGCCGCCTCGGATGATCTTGATCCCAGGGGGCGAATGGCCCCCCGCAACCGCCCAACGCGGGCGCGCAGCTCAGATGTTGCTCAGAGAATCGGTGATTTTCGGGACCGCCGAACCGTTCCTGCTAGCTTCGGCTCACCGACGGTCGTCGAAGCACGATGCCGCTGACCGTCGAAGGCACCGAGACCCACCATTCACCGCACTCTCCTCGTTCCTCCCGGTACGTGACGGCAACAGGGGGTACCCATGCAGCACGTATGGCTGGCCATCGCGGCGGTCTTCGCTCTCAATCTCGTTGTGTTCTCCGGCGCTTGGCTGTTCCTCAGACTGCACCGGGTTCACATCCGCTGGCACGGCTGAGCAGCGCTCCGACCTTTCGGGGGCTGGGCTCGGTCGGGCCGGAGATACGGTGATCCGCCACCGTGAGCAAGCGTGGCGGAGGGCGTGATTCCGTACGTCCCACCGAGCCCTGTCCGGACCGGGCGTACGGCACCCGGAAGGCCCTCGGAAGGCCCCCTGTGCCCAAGGCTGACCAAGAGCGCGGGAATCACGCACGTGATCGCAGATCGCTCCCACCACGGCAGGCAGACGCGTTGACCAGCCAGAACGGCATGTGATCACCGAATGCGCTCCCCCGGAGTCGAGCACCTGCGGGACCATGGAGCATGCGCCCCGATGACTGGCACCTCACCCACGACGTCGATGACTTCCTCGTCCGCGCCGAAGGCTTTCTGCGCCCCCGCCTGGCCCTGCACACCACGCTGCTGACGGTGACCGACAAGCTGCAAACACGCGGGGCGGACGCGTACGGCGACGAAGCCCCCGCTTTCGGCCGGTTGGAGCGGGCGGGCGAGACCATCGGGACCTTTCATCGCCTGGCGGGCGGTCGGCTGTTCATCGCCGCGCTCTCCCCCGAGCACGCCGAATCGCTCGCCCTCCGGATGAAGGGCCTCGGCCATTCCCTCCCCGGCGTCACCGGGGACCACAACGCCGTCACCGCCTTCGCCGAGGCATGGCAGCGACTCACGGGCGCCACACCGACACTCGGGATCCGGCTCGGTCTGTACCGTCTCGGCACCCTGACCCCGATGGACCTGTTCCCGCAGGGCCGAGGGCGTCTCCTGGGCGAGCAGGACCGGGAGCAACTCATGTTCTGGTTGCGCGGGTTCGCGACCGACGTACAGGAGGACGTCACCATCGACGCCGGCTCCTGGGCCAGCACCCGCTTCGCCGACAAGCACTACACCTTTTGGGAGACCCCGGACGGCACACCCGTATCGCTGGCGGGCTCGACCTCGATGGTCTCCCACATGGTCCGGGTGGACCCCGTCTACACCCCGGCCCACCTGCGCGGTCGCGGCTACGGGGGCGCCGTGACGGTCGAGGTGACCCGGGCCGCACTGGCTGCGGGGGCAACGGACGTCGTGTTGTTCACCAATGCGGCCAACCCCACCAGCAACGCCCTCTACCAGCGTCTCGGATACGAGCCGGTGACGAACATCAGCGTGTACGACTTCGCGTACCCCGCTGATCCGGAAGGCAGTTGAGACGCCCGAGGGGGTCATTCCGCCGTTGGCACCCCGGGGCCTCGTGCAGCGCAGCCCTCTCCGACCCAGGTGAGGGCTGGCTAGGCTGCGGCGCATGGACATAGTGATCCCGCTCTTCGACGACTTCGAGCCGCTCGACGCGATCGGACCGTACGAGATCCTCGCGTATGTGCCCGGTGCCACCGTACGGTTCGTCACGGCCGAACCCGGGCTGGTGCGTGATGTGTTGGGTTCCCTGCCCGTGCACGTCCCGACCGGGTACGCGGAGGTGGAGCGCTGTGACGTCCTGCTGATCCCGGGCGGTGGCAGCTTCCAGGCCATGGTTGCGGACGCCGACTTCCTCGACTGGGTGCGCGCGATCCACACCGGTACCCGCTTCACCACCTCGGTGTGCACCGGCTCCCTGGTGCTCGGTGCGGCCGGTCTGCTGAAGGGCCTGACCGCCACCACCCATTGGGACGCGGCTGCCGACCTGGAGTCGTACGGTGCCGTCTACACCCCCGAGCGGGTGGTCCGGCACGACCGGGTGATCACCTCGGCCGGGGTCTCATCCGGCATCGACATGGCCGTCCGACTGGCCGCCCTGCTCACCGACGATGTGACGGCCCAGGCGATCCAGCTCTACACCGAGTACGACCCGCAGCCCCCCTTCGACTCCGGTTCGGTGGCCAAGGCATCGGCGGAGGTGCTCGAACGGGCCCGCGCCCTGGGCTGACACCGCGGGCGGGAACGGGCCCTTCGGGCGGTCCGCCCCGGTGGCGAGCGAGGGTGCGCGGGAGGCGGTGGAACCGTACAGGGGACCTCTCTCCAGCCTCGAAAAACGAAGAGTGCAGAATGAACCTATGTCGATATCGAACACCCCGAAAACGGCAACGCTCGACGATGCGCCGCTGGTCAGCAGCGTGTTGGCCCGTGCATTCGACGATGACCCGATGATGCGTTCGTTCTTCCCCGACGGCGCCACGCGTGAGGCGGATCTGAGCCGCTACTTCACGACGATCTTCACCCGGCAGTACGTCAAGCACGCCGTGTGCGAGGTCACCGAGAAGGCCGCCGCGTTCTGGGTGCCGCCGGAGGCCCAGGCCAAGGCCGTCCCCGATGGGGAGACCATCCAGGAGCTCCTGAACATCCTCGGCGACCGGGCCGAGTTGTTCCGGAACACCGTCGAGACGGCCGCCAAGCACACCCCCCAGGAGCCGCACTGGTATCTGGCGCTGATCGGCGCCGACCCGGCGGCGCAGGGCCAGGGGCACGGGGCCGCCCTGCTGCGCTCGGGGCTGGCGAAGGCGGATGCGGCTGGTCTGCCCGCCTACCTGGAGTCGTCCAAGCCGGACAACCTCCCGTTCTACGAGCACTTCGGGTTCACCGTGCGCAACGAGTTGCAACTGCCCGACGGCGGTCCGGTGCTCTGGGCGATGTGGCGCGAGCCGCGCCCCACGACCGCGGCCTAACCCCCACCGCGTACCCCGACCGAGCCCCCGCTCGATGTGTCGATCACCAGCGGGCGGGGTCACTCCGAGGGGCGTGTGCCATCTGCCCGGAGGCGGGCCAGGACCAGTTCCCCGCGCGGGGACAGCCTGTATCCCGTCTCCAGGCTCTCGGTGAGTCCGTACTCCTTCAGCCTGCGCACATCGGCCTTGAACCGGGCGAGGTCGCGATCGATGGACTCGGCGAGTTCCCGCGCCGGTACGGCCGGACGCCCGGCGATCAGTGTGAGTACGGTCTCGGTCCACGGTCCGTGCTTGCTGCGGGAGTCGATCAGCGCGAGACGCTCCGCGTCCAGGGCGATCTCCCGTTCCGTCAGGTCCTTCGCGGTCCGTAGCCCCTCCCGCGGATCGGACCCGGCATGGTGCAGGGCGATGCGGTAGATCCGGCGGTCCGTCCCCGGTCGCAGACTCCCCAACAGCTCGCTCCGGTCGGGAAAACCTGCCTTGCGGGCGTCCTCGTCGGTGATGTCCTCCTGAGCGACGATGTCCACCGCACCGAACTCGATCACACCGACAGAGGTCCGCAGCGTTCCGCCCACCTTGGCTTCCGGGCGCAGCCAGCGCCGGAACGCCAGGCTCACCTCACCGGCGACCACCCGGTCGAGCACGTCCCGTTTGAACATCATGTGCCGCTCCTCGGCCGCTTCGGTCCGGTCGCCCAGCACTCCCGGCGCCTGGGTTTACGGGTTCCCCAGTCTGTGGGCGGGGCAGGCAGAGCCACCACCCGGTGGCGCCATCGGCACCCACCGACCGGACCAGCGGCGCCATCGCCACCCACCGACCGGACCGGTGGACACACTCGTGGGCCCGGTCCAGGACGGACCGGGCCCACGGGGGAACCTACGAACCTGCGGACCTGCGGACCTGCGTCAGATCAGATCCCCTCGACTCTCATCCGGGTGGTACGTGGCCAGGGCCCAGATGATGAACACATCGATCGCGATCATGATCACTGCCCAGATCGGGAGGTAGGGCAGGAACAGGAACTGCGCGATCAGGCTGATCGAGGCGAAGAAGATGCCCGTGTACCGCGCCCAGGACTGGTTCGACAGCACGCCCCAGCCGGTGATCAGCAGACAGACGCCGAGCACGAGGTGGATCCAGCCCCATCCAGTGAGGTTGATCTTGTAGACGTAGTCGCCGACCCGGGTGTACACGTCGTCCTTGGCGATCGCGGAGATGCCCTGAAGGATGGCGAGCACGCCATTGCAGATCATCAGGATGCCCGCGAAGACGACCCCTCCGACCGCCCAGCCACTGTTGTGACGGGACCCGTAGCCGGAGCCCTGACCGGTCGTCGGGGTGGATCTCGGCGGTGGTGTCCCGGTCGGCTGCGATGCACTGCTCATGGGACGTCCCTTCATTGGCTTCCTTGCCCCGTGCGCCCATCGCGGACGGGAATTCGAGCCTCAGCCCGCGCCCGGCCCACCGCCATCGGTGTTCGGCCGTTCGGGTGATGGTGGGGTCTGGGGGGTGCGCGGCGGCCGGGAGGGGCGTTCCGGCACGGGCGCGGGCCCGGTACCGGCCGATCCACCGGCCCGTGCGTCAGCCGCGCTCCCACCGGATGACCGCCCCGATGACGGTCCCGATGACCTTCCCGACGGAGGCCCCGACGGCGCACTCCCGCCCGTGGCCCCACCGGCGGCCGGTCCTGACGGAGGGCCCTCCTCAGGGCCCGACCGCCCCACCGTGCCGCCTCCGGGGCCCGGCTCCCCCGCCACCAGTTCCACCACCGCCAGGGCGAACAGCAAGCCCAGTGCCAGCCCCACCACCACCCACGCGGTCGGATAGCTCCACAGCACGTACGCCAGCACCGCCCCCGCCACCAGCACCCAGACGATCCACCGTCGATGGCGGCGCACCCAGGGCCCCACCGGCCCCGTGTGCAGCCCCGCACGGGCGATGGTCGCCCGTACCGCCCCAAGGCCGCTGTGCCACGTCTGGCGCACGAGGGCGGCCCAGCGCCCCGGGCCGGTGAGCCAGGCGGCGAGAGCCACCACGATCCCGAGCGTGACCACCATCCGTACCGTGGTGCGCAGATAGCGGACCATCGCGTCGTACACCGAACCGGCCGCGGGCTGGGACACCTCCGCCGGCAGCGCGTCCAGATAGACCGCTCGGAAGCCCGTCAGACCCAGGCCCAGCAGCAGCAGGGCGAACGCCACCCCCAGCGCGGCGGCGACCAGCGCCCTGCGGCGGCGCACCGCGAGCAGTACGCCCACGACCACCAGCAGCAGGGCCAGCACCGGCAGCCAGAACCCGGCGATCTGGAGCAGCCGGAACCCCGTCTTGACCTTGCCGATGTCCTCCGACTTGAACACCGTGAACTCGGCGTTGACCTGGGGAATCCGCCCGGCCACCGTCAGGCCGTCGTCGACCAGGCGCTGTTTCACCTGGTCGACGACCGGCCCCAGATCGATCTTCACGGCGTCGTTCGTGAGCTCGACCGCACCGCCGCCGTTGCCGGTGAGGGCCTTGTCCACGGCGTCATGGACCTTGCGGTTGGCGTCGACCCAGACCGTCTTGAACGCGTCGGACGCCACGACCTCCTGCGACTTGTCGTGGACGAAGCTGCGCAGTGCGCTCTCCAGCGAGTCGCCCAGTTTGCCGAGCGCCTTGGTGAGGCGCGGTCGATCGGCGGGAGCGACGCCCTCCAGTACCGAGTTGAGGTCGATGTGCTCCATCACGGCATCGGTGACCCGGGTGGCGACCGCGTTCTGTACGTCCGCGTCGGAGGCGAGCGGGGCGACCGTGTCCACGTATCGGTCGGTGTTGCCGACCTCGTCCGCGCTCCAGGCGGCCACCGCGCCCAGTGGGGCGAGGACACAGCCGATGACGATGAGCAGCGCCGAGAAGAACGAGCGCACCCGATGGTGGCCGGGCCTGGGCGCCGAGGTCTCCAGGGCGGTGACCCTCGCTCTCAGGTGCTCCAGTTCGGTGCCCCCGTCGGTGCCCCCGGTCATGGCCGCTCACCCCTGCCCGGGACGGGCGGGCCGCCGTGCCGGACGTGTTCGCCGTACGCCACCGACCATCGCCCCGGCCGTGCGCTCTTACCGTCCGCCATCGCCGTACGCCTCCCGCTCGCCGTCCCGTCAGCGAACCCGAAGCGTGGAGCGGCGGCGAGCGGTGGACCGCCGTCCGGGTGGAGCCACCCGAATGCAGCGCGCCCAGGCGGACCACCCGCCCCCTCCTGCCTTTGCATGGGCTCATGGATCGCCAGGAAGTGCGCACCCCGACCGCGTGGAGCCGTACGGCAGGCAGTAGCGGGCGGAGGGTCGTGTGAGTGCGGCGGCGCCCGGGGCAGCCTCGGATGAGGCACCCACGCTCCGGGACACCATCCGCAGCCGCGGCTATCTCAAACTGCTGCTGCTGTCCGTTCTGATCGGGGCGCCCATCGCCCTGGCCTGCTTCTTCTTCGTCAGTGCGCAGCACGCCCTCCAGCACGCCATCTGGGAGGACCTCCCGCACGCGGTCGGGTACGACGAGCCGCCGTGGTGGTGGTCGCTGCCCGCGCTGCTGCTCGCCGGGCTGTTGCTCGCGCCGATCGTGACCCGGCTGCCGGGCCGCGGTGGGCATCAGCCGGTGCACGGTCTCGGCGGGCCGCCGCTGGGGCCCGATGCGCTGCCCGGTGTGGTGCTGGCGGCCCTCGCGACCCTGCCGTTGGGTGTGGTGCTGGGGCCCGAGGCCCCGCTGATGGCGCTCGGCAGTGGGCTCGCACTGCTCGCCGTGCGGTCGGCGAAGCGGGCCGAGGACCCCAAGGCCGCGCTGGTGTTGGGGACGACGGGGTCGACGACCGCGATCTCCACCATCCTGGGCGGTCCGTTGGTCGCTGCGGTGATGGTGGTGGAGGCGGCGGGCCTCGCCGGGCCCCAACTGGTGTTGCTGCTGTTGCCGTGTCTGCTGGCCAGCGGTGTGGGTGCGTTGGTCTTCACCGGTTTCGGGAAGTGGACGGGACTGTCCATCGGGGCGCTGCAACTGCCCGACGTACCACCGAATGTGAGCCCGGACGCCGGTGACTTCCTGTGGGGGGTGCCGGTCGCGGTGCTGATCGGTGTGGCGGTGACGTACGCCCATCGCATCGGCTATGTGTCCCTGCGGTGGACCGAACGGCACACCGCACTGCGGACGGTGGTGTGTGCGGTGGCCGTGGGGGTGTGCATCGCCGTGTACGCGCTGGTGTCGGGCCGTTCCCCCGCGGAGGCCGCACTGTCGGGGCAGGTGACGCTCGGTGTGCTGGCCGCCGATCCCCATGCGTGGTCGGTGGGGGCGCTGGTGGCCCTGGTGGTGTGCAAGGGCCTTGCGTGGGGGGTGAGTCTGGGTTCCCTGCGCGGTGGACCGATCTTCCCTTCGGTGCTGCTCGGCGCGGCGATCGGGGTGGCCTGCGCGGGGTTGCCGGGGCTGGGGGTGACACCGGGGCTTGCGCTCGGCATGGCGACCGCGTCCGCGGTGGTGACCCGACTGCCGGTGACCAGTTCCGTGTTGGCCGTGCTGCTGATGGGCAAGGACGCGGCGAACCAGATGCCGTTGATCGCGGTGTGTGCGGTGGTGGGGTTCATCACCGCACAGTTGTTGGAGAAGCAGCAGCGCTGAAGTGGCGTAGGAACAGCGCTTCGACCTGCGCCATGTGCTCGATCTCGGTGGGGTCGACGCTCTCGTTGGGGGCGTGGATGAGGCACTGCGGCTCCTCGACGCCCATGAGGATGATTTCGGCGCTCGGATAGGTGTCGGCGAGGACGTTGCAGAGCGGGATGGAGCCGCCCTGGCCGAGGAAGGACATCGGCCGGCCGTACACCTCGGCCATGGCCGTACCGAGGGCCGCGTACGCCGGGCCGTCGGTGGCGGCACGGAAGGGTGACCCGGTGCCCTCGGGGTCGATGTCGACGCGTACGCCCCAGGGTGCGGCGGCCCTCAGTTGGGCGATCAGTGCCGCGCTGGCCGTTTCCGCGTTCATGCCGGGCGGTACGCGCAGACTGACCCGGGCCCGGGCGGTGGCGGGCACCGCGGCGGCCGACCCGACGACCGGGGGACAGTCGATGCCGAGGACGGTGACGGCGGGTCGGGCCCACAACCGGTCGGCGACGCTGCCGGTGCCGGTCAGCCGTACGCCGTCGAGCACTCCGGCATCCGTGCGGAACTGCTCCTCGTCGTAGCCGACGCCGTCCCAGGTGCCCTCGGTGTCGAGGCCCTCGATCCGGGTGGCGCCGGTCTCGGGGTCGCGCAGCGAGGCCAGCATCTGGATCAGTGCGGCGAGCGCATCGGGTGCGGGGCCGCCGAACATGCCCGAGTGGATCTCGCCCTCCAGGGTGTCCACGGTGACGACGACGGCGGCGAGACCCCGGAGGGAGACGGTCGCGGTGCCGGTGCCCACGGCCGCGTTGCCGGTGTCGCAGACCAGGAGCGCATCGGCGAGGAAATCCTCGGGATGCTGGGTGACGTACGCCTCCAGGCCGCCGGTGCCCTGTTCTTCGGAGCCCTCGGCGACGAACCGCAGGCCGACCGGGATGTCGTCGCCCAGCGCCCGCAGCGCGGTCAGATGCATCACGATGTTGCCCTTGCAGTCCGCGGCGCCGCGCCCGTACCAACGGCCGTCGCGTTCGGTGAGGGTGAAGGGCGGGGTGGTCCAGGCGTCGTCGTCGAGGGGCGGTTGGACGTCGTAGTGGCAGTAGAGGAGCACGGTCGGCGCACCGGGCGGCGGTGGGCGGTGCCCGATGACGGCATGGCTGCCGTCGGGGGTCTCGACGAGTCGTACGTCGTGCAGTCCGGCCTCGGTGAAGGCGTCGGCGACCCAGCGGGCGGCCTTGTGGCACTCCTCGGGCGGGTACTGGCGGGGGTCGGCGACCGAGGGGATGGCGACGAGGTCGGCGAGGTCGGCCTTGGCGCGCGGCATCAGGGCGGTGATGCGGTGGAGCAGTTCGGTGTCGTCGCTGTTCGCCTGGGCGTTCATGTCGGTGCCTCGTCTCCTGGTCGGTGCCTCGTCACCCAGGTCGTCACCGCGGCCAGGTCGTCACCGCGGCCGAGTCGTCACCGCGGCGGCGGGCTCCCCTTGGCGTCGACTTCACCCGGTCACCGTTGTCGTGGGTCGCGGGTCGCGGGTCGCGGGTCGTGGGACATGGGACGTGGGACATGGGACGAGGGTCAGTTGCGCACGGTGCTGTCGGTCTTGAGGTCGTCGATCGCGTCGCGGATCTTGTCGATCTTCTCGGGGCAGTAGATGTCGACGATCATCGCTTCGGCCTCCACCACCTGGGAGTCGGCGATGATGGGCCGCTGCCCGGGGCCCGCAGCGCCGTTGGAGAGGTTGATGCGCCACAGCGCGGACTTCAGTGCGCTGGCCGGGTCCTCGCAGACCACTCCGCCGTCCGTGCCGAGCACCCGCTCGATGGTCTGGATCTCCGGGCGCGGCAGTCCGGCGTCGTCCAGGTCGGAGGCGAGTTGGTTCGCCTTCTCGGTGGCCTGGTTGGTGACGCGGACCTTGTTGTACTGGATGACGCCGACGACCGCGAGGGCGACCAGCATCACGATCGCACCGATGTAGATCCACTTGTGTTCGGAGGCGAATCGCGTCGGGCTCATGCCGCACCCCCGTCGGCCGTGGCGTTCTCGGCGTTCTCCGCCGTCTTCCAACTGGGTTTGCGGAACTTCAGGAACGCCCAGGGGATCAGCAGTCCGAGGATCACCAGACCGCCGCCGACGATCAGTACGTACGCGCCCACGCTGCCGCCGCCGAACTGCGACGGCGGTACGAAGCCGATGGCGAGCGCGGCGAGCGACGCCAGCAGGCCGACCGTGCACAGCACTCCCAGCAGGGGTGCGCGATAGCCGCGGGGGTGGTCGGGCTGGTTCTTCCGCAGGCGCATCGCGGCCACGAACATCAGCAGGTAGACGATCAGATAGACCTGGGTGGTGATGGTGGAGAAGATCCAGTAGACGCTGGAGACGTTCGGCAGGAATGCGTACATCAGGGCGATGACGGTGGTGACGATGCCCTGGGTGACCAGGATGTTCTGCTGGATGCCGTTCTTGTTGAGCTGTTGCAGGAACGGCGGCAGATAGCCCTCCTGCCGGGAGATCTCCAACAGGCCCTTGGAGGGGCCCGCGAGCCAGGTGAGCATTCCACCGAGGGCCGCGGAGACCAGCATCACGGCGGCGATCGGGGTGAGCCAGCCGATGTGGAAGTACGAGAAGAAGGCGTCGAACGCCTGCATCACACCGGCGGTCAGGCTCAACTGCCCCGAGGGGACGACCCAACTGATCGCGAGCGCCGGCAGGATGAAGATCAGTAGGACCAGGCCCATGGCGAGGAACATGGACTTCGGATACTCCCGCGGCGGGTCCTTGAGCGAGGAGACGTGCACCGCGTTCATCTCCATGCCCGAGTAGGAGAGGAAGTTGTTGACGATCAGTACCAGGCTCGCCAGTCCGGCCCACTGGGGCAGCAGGTTGGACGCGGTCATGGGCGCGGCGGATGGGTTGCCCTGGCCGAGGAAGACCATGCCGAGGACGACGAGGATCGTGCCGGGCACCAGTGTTCCGATGACCAGGCCCCAGGACGAGAGTCCGGCGAGCGCCTTGGTGCCGCGCGATGAGACCCAGACCCCGGTCCAGTACAGGACCATGATGACGATGGCGGTGTAGAGGCCGTTGGAGGCGAGCGCGGGATCGATGACATAGGCGATCGTGCTCGCCACGAACGCCAACAAACTC
This sequence comes from Streptomyces sp. NPDC059256, assembly GCF_042753785.1. NCBI lineage: Bacteria > Bacillati > Actinomycetota > Actinomycetes > Kitasatosporales > Streptomycetaceae > Streptomyces > Streptomyces sp. NPDC059256. Next base: position 452,716 of record NZ_JBHYZO010000002.1, on the reverse strand, counting down.
GGGTAGTAGAAGATAGTCATGGCGAATTGACACCAAACCGCCAGAAACCCCAACGGTTTGGACAGGCCCTCGCTCACCCAGCGGTAGACACCACCCGGCCAGCCCGACGCCAGTTCCGCGGAGACCAGCGCGGTCGGCAGCAGAAAGACGATCGCGGGGATGAGGTAGAGGAAGACGCAGGCCAGGCCGTAGACGGCCATGGTGGGTGCGGCACGCAGACTGGCGACCGACGCGGTGGTCATCAGGGCCAGGGTCAGCCAACTGAGCGTGGGGTTGGCCGGCCGGCCGACCGCCTTGGTACGGGCCGTCTGCCGCGGAAGGTCCGCGGGCACGTCCATCGAACTCATGGGCACCTTCCCCCGTGCTGGCCGCTCGGTGGCGAACCGCCGTGTGGCGTGTGGTTCGTCCCAGACTCGACGGGGCGCGGGGGCTCTGCACCCGGTGACCGGCCGACCGGGTGACGGCACGACACACCCAGTGGCGAGCTGTGGGGTACTTCAGCGGTCGACGGAGTCCGTCGCCCTACTGGTGGCCGACCCGATCTGGTGCCCGGTGCGCTGGGCGGTCACCTTGACCGTGATCCTCTTGCCGCCCTGTGCCGACTTCAGCTTCAGACTGGACCCGGTCGCCCCGACGATCGCCCGGCCGTCGGCGTACCACTGGTAGGCGTACGACGTCGGCTTCGGCGACCAGGTGCCGCGCTTGGCCTTCAGGGTGCGGCCGACATCGGCCGTCCCCGTGATCCGCGGCGACTTGCTGGCCTTCGGCGCACTGCCCAGCGCGACCGTGGCGGGTGCGCTGGTGGCCGAACCGTCCGGGTGGCCGATGCGGCGGGCGGTGACGCTGACCGTGAGCTGCTTGCCCACGAGCGAGGACGGGACGGTGTAGGTGGACGAGGTGGCGCCGGAGATGCTGCGCCCGTCCGCCTTCCACTGGTAGCGGTGGGACGTGGCCGCGGGCGTCCAACCGCCGGTGACCGCGGTGACCTTGGCTCCTGGCCGTACGGTGCCGCTGATCCTGGGCGCCTTGGTGTTCTTCAGCGCTGCGCCCGGGGTGACGGTGAAGGTGCCCCGGCCGAACTCCCAGCCGTAGTGGGTGATCACACTGGCGGTCCAGGTGCCCGGTGCGGCACCGTCGAGATCGAGGGCCACCGTCAGCGACCGGCGATCCGGCGCGACGGAGATCGGCGTCGACTCGATGGTCTTCCCGGAGCGCTTGATGCGGACCGTGTCCTGTTGGTGCAGCGCCGTGCCCGTGAGGGTGAGGACGGTGTCGCTGCCACTGACAGCAGTGGCCGGGCCGATCGTGCCGACCGTGCGCGGCTCGTTCCCGCACAGGCTGGCGCGGCAGTCGAAGGCGGCACGGTAGGAGGTCTGCGAAGCCCGCTCGGGGAGCCCGATGACCAGGGTGGTGGGCAGGAGCGGAGCGGTGGTGGGCTCGTCGGTGGTGCAGCGGTAACGGCCGGTGCGGGTGGTGGTGCAACCGTTTTCTAGCGCACTGCCGTAGAGCCTGGGCACCACGGTCAGCCCGCGCTCGGCGACCCCGGTGTCACTGGTGACGGTGGCGTTGAACTGGTCGCTCGTGCCGGTGGGCAGCGCCGCACAGACGGCGGAGTTCTGCTCGGTCAGGGTTCCGGTGAGCGCGCCGAAGCCGTAGCTGACGTTCGGGATCCGGAGGCATTCGGGTGCCGGCCCGGCCGCCGTGCCGATCCGCAGGGCGTCGAAGCGGTAGTCGGGGGCCGCCGGCCGGTCCTGCGGCACGGTGACGATGACCTGGTAGCTGGTGGAACCGGTGACCGCGCAGGCCCGGGCGCGGTAGCCGCAGGTGGTGATCGCGCCGTCCGCGCCATGGGCAACGGTGTGGGCGGTGGCCTGCTCGTCGCGGGCGTTCAGATAAAGCGTGTCCTTGGGGTCTTCGGTGGTCACCTGACGGCACTGGAGGGTGCCCGCCGCGCCGGCCGTTGCCGTGACGGACGGGCCGCCCACGACGGTCGCCGGGTTGGGGATGCAGCCCTTCGCCGTGGCGGTGACATCGCGACGGGTGAGGGTGTACGAGCCTTCGGTGTCCTCAGCGGAGAAGATCACCGTGTAGGCGGCGCCAGGAGTGAAACCACAGGTGGTGTGTGCGTACTGGACGGGCCGCAGCGCGCAGACCTTGGTACCCGTCGGGTTGACCACCGTGACGACGGCATTGCTCGTGCCCGCCGCCGTGTGCAGTTGGAGGTTCTCCATCACGCTGTGATCGCCGGCGGGGATCGTCAGACAGTGCGAGAACACCCCGCCACCGGTGGTCAGGTGGGCGGCGGCCGTGGTGGCGGTGAAGTCACCGGCGGGAACCGTGGTGCAGCCCTCGGCCGTGTCGGTGCGGTAGAGCGCCATCGCATAGGCACCGGTGGGCTGCTTCGACTGCCCCGCGGTGATCAGCATCCGGTGCGGGGCCTTGCCGGTCAGCCCGCAGGTGCCCTCGTTCAACGTGGCCCAGTCGCACCGCTGGGTGCCGTCGGCGTCGAGGACGACGGCCTTGGGGTCGACCTTGACCGCACCGCGGTTGCCCAGTGCGGCCAACCGGGCTCCGGCCGGCTCCGGCAGGATCAGACAGTCCGTCTCCCCCGCGGCCCCGAAGTCGCCGAGTTGGCCGCCGAGCACCGCGGGCCGACAGCCGTCGCTGGCGGTGCGGTCGTAGACGAGTGTCGCCTGGTCGGTGACGAGGGTGTAGTCGGCCGATTCGGGCAACTGGCACTGGCCCCACGGCTTGCAGACGGTCCTGCCGGTCCGGTCGTAGACCTTCACTCCGGACCGTACGCCCGCGGCTGAGACCTGGTGGATCTCATAGCTGCCGGCGGTGGGAGCGGAGAAGATCTTGCAGCCGCTCGCGGTGGCCGCTGCGGGCGGCGAGTCATAGGCGTTCAGCGGGGCGTATCCACAGCCCGAGGGGTCGGACAGCCGTCGGATGCTCAAGGCGTACGCGGCGGGGAAGCCCGCTTCGGAGTGCCTGATCCGAGCGATCACCCGGTAGGGGCCGTCACCGGGCAGGACGCATCCGTCACTGCCGTCGGCGTTGGTGCGGGGGCAGATCCGGGCGCCGGAGCGGTCGGTGATCCACTGGTCGGCGGAGAGGTCGACCACGACCCGGTCACCCGGTCGGGCCCGGAACGGCTGGCACAGGAGTTCCAGTGCGCTGTCCAGGGAGCCCGTGACCGCGGGGGTCGTCCAGGAGGTGCCCGTCGGTGGACGGCAGCCGGTGGTGTCGGCGAGGGAGACCGCGGCGAGGGCGGTCCGGCTGCGGGCCGAGCCGTAGTTGACGACCTTCACGGTGAACACGCCCGCGCGGGGCAGGGCACACCAGCCGGCGCCACCGGCAGCGTCGTAGCAGTCGAGCTGGCGGGCGCCGTCGAAGACGAGTGCGTGGGAGTCGCCGCGGTGGCGGTCCAGGAGGATGCGGTGGAGTCCGGGGCGCTCGGCGGTGACGGTGTAACAGACGCTGCCGTCGCCGGGGACGCTGGCCCTGCCTGCGGCGTCGCCGGGGTCACCGAAAGCGGACAGCGGAAGCGCCGTGCACTCGGTGATGTCGGCGGGGGCGGGTTCCGCCGCCGCCTCCCGGGGTGGGCGTGGGTCCATCTGTGCGGCACCCACGGACGCGCTCGCGGCGGCGTTCTTGGAGTCGTTGACCGTACGGTCCGTCGACTCCTGTCGCGGAGCCGCCTTTCCCTTCTCGGGCACCCAATCGACCACTCCGGGCACCACCATGGACAACAGCACCGACAAGATCAGCAGCGCTGCGACATACGACGCGGATTTCAGCAATCTCACAGCCGTAGAAGGGTGGTACGGCACGACGTCCCCCCGGACCGGCGAATGGCATGGGCGCGCCGGGGCCTATCCGTAACAGGGGCCTGTGTGACGCGTGTGGTGAATCCTTGCGATGATCCCATAAATGTCTCTTGAGGGGTACACATAAGCCAGCTCGGGCGGCTACCTTCCGGCCACCATGGCCGTGATGGGCATCGAGAACCCTGACCCATCTGCCCCGCCATCGAATGCACGCCAAGCGCGGCAGCCCGGGCGCCCCTTTCACCTCCCGCAACCCCCCGAACCCCTGCCGTACCGTCCTGGCCTGCGGAACTCTGCCTTCCAGTACCGGTCCGATGGCACACTTGCGCCCGGCCGTCCGAAGGAGCTCCACCGTGCCGATGATGCGCAAGCTGCGCCGAGTGATAAGCCGCACCTACCGTCGCGCCACCGTCGATCTCAGCCACCCGGCACGCTCACCCCTCGGCAGCACGGTCGTCAACTGCGTGGTGTACGAGGACGGTGTGCGGCAGCCCTGCGACGGCGACGCCCAGAACGCCCTACGCCAGGTGCGGCGCTCGGACGGCCGGGGCTTCGTCTGGTTTGGGCTGCACGAGCCCACCGCCCTGGAATTGGCCGTCTTCGCCGAGATGTTCGGACTCCACCCGCTGGCCGTGGAGGACGCGGCGCTGGCCCAGCAGCGACCAGGGCTCCAGCGCTACGAGCCCGTGCGCGGCCAGCCCCACGGGGACACGCTCGTCGCAGTGTTCCGGACCTGCCGCTACATCGCCGACCCGCAGTCCCCCTCGGGCGGGGAAGTGGTGGACACCGGAGACCTGATGGTCTTCATCGGCTCCGACTTCGTCCTCACCATCCGACACGGCGGACACGGCTCCCTCGGCCCGATCCGGGAGTCGCTGGAGGCCAGGCCGGAACAGCTGGCCAAGGGCCCGGCCGCCGTACTGCACGCCATCGCCGACCAGATCGTCGACGACTACCTCGCCGCCGCCGACGCCGTACAGCACGACGTGGACGAGGTGGAGACCGCGGTCTTCAGCGAGCAGGCCGGCCGCCATGACGCCGGCCGCATCTACCAGCTCAAACGGGAGCTACTCGAACTCAAGCGGTCCGCAGGTCCGCTGGAACGGCCCATCCGGGCGCTGGCCACCACACCGCTCGCCCCGGCCGGCCCCGCCATGCAGCCGTACTTCCGGGACGTCGTCGACCACCTGACCCGGCTGAGCGAACAACTCGCCTCCTTCGACGCACTCCTCGACTCGATCCTCCAGGCCCATCTCGCACAGGTGACGGTCGCCCAGAACGAGGACATGCGGAAGATCACGGCGTGGGCGGCGATAGTCGCCGTACCGACCATGGTCTGCGGGATGTACGGGATGAACTTCGAGCACATGCCGGAACTGCGCTGGACCTACGGCTATCCCCTGGTGCTCACCGTGATGGCGACCGCCTGTGTGACCATCCACCGCAGCTTCCGCCGCAACGGCTGGCTCTGAACCCGTCGGTGGCCGGGGTGGGATGGACGGAAGCGGCGATCAGAGCGTTCCGGTCTCGACCGTGGGGCGGACCGCGAAGGCCGAGGCGTCTTCGAGCCAGGACGTGTCCACCAGGGGCCCGTCGAAGAGGACTCCCGCGACCCGCTGCGAGCGGATGAGGTGGAGGGTGCTGGACCACAGCCCGCCCGGCGCCGGATCGACGACCTCGGCAACCACGGGCCACCGGCGCGCCTGTGCGAAGAGCCGCAGACCGACCAGCGCGGACGGCTGACTGGTGGCGTACAGCACGACCCCGGCTCTACCGGGGTCGGACGGGCCGTCAGGGATAGCGGCGGCAGAGTCCGCAAGGCGGGCGCAGCGCACGCGTTGCAGCGGTGTTCGTCTCATACAGCGACGATGCCGCTACTGGGCGCGAAGGTGAAGTCCACAACCGGATGACTCTGTGGAATCTCCAGCCCATGCGTCACACGGGGCACAGGAGTGTCGCTCTGTCATCCTCCGTCCCTTTCCGCGCCCCCCTTCTGCCGTCCCCGAAGGGCTATGACGGACAGGTCCGCTCCAGCGGGACGCCGGGCCCCTGTCGATGACGCCCGCCCTCGATGCTCGGGAAGCCACCCTGTCCAAACAGCGCGGGCAGCCCGAGCGGCCCGAGCGGCCCGGGGTGGCGACGATTGGAACGACCAGGACGACCGCCCGGCGCAGGGGCCTCCATCGCGCTGCGGACCGTAGGGCGAGATAGGGGTCCACCAGGCCGCTCGATGTTCACCCTTGGCAGTCCGTGGCGATGATCTTCACCTTTCGATCTTGGGAGGCCGCTCATTCCCAGAGAAAGGATCTTGAATCTTGAGGCGGCACCCCTCCTTTCCCTCATTCAACTCCGTTGCTGCAAATGCCCATTGAGGCGTCGATCGATCCTCAGGCATTTCCGTTCCCGGAGGTGGCGGGAAACCGAGAGCGTCGGGCATACGACCGAAGGAACGTTCTCCCACGCGCACATCGATACCCATCAGGACCCTCGCGAAGATCCTCAGGTTCCACCCCTCGACCACGGCGGAAGAATGCGGGCGTCACGAGCTGATACGCAGTCAGATTTTCTGCATGCGCGACCTCTTGACGCCCGGACCTGTTGTCGCCTTGCCCCCTCTGCCCATGGGTCCGGTTCGACGCCCGGTCGCGGGCTACAGCAGAGTGACGAACAGGCCGAGAGTCATGACGGCGACCACACAGCCGTAGAGCGCGAGCGTCACCGAACGCGCCTCGTCGGAGGGGTCGGTACGGCCCGCGCTGGAGAACCGGAGGGCCGAAGTGCCCAGCAGGGCGAGCGCCGCTGCGGAGCAGACGGCGACCATGGGGACGGAGAGCGCAGCGATCAGGAAACTCATCACCCGGCGAACCTCTCACGGGTCGTCAGAAGCCGCATGCCGGGCTACTCCGGCAGGGGCAGAACGGCGTCCGGCGATACGGGGGGCAACCTCTGTGGCGCCAGTTTTGGAGGTGAAGCATGTGGGTGACGTGTCAGACAAACGTCTAATTTGCCTATCCGCGCGACACCCCGCACCACGGACCGCCTTGCCCCTAACGTACGAATGTGGCGGGATGGCAGCAGTTGAGCGCGTTGGGGATCGCGGCGATTGTGGGTTCGCAAGGGGTGGCCGTGGCCACTGCTGCAACCGGGGCCGTGAGGGAGTCGGCGCACGCGTCGATCTCCGAGCCGATGGCCGGACCCGAACGCGGGGCGGACACCGAGGGGACCGAAGGAGACGGCCGGGTACGGACGTCCGATCGGCCGAAAACCGACGGTACGGCGGAGGTGGCGCCCGGGCAGACGGCACAGGAGCCCAGCGCCAGGGAAACGGACACTCGCCCCGACACCTCACCTACGCCGGCCGCGAAGGCATCGAACGCATCAAACGCATCAGGGACGACGAGTTCCCCGGCCAGTGGGGGGAGCGAGTCCCCGCAGCCAGCGGCGGCGGGGCAGGGCATCCAGAACGAAACCGCTGATCGAGACCCGGCTGCGGCGGCCGGCGAAACGCGCACCCCCCGGCACTCGGCCGACAAAACCGCGGGAGATGCCGGAGACGCTGAGGGTGCTGGAGCTGCCGGACCCGCTGGAGCTGCCGGACCCGCTGACGGCGCTGGGGACGAGCGAGCAGCGCGGGCCGCAGCGGAACCCACTTCGGTCCCGCGATCGAACAACCCCCTCGGCTCGTCCTCCGCTCCTGCCCGGGTGCTCGACGGCGCGGCACACGTGTCGCTCCCGCTCCCCTTGCCGTTCGAGGTCTCCACACACGTGTCGGTACCGGGACTCGTCTGCGCCTCGGCGTCCGTGTCGGTCGGAGGAACCGTTCCGCTGACGATCGACGTATCGGTGGCGGTCCACCTGTTCACCGACTGCCCCCCGCCTCCCGAGCCGCCCCCCTGCCCCACGCCGACCCCCACTCCTACACCGACCCCGACCCCGACCCCGACTCCAACGCCCACACCGAGCCCCACACCGACGCCGACACCGTCCCCTACCCCGACGCCCACACCCGTCCCTACTCCTACGCCCACCCCGACCAGTCCACCTCCGACCAGTCCGCCCCCGGCGCCTCCGGCTCCCGCGCCGCCCGTGGTCGAGCCGCCTCCGGCTCCCCCGGCCCCGCCGCCGGTCGAACCGCCCCCCGCGCTCATCCCTGCTCGCGCCCCGGCACCGCCCGCGCCACGGCCGCTACCGGCTCCCCCGCGCACCAGCCCGCCCCAGGCGGCACCGCCGCCGCAGGCCGTGCCGGTGCGCAAGTACCGCCCCATCCCGGGGAAGCGGAAGTCCGACGGGCTGCCCCTGGTCGTCATCATGCTCACCACCACCACGCCCGCCGTCCTGGCCGCCGCCATGCTGCGGCCCCGGCGCGGTCGCTGACCCGACCCGGCCGCCCCAGCGGCGCCCGGGGCACGGCACTGCCCGACGCAAACCGGCGCACCAGGCCGGACAGCGCACACAGCACCCCCCGACAGCACGGAGATCCCCATGTCCGAATGGCTGGTCCTGGCCATCGCGATGGCCGCCGCCTGCGCCGTCGTACTCGCCGCAACCCTGCTCAGCCATCGCAGACGCGAGGCCCGGGCCCTTCCGATCGACGATGACCGCGACTCCACACCCGACGTCCTTGAGTACATGACGATGATGGTGGGCGTGGTGTACGCCATCGTCCTGGGGTTGGCCATCGCGGGTGTCTGGGAGGCGCGCAGCACGGCCCAGGACGATGTGCGACGCGAGGCACAGGCGCTCTACGAGGTGACCCAGCGCGCCGAGGTCTTTCCCCCTGATGTCCAGACCGAGCTGAGGAAGGACATCGACCGGTACGTCTCCCACGTGGTGCACACCGAGTGGCCACGGATGACGGCGGGTGAGGAATTGCCCGACCGCGGGACCCAGCTCCTGGACACCGTACGGAGTGATGTCGCCCAGCACGAACCTGCGAATGAGCTGGAGGCCCAGGCGTACCAGCCGATGCTGGACCAGATCTCCATCGCCGACGACGCACGCAACGCACGGGAGCAGAACGCGGGTGCGACGCTGCCCGGGGTGGTCTGGTTCGGTCTGATCATCGGGGCGTTGGTCACGGTGGGGCTGATCTTCACCATGCACATCGGGCGCTCCGGCCGGGAACTGCTGCTCGCCGGACTGTTCAGCGCGCTGATCGCCTTCCTCCTCTTCCTGGTGTGGGACTTCGACGCACCGTTCGGACGGTCGGGCTCAGACTCGGCCGATGCGTTCCGCCAACTCTTCTCCGCCGCTAGATAGGGACGGCCGGGCTACCGGCGATCTGGTGTGGGGTGTCCGTCACTCGGTGACGGGCACCCCCTTTGTCTGTGGGGCATCGGCCTGTCTGTGTGCATCGGCCGGGGCGTGGGGCGATGCGTAGATCCAGACATGCCTCGGGGCAAGTCTCGGCTGCTTCCAGAAACGGCCTAAAAGCTGAAAAGCAGCAGGTGGGAGGGGGCGCGGCAGGATGGGGATCAGCCGATGGGCCGGGGGCGGAATAGCGGGGAGGGGTCTCCCGTTGTACGATTTGATTCAACATTCAACCACTTAGGTTGAAGGCCCTAACCCGAGAGGTGAGCTCCATGCAGTTCGGCATCTTCACCGTCGGCGATGTCACCACCGACCCGACCAACGGGCGCACGCCGAGCGAGCACGAGCGGATCAAGGCGACGGTCGCCATCGCGCAGAAGGTCGAAGAGGTCGGCCTCGACGTCTTCGCCACCGGCGAGCACCACAACCCGCCGTTCGTCCCCTCGTCCCCCACGACGCTGTTGGGACACATCGCGGCCCGCACCGAGAACCTGATCCTGTCCACCTCCACCACCCTCATCACCACCAACGACCCGGTGAAGATCGCTGAGGACTACGCCTACCTCCAGCACCTCGCCGACGGCCGGGTGGACCTGATGATGGGCCGGGGCAACACCGGGCCGGTCTATCCGTGGTTCGGCCAGGACATCCGACAGGGCATCCCGCTGGCGATCGAGAACTACGCCCTCGTCCACAAGCTGTGGCGACAGGACGTGGTGGACTGGGAAGGCAAGTTCCGTACGCCCCTCCAGTCGTTCACCTCGACCCCGCGCCCGCTCGACGGCGTACCGCCGTTCGTCTGGCACGGTTCGATCCGCTCCCCGGAGATCGCAGAACAGGCCGCCTACTACGGTGACGGCTTCTTCCACAACAACATCTTCTGGCCCATGAGCCACACCAAGAAGATGGTGGACCTCTACCGGAAGCGTTACGCCCACTACGGCCACGGCACGCCCGAACAGGCCATCGTCGGACTCGGCGGCCAGGTCTACATGCGCAAGAACTCGCAGGACGCGGTGCGCGAGTTCCGCCCGTACTTCGACAACGCGCCGGTCTACGGACACGGTCCCTCGCTGGAGGACTTCAGCGAGCAGACCCCGCTGACCGTCGGCTCCCCGCAGCAGGTGATCGAGCGGACGCTCGGCTTCCGTGACGCGGTCGGCGACTACCAGCGCCAGTTGTTCCTGATGGACCACGCGGGGCTCCCGCTGAAGACGGTCCTGGAGCAGCTCGACATCCTCGGTGAGGAAGTCGTCCCGGTGCTGCGCAAGGAGTTCGCGAAGCTGCGGCCCGCCGGAGTCCCCGAGAGCGCACCCCTGCACCCCGCCGTCATCGCTGCCCGTAAGGAGGCGTAACGATGAAGCCGCAGCAGACTCTGAAGTTGGTGGCCGTGTCCGCCGGTCTGAGCGTGCCGTCGTCGACCCGGCTGCTGGCCGACCGCCTCTCCGAGTCGGTTCGCCAGGGCCTCATGGGTCAGGGCGTGGACGTGGAGGTGCGTGTCATCGAGCTTCGCGAGCTGGCCGTTCCCATCGCCAACCACCTGGTGACCGGGTTTCCGCCGCCCGCACTCGACGACGCCATCGAAGCCGTCACGGAGGCCGACGGAGTGATCGCGGTGACTCCGGTGTTCACGGCGTCGTACAGCGGACTGTTCAAGTCGTTCTTCGACCTGATCGACCCGGACGCGCTCACCGGGAAGCCGGTGCTCATCGGGGCGACCGGTGGCACGGCCCGGCACTCGCTGGTGCTGGAGCACGCGCTCCGTCCGTTGTTCGCCTATCTACGGGCGATCGTCGCGCCGACGGCCGTGTACGCGGCGTCGGAGGACTGGGGCGGCACGGGAGACGCGCTCACCGACACCCTGCCGGTGCGCATCGACCGGGCCGGTGAACAGTTCGCCCGACTGATGGCGACCACTCCCCGACGGGAGCCGGTCGACACCTCACCGCTGGCGGCACTCCCCATCGCCTGAGAAAACGCGGCACCAGTAGCGCAGACAGTCACACGGCCCGGGTCGATACGACCCGGGCCGTGTTTCCGTCCCCAGCCCCCTGAACGGCAGGGAGTACGGCTGCGCCCCAGGTCACGGGCGTGCTCGGCGGCAGCGGCAGCCGGTCGCGCCCCATCCCATATGCGGGATGTCAGTGGTGCCTCCTATGGTTTCGTCATGACCCCTGCACTGATCGGGCGCGACCACCCCGCGGGCGTCCTCAAGGCCGAGATCGACCGGGCCACACAGAGCCACGGCGGCCTTGTGCTGGTCACCGGCGAAGCCGGCATCGGAAAGACCTCGCTGGTCACGGAGGCTGCCGACGAGGCACGCAGGCGCGGGGCACTGGTGCTCGGCGGCTCCTGCTGGGACTCGGACAGTGCTCCGGGGTACTGGCCCTGGGTCCAGGTGGTGCGAGGACTGCGGCGCAGCCTCGGAGACGAATGGCCGCAGATCGAGAAGGCCGCCGGCAGACAACTCTCGGCGCTGCTCGGTGAACAGCACGGCGATGCGCGCGAGCGGGACGAGAGCTTCGCCCTCTACGACGCGGTGACGACCGCCCTCGTCACCTCCTCCCACCAGCGGCCGGTGATGGTGGTGCTCGACGATCTGCACTGGGCGGACACCGCATCGCTCAAACTGCTCGAATTCGCCGCACAGCACGCCTGGTTCGAGCGGTTGCTCCTGGTGGGGACCTACCGGGACGTCGAGGTGGAAGCCGCCGACCACCCCCTGCGAGGGCTGATCCTGCCGCTGACGGCCCGCGCCGCGGCGACGGTGACGCTCACCGGACTCGCCCGGGACGACGTAGGGGCGCTGATCACCCTGACCACCGGCGTCGAAGCGGAAGCCCCCCTGGTCGACGAGGTCTTTCGACGCACCGGGGGCAACCCCTTCTTCGTGGAGCAGACGGCCCGGATCTGGCGCAGCGGCAGTCCGGTCACCACCGTCGCCCCGGGTGTCCGCGAGGCGGTGCGGCGCCGGCTGGCGCTCCTGCCGGAACCGGTGATCTCCCTGCTGGAGACCGCCGCCGTACTGGGGCGGGAGATCCACCGCCAGGTGCTCGCCGCGGCCGTGTCCACCCCGGTGCCGCAGGTCGATCGACTGCTGGAGCGGGCGGTCACCGCCCGGCTGGTGACCGTCAGACCGGGCGGGCTGTTCTCCTTCGCCCATGACCTCGTGCGCGAGACGCTGTACGACGAGTTGAGCGAGGCGCAACGGCGGGCCCGACACTCCTCGATCGTCCAGGCACTGGAAGCGACACCCACCCTCGGCGAGAAGGTGGTGCCGGCCGATCTGGCACGCCACGCCTATCTGGCGGGTGAGGAGTTGGATCGGACGAAACGGGTCGAGCTGTTGCTGTTCGCCGCGCGGGACGCATCGAGCAGGCTCGCGGGCGAGGAGGCCGTCGGACACTATCGACGGGCGATCGAAGCCGCGGGGGACGACACCCGCAGGGCGGTCCTCCTCCATCTCGACCTGGGTGGCGAACTGGTCCACCAGAGCGAGGAGACGGCGGGTCTGCACTCCTTCGAGCAGGCAGTCGAGTTGGCCCGGTCACTGCGCGATCCGGAGCTGTTGGCGCGGGTCGCCATCACCATTCACCAGAACGACCACTTCGCGCCGGGGCGGGCGCACCACACGCAATTGCTGCGGGACGCACACCGTGCGCTCATCGGCAGCGGAGACGAACCGACGCTCTCCCCCGAACTGCTGACGCAGGAACTGGCCGTGCGGACGACCGCGCTGGCGCGCAGTGGGGACGACGATGAAGCGTTGGCGTTCTCGCTGTGGGCCCGGCACGACTCGATCTGGGGTCTCGGCACCGCAGAGCAGCGGTTGGCGCTCACCGCCGAGATGATCGACGTCGGCCATCGCACCCGTAACCTGGAGATGGAGATGCATGCCCACTCCATGCGCTGGGTAACCCTGCTGGAACTGGCCGACCCGCGCTACTTCGATCAGCTGCGCGCCTTCAGCACCCTCGCGGAGCGGGCCGAGCTGGTGCGCTTCGAGATGGCTCGGATTCTGGACAACGCCCTGGTCGCGGGCTTGCGGGGGCGGTTCGCACAGGCGCGTGAGCTCATGGACGAAGTGGCCGAGATGCGCCATGGGAAGTCGCAGTTCAGTTTTGTCTTCGCCCATATGCAGTGGGCGGTGGAGCTGCTCCAGGGGCGGTTCGCCGCCGCAGAGACGGTGTTGGACGGGTTGGACGGCATCGGACACCCCTATCCGGAACTGCTGGTGGGGGTGACGGCCGCCGAACGGGGTGACACCGCCCTCGCCGTGCGCATGGCGGACGCCCTGCCCGAGCCACCGCCGCGGATCTTCACCCCGCTCTGGATGCGGCTGCGCGCCCAGGCCGCGGCGCTTTCGGGGGACCCCGGTCGGATCGACGAGGCCAGGGCTGCCCTCGCGCCGTACGCCGGTCAGTGGGTGGTCTCGCTGTACGGGTGTGACCTGGGCGGGCCGGTGGATCTCTGGCTGGGTCTGCTGGATGCGGCGGCGGGGCGCCGCGAGGCGGCGGTGGCGGAGCTCACGGCGGCCCATGAGTCGGCGGTCCGGATGCGGGCCCGGCCCTGGTCGGTGCGCTCCCGGGCTGCGCTGCTGCGGGTCCTGGGCGACGCAGCGCCGAAGGATCTGGTCGAGCAAACGCAGCGGGAAGCTGAGGAGTTGGGGTTGATGCATCTGCTGGCGGCCCCGGGCGCAGATGCTTCCGAAGAGGGGACGGACCCGGCGGGCATCGCCGGTACGGACGGCACCGACAGCGTGATCAACACCGCGCCACCGAAAGTGAAGTCCCCGGCTCCGGTCGGGGAGAGCACGACGACCGCAGGGGAGTTCCGCAAGCAGGGCGCCGTCTGGTCGCTGCGGTTCGCAGGCCGTGCGGCACACATGCCGGACGCGAAGGGGCTCAGGGATCTTCATCAGCTGCTGTCCCGTCCGGGCGAGGAGTTGTCCGCGGTGGTGTTGCTGGACCCGGAGGGTGGGGACCCGGTCGTCACGGCGCACCGCTTCGGTGCGGATCCGGTGCTCGACGAGGAGGCGAAGACCCGTTACCGCCTTCGACTGGAGCGACTGGACGACGAAATAGACCGCGCGGCCGAGTTGGGCGACACCCGCAGGGCGGCCGAGTTCGACCGCGAGCGGGCGGCCCTGCTGGACGAGTTGCGCACGGCCGCCGGTCTGGGCGGGCGCACCCGGCGACTGGGGGATGCGGCGGAGCGCGCCCGCAAGACGGTGACCGCGCGCATCCGGGACACCCTGCGCAAGTTGCAGCCGCTCCACCCCGAACTGGCCGCGCATCTACGGGATGCGGTGACGACGGGCGCCCACTGCGCGTACCGGCCCGCGAAGCCGGTGCGGTGGCGGCTCTGAGCGGGTCGAGGAGCCGCCCGTTGCGGTGTGGGTCGGCAGCGGCGGGTCCCGTTGTGCGCTTGCTGGTGGGTGTGCGCTTGGTGGTGTGGGGTCCTCGGTATTAGCGCCCGATCTGCTCCACGGTGATCTCGAACTGGTCCACTGCACCCTCCCACTCGGCCACGACCCTGTCGTCCTCCCCACGGGAATCCCGTATGTCGTCGTAGAAGAACCGCAGGTCGTGCGATGAGGAATCGCAGAAGGCGCGCAGATGGGCCCGGAGCCCGGCGTGTTCCACGGCTGCGATCGCTGCCTCGGTCTCCGCGTCCCTCGGCTTGCAGGGCACGAGGCTGTGGGGGCCGTCGCCGATCCCGGTCGCGACCCGCAGGGCGTCGAGGAGCGTGCCGTTCGAATTGATCCTGGCCTTCGCCAGACACCAGACGCCCGCCGGCAGCTCCGGTGAGGTGAGGTCGACCCCGTGGCGGGCCGTCAGCCGGGCCAGATCGGCACCGAGGACATACGGCAGGTCATCGACAGCGGCCCGATCGGCAGCGACGAGGTCCGTCAGAAAGGCAGCCGGGAAGTCCGCCCCACTGGGGTCGATCTCGAACAGGGAGCGGCTCGCGTCGAACCGGAGCTCCGGGTAACCCACCTCGTCGAGCAGCATCAGATTTTCGCTGGTGATGGTCTCCCGGCCGGTGAGAACCGCCTCCGCCAGCCATGCGGGGTCCCGGTACACCTCGGTCTCGTGGAGCCAGTTGCCGCTGTAGTAGACGGCGTAGTCGGCGTCCGGCGGGAAGTCCGACAGGGGCCGGTCCAACAGGACCCCGAATGCCTGGGTGAGCGACGACTCCCAGTCGTCGCCGGATGTGGAGGGGTTTGACGTCACGTTCCGGCTCCCGTGCATGGGGCCGTATCCACGGTGAACGGTGTCCACGGCCCGAAGGACAACATCGCGGCCACCCTAGGGACACCCACTGACATTGATGCTGATACTCGGGTTCCGGTGGTCGTGGCTCTGCCACTGACTGACGTCCTGCTGGGCTGCTCAGTTGGGGTGTCAGTGGGGCCTGATGAAATGTAGAGCGGTGGGCACACCGGCTGCCCTGCGCACGGACAACCGACTGACTGCCGTGCAGGAACTGCGGGCCGTGGTCCGCCGCACCGACGCCCTACCCATCGCCCGACGCTCGCCCCATGCGGTTCCCGTGGAGTTCGCCGAGCACCACGAACTCGAATCCTGGTGGTGGAGGCTCTAGTGCTGTGACCGGGACCCGTGCTCGTCGTGCGGCACGCCAGGCGGCGCCGGACGGGCACGGCATGTCCCGGCCAGGCCCCGGGCCTCAGACGGACACCACGTCCGCCACCACGCAGGCGATGTTGTCGGGGCCGCCCGCCCGGTGGGCCAGAGCGATCAGTTCCGCCACCGCGGCCTCCGGGTCCTCGACGGAGGCCAGCACCCGTTGGACAGCACCGTCGGACACCACCGAGAACAGACCGTCGGAGCAGAGCAGATAACGGTCTCCTGCCTGTGCTTCGTGCAGCCGCAGATCGGCGCGGGCCGATGTCTCACGGCCGTCCAGGGCCCGCAGCAACAGAGCGCGCTGGGGGTGCGAGTCGGCTTCCTCCCGGGTGAGCGTGCCCTCGTCCACCATGCGTTGGACGAGGGTGTGGTCGTGGGTGATGTGGAAGACCTCGCCACCGCGCAGCAACAGGGCACGGGTGTCGCCGATGTGGACGAGCGCGAGTCGGGAGCCGGTCCACACCATCGCGGTGAGGGTGGTACCGGAGTCCGCGGACTCGTCGAGCGCGGTGTTGGCGCGAAGGACGGCGTCCTCCAGGGCGTTGAGGAGATCACCTGCCCGGGTGGAGGGCTGCTCAGCCGGTGTGGTGGCTTCCCACTCCCTCAGCGCGTCGATGGCGATCAGGCTGGCGGCGGCGCCCTGGCCACCGTAGCCGTCGGCGACGGCGAACAGCCGCGAGGTGGCGTACGCGGCGTCCTGGTTGGTCTCGCGCACCAGACCGCGGTCGGTCTTGGCGGCGTAGCGAATGGCGAGTTGCGTCATGGCGGGTTCCTCCCGAGAGAGCTGGGTCAGCTGATCGGCGAGGAAGAAGGCCAGGTCACGACGGGTGGCGGTGTCGGCCTCCACCCGTGCCCAGTACGCCCGTACGGCCTGGGCCGCGGCGCCCGGATCGGACTCACTGAGGTCACAGACGGTGTGGACGTCCGCCAGTGGCATTCCGATCCGGCGCAGCCAGGCCACCAGCCGGGCGCGCTCCAACTGGCTCTCGTCGTAGTACCGGTATCCCGAGTACGCATCGACGCTCGCCGGTGGCAGCAGTCCCAGTTCGTCGTAGCGGCGCAGCGCCTTGGCGGAGAGCCGAGAGGCACGGGCGAACGCCCCGATCGTCAGCCGGACCATGCGGTTCCTTCCTCGCACCGGGTGGTGGTCCACCCGATGCCCCGATGCTGTGGCTTCCCCCGGGAGGAAGGTCAACCGCCGACGGCGACCGCCCCGCAGCGGAACGGCCCACGGCAGTCGATCGACAGCGGAACGACCCACGGCAACCGTCACACGACGGGCTGGCTCCCGTCATCACGCGTCGAGGAACGGGCGGCGGATGTTCCCCCGGAAACATCCGCCGCCCGCCCCTCAGCTCAGAACGGCTCAGCGCTGGAACCTCACTTGCGGTTGTAGAGCCGCATGGTCCAGGTGCCGAACACCACCACGAAGAACACGGACCACCCCAGGGACCAGGCGATGTCCGCGGCCGGCCACTCGCCCGCCATCAACTCACGCACGGCCGTGGACACATGGGTGACCGGGCTGTTGTTGACGAATGCCTGGAGCCATCCCGGCATGGTCTTCGGGTCGACGAAGACATTGCTCAGGAAGGTCAGCGGGAAGATCACCATCATGCTGACGCCCATCACCGACTTCTCGCTCCGCAGCAGCAGCCCGAACATCGTCCAGACCCAGGAGAAGGAGAAGGAGAAGACCATCAGGACCAGGACGCCGAGCGCGATACCGACGATCCCACCGTCCGGACGATAGCCGATGATCATGCCGACGGTCAGCATCACCACGGAGGCCATCAGATAGCGGACGATGTCACCGAGGAGATAGCCCACCATCGGGGCTGGCCGCCAGATCGGGAGCGTACGGAAGCGGTCGAAGACGCCCTTGGTGATGTCGGTGTTGACCGCGACACCCGTATAGAACGTGATCATGATGACGCTCATGGTGAGGATGCCGGGCAGCAGGAACTGGATGTACTCCTCGGTGGACCCGGCCAGCGCACCTCCGAAGAGGTAGGTGTACATCAACACCATCATGATCGGGAAAGCAGTCACATCGAACAGCTGATCGGGCACGTGCTTGATCTTGAGCATCGCCCGCCAGCCGAAGGTCATCGACGCCGACAGCGCACTGGGCCGCGGTGGTCGCTCCTTGTTCACCAGGAGCGCTGCGAGATCCTCCGCCCTGGGGGCCTCGAATTCGAGGTCGGCCTTGTCACTGGACTTGGTGGTGGTCGCGGTGCTCATGCCGCCCCCTTCTTGTCGGTCAGGGCGAGGAAGACCTCGTCCAGGCTGGGCTGGCCCAGCGCGAAGTTGTCCACGGTGATTCCGTTGTGCGCGAGCTCGGCCAGTGCCTTGGCGGCCTGTTCTGCGGCGCCGAACTCACTGGCGTGCCCATTGATCCGCGCGGTCAGTGCGAGCGGATCGGAGTCGAGCAGCACCTCCACACCGAGAACCGCCGCAAGCACCCGCTCGGCCTCGGGGCGCTGGTGGGCATCACGCAGCCGCAGATGGACCGCACCGGAACCGACGGACGCCTTGAGCTCGCCCTTGGTGCCCTCCGCTATCACCTTGCCGTGGTCGATGACCGCGATGCGGGAGGCGAGCTGGTCCGCCTCGTCCAGATACTGCGTGGTCAGCAGGACCGTCGTGCCCTGTGCGACGACCGCGCGCACGATGTCCCACACCTGGTTGCGGCTGCGGGGGTCGAGCCCCGTGGTCGGCTCGTCGAGGAAGAGCAGATCGGGAGTGTTCAAGATGGACGCGGCGATGTCGATGCGCCTGCGCATGCCACCCGAGTAGTTCTTGACCTGCCGCTCCGCGGCAGCTATCAGCCCGAACGCCTCCAGCAGCTGTTCACCCCGGGCCTTGGCCGCCTGCTTGGAGTGACCGAGGAGCCGGCCGAGCAGGATCAGGTTCTCCATGCCGGTGAGGTCCTCGTCCACGGAGGCGTACTGGCCGGTCAGGCTGACCCTGGCGCGGACGGCGTCGGCGTCCTTCCGCACGTCCTTGCCGAAGACGCGGGCTTCGCCGCCGTCGGGTCGGAGCAGGGTCGCCAGCATCTTGACCGTGGTGGTCTTGCCGGCGCCGTTGGGGCCGAGGACTCCATAGACGGTGCCGGCGGGCACGTTGAGATCGATGCCGTCGACCGCCCGATGTTCACCGAAGACCTTCACCAGGCCCTTGCTCTCGATTGCCAGTTCTGTACTCATCACGCCTTTTCCTTTGGTTTCACGGTGAGGCTCGGGTGCGGGCCACTGGCACGGCGAGGCGTCGTGAGGGCCTCCCCGGTCAGCGGCGGACCATGGGTCTTCGGTTGGTTCTGTGGCCTTCGGTTGGTTCTAGGAATTCGACCGCCACGATCGACGGAAGTCATCGGTCGGACCGTAGGAATCCGGCCACACCTCGCATCCATCATGCGAAATGTCAGCACATCTCATCTGAAGTTTTTCCACACTCAACGGGCTCATCGGACTGGTGAGGCTGGTGGTGCTCAGGAGCAGTACGGCCGCAGGGCACGGGCCTCCCTGAGTGCCAAGCCCCACCAGCCGAGCTGGTCGAGCATCACCTGGGCCGCGCGGTCCTGCTCCTCCCAGCGCTCGTCGAGGAGGTTGATCGCCACGCCATTGCGCAGTGTCACGGTGTGCAGCTCGGTGAAGACCGAACGCAGCTGTTCCACCGCGTACAGCCCTTGTGAGCCATGGCCGTAGCTCACGAAGCCGACCGGTTTGGCCTGCCACTCGTCGTAGGCGAAGTCGATGGCCTGCTTGAGGGAGGCGGGAAACGACCGATTGTACTCAGGCGTCACGACGACGAACGCATCCGCAAGATCCACCTGAGCAGCGAACTCGCCGACCGCTCCGGTCGTCCGTGCGGGATAGCGGGTCGGGAAGTCGAAGTCGATCAGATCGACGACGGCCAACTCCAACTCCGTACGCTCACGGGCACGCTCGGTGAACCACCGGCCGACGCCGTCGCCCACCCGTCCCTCCCGCGTACTGCCGATGATCACGGCGACCCGCAAGGGATCCGGTGACCGCTCGCCGCACTCCCGCATCAGCCGGACCCTCCTCCCGTCGAAATCAGCCCTCACCCCTCAGGCGCGAGATCACGACGCGCGATCGCCAGATCTCATCTGGCGACAGGAACTGGCGGACCGGGTGGGCAGGCGATGACCCGCTAGATCGGACCGTGCGGCCCGGAAGGGGTCAGGAAACGGCGTACGAAGGCCAGGGGCCGCGCATGGCGTACGAAGGAGGTCAGCGACCGAGCCCGCGCAGGTCAGCGGTCGATCGACCAAGGCGCGTCCGGGGGCGGTGAGCCCTCGGCGAGGATGTGCGCGACGATCCGGAACGCCGCCGCCAGGGGCACCGTGTCCTCATCGGGATACTCGTCGTCCTGCCCGTTGGCCAGGAGGAAGCCGTCGCTCCAGCCGTCGGCACCCGGGTCCACCGCGTGCTCGCCGGGATCGCCGGCTCCGGCCAGCAGCATCACCATCGCGCGCTCGGTATTGGTCACGAAGGCCAGCGAACGCCCGGCCGAGCTGCGCAGCCAGGTCTCAAGCCGCCCCTGGTCGATCCTCGTCAGCAGCCCCGCCCGCACCGCATCGGCCGACGAGGGCTCCTCGTCGTCGGCGAACACCCAGCTCTCGTCCACGCGCCCGACCTTCTCACGGCCGGCCGCCGACACCGGGAAGGGGTGCTCACTTCTCCCGCATGTAGAAGACGTAGTACGACGCCACCAACATGGCAGCGGCGAAGAACAGCCCCATGCCCACCGCCTGGAGGATGCTGCACCCGGTCAGGCTGTGGAGGAAGCCGATCGACATTCCGCACAGCCCCGCGTAGGCCGCGGCACGCAGCTCGCGCGGCAGGGCCCGCTGGATCCGACCGAGGCCGTACGCCACCCCGACGAAGACCAGCCCGGCGACCACGCCGAAGAGGACGTCCCACCAGCTGACGGCGACCCCGGTCCGACGCAGGAACCCCGCGTAGAAGCCGAAGACCGCTCCGAGAGCCAGCGGCACCCCCCAGCTGAGAGAAATGTGGTGCCGCGCGGACGGCGTTGCATGTGTGGCCATGGCCGGGCCCCTTCCCTCACGGTCCTGCTCATCACTCCCTCTCAGGGCACACCCACACGCGGCACCCGGCAAGTCAGGGCCCATCTCGCTCGAACCACCGCACCCGCTCACCACGCGACGCCGCACGGCGCAAGCCGAGCCCAGCCGCGCCAAAGCCAGCCCAGCCGAGCCGACCCGAGCCGAACCGAAGCCAGGCAAGCCCAGGCGAGCCGAAGCCAGGCGAGGCTTTTGCAGGGCTTTGACTCCCGGGGCAGCCGGTCACGCGCCCGGTCGGCGGACCAGCGGTCGCGCCCAGGACGCGGGCCGCGTTCCCTGGAAGGGTGCGGAGTCTTCTCTCAGCGGTGTCGACGGTGCTGCTCGTGCTCGTCGCCGTCCTGACGCCGCTCAGCGCACTGGCCGTCTGGGCGGAACGAGAGATCGGCGACCCGGACGGCTATGTCTCCGCGATGGCCCCGCTCGCCTCCGACCCCTCGGTGCAGAACGCCGTGGCCGACCGCATCACCGACGAGGTGCTGACGAAGGTCGATGCCGGACCCTTCACCCCTGCCGTACGCGAACTCATCCACGACGCGGTGCTCAGCTTCGCCGCGACCGATGCGTACAAGACCGCGTGGAACACGGTCAACCGAGCCGCGCACACCGCCGTCGAACAGGCGCTGACCAGCGATGACGGCGACACCGCAAGCATCGACCTGGGTCCGGTGATCGAACAGGTCAAACGGCAGCTGTCCGCCGAGGGGGTGCCCTTTGCGGACCAGATCCCGATCGGCGACATCACGATCACGATCGTGGAGTCACAACGCCTCGGTGTGGCGCGTGAGGTGTTCGACGCCCTCCAGATCGCCGGCGTATGGCTGCCCGTGACCACGGCCCTGCTCGCCGTGGCCGCCGTCCTGTGCGCTCGCCACCGTCGGCGGGCGCTGGCCCTGCTCGGGTGCGCACTCGCGGTGGGCGGCGCACTTCTGCTGCTCATCGTCCGGGTGGGGCGGGCCGTGACCCTGAACGACCTCCCCTCGGACCTGGACCGCCCGGCGGCGGGCGCCGTGCTCGATGCCCTGACCGCGTCCCTGCGGACGACATCGTGGTGGCTGATGGGTGTGGGTCTGGTCGTGGCGATCGGTATCTGGTGGCTCGGCCGCCGCCGGCAGACTGCCCAGGACCAGGCGCACAACCAGGCGCACGACCGGGCGGGCAGGGCGGACGACCACCCCGGAACGGGCCCGGCGGACCCGGAAGGCCCTTAACCGATCCGGACCCGACCCGGACCCGATCCGCACCCGATCCGGAAGGTCCCGGACTGATTGCAACGAGTTATCCCCAAGCGGGCGAGAGGCGCAACAGAGTCGGCGAAACTGGCGTCATGACAGTGGGACGTTCCGTCGTCAGAGGTCACGGGAACGCGACCCCGGAACGCCTGCACGCGTGAAACACCTTCGGAGGCCGGTTTTGGACAGCGCCACCTCGACCGCGGCACCCGCCGCAGTACCGGACGCCCCGCTGCGGCCTCCGGGCCGCCGTCGAGCTGCCGGGTGGTTCGCCGTCCTCCTGCTGATCGTGCCCACCGTGGTGGTGGTCCACCGGATCATGGACATGGACGGGGTCACCCCCGTGCCCCAACTCCTCGCCTTCCTGCCCTGGCTGCTGGCGCCCTCGGCGCTGGCCCTGCTGTTCGCGCTGCTGGCCCGCTGGCGCGGCGGCATGGCCTGGGCCACCGTGGTCCTCGCACTGATCGGCTGGTTCGTCAGACCGTACGACTCGGGGCTCGCCGATGAGCCGAAGGGGCAGGTCATAGCCCAGCTCGACGTCCTCACCTCGAACGTCGAGTTCGGCAATGCCACACCGGGGCTGCTCGCCACGATCCAGCGGGAGCAGCCCGACCTCGTCTTCGTCCAGGAGTGCGCGGCCGTCTGCTCCAACGCCCTGGCCGCGGAGATATCGCAGGCCGAGTATCCGTACCGCAATGTGATCGAGGGGGCCGCGGCGTCCGGTTCGGCCATCCTCAGCAAGTACCCGTTGCAGAAGGCCGCGGGGATCGCGAGCCTTCATGCGATGCCCGGTTCGGTGGCGGTCATCGCAGGTCAGAAGGTCAATGTGCAGTTGGCCCACCCGCTGCCTCCGATTCCTGACGGGGTGGACGAGTGGCGCGCCGAACTGGACCTGATGCGGAAGTACGCCCGAGGGGCGAAGGGGGAACCCACGCTCTTCGCGGGGGACTTCAACGCCTCCCAGGACCACGCCGCCTTCCGGAACATCCTCGATGACGGCGACCTGCGCAACAGCTCGGCCCTCGGCGGAGCCTCCCGCACCCCGTCCTGGCCCACGATGGTCGGCCGGCCCCTTGGCACGCAGATCGACCATGTGCTGATCAGCGAGGAGTTCTCGGTGCGCAAGGCCCGGTTCTTGGAGCTGGGCAACACCGACCACCGCTCGCTCCTGGTGCGACTGGACCTCCACGCCGGCCGTTGACCCCGGGAAACGACCGACACGACCGACACGGGTGACAACCGGCGACCGGCGACCGGCGCGGGGGACGACAGGCCCGGTGACGACCGGCGCGGGGGCGGTTAGCGCGCCGGTTTCGGCTGGCCCGGCTGGAGGCGTTCCATCTCCCGCCGGTCCCGCTTGGTGGGACGACCTGCGCCCCGGTCCCGCACCGCGACCGGCGCGACGAATTCCTTCGGCGGGGGCGGCGGACTGTTGTCCACGTACGCCTGCACGGCCACCGGCGCACCCACCCGCTTGCGGATGATCTGTGCGACGACCACCAGCCGCTCACGGCTCTCATGGAAGATCCGCACCTGATCGCCGACACGGATCGACTGGGCGGGCTTCACCCGGGTGCCGTTCACTCGGACGTGGCCGGCCTTGCAGGCCGCAGCCGCCTGGGAGCGGGTCTTGGTGAGCCGTACGGACCAGATCCAGGCGTCGACCCGCACCGATCCCTGTGCACCTTCGCTATCCATGCCATCGACTCTACGGCTCGGGCAGGACGCGCAACGGATGGTTTTCGTCCCGCGCCGCGGACGAGCTGCCGAGGGGGCACCCTCGCGCCGCCCGACTCCGGACGGTGCGAGAAGGTGCTCACACGCCGATGTCGGCGCCGTCCTTGCGCCACACCGCCACCACGGACGGGCGGACCATCCGGCCCGTCCCGTCCGGCCAGGCGCTCGCGGGCTTCTGTGCCGAGGCCCCGTCCACCTCACCGGGGTGCTGGACGGCGACGAGGACCCGCCGGTCCTGGATCACAGGACCGCAGGTCTCCGCCCCGATCGGGACCGTGAGGAACTGCTTCAGCTCACCACGGCGCTCTCCGTGGGTCGCCACTCCGAAGAGTCCGTCGTGCGAGCCGAGTTGATTGCCGTCCGTGGAGATCCAGAGATTGCCGTGCGGGTCGAAGGCGACGTTGTCCGGGCAGGAGATGGGGCTGACCCGGTCCTTGGGGAAGCCGGCGAAGTAGGTCTGCGGGTCCTTCGGGTCGCCCGCGACCAGGAACAGCCGCCAGGCGAACCCGTCGCTCGCCGGATCGTCCCAGTTCTCGGCCAGTTCCAGGATCTGGCCGTGCTTGTTGAGGTTGCGCGGGTTCGCCTCGTCGGCGCCCGGCTTACCTGGCTTGCCGCGGTCGGTGTTGTTGGTCAGCGCCAGATAGACCCGGCCCGTGCGCGGGGACGGCTCGACGTCCTCGGGCCGGTCCATCTTGGTGGCCCCCACCTTGTCGCCGGCGAGCCGGGTGAAGACGTACACCTCGTCCGAGGTCATCCCCGGTACGTGTGAGACATCACCGGTGGCGAGCGGGATCCAGACGCCGGAACCGTCGAACTCGCCGTCGGCCGGGAGCGCGCCCGTACCGCTGCCGGCGGTGTACTCGGGGCTGTCGCCGGTCAGTTTGGCCACGTACAGCGTGCCCTCGTCCAGCAGGGTGAGGTTGTGTTCGCGCGCCGCCCGGGAGTTGCCCTTCTTCATCCGCTTCGACGAGACGAACTTGTAGAAGTAGTCGAACCGCTCGTCGTCGCCCATGTAGACGACCGGACGGCCGTCCTCGGTGAGCCGTGGCGCTGCGGCCTCGTGCTTGAAGCGGCCGAGTGCCGTGCGCTTGCGCGGTACGGAGTCGGCGTCGTACGGGTCGAGTTCGACCACCCAACCGAAGCGGTGCGACTCGTTCGGCTCCTGTCGGACGTCGAAGCGCTTGTCGAACCGCTCCCACTTGCGCTCGCTGGGGCCCGTACCGATGCCGTAGCGCTTGTCGGTGGCGCTGGAGCCATGGGCGAAGTACTGGTTGAAGTTCTCCTCGCCGTGCAGCGTGGTCCCCCAGGGGGTCTCGCCACCTGCGCAGTTGTTGAGCGTGCCCCGCACCCTGACGCCGGAGCGGTCGACGGAGGTGCGCAGCAGGGGGCTGCCGGCTGCCGGCCCGGTCATCTCGAAGGCGCTGGTGGCGGTGAGTCGACGGTTCAGGGGATGCCTGCTGAGCGCGATGATCCGGCCCGTCCTGCGCTCCTCCTGGACCGCGACGACGGACAGACCGTGTGCGGCCCAGGCGATCTCGACCTGCTCACGGGTCGGCTTCTCGGGGTCGTACCCCCGGAACATCAGTACCTCGTCGGTGTACTCGTGGTTGGCGACCATGAGCTGTCGACCGCGCTCGCCGGGGAGCGGGAGCAGGGAGAGGAAGTCGTTGTTGTAGCCGAACTGGCCTGCCTGCGCCTTGGCCGTCTGCCTCTCGGCGCGGAACGTGGGCGCACCGCGCAGGATCGGATCGCCCCAACGGATCACGATGTTCTGGCTGTAGCCGGAGGGGACGGTGACCGCGTCCTTCTTGTTGGGCGCGACCGGCGCGAAGCGCAGACCACGGGCCCCGTCGGCGCCACGGACCCCACCGGGCCGCTGACCACGGTGGTCGAGGGGCGCGGCCACCGCCTGCCCCGTACCGGTGCCCAGTACGGGGGCGGTGGCGGCAGCAGATGCCACGGTCACGACGGCCGCCGCCCGCACCATCGAGCGGCGGGACAGGGCACGGGCGATGATGTCGCCCGCGTACTCGTTGTCGCTGGTGTTGGGGACCTCTTGGAAGCAGGCGTCACCGCACCGGTAGCGGCAGGTGAGCGCGGAACGTCCACCCGCGTGGGGCTTGGTGCTCAACAGTGGCAGCAATCTGCGCACTTCGTCCTCCTCCGGCGCACCCGCGCCGACAGTCTGTCGGGATGTCGTCAGCCGTGACGTTAGGAGGATTTGCACGCAATGCGGCGGACACAGGGTGAACGAGGGATGAATGCACGGAAAGACATGAGCTGTACCGACCGGGAACGGTCTCGTACGGAACCGATCACAGACGAGTTTCCGTTAATCCGCCCCTGCGGGGGTTTACTACAAGTGGCCGCTAACCTTACGTGTCCGCCCTGGCCAGGACACCCTCAGAACGACTTGGTCCATATGCGGATATAAAACACCCAACTCATGCGAAAGGTTTCGCACATGGGCATTCGGAGCTTGCTGCGTAAGGTGTTCGGTCGCGATCGTTCGGAGCCCACCGAGCAGGTCGCAGCTTCAGTCCCGACCCAGTCCGAACGTCCAGAACCGGCCACCACCACCGAGGCCGTTTCCACCGAGACACCCGTCATTCCCTCGCCGGCCGAGGCACCCGCCACGGAGACCGCCGAGCCGGCGTCGGCAACCGCCGCAAAGGCGGCTCCCTCCGCGTCGGCCGCCTCCGGATCAGCCGACGCCGCTGCGACACCGGCACCCGCGCCCGCGCAGGAGGAAGCCCCGGCCGCTACGGCGGACGCCGCGTCCACACCCTCCGACCTGGCCGCCGACCTGGTGTCGGCCGCGTTCGACAATCCGCAGCCCCGGCCGCGCACCGCATCAGTGCCTTCCCAGGCCCGTACGGAGAGCGCCCCCGGAGCCAGTGCGACGGAACCGGTTGAGCAGCCGGGCGAGGAGCAGGTCGAGCAGCCGCAAGAGCCCGCGGAGGCCGTCCGGTCCGAAGCGATCAGCGCTGCCGGCGAGAGCCAGGACTCGGGTCCGGAGCTCGCCGTGAGCGGCGAAGAAACGGGATCGGCCCAGGCCGAGGACCGACCCGAAATCGAGACCGAGACCGAAGACAGGACCGAGGCAGAGGCCGAAGACAAGGCCGCGGTCACCGTGTCGGCGGGGGACGCAGTCGCATCCGTGGCGGAAGCGCCCGCCGAACCCCTGTCGGAGGCCGAGCCACCAGCTTCGGAGGCACCGCCAACAGAAGCACCGCCAGCACAAGCAGCGGCAGCGGAGGCGGAGGCAGACGAAGCGGACCGTGCGGTCACCGCCGAGGAGACCGCCCCGGTCTCGGCCGAGTCCACCGAGCCGGAGCCCACTGCGGTGGCACCCGAGGCAGACGGGGGCGACGCCGACGCCGACACGGCGGACGTCACCGCACCGGAATCAGCGACCGCGTCCCCGGCACAGCCGGTGGCCGCCCCTGCCCCGACACCGGCGCCGACATCGACATCGACACAGGAGTCCGTGTCTGAGCCTGAGCCTGCGTCCGTGTCTGTGTCTGCGTCTGAGCCGGTCGCCACGGAGACCGAGCCGGCAGCAGCCGAGGAAGTCGAGGCGGACCAACCGACCGAGCCCACCGCGGACGCCGCGGACGCCACGGACGCCACGGACCTGAACGAACCCACCCCCGAGAGCACCAGCCCCGCCGAAACCACAGCAGCCACAGCACCCACCGCGCTCGCCCCAACGCGTGCCGCCGCGGCCAGTGCACTCCAGCGGGCGGGACTCAGCGACACCCGGGCGCTCGTCTATCTGGTGTTGGACCGCTCCGGCTCCATGCGCCCCTTCTACAAGGACGGCAGCGCACAACACCTCGGTGAGCGCGCCCTCGCGCTGGCCACGCACCTCCACGAGGGCACGGCACCCGCCGTCGAGGTCGTGTTCTTCTCCACCGAGGTCGACGGCACCGGGACGCTCACCCCCGACGCGTACGAAGGAAAGGTGAACGAACTCCACGACTCCTTCGGCCGGATGGGACGCACCAACTACCACCTGGCGGTCGAGGAGGTCCTGGCACTGCACGCCAAGGCCAGCAAGGCCCTGCGGGCGGCGACCGGCAGTCGGTCCCGCAAGCCCGTTCCTGCGCTGGTGCTCTTCCAGACGGACGGCGCACCCGAGTCCAAGACCGCCGCGACCGCCGCACTCGCGGCAGCGGCCGACAAGCCGGTGTTCTGGCAGTTCATCGCCTTCGGTGAGCACGAAGCGAAGGCGTTCGACTACCTCCGCAAGCTCTCCGTCGACCATGCGGGCTTCTTCCACGCGGGCCCCAAGCCCGGCGAGCTCCCCGACGAGGAGCTGTTCGACGGCCTCCTCCAGGGGTGGAAGCCGTAGCAGCTCCGCCGCAACCCCCTACCTCGTGCCGCCGGTACCTCACGTACCGGCGGCACATGCGTTGTGAGCGGTCCGGCCAAACCGTCCCGTCACCCGCCCCCACCCATCCGTCCGTCTGCCAGCCGACCGACCGACCGCACAACGCAACACACCACAAAAACGTCTACGTCGGCTGTCGGTCCGCAACGGTGTGGACGACGGGCAGGGTCACCGTGACGGTCAGCCCCCCGCCCTCAGGGCCCGGGCCGGCCGACACCCGACCCCCGTGGGCATCGGTGATCGAGCGGACGATGGACAGTCCGAGGCCGGCCCCGGGTCCCATCCGGTCCCGTCCCTCCCCACGGCGGAAGGGCTCGAACAGGGAGGGAATGTCCTCCTCGGCGACCTTCGGCCCGGTGTTCTCCACGACCAGCACACCCTCGCCGACCGCATCGGCGGCCACCCGCACGCTCACCGTCCCGCCCGGAACGTTGTAGGCGACCGCATTGGACACCAGATTGCCCACCAACTGGGCCAACAACAGCCGGTTCCCCCGCACGACGACGCCGTACTCCACCTCGGCCCGCACCTCGTGGCGTACCGATTCCTCCCGGGTGAGCTCGCCGAGGTCGATGTCGTCGCGCTCCTCCAGTCCGCGTTCGCTGCGGGCCAGCATCAACAACCCCTCGATCAACCGCTCGCTGCGCCGGTTGGTGTCGAGCAGCACGCGTTTGGTGGCCAACAGGTCCTCGGGGGACGCACCGGTGTCCAGACCGACCTGGATGGCCGTGCGCTGGGTGGCCAGGGGCGTGCGCAGTTCATGGGAGGCGTTGGCGATGAATCGGCGTTGGCTGTCGAACGCGCTCTCCAACCGGGCGAGGAGCGCATCCAGGGTGTCACCCAACTCCTTCAACTCGTCGTCGGGTCCGCTGGCCGCGATGCGCTCGTGCAGAGTGCGTTCGGAGAGATGGCGTGCCTTCGCCGTCATGGCGTGCACGGGCCGCAGCACCCGGCCCGCCGTCCACCAGCCGACCGCGACGGCACACAGCGCGGTGATCAACAGCGCGGCCAGCGACCAGAACAGCATCTCCTCGGACGCCGCGTCGCTCACGTTCTCGGTGAGCTGTTGGGCCCTGAAGGTGGTGAGGTCGCCATGGCTCACCGACCAGAGGCCGGGCGACGACGGGTGCGGCTTGAGGACGGCCCGCCGGGCGATGGAGTCCGCCTGGTCCTCCGTGCCCGCGCGGGAGAGCAGATTGACGACGGCGAGCAGGACCCCGCCGAGGACCAGGAAGACGGCCCCGTAGACGAGGGCGATCCTGGTGCGGATCGTGGAGCCGGGACCCAGCCGTCCGGCCCCGGCGTGGCGGGTGCGGGTGCGGGGGCGGGTGCGGGCGGCTCCCGGGTCGTTGTCGACGCGCTGGCCGGTTCGCCCTTCGCGCACGACGGGACCGAGCCGGGTGCGGCGCATTCGGGCGGCCGTGATCCGCACACCGGCGATCCCGGGCGTCCGCCCGGCGCCGGGGCTCCGGGTCACAGTGCGTACCCCACTCCCTGGACCGTGCGGATCAGGGCGGGCTCGCCCAGCTTCGCCCGCAGCTTGCTCATGCAGACCCGGACGGCTCCGGTGAAGGGGTCGGTGTGCGCGTCCCAGGCCCGTTCGAGGAGTTCCTCGGCCGACACGGTCGCGCCGTCCGCCTCCAACAGGATCTGGAGCACGGAGAACTCCTTCGGGGACAGATCAAGGAGTCGCCCCTCGCGGACGGCGGTCCTGCGCACGGTGTCGAGCACGACCCCGTGGCGCTCCAGCAGGGGCGGTACGGCCCGTGCGCTGCGGCGGCGCAGCGCACGCACCCGGGAGACCAGCTCGGGGAACTCGAAGGGCTTGCCCAGATAGTCGTCCGCGCCCAGGTCGAGCCCTTCCACCCGGTCCTCCATGGATGCGGAGGCGGTGAGCATCAGGATGCGGGTGCGGGACGCGGAGGCGACGAGTTCCCGGGCGACCTGGTCGCCGTGGACGCGTGGTAGATCGCGGTCGAGGACGACGACGTCGTAGTCGTGGAGTCCCAGATAGGCCAGGGCCGCGTCTCCGCTGTACACGGTGTCGACCGCGAAACCGGCGCGGCGCAGCCCGGTGGCGACCAGCTCGGCCAGGATTTCCTCGTCCTCGGCCACCAGTACCCGCATTCCGCCTTCTCCCCTGCCATGACCGCCGCGCCGCAGGGCTCCCGGGCCCACTGCCCGTCCCGCCGGCGAAGGACGCGTTGTCCATCCAGGATGCGTCTTTCCATCCCGTTCCTATCCCGCGGGATGTTTCGCGGATGTCTCCACCACCGCGCCACTCAGCGCGGGCCCGCTCCCGGTGGGCTTTATGCGGGTGAGGGGAGCATCCGGGGGCGACTAGGATTTCGCCCATGGCGGCCACTGGAACCGAGAAGCAGGGATCGAGCGCAGACGTGCAGGCGTACTACGTGACGACCCCCATCTACTACGTCAACGACGCTCCTCACCTGGGCCACGCCTACACGACCGTCGCAGGCGACGTGCTCACCCGCTGGCACCGTCAGCGCGGCGAGAAGGTGTGGTACCTCACCGGCACGGACGAGCACGGTCAGAAGATCATGCGCACTGCTGAGGCGAACGGCGTCACGCCCCAGGAGTGGTGCGACAAGCTCGTGGAAGAGGCGTGGAAGCCCCTCTGGGAGCATCTGGGGATCGCGAACGACGACTTCATCCGGACCACCGAGAAGCGGCACACGGACCGGGTGCAGGAGTTCGTCCAGGACCTGTACGACAAGGGCGAGATCTACAAGGGCGGCTACGAGGGCCCGTACTGCGTGGGCTGCGAGGAGTACAAGCTCCCGGCGGACCTGATCGACGGCGAGGGCCCCTACGAGGGCCAGAAGCTCTGCCCGATCCACAAGAAGCCGGTGGAGCTCCTCAAAGAGGAGAACTACTTCTTCAAGCTGAGCGAGTACGGCCCCAAGCTGCTGGAGTTCTACGAGGCCAATCCGGGCTTCATCCAGCCCGAGTCCGCCCGCAACGAGGTCGTGAACTTCGTCCGCCAGGGCCTCCAGGACCTGTCCATCTCCCGGTCGACGTTCGACTGGGGCGTGAAGGTGCCGTGGGACGAGAAGCACGTCATCTACGTGTGGATCGACGCGCTGCTGAACTACGCGACGGCGGTCGGCTACAACGAGAACCCGGCGAAGTTCGCGGACACCTTCCCGGCCAACGTCCATCTGGTCGGCAAGGACATCCTGCGCTTCCACGCCATCATCTGGCCGGCGATGCTGCTGGCGAACGATCTGCCGGTGCCGGGCCGGGTGGCCGCGAACGGCTGGCTGATGGTCGGCGGCGAGAAGATGTCGAAGTCCAATCTGACCGGCATCAAGCCGCAGGACCTGACCTCGCACTTCGGCGTGGACGCCTACCGCTGGTACTTCCTGCGGGCCATCGCGTTCGGCCAGGACGGTTCGTTCTCCTGGGAGGACTTCACCGCCCGCTACACGAGCGAGCTGGCGAACGACTACGGCAACCTGGCATCGCGGGTGGCGGCGATGGTCGGCAAGTACTTCGACGGGCAGCTGCCGGAGGCCACCGCTTCCGGTTCCGCGGAGAAGGCGGTCCAGGACGGTCTGGCCACGGCGGTCACGACGGCGGACCGGCTGATCGGCGAGGAGCTCGACTTCCAGGGCGGCATCCTCGCGGTGTTCGACTTCGTGAAGCAGGTCAACGGCTACCTCACCGAGCAGGAGCCGTGGAAGGTCGCGAAGGACACCTCTCCCGAGGGTCAGGCGCGGCTGGCGACCATCCTGTACACGGCGGCCGATGCGCTGCGCGGCGTGGCGGTCCTGCTGAACTCGGTGATGCCGCGCACCTCGCAGGCACTGTGGGAGTCCCTGGGCGCTGAGGCGTCCCTGGGCGCCCTGCCCGACCAGAGGGTGCAGGACGCGGGTGCCTGGGGCCTGCTGCCGGTGGGCTCGACGGTCACCAAGGGCGCGGTGTTGTTCCCGCGGCTGGAGGAGCCGAAGAACCAGTAGCACCCAGCAGCGGCGCGTGGCGCATCCGCGCGGAACTGTGGAGTACCGGAACACCGGAAACCGGAAACCGGAACACTCGAATGCAGGCGACCCCCGGTCCCCGGGCATCAGCTCGGGCCGGGGGTCGTGTCGTACGGCGTCGGGAGCGGGGGCATACGGCGTGCGGGGTCGTACGGCGTCGGGTGCCGGGTCGTAGGGCGTCGGGTGCGCGCTGGTGCACCGGGCGGGTTCAGGCTGCCAGCGCCGCCACCGGCCCCATCACCACCACCGGCTCGGCCGCCGGATCCAGGCGCCGCAGCAACTCCTTCATGCGCTCCCGGGGCAACCCCACACAGCCTTGCGTACCGGCGCCGTGCTCGACGTGGAGCCAGATGCCGCCGCCCCTGGCGTCTCCCAGCGGCCGGGTCCAGCTCAGCGGGGTGTGCCCGGCCACCCGGTTGTAGTTGACGGCGACCACGTAGTCGAAGGCGCCGGTCAGCGGCTCACCCTCGACATTGGTGCGGTTCGGAGGGGTGAAGCCGGGCCCCTGGTCGTACGGGAGTTTCGTGCCGGGGTCCTTCAGCAGTCCGCCCGCGTCGGTCAGCCCGTACACCCCGATCGGGGTGCGCAGATCGCCCTGGCGGTGGTGCTCGGTCCAGCCGCGGACGCCGTTGCGGGTGGGCCAGATGTCCGATGCGGGCCGCCAGGCGCCCGCGGAATCGCGTTCGTACAGAACTGCGGTCCCCTGGTTGGCGTCGGCTCCCTCGGCGCGGACCACCAGTGCTTGCCTGGTCTTGAGGCCCATGCGCTGACGCGTCTTGGGGCCGAGGCCCGGTATCTCCGTGGTTTTCGCCGCGAGCGGCGAGGGCTCGGCGCCGTGTGCCGGGTTCGCCCCGGGAGCACGCTCGGCAGTGTCGTTCTCATGGGCGGGGCCCGGGCCTTCGGCCTTGCCGGACTGTGTCTGGCAGCCGCTCAGCACTAGGACGAGTGCGAGCGCCGCCGCCGATATCGCGCCCGTACGAGCGTGCATGGGATCTACCGTCCTGTCGGGGTGGTGGTATCGGATGTGTCCGCGTCATCGAGCTGGGCGCTGTCGATCATCTTCTGGACATCGGCCCAGGTCTCGGCGGTGGTGCCGGCGGCGGCGCAGACCCGGAACGCGGACAGGACCGCGGGATAGGGCTTGGAGTCGGTCACCAGACTCGCCGCGTGGGTGACCGCGCCGCCGATGGCCGCGCAGTTGTCATCCACGCCCATGGCCCGGAGCTTGCGGGAGGCCCGACCGTCGATCTTGCCCCTGGGCGGCCCGCCCGCGGTCACGGTGATGAGGATGTCCCCACGGCCGAGACGGTCCAGCGGCAGACAACCGTCCGCGTACTTCATCCGGCAGGGGCGGGTGAACGGGGCTACCGGTTGGGTGGCGATGAACCCCTGGGGCTCGACGAGGTTGCGGCGGTCCGCAGGCATCGTCAGGGTGTGCCACGCCCTCGGCAGTCGGACCGTCAGCCCGTCCAACTCCGTGAACGTCACCGTGTCCTCGGTCGGGGCGACGGCGGCGGGGGTTCGTGCGCTCAACGCCGGACGCCGGGAGTCCGCCGTGGTGGGCAGCAGCAGCGCTCCGGCCGTGGCCAGAGCCACCGCCGCGGCTCCCCCCGTCACCAGGGCCATCCTGATCCGTCGACGGCGTACGACCCGCTCCCGGACCTGGCGCAGCAGGCCATCGGATGTGGCGAGCCGGGGCGTGCCGCGTTCGAGCAGGACGCGCAGTTCGTGCTCCAGCGGCTCGTCCAGGGCCGATCCGCCCGAGGTCGGCCCGCCCGGAATCGATCCGCCCGAGGTCGGCCCGTGCGAGGTCGGTCCGCCCGAGGTCGGTCCGTTTTGGCGTTCATGCAGCACGGCGATCACCTGCCTTCGCCATGGTGGCGGGCAGCAGTGCCCGCAGGGTGCGCAACGCCTTCGACGACTGGCTCTTGACCGTGCCCGTGGCACAGCCGAGGGTGGCCGCGGTGTCCTCGACGCTCATGTCCTCGAAGTAGCGCAGGACGACGATCGCCCGCTGCCGAACCGGAAGGCTGCGGATGGCCATCGCGAGCGACTGTTCCAGATCGACATTGGCGTACGCGTCGATCGCGGTCACGGAGTCCGGTAGGTCGCCGTGCGGCACCTCCCCGCGCCAGCGTCGCCGCCACCAGGAGGCATGGGTGTGCACCAGCGCCTTGCGGATGTACGCCTCCGGGTGCTCCCGCGAGATCTTCGACCAGTTCGGCCAGACCTTCGCCAGCACTGTTTGGAGCAGGTCCTCGGCGAGGTGGGCGTCGCCGGTCAGCAGCCAGGCCATGCGCAGCAACCGGGGGCCGCGGGCGGCGACGAACGCCTCGAAGTCGCCGTCCCCGTACTCGGAGCCCATGGTCCCGTCCCCGCTCTCGTGTTCCGTCGTCCACGTAGAAGGAACGCGGTGAGGAATGGTTCGGGTTGCCCGCATTCGCGGGAACAAACGCCTCCGCCCAACGGGATGCATCCGCGCCCTGAGCACGCAGAGCACCGAGAGCACCGAGAGCGCCAACGGACGGGTTGAACACGAAGAGGCCCCGGACCGCCTCTTCTTGGGTTCCGGGGCCTCTTGCGTATTGCTTCGCGTACTCGACCGGTGTGCCGTCAGCCGGCCGGCAGACGTTACTCGGCGGGCTTCGCCACCGGCTTGCGGAGCTGGATGTTCAGCTCCCGCAGTCGGGACTCGTCCAGCTCGGTCGGCGCACCCATCATCAGGTCCTGGGCGTTGCCGTTGAGCGGGAAGGCGATGGTCTCGCGGATGTTCGGCTCGTCGGCGAGCAGCATCACGATCCGGTCGATGCCGGGGGCGATGCCACCGTGCGGCGGGGCGCCGAGACGGAAGGCCCGCAGCATGCCCGCGAACTCGTGCTCCACGGTCTCGCGGTCGTAGCCGGCGATCTCGAACGCCTTCAGCATGACCTCGGGCTCGTGGTTGCGGATCGCGCCGGAGGACAGCTCGATGCCGTTGCAGACGATGTCGTACTGCCAGGCGAGGATGTCGAGCGGGTCCTTCTCCTCCAGGTCCTTCATACCGCCCTGCGGCATCGAGAACGGGTTGTGGGAGAAGTCGATCTTCCCGGTCTCCTCGTCCTTCTCGTACATCGGGAAGTCGACGATCCAACAGAACCGGAAGACGCCCTCGTCGAAGTGGCCCGCGCGCTTGGCGGCCTCGACGCGGACCGCGCCCATGATCTTGGAGACCTCGTCGAAGTCGCCCGCGCCGAAGAA
Organism: Streptomyces sp. NPDC059256; assembly: GCF_042753785.1. Lineage (NCBI taxonomy): Bacteria > Bacillati > Actinomycetota > Actinomycetes > Kitasatosporales > Streptomycetaceae > Streptomyces > Streptomyces sp. NPDC059256. The sequence continues at coordinate 417,210 of NZ_JBHYZO010000002.1, read as the reverse complement.
GACGGCGTGCCCGGCGGCGAGGCCGAGGCGCTCGGTGAGGACCTTGACGTTCTCCTCGGTGAGGAACTTGGCGATGGGACCGGAGAGCGAACCGTCCTCGGCGACGCGCACCCAGGCCAGCCCCTTGGCGCCCTGCTCGATCGCGTACTCACCGAGCTGGTCGAAGAACTTCCGGGGCTGCGCGGAGACGTCCGGCACGGCCAGGGCGCGCACGTGCTTGCCGGCGAACGCCTTGAACTCGGAGCCGTCGAAGACATCGGTGATGTCGACGAGTTCGAGCCGGGCACGCAGGTCCGGCTTGTCGTTGCCGTACTTCAGCATCGACTCGCGGAACGGGATGCGCGGGAAGGGCGAGGTGACGTGCTTGCCGTCGCCGAACTCCTCGAACAGCTCGGTCATCAGCTTCTCGACGGGCTGGAAGACGTCCTCCTGCTCGACGAAGCTCATCTCGACGTCGAGCTGGTAGAACTCGCCCGGCGAGCGGTCGGCGCGGGCGTCCTCGTCCCGGAAGCAGGGCGCGATCTGGAAGTACCGGTCGAAGCCCGAGATCATCAGGAGCTGCTTGAACTGCTGCGGGGCCTGCGGCAGGGCGTAGAACTTGCCGGGGTTCAGCCGGGAGGGCACCACGAAGTCACGCGCGCCCTCGGGGGAGGTGGCGGTGAGGATCGGGGTGGCCATCTCGTTGAAGCCGAGCGCGGTCATCTTGTGCCGGATGGCGCTGATCACCGCGGTGCGCAGCATGATGTTGCGGTGCATGCGCTCACGGCGCAGGTCGAGGAAGCGGTACTCAAGACGACGCTCCTCGTTGACGCCGTCGTCGGTGTTGATCGTGAAGGGGATCTGCTGGGCCGCGCCCAGCACCTCCACCTCGGCCACCTCGATCTCGACCTCACCGGTGGGCAGCTCGGGGTTGACGTTGTCGGCGCCCCGGCTGACGACCTTGCCGTCGATGCGGACGACGGTCTCCTTGGTGAGGTGGCTCAGCGCCTCGTTGGCCGCGGTGCCCGGGCGGGCGACGAGCTGGGTGATGCCGTAGTGGTCGCGCAGATCGATGAAGAGGATGCCGCCCAGGTCTCGACGATTGTGCAGCCAGCCGCTCAGCCGGACGTCGGTGGAGACGTCAGAGGCGCGGAGCTCGCCGCAGGTGTGGGACCTGTACCGATGCATCGTCGTTCATCCAGTCTTAGCGGAGTGGGGTGGGGTGGGCCTGTCAAGGTTACCGCCCACCCCACTCCCCCCTCATTGGCATATACACGCCAGAGGCAGGCCGGGGGTGCGCGAGGTCCTCAGCTCACCCGGTGAACAGTCGTACCAGCGCGGCTTCCGCGCCCATCCGTGCCGGTGCGGCCTGCGCCTGCTCCCGCGCTCCCTTCTGCCGTCCGTGCACGGCCCGTTCACCCGCGGGTGGCCCCCGGCAGGTCAGGCATCAGCAGATCGGAATAAAGTGAGGCAATGCGCACCGAGGACGTCCTGGCAGCCATCGCCACCGGCCTATGGCGGTGGGACAAGGCATCCGGGACGGTCACCCTCGACGCGGAGGCCGCCCGGCTGATCGAGCTGCCCCCAGAAGCCGGCCCCCACCCCGAGTCCGTCGTGAGGGCCCGATTCCACCCCATCGACTGGAACGAGATCAACGGAGTCGTCGGCCTCGCCATCGCCGAGGACACCCTCGCCGAGGGGCGGCTGCGGATCGTCGACGAGGGCGGACGCGTCCTGCGTACCGTCCGCTTCCGCTCCAAGCCGTTCCGGGTGGGCGCCTCCCACGTCCTGTACGGAACGCTCCAGGAGGTCGCCGAGCCGACCGAGGGCACGGCAGCCCAGACCCCGATCACCGGTGACTGGCGGCGCTCCCGGGAGGCGTTCCTGCTGGACGCGGGGCGCGCACTGGCCGAGGCGCGGTCGACCGCCGAGGTACTGCGGGTGGCCGCATCCCTGTCGATGCCGGGATTCTCCCCGGACGGGCTGGCGGTCTTCGGCGCCGCGGGCGACCGGATCACCATCATCGGACAGCACGGCCACCAGGGGGCCGAGGACGACCCCTTCAGCCATATGCGGATGGACACCGACCATCCTGCGGCCGAGGTCATCCGCACCGGACGGGCCGTGTACCTGCCGAGCCCCGACGAGTACGACCACCGCTATCCGACCAGTTGGCCGCTGGCGCAGCGGCTGGGGCGGCAGTCGTGGGCCTATCTGCCGCTGATCGTCGCGGGCCGCACCATGGGCGCCTGGATGGCGGCGTTCCGGCACCCGGTGACCTTCACCCCCGACGAGCGCTCCGTACTGACGACGGTCGCCCGGATGCTGGCGCAGGCACTGGCCAGGGCCGGGGTCGCGGAGACCGAGCGCGAACTGTCCCTGGGTCTCCAGCGGTCGATGATGCCGGTGCTGGGACCGGCCATCCCGGGCATGTCGGTGGCCGCGCGCTATGTGCCGACGGGTGGGGGCCTCCAGGTCGGCGGCGACTGGTACGACATGATCCCGCTGCCCTCCGGACGCATCGCCCTGGTGATCGGGGACGTACAGGGCCATGACGTACGGGCCGCGGGACTGATGGGCCAGTTGCGGATCGCCCTGCGTGCGTACGCGTCCGAGGGGCACCGTCCGGACGCGGTGCTCTCCCGGGCGTCGCGCTTCCTGCACGGCATCACCGACTCCTACGGGCAGGGCGACTACTCCGGTCCACGGTTCGCCACCTGCCTCTATCTGGAGGTCGACCCGGCGAACGGGCGCATCGAGATGGCTCGTGCGGGCCATCCCGAGCCAGCGGTCCGCATGACTGACGGAACGGTTCTTCTCAGGCCAACCGAGGGCGGACTGCCCCTGGGCATCGACCGGGATACGGACTATCCGACGACGCGGCTGACCCTGGAGCCCGGCGAAACGCTGATGATGTGCACGGACGGTCTGCTGGAGACCGGCGGCCATGACCTGGACACCGGCTGGGCCCGACTGCGGACGGTGCTGGAGAGCGACCCGGGCGAATCGCTGGAGGAGTTGGCGGACGCACTGGTGCAGGCGGTCCACGGACCCGTCTCCCACTACACGACCGGCCCGCTAGCCGACCGGCGCGAGGACGATGTGGCACTGGTACTGCTGTCCCGCGAGGGGCAGCCGGTGACGGAGGCCCCGCGGCGGATGGTGATGACGGTGGCCCAGGCCCAACCGGAACGCATCGCCGTCGCCCGCCACCAGGTCAAGGAACTACTGCACGACTGGGCCGACCCGGACCAGCTCGACTCTGCGGTTCTGATGGTCTCCGAGATGCTGACCAACGTCTTGGTGCACACCGACGGCAATGCCCTGCTCTCGGCGGAGGTCGCCCACGGCAACGGGGATGGCCGGCGACTGCGGGTCGAGGTCACCGATGCCAGCGATGAACTGCCGCACAAGCGGCGCCCCGGCGAGATGGCGTCGTCCGGCCGTGGCCTGGTGCTGATGGAGATGCTGGCGGACGCGTGGGGAGTGGACCCGCGGGGCGAGGGCAAGTCGATCTGGTTCGAACTCCACGAGTCGAAGACGAAGGAGTAGGCGGCGGCGATCAGCCGGCCGATTCCGTCCCGGCCCCTGCCGCCCTTTCGCTCGTGCCGCTGCCGTAGACCTTCCGCAGTTCACCGATGACGCCGAAGGCCGCCGCGGTCACGGGTACGGCGAGCAGCATCCCCAGGATTCCCGCCACCCCGGCCCCCGCGGTGATCGCCAGCATCACGACGGCCGGGTGCATCTGGACGGTACGGCTCTGGATCATCGGCTGGAGCACATGCCCTTCCAGCACCTGCACGGCGAGGACGACACCCAGCGCCCAGAGCGCGATCACCCATCCCCGGTCGGCGAGCGCCACCAGGACCGCGACCGCGCCGGAGAGGAACGCCCCGAGATAGGGGATGTACGCGCCGACGAAGACGAGCGCCCCGAGCCCGAGCGCACCGGGAACCCGCAGGATCAACAGTCCGATGGTGATGCAGAAGGCGTCGATCAGGGCGATGAAGGTGGTTCCCCGCATAAAGCCCTCGACGGCTTCGAAGGCCCGCCGTCCCATCGCCTCGACGACTTCCCCGTTCGGCCCGGGTGCGATGACCCGCGCCAGACCCTCCGCCTTGTCGGAGTCCCGGAGGAAGAAGAAGATCAACAGCAGGGCCAGCACGGCGATGGCGATCGTCTCGCCCACCACGCTCAGCCCGCTGATCACACCGGAGGCGGCGGTCCCACCGAACTTGGTGAGCAGGTCCTTCGCATTGGTCGCAAGGTCGTCGAGGGAGGTGCCCGCGGCCCCGAAGTGCTCGGCGAGGCCCTTCGCGGCCTCCCGCAGCGAGGAGACGATCTGGTCGCCGCTGTCGATGAGCGCGCTGACGACGATGTAGGTGGCCCCACCGACCACCGCGACGACCGCCGCACAGGTGAGCCCGGCTGCCAGCGAGCGGTGCATGCCCATCCGTACGAGCCACCGGTACAGGGGCCCGAGCAGCGCGGTGCCCAGCAGCGCGAGCAGTACGGGGGTGACGGCGGTCCGCAGATACCCGATCAGCCAGATCGCCACGGCCGCCACCCCGGCGACCAGCAGAAACACGACACACCAGGCGGCAAGCCGGCGCACGGGCTCGGGCAGGAGTCTCGACCGCTCTGGGAGCTGCACACGTCCAGCGGACCACGGCGAGGCGCGGCCGTCGCGTGCTCGGGGGCCGGGCGGGTGACGCTCCATCAACGGGCGATCCCTCGGCCAGGTGGACCCCTACCCCGTACGGATCATCTCGCCGGGAGTCGGCCCCGCATCCAGCTTGGGGAAGCAGTCGGGGCACGCGTACAACGTCATGGGCTCGGGCCCACTGGCACTCCCGACCCACCGAACGATGATCGGCGCCCCGGTGAGCCAACCGCAGTGACAACAGAAGGCGGATGGATCGGGCGGAAGTGCGGGGAAAAGACCCTCGGGTCTCATGTGGTCACCCCCTCAATGGTCCGGGGGTCGACGTCACTGGGCGGGTCCCACTGCTTGGTGTAGCACTCGAAGAACAAGTAGCGACGGTGTCCGGTGCGTCTGAAGTGGGCTTCCGTCCACGCTTCGGCATCGTCTACGCAAAGGTCCTCGGCACCTCCCGGCAGTGCCCTGCACCCGGACTCCCCCGAGGCACACGCAACGTGCACGGAAATTCCGCTGGCTTCATGGAGTTTGAGCGTCCAGATGAGTTCCCTAAAGCGACGGGTCAGCCCCATGTCGACGCCTCCTGAACGCCGTTGCCACTGACGACGACCTCTGCCGCACCCGGCCGATCACCACGACTCCAGACACTCAGGTTCTCGCCGCTCACACTCCACTCGCGCCCTCCCCCGAGGGGACGAAGGAAGTAGCTCCCCAGGGAGAAGTCCATGACCACCCCCACCCTCTTCGCCTCGGCATCCCAAACCACGGCCCCGACCGCGAACTCCTGACACATGCCGCCCTCACGATCCGGGCGGGTGGGTGCACACATCGACCACACCTCTCCGTAGTCATTCCACTACCAAGTGAAGTCAGCGTGGTCTAGAGTCGAATCGTCTTCAACTTGCGCTATTTGTGCGGATAGTTAGGTGGGGGCCGTTGAATCGGAAAGAACTTGACCCCGAGAAGTCGCCGCGTGCCGCGTTCGGGCAGCGTTTACGCACTTTGCGGGATGAGCGCGGCTGGACCCAGGACGAGTTGGCGGAGCGGATCGGATGCTCCGGGACCCACATTTCTGCGGTGGAAACTGGTCGCCGATCTCCAACTCCCAAGTTCGCGGCGAACGCGGACAGAGTCCTCGGAACCGGAGACAGACTCGAACGCCAGAGCCGAGCCGTACGGCTCACCGCAGTACTGGAAGGGTTCCCGGAGTACGTCACGCACGAGCTGCGAGCGGTGGAAATCAGGCTCTACGAGGTCGGTGTTGTGCCGGGAATCCTCCAGACAGCCGAGTACGCTTCCGCGCTCACCACACGCACCGTGGAGCGCGGAGCTATCACTTCCGAGCAGGGTGACGAACGAATCTCGCTCATAAATGAGCGGCAGGGAGCACTCATCCGGACACCGCCCCCGCTGGTCTTCGTGGTGTTGGACGAAAGCTGCCTCAGACGACCCGTTGGCGGCCCCGCAGTCATGGAAGCCCAGTTGGCGCGGCTGATCGATTTCGCAGCACTGCCGAACACTGTGCTTCAGGTCGCCCCGTTCAACATGGGTGACAGTCGTCCCCTCAGCTTGCCGCTCTACATCCTGACCATGCAGAACCGATCCCTGCTCTCGTACGCAGAGTCCGCACAACGGGGGCAACTTGAGCGGGAAAGCGCCTCCGTGGTGCCCCTGCTGACGGCCTACCATCAACTACAGGCCGAAGCACTGTCCCAAGCGGCATCCGTTGCCATGATCAAACAGCTACGAAAGGGCAACCCGTGACGACGGAACCCCCCCGTTGGTCCAAGTCCTCCTACAGCGAGAACGGTGGTGCCTGCGTCGAGTGGGCACCCTCCTACGCATCTGCCAACAGTGTCGTCCCTGTCCGTGACAGCAAGAACCCGACCGGCCCGACCCTCCTGGTCAGCACCTCCGCATGGTCAGGGCTCATCGCTCTCGCCCGCACCAGCGAGCTGTGAACGCATAGACACAAGTGACGCCTACGGGGCGGGTGCGGCCCCCCGGCCGCACCCGCCCCGTATGGGCACTTCCCGCTACCCGCGCCCCTCCGGGGCCGGGAACTGTTCGTCCAGTGTTGCGTTCAGCAGCGCCCGCACGTCCTCCCGTTCCATTCCCGTCGCGCGGGCGCTGTCCATCCAGGTGATCAGTTCGGCGGTCAGTCGCTCGCTGTCCTTGGAGGGCGGGCGGGCGAGGGACTGGCTGACGAAGGTGCCGACGCCCGGGCGGGGCTCCACCAGGCCCTCGCGTTCCAGTTCCCGGTACGCCTTGAGCGTGGTGTTGGGATTGACCCGGGTGGTCGCGGCGACCTGGGCGGCGGTGGGGAGGCGGTCACCCTCCACCAGGACGCCCAGTCGCAGAGCCTGCTTGACCTGCTGCACGATCTGGAGGTACGTGGCCATCCCGCTGCGCCGGTCGATCCGGAACTCGACCACGGTCACTCCTTCGTACTTCCTTCGGGCCGACTCACAGCGACTTGCGGTGCATCCACCACACCGTGGCAGCGAGCATGGCGGCGGTCAGTGCCAGAAGTATCCCTGTCATCGACCACTGGATGCCCGGAAGCTGGTCGAGCCTCACGTACTCGACGACGTCGTTCACGATGCCGTGCTTCTTGACGCAGGCCGCGCTCTCCGCTTCGGTCGGACGGACGCAGGTGCCCCAGCCGTAGAGCTTTCCGTCTGCGGTGCCGACCCAATTGTCCACCTGGATCTCACCGGGCTTCAGACTGACACCCTCGCTGCCCGTCGGGTACGAGATCTGATGCGGGGTGACGAAGAAGGACGCCATGCGGTCCTTCACCATCATCGCCCCAACGGTGAGGGTGATGAAGGTAACGCCCATGGCGGCGACGGAGCGCCGTAGGACCGCTCCGGCGAGGATGCCGAACGAGGTGGTGAAGAGGGACAGCGCCACCAGAAGCGGCCCAGTGGTGTAGATGACGCTGGTGTTCCACCAGTCCCCTCCGGAGAAGAGGGTGTCCACCGATCGCCACATCCAGGTGAAGGCCACCGAGGTCAGGGTGGTGAGGATCGCGATGAGCAGCAGCGGAACGGCCAGTGTCGTGCCGATGACACGCAGTCGGGCGACGGACTGCGTGGTGGTGAGCCGCAGTGTGTTGTTCTCCTGCTCGGCCGCGAGCAGTGGGGCGCCGAGGAACACACCGAGGATGAGCGGCAGCGAGGAGAGCACGAAGAAGGCGTTGCCCAGCCTGTCCTCGTCGTTCGACAGCAGCTGATCGACATCGGTGGCCTTCGCCGAGTTCAGGAAGTCGACGAGCAGTGCGCGCTGGTAGACGCAGAAGGCGATGAAGAGGACGGTGCCGCCGATCAGCAACAGCAGCGCTGTGCGGTTGCGGCGCCAGGCCACCCAGCTCATCCCGCGCAGGAGGGTGCGCCCGGGGGCGGCGGTCGAGTCGTTCGGCGCCTCGGTCTTCGTCAGGACGTTCATGCGGCCCTTCCCTCCTTCTGCGAGGCCGGCGCGGCGGCGGTGATGTCGGCTCCGGGGGTGATCAGGGCGGGTACATCGGCGGAGCGGAGATAGGCGAGCAGCACCTCTTCGAGGCTCGGCTCCACGCTCTCGTACGAGTCGCCCAGCTCCGCCCCGGGACGGATCAGTGCGGTGAACTGCCGTCCGGTGACCCGGGATTCGACGACGGCGTGGCGCTCGGTGAAGACGGTGGGAAGGACTCCGTTGTCGTTGGCGCCGGTGCCGGGGCCCGGGTCGGCGAGTCCGGTGACGAGCCGGTGGGCGGGGATCAACTCGTCCACGTATCCGGCCATGCGGAGTCGGCCGCCGGAGAGGACGACCAGGTGGTCGCACATCTCCTCCAGTTCGGACAGGAGGTGGGACGACATCAGTACGGTCAGGCCGTGTTCGGCTGCCTCCGAGAGGAGCAGTGCGGAGAGTTCGTGCCGGGCCAACGGGTCGAGGTCGGCCATCGGCTCGTCGAGGAGGAGGAGTTCGGCGCGCTTGCCGAAGGCCAGGGACAGGGCCACACGGGTGCGCTGGCCGGAGGAGAGGGTGCCGATCCGGGCGCCGAACGGCACCTTTCCCGCTTCCACGATCCGCTCGGCGGCGGCCTGGTCCCAGTGCGGGTTGAGCTCGCGGCCCAGTCGCAGGGTTTCGGCGACCGTGAACCCCTTGTAGAGCGGGCGTTCCTGGTCCACGAACGCCGCTCGCTGGAGTGCGGCCGGGTCGCTGACCTCCATGCCGAAGAGGCGGAGGCTGCCGGTGGTGGGGCGGAGCAGGCGGGCGGCGATGCCGAGGAAGGTGGACTTTCCGGCGCCGTTGGGTCCCACGAGTGCGCTGATGCAGCCCGCGGGCAGCCGGAAGGAGCATTCCTGTAGGGCCCAGCCCCGTCGGTACTTCTTGCCCAGATCCAGCGCCTCGACTGCGTACGGGTAGGAATCGCCGCTCATCTAGGTCCCCCCTTTCACTAGTTAGTTAGTGGAATGATGGTGAGTATGGGGGTGGGTTGGCCCAGGAGTCAAAGGCACTGTGTGGCGATTCGGGGTGGGGTTGACCGCAGAAGGAAGCAAAGATGCAGGTCAAGCGGCCTATACGGGGACCGGACGCGTTTTCGTCAGCCGCGGGAAGCAGGGCCGCGGGAGGCCCCGTACGGGTAGTGGAAGTCCCGTACAGGTAGTGGAAGTCCCGTACGGGTAGTGGAAGTCCAGTCGGAGCATGGGGAGATGGCCGCTGCGGGGTGCCGGGGGAGCCGCTTGTTACGTCCTCACCATGTGCTCATTCAGCCGCCGTCACACAAGATCGCAACAGTGGCGCGCATGAACACGAGCACCCGTGTGAACAAGGCCCCGGACCGAGGTCGGCGAGCTCTGGCCGTACTCCTCGCCCTCTCCGCGTCCACCGTTGCCCTGGCCGTCCCCGGTCCGGCAGCCGCCCAGCAGTCGGCCGGTGTTGCCGCCGCCTCTCCCCCGCCGATCCGTTGGGGTGCCTGCCCCAAGGGCGACCCGCCCTATCCCGACCCCAGCCCGAAGGCGCAGTGCGCAACGGTCAAGGTGCCGCTGGACTGGTCGAAACCCGAGGGCGCGAAGATCGGCATCTTCGTGGCCCGCCACCGGGCCACCGATCCGGCGCGGCGCATCGGCGTGCTGATGTCGAACCCGGGCGGCCCCGGAGCGCCCGGAGCCGATGACGCGCTGTACGCGGACGACCCCCTGTCGGGCTACGCCCCGGCGATGCTCCAGCGCTTCGACATGATCGGCTTCGACCCGCGCGGCATCGGCCGCAGCCAGGGCGCCCGCTGCGATGAAGCGATCCTCGACAAGATCCCGAACCGCCCCCGCAGCGCGGCCGAGTTCGCGCGACTGCGCACCCTCAATGGTCAGCTCGCGGACAGTTGCCTCAAGCGGACGGGGCAACTCGCCGCGCACATGGACGGCGAGAGCGTGGCCCGCGACATGGACGCGATCCGGGCCGCCCTCGGTGAACGCAAGATCAGCTTCATCGGCCACTCCTACGGCACCTTCCTCGGCGAACGCTATGCGCGCCTGTTCCCGAACAGGCTGCGCGCGCTGGCCCTCGACAGTGCGATGGACCCGGACCGCCCGAACGCGGAGCGCTTTCTCACCGACGGCAGCACCACCGTCAACAGTGCGCTGGAACGGCTCGCGACCTGGTGCGAGAAGGACCCGGCCTGCGCGCTGAAGGGCAAGGACCTGACCGCCGTCACCAGGACCCTGTTCGCCCGCGCCGACGCGGGCACGCTGCGCGAGCCGGGTCCGAACGGACCGACCCGGACCAAGGTCAGCGCCGACAGGCTGTCCGACTTCCTGACCTTCGCACTCGGCAAGTCGGCCCCCGACACGGCAGCGGAACAGTTGGCCGCCCTCCACACCGGAAGGGGCGAGGTCCGCTGGATCCCTGTCGGCACCAGCCTGGAGTCCCGGCTCGTGCTCTGCCGGGACTACGACTTTCGCATCCGCGACTACGCCCAGTACCGCGCCATCCGGGAGCGGGTCGCGAAGGCCGCCCCGCACGTCCGCTACAACGCCCAGGCACTGGACATCGTCCTCGGCTGCCAGGGCTGGAGCGTGCCGCCCAAGCCTCGACCCGCTCGGGCGAAGGGCGACCTCCCGCCCGTCCTCGTCGCCAATGCCACCCATGACCTCGCGACGCCCTTGCCAGGTGCGCGGCGCATGGCACGCACCTTCCCGAAAGCGACCCTGTTCACCATGGACGTCGTAGGCCACTGGCTCTACCGCAGGGGCGGGACGGAAGAGGCGATGCGCGTGATCGACGCCTACCTCACCCGCCCCCGGGGGAAGTAGCGACACCTACGCACCCGTCCCCCCAGGGGTGGAAGTAGCGCAGGACATGACAGGGCCCCGCACTCAGCGAGCTGAGTGCGGGGCCCTGTCGTGGTGTACTGCCAGCCCGTACGCCGAGGTCACATGCCGTGCACGGCTGGAATCGTGCCCAGCCGGCCGGCCTGGAAGTCCTCGAACGCCTGGCGCAGCTCGTCCTGGGTGTTCATCACGAACGGCCCGTAGTGCGCCATCGGCTCACGGATCGGCTTGCCGCCGAGGAGCACGACCTCCAGGTCGGGGGAGTTGGAGTCCTGGGACTCATCCGCCCGAACCGTCAGTGCGCCACCATCGCCGAACACAGCCGTCTGGCCCTTCTGGACGGGGCGGCGGTCCTCACCGACCGTGCCACGACCTGCGAGGACATAGGCGAGACCGTTGAAGTCACTGCGCCAGGGCAGTCTGATCTGCGCACCCGGCCGCAGCGTCGCATGGATCATCGTGATCGGGGTGTGCGTGATGCCCGGACCCTCGTGTCCGTCGAGCTCTCCCGCGATGACGCGCATCAGCGCACCGCCGTCGGGCGAGGTCAGCAGCTGGACCTGACCGCCGCGGATGTCCTGGTAGCGCGGTGCCATCATCTTGTCCGCCGCCGGGAGGTTCACCCACAGCTGGAGTCCGTGGAAGAGTCCGCCCGACATCACCAGCTGCTCCGGGGGAGCCTCGATGTGGAGCAGGCCGGAGCCGGCCGTCATCCACTGGGTGTCACCGTTTTGAATGGTTCCACCGCCACCGTTGCTGTCCTGGTGGATGAAGGTTCCGTCGATGAGGTACGTGACGGTCTCGAAGCCGCGGTGCGGGTGCCAGGGGGTGCCCTTCGGCTCTCCCGGCGCATACTCGATCTCGCCCATCTGATCCATCATGATGAACGGGTCGAGGTACTTGTAGTTGATCCCGGCGAACGCTCGGCGGACCGGGAATCCTTCCCCCTCGAATCCGGTGGGGGCGGTCGTCACGGCGAGCACGGGGCGGTTCGCGGCCTCCGCGGGCGCGGCGACGCGCGGCAGAGTGAGCGGGTTCTCGACAGTCACTGCGGGCATGGCAGTACCTCCTTGTGCGACCACTTTAGTTGAATCATGAACTTCCTGCTACTCGGGGAACGAGAAAGGCCCGGGAGGAATTCCTCCCGGGCACTCGCAGGAGCCGATTTCGGCAGCCGCACCTGACCTACATGCCTTGCGTGACGCACGATGCACGGCGCCGCACGCGCCACGCATCACGCATGACCCGCTACCCGTACATACGGCGCATGGCGAAGTCCACCATCTGCTCGACGGCCTTGGCGTCGAAGACCATCCGGTGCTCCCCCTCCATGTCGAGGACGAAGCCGTAACCCGTGGGAAGCAGGTCGATCATCTCGGCGCCGGTGATCACGAAGTACTTGGACTCCTTGCCCGCGTAGCGCCGCAACTCCTTGAGCGAGGTGAACATGGGGATGACCGGCTGCTGGGTGTTGTGGAGCGCCAGGAAGCCGGGATTGTCGCCGCGCGGGCAGTAGACCTTCGAGGTCGCGAAGATCTGCTGGAAGTCCTCGGCGGACAGGGAACCGGTGGTGAAGGCCCGCACGGCATCGGCGAGCGACGGTGGCGACGGCTCCGGGTACAGCGGCTGCCCCTGCGCCTGGCCCCCGTATGGCTGCTGGGGTGCGTACTGCTGGTGAGCGCCCTGACTCTGGTCATAGCCGTACATGCCCGCAAGAGTAACCAGTCACAGTTAGCCCAAGAGGGGTTGCATCTTATTACCGACGGGTAGCATCATCGTAGCTACTTGCTGGTAGGTAAGAGCAAACTGACTCCCGATCCTTACGGAGCCGTCGCCATGGGGCACTACAAGTCGAATCTCCGCGACATCGAGTTCAACCTCTTCGAGGTCCTCGGTCGCGACCAGCTGTACGGCACCGGCCCGTTTGCGGAGATGGACGTCGAAACCGCCAAGAGCATCCTCGCCGAGATCACCCGCCTCGCGGAGAACGAGCTGGCGGAGTCCTTCGCGGACTCCGACCGCAACCCCCCGGTCTTCGACCCCGCGACCGGCACCGCCCCGGTACCCGCGTCCTTCAAGAAGAGCTACCAGACCTTCATGGACTCCGAGTACTGGCGGCTCGGCCTGCCCGAGGAGATCGGCGGCACCACCGCGCCGCGCTCCCTGATCTGGGCCTACGCCGAACTGCTGCTGGGCTCCAACCCCGCGATCTGGATGTACTCGTCGGGCCCGTCCTTCGCCGGGCTCCTCTACGAAGAGGGCACCGAGGAGCAGAAGAAGGTCGCTGAGATCGCCGTCGAGAAGCAGTGGGGCTCGACGATGGTCCTCACCGAGCCCGACGCTGGCTCCGACGTGGGCGCCGGTCGTTCGAAGGCGATCCAGCAGGAGGACGGCTCCTGGCACATCGAGGGCGTGAAGCGCTTCATCACCTCGGGCGAGCACGACATGTCGGAGAACATCCTCCACTACGTCCTCGCCCGCCCCGAGGGCGCCGGCCCCGGCACCAAGGGCCTCTCCCTCTTCCTCGTACCGAAGTTCCACTTCGACTGGGAGACGGGCGAGCTCGGTGAGCGCAACGGCGTGTACGCCACGAACGTCGAGCACAAGATGGGTCTCAAGGCGTCCAACACCTGCGAGATCACCTTCGGCGACCGCCACCCCGCCAAGGGCTGGCTGATCGGCGACAAGCACGACGGCATCCGCCAGATGTTCATGATCATCGAGTTCGCCCGGATGATGGTCGGCACCAAGGCCATCGCCACCCTCTCCACCGGCTACCTCAATGCGCTGGAGTACGCCAAGGAGCGCGTCCAGGGGCAGGACCTGGTGAACTTCATGGACAAGACCGCGCCCAAGGTCACCATCACCCACCACCCCGACGTACGCCGCTCGCTGATGACGCAGAAGGCGTACGCGGAGGGAATGCGCGCCCTCGTCCTCTACACCGCGTCCATCCAGGACGAGATCGCCGCCAGGCAAGCCACCGCCGGCGACGCCGAGAACGCCGCAGAGGGCACAGAGGGCACAGAGGGCACAGAGAACGCAGAGGACACCAAGGCCCTCGTCGCCCTGAACGACCTGCTGCTGCCAATCGTCAAGGGCTACGGCTCGGAGAAGTCCTACGAGCAGCTCGCCCAGTCGCTCCAGATCTTCGGCGGCTCCGGGTACCTCCAGGAGTACCCCGTCGAGCAGTACATCCGGGACGCCAAGATCGACACCCTCTACGAGGGCACCACCGCCATCCAGGGCCAGGACTACTTCTTCCGGAAGATCGTCCGCGACCAGGGCCAGGCGCTGAACGCCCTCTCCGAGGAGATCAAGAAGTTCCTCGCCATCGGCACCGGCGGCGAGGACCTGGCACCCGCCCGGGACTCGCTCGCCCAGGCGGCGGTGGACCTGGAAGCGATGGTCGGCGTCATGACGAACGACCTGATCGCCACCGGCGAGGACGTCAAGAACATCTACAAGGTCGGACTCAACACCACCCGACTGCTGCTCGCGTCCGGCGATGTGGTCGTGGGCTATCTGCTGCTGCGCGGCGCCGCCGTCGCCGCCGAGAAGCTCCCCACCGCGACCCCGAAGGACGTGCCCTTCTACAGCGGCAAGATCGCGGCGGCCAAGTTCTTCGCCGCCAACGTCCTGCCGGGCGTCTCCGCCGAGCGCCGGCTCGCCGAATCGGTGGACCTCGCCCTGATGGACCTCGACGAGGCCGCCTTCTAGACCATCCCCGTCCCCCATGGCCTGCTGCCCCCGGTGAGACCGCCGGGGGCAGCAGGTTGTCCGTCCATCCATGTGTCCGAGCTTCCGACCACCGTCCATGAGCCCTTGCGAGAACGGCGGTACTCAGCCACGAACGCCCCGCCCCGCCTCGTTACAGTGGCTCCATGAGCACCAACGCATCCCTCCGGTTCGATCGTGGGCACACCGACGACCTGATGACCTTCCTGGCTGCCGCGACCTCCCCGTACCACGTGGTGGCCGTAGCGGCGGAGCGCCTGGAGAAGGCCGGCTTCCGCCAGGTCAAGGAGACCGAGGCATGGGATGCGTCGACCGGTGGCCGATATGTCATCCGCGGGGGCGCGCTCATCGCCTGGTACGTGCCGGAGGACACCCCCGCGCACACTCCGTTCCGCATCGTGGGCGCCCACACCGACTCGCCCAACCTACGGGTCAAGCCACTGCCCGACGCCGGCTCGCACGGCTGGCGGCAGATCGCCGTCGAGGTCTACGGAGGCCCGCTGCTCAACAGCTGGCTCGACCGCGACCTCGGCATCTCCGGGCGGCTCAGCCTGCGGGACGGAACGCATCGACTGGTCAAGATCGACCGTCCGCTGCTGCGGGTGCCGCAACTCGCGATCCACCTCGACCGCTCCGTACACGCGGACGGCCTCAAGCTCGACAAGCAGCGCCACATGCAGCCCATCTGGGGTCTGGGCGAGGTCCACGAGGGCGATCTGATCCGCTTCCTCGAACAGGAGAGCGGGCTTCCGGAGGGCGAGGTCACCGGCTGGGACCTGATGACCCACTCCGTCGAGGCCCCCGCCTACCTCGGACGGGACGAAGAACTCCTCGCCGGGCCGCGCATGGACAACCTGCTCTCCGTCCACGCCGGCCTTGCCGCGCTCATCGCCGCTGCTGCCACCCCCGCACTGGCCTACGTCCCGGTGCTGGCCGCCTTCGACCACGAGGAGAACGGCTCCCAGGCGGACACCGGCGCCGATGGACCGCTGCTCGGATCGGTGCTGGAGCGCTCGCTGTTCGCCCGCGGCGGCGGGTACGAGGACAAGGCCCGGGCGTTCGCCGCAACCGTGTGCCTGTCGTCGGACGTCGGTCACGCCGTCCACCCCAACTACTCGGAGCGCCACGACCCCACGCACCATCCGCTCCCCAACCGCGGCCCGATCCTCAAGGTCAATGTGAACCAGCGGTACGCCACCGACGGCAGCGGCCGTGCGGTGTTCGCCGCGGCCTGTGAGAAGGCGGGGGTGCCGTGGCAGACGTTCGTCTCGAACAACTCCATGCCGTGCGGCACGACGATCGGACCGATCACGGCAGCCCGGCACGGCATCCAGACCGTGGACATCGGCGTTGCGTGCCTGTCGATGCACAGCGCCCGAGAGCTGTGCGGCGCCCAGGACCCCTATCTGCTGGCCAGCGCCTTGACCGCGTTCCTGGAAGGCGCCTGACCCGCGTGGCCGTGGGCGGCGCCCGCCCACGGCCATGGCCCCGCTCCCGCTGACCGCCCCTTCGGCGATCTGACCGGAAACAGACGGGAAACAGACGGTCCGCGAAGGTGGGGCCATGGAACGAAACAACGCCACCACCGCCGGTCCAGGATCCTTCCCCCGCGTGCCCACCGCCGGGTACGGAGCAGCCGTACGCGATCCGGAGTGGGACCCGGGGTGACCGAAAACCGAACCCGGGCCCGGCCGCGATGACGTCCGGGCCCCGGGTTCGCCGCCGAGCCGGTCAGTCCATGCCCGCGAGGACGAGCGGCAGCCGGGAGACACCGTCCGCGCTCACCCGCACCGGCACCCCCCAGTCCTGCTGGTGCACATGGCAGGCCGGGTACTCCTGCGCCGGATCGTCGTCGCAGGACGCGGCCATCGCCGACACGTGCAGCACCCCTTCACCCACCGCGGCATCGACCTCCACCTCACGGAACAGGTCCGTGCCCGCGCCGGCGCCGGACAGCAGCAACTCGGGCGGCGTGGAGGAGACCAACAGCCGGGTCGAGGGCCCGTAACGGGTGTCCAGCTTCTGACCGGCCGGCGCCTGGAAGACCACATCGACGCGCAGCGCGCCCGCCGCCACTTCGGTAGCGGCGCGCTGGGTGCGGTGGGCCACGGCCTCCACCCGCACCGCCTCATCGGGCAGCCGCAGCCGGGTCAACCGGTGCCGGGCGGACTCCACGACCACGATGTCCTCGCCGACGAGCACGGCGTCCGACGGTTCCCGCAGATCCGTGGCCAAGGTGGTGACCTGGCCGGTGGCGGGGTCATAGCGGCGCAGCGCATGGTTGTAGGTGTCGCTCACGGCGACCGAACCGTCAGGCAGCGCGGTCACCCCCAGGGGGTGCTGGAACAGTGCCTGCTCGGCGTCCCCGTCGCGGTGCCCGAAGTCGAAGAGGCCCGTGCCGACGGCCGTGCGCACGGTGTGGTCGGGGTCGTCGGCTTCGATGTAGCGCAGGGACGACGACTCGGAGTCGGCGATCCACAGCCGCTCCTCGGTTGCGGCGAGTCCCGAAGGTTGTGCGAACCACGCCTCCGTGGCCGGCCCGTCGACCAGGCCCTCATTGGTGGTGCCGGCCGCGAGCCGCACGGTCTGGGAGGCCGGGTCATAGGTCCACAGCTGGTGCACTCCGGCCATCGCGATCCACAGCCGCCCCTGCCACCAGGCCACGTCCCACGGCGACGAGAGGTCGACCTCGCGTGCGGGGCCCTCGCTGGGCGACCCCTGCCACCACTGCTTCCCGGTCCCGGCGAGCGTCTCGATCACACCGGTCTCCGGGTCGTACGCGCGGATGGAGTGGTTGACGGTGTCGGCGACCGCGATCCGGCCGTCGGGCAGCGGCGCCAGACCCTGCGGCTCCTTGAACGCACCACCCGCGCCGCCGTCGATCCGCCGGACGACGGACTCACCGTCGGGTGCCAGCTCGACGAGTTGGTGCCGGGTGGTGTCGGAGACCAGGAAGTTCCCGGACGGCAGGACGACGGCCTTGCCGGGGAAGCGCAGATCGGTGGCGACGGGCTCGGGCGGCACATAGGGCCCGTCCCCGCGCCGCAGGGTGCCTTTGGCCGCGTGCTCGGTCTCCAACTCCGCGACGAGCCGCTCGATGGCGTGGGCGTGTCCCTCACCTGCGTGCTGGGCGACGACGTACCCCTCCGGGTCGATGACGACGAGGGTGGGCCAGGCCCGTACGGCGTACTGCTTCCAGGTCGCCAACTCGGGGTCGTCGAGGACGGGGTGGTGCACCTGGTAGCGCTCGACGGCATCGACCACGGCCTGGTGGTCGGCCTCGTGAACGAACTTCGGCGAGTGGACGCCGACGATCACGACGGTGTCGCGGTGCTTCTCCTCCAGCTCCCGCAGCTCGTCCAGGACGTGGAGGCAGTTGATGCAGCAGAAGGTCCAGAAGTCGAGGATCAGAATGCGGCCCCGGAAGTCCGCGAGCTTCAGATCCTTGCCACCCGTGTTCAGCCAGCCACCCTTGCCGATCAGCTCGGGGGCACGGACACGGGCACGTCGGCGGGGCGCGGGCGCGGGGGTGGGCGCCGGGGCGGCATCGTTCATGGTTCAAGGGTGCCATCCCGGAGGAATCGGACGCTGCCCGTCGGGTGTGTGGACCCGGCCACTTCCGCACCGCCGAAACAGCGGAATCAGCCGCGCCGAAAGACGTGTGAACCCACCCCGTACGCCCTCACGACGGACTGTCAGTCATTTCGTACGGATATGAGGTGACCTGGTGGGACAGGCTGCCCCCACCTGCGATGCCATGGTTTTCGGCCTCCGGACACGGGCCTACGATCGTCATAGGAAAGCACTGCCGACGCGCCGCGCGGCAGCGTAACTTAATCGCCGAACCTCCCACGCAGCCAAGCCGTCCGCCGCCAGCAGTAAGCAGCCAAGCCCGCGTCCACGCAGAACCGCCGAGGGGTCCCGTGACCGTCCATCCCAGCCTCCAGACCTACGCCGATGCCTGGACCCACGCCGTCGAGTCGATAGCCGAGCTGGTGCAGCCGCTCGTCGAGGGGGAGTGGAACCGCGCCACCCCGTGCCCTGCCTGGTCGATCCGCGACATCGTCTCCCACGTCATCGGCATGGAGACCGAGATGCTCGGCGATCCACGGCCCATCCACACCCTCCCCCGTGATCTTTACCATGTGCAGAGCGACTTCGCCCGGTACATGGAGATGCAGGTCGATGTGCGTCGGCACCACACCGCTCCGGAGATGACGTCGGAGCTGGAGTACACGATGATCCGGCGGGCGCGCCAGCTGCGCAACGAGAACCGTGCGCCCAACACCATGGTCCGTGCGCCCCTCGGCGCCGAGCAGACCCTCGAAGTGGCCATGCGGATGCGGGCCTTCGACACCTGGGTGCACGAGCAGGACCTGCGGGTCGCCCTGAACCAGCCCGGCAACCTCGACTCCCCCGGCGCCCACATCACCCGTGACTGCCTGTTGGAAGCCCTCGCGAAGGTCGTCGCCAAGGACGCGGGCGCACCGCCGAATTCGGCCGTGGTGCTCGATGTGCACGGGCCGTTGGAGTTTCTGCGGACGGTCCGGGTGAACGCGGACGGCCGCGGTTCCGTCGACGGCTCGCCGTCGCTCGGGCCCTTGGTGAGCCTGGCGATGGACTGGGAGACGTACTACCGACTGGCCTGCGGCAGGGTCCGGGCCGCGGCCGTCGCCGACCGGATCAAGGTGGACGGTGACCAGGAGTTGGGGGCCTCGATCCTGCGGCACTTCGCCGTCACTCCCTGAGGCTTCGCCCCGCCCGCCGTGTGGCGGGGGGGGTGCCAGAAGTTGCCACTGCCCGTGGCCCGATGACGGCGCAGCGGGCGTCATCGTGCTGGGCCGGTACCGGTGCGCTCACGCCGGTACGTGTACCGCCTCCACCCGGCTCGCCACCAACCTCTCGCGCTCCAGTTGCGCCGTACGTCTGCGCAACCGCAGGATCTGCGCGATGCCCAGCGCCTCCAGTACGAATACGCAGGAGAAGGCGATCCGGTAATTGCCGCCGGTGGCGTCGAGCAGGAGGCCGATCGCCAGCAGGGTCGTCATCGAGGCGGTGAAGCCGCCCATGTTGACGATCCCCGATGCGGTGCCCTGCCGCTGGGGCGGGTTCGCCGGACGGGCGAAGTCGAAGCCGATCATCGAGGCCGGGCCGCCGGCGCCCAGCACCACGCACAGGGTGACCAGGAGCCACATCGGGGCCTGCTCGCCGGGGTAGGCGAGGGTGATGGCCCAGATCAGCGCGGTCGCGGCGATCGAGCCCAGGGTGAGTGGCAGCCTGGCCGCGTGATGGCGTGCGATGACCTGCCCGTACACCAGCCCTATCACCATGCTGACCAGGACGTTCAGGGTGAGCAGGGCGCCTGCCGTGGCGCGGGTGAGGCCCTGTGCCTCGATCAGGAAGGGCATTCCCCACAGCAGCATGAAGACCATGCTGGGGAACTGGGTGGTGAAGTGCACCCACATGCCCAGCCGGGTGCCGGGTTCCCGCCAGGACAGGGTGATCTGCTTCCGTACGAAGGCGGCGCCGCGGTGGTGGGACGGCGGGGGTTCGTGGCCCGGGGGGTGGTCCTTGAGGAACAGCAGCACCAGGGCGATCGCGACCAGTCCGGCCACCGCACTGCCCGCGAAGGTGGTGGTCCAGCCCACACCGTGCAGCAGTCGCGCGATGACCAGGGTGGAGATCAGATTGCCCGCCATCCCGAACAGCGCGGCGACCTGCGCTATGAGCGGCCCGCGGCGGGCCGGGAACCAGCGGCTGCCGAGCCGCAGCACGCTGATGAAGGTCATCGCGTCCCCACAGCCGAGCAGGGCGCGGGCGGCGAGTGCGGTCTCGTACGAGGGGGAGAGCGCGAAGCCCAGCTGTCCCAGGGTGAACAGGACGGCCCCGAGGGTCAGGACCTTCTTGGTGCCCAGTCGGTCGACCATCAGTCCGACGGGTATCTGCATACCGGCGTAGACGAGGAGTTGGACGATCGAGAAGGTGGAGAGCGCGGAGGCATTGATGTCGAAGCGGTCGGCGGCGTCGAGCCCGGCGACCCCGAGTGAGGTACGGAAGATGACGGCGACGAAGTAGACGGCGACGCCTATGGACCAGATCGCCGCGGCACGACGCCCGCCCGGCGGGTCTCCCGGTAGGGCGGCCGGTCGGTTCACCTGGCCTCACCCCGAGCCAGTGCCCTGACCCAGCTCACATGGCGGTGCACCAGTTCGGCGGCGAGGTCCGCATCACCGGCGCGCAGGGCTTCGAGGATTTCGCCGTGCTCGGTGACGTTCTTGGCGATCCGGTCGGGGTGGGCGTGCATCACAGCGACTCCCATTCTCAACTGGCGGTCCCGGAGCTGGTCGTAGAGCCGGGAGAGGATCTCGTTGCCGCCGTTGCGGACGATCTCCGCGTGGAAGGCCCGGTCGGTGGCGGCGACGGCGGCCAGGTCTCCGTCCTTGCCCTGGCGCTTCTGTTGTTCCAGCAGCTCGGCGAGGCGGTCCAGCAGTTGCGGGGACGCGGGCACCGCCTTGCGGGCCGCGTGTTCCTCCACCAGGAGCCGGGTCTCCACCACGTCGGCGATCTCCTGTGCCGACACCGCGAGCACCAGCGCGCCCTTCTTGGGGTAGAGCTTGATCAGCCCTTCGACCTCCAGCTTGAGCAGCGCCTCGCGCACGGGGGTGCGTGACACCCCCACGGCGTCGGCGAGTTCGCCCTCGGTGAGGAGGGTGCCGCCCTCGTAGCGACGGTCGAGGACGGCTTGCTTGACATGGGTGTAGACGCGTTCGGCTGCGGGCGCGGTGACGGGAGCTGCGGCGGGCATGCACACAGCTTAGATACAACAGAGGTGCATCAGAAGCGGGCGTCCACCATGCAGGATCGGACCGCCCGGGCGAACCCGATCCGGGCCACCGCCATCCGGACCACCGCCACCCGGGCCGGGGTCATCACGGGGTGATGAGGGCTCCGACACCAGTTCGATGCGGTGTAGGGGAACCGACCACCGGGCAGCTGGAGTGTGAGTGGTCAGTGGGGCACCCGGATGCAGATGGGGCGGTCCGCCGAGTCAGGGCGGGCCCTGATGCCAAGACTGACCCCCTTGGCACGGAAGTGGGCCCGGGGACGCAAAAATCTCCCGAGATACTCCTGATTCGCGTACATCCTTTCCTGATTCTCGCGTGTCTCACTTCGGGGCCCTTGATCTTTCCTGGCGCCCCGTCCTGACTTCTCGATGGATGTGCGAACTCGGAGCGTTCCTTTGATACTCAACAACACGAGCGTGCGCAGAGCCGCCACGGTTGTCATCTCCGGTGGTCTCCTGCTCACCGTCTCCCCGCTCGCCGCACCGGCTCAGGCCGCGGCGCGCCCGGTCCCGACGGTCAGCGCCAAGGGCGCTTTTCTGATGGACCAGGCGTCGGGCAAGGCGCTGTACGGCAAGAGCAGCGACACCCGCCGTCAGATGGCGAGCACGACCAAGGTGGCGACCGCCATAACGGTCCTCACCATCCCGGGCGTCAGCCTCAGCAAGAAGGTGACGGTCAAGCAGACCTACCGCGACTACGTGACGCGGGAGAAGGGCAGCACCGCCGACCTCAAGACCGGCGACAAGGTGACGGTCCGCCAGCTCCTGTCGGGGCTGATGCTGCCGTCCGGCTGTGACGCCGCGTACGCGCTGGCCGACACCTTCGGCACCGGGTCCACCACCGCCGCACGGACCAAGTCGTTCATCGGCAAGATGAACGCGAAGGCCAAGTCCCTGGGTCTGAAGAACACCAACTTCGACTCGTTCGACGGCATCTCACAGGGCGGGAAGAACTACACCACCCCGTCCGATCTGACGAAGATCGCCCGGCACGCGTTCTCCAGCGCGACCTTCCGCGAGGTCGTGAAGGCGACGAAGTACGTCACCAAGGCGACCACCAGCACGGGTGGCACCCGCACCTACACCTGGTACAACACCAACAAGCTGCTGGGCACCTACAGCGGCGCCGTCGGCATGAAGACCGGTACCGGCAGCGTCGCAGGACCCTGCCTGGTCTTCGCGGCCACCCGCGGTTCCAAGACGTACGTCGGGGTCATCCTGGGCGCATCCAGCGTGGACGCCCGCTTCAAGGACGCCGGCAAGCTCCTGGACTACGGCTTCGGCTCGTCGACCGCCAAGAGCATGAAGCTCCGGTCGCTGCCGGTCGGCGCCCAGCGAGACTGAGCACGTCAACCGCAGTACGCAGCAACTGAAGCGGGGGTCCGTGGCACTGTGCCGTGCCACGGGCCCCCGCTTCATGTTCGCTGCCTCGAAGGGCCCGCTTCACAGGCCCTGGTGATCAGCGCCAGGACCTGTCCGACGATCTCCAGAGGCCCTCAGGCCCAGGTGATCAGTCGACGGGGGTTCTCCAGAACCGCCGCCACGTCCGCCAGCACCTTCGAGCCGAGTTCCCCGTCGACGAGGCGATGGTCGAAGGACAGGGCCAAGGTGGTGACCTGGCGGGGCTTCACCTTGCCCTTGTGGACCCACGGTTGGAGCTTGATGGCCCCGACCGCGAGGATCGCCGATTCGCCCGGGTTGAGGATCGGCGTACCGGTGTCCACTCCGAAGACCCCCACGTTGGTGATGGTCACCGTGCCGCCCTGCATGGCCGCGGGAGAGGTCTTGCCCTCCCTGGCAGTGGTCACCAACTCACCCAGGCTGCGGGCGAGCTGGGGCAGGGTCAGTTCATGCGCGTCCTTGATGTTGGGCACGAGCAGACCGCGCGGGGTGGCCGCCGCGATGCCCAGATTGACGTAGTGCTTCTGGACGATCTCCTGGTTCACCTCATCCCAGGCGGCATTGACCTCGGGGTTCCGCTTGATCGCGACCAGGAGTGCCTTGGCGATCAGCAACAGCGGGTTGACCCTGAGTCCGGCCAGGTCCGGATCGGCCTTCAATTCATCGACGAGCTTCATCGTGCGCGTCACATCGAGCGTGATGAACTCGGTGACGTGCGGTGCGGTGAACGCGCTGCCCACCATCGCCGCCGCCGTGGCCTTGCGGACGCCCTTGACCGGGACGCGGGTCTCGCGCGCACCCATCTGCACGGGTGCGGGAGCCTGCGGCCCGGTCTCCTTGCCCTCTTCGCCCTCTTCGCCCTCTTCTGAATTGACGCTGACCGATTCGGGCACGGTCACCGCGGCGTGGACGTCATCGCGGGTGATGACCCCGTCGGGGCCGGTGGCGACGACGGCCGCCAGATCGACGCCGAGGTCCTTGGCGAGCTTGCGCACGGGGGGCTTGGCGAGCGGGCGGGCCGCCGCCGGAGAAGCGGCCGAAGGAGCAGCCACGGGATCGGGCGATGCAGCGGCGCTGCGGCCGTTCAGTTCGGACTGGATCGCCGCGGTGTGCTGCTCGGGCACCTGGGCCCCCTTGCGCGGACGCCGCCTGGTGGAGCTCTCGGCGACCCCGTAGCCCACGAGCACCGGCTGTCGGCCCTGAGGCTTCTCGTCCGGTTCCGGTTCGACGGCCGGGGCGGTCGGGGCCGTGGCGGGCTCGGCGGGTGCCGCATCGGGGGTGACGTCCACCGAGATGATCACCTGGCCGACGTCGACGGTCGTGCCCTCCGGGAAGCGGAGTTCGTGCACCACCCCGTCGTAGGGGATCGGCAGTTCGACGGCAGCCTTCGCCGTCTCCACCTCGCAGACGACCTGTCCGTCCGTGACCGTGTCACCGGGCTGGACGAACCACTTGAGGATCTCGGCCTCGGTCAGTCCCTCGCCCACGTCGGGCATCTTGAACTCGCGGTAGCGGAGTGTCGTGTCGTGCGTCATGTTCTCGGCACCCCTTCAGTACGCGAGCGAGCGGTCTACGGCGTCCAGCACCCGGTCCAACCCGGGGAGGTACTCCTCCTCCAGACGGGCCGGGGGATAGGGCGAGTGGAACCCGCCGACCCTCAGCACCGGGGACTCCAGGTGGTAGAAGGACCGCTCGGTGATGCGGGCGGCGATCTCCGCGCCGGAGCCGTAGAAGACGGGGGCCTCGTGCACCACGACCAACCGGCCCGTCTTCTCGACCGACTTCTGGATGGTGTCGAAGTCGATCGGGGACATCGAGCGCAGGTCCAGCACCTCAAGGGACTTGCCTTCTTCGGCCGCCGCAGCGGCGGCTTCCGTACACACCTTCACCATCGGCCCGTACGCGGCCAGCGTGAGGTCCGAGCCCTCCTTGACCACCCGTGCGGTGTGCAGGGGCCCGGGGATGGCCTCGGTGTCGACCTCGCTCTTGTCCCAGTAGCGCCGCTTGGGCTCGAAGAAGATGACCGGGTCGTCGCTCTGGATGGCCTGCTGGAGCATCCAGTACGCGTCGGACGAGTTGGACGGTGAGATCACCTTGAGCCCGGCGACGTGTGCGAAGAGGGCTTCGGGGGACTCGCTGTGGTGCTCGACCGCACCGATGCCGCCGCCGTAGGGGATGCGGATGACGACGGGCAGCTTGATCTTGCCGAGTGCCCGGGCGTGCATCTTGGCCAGCTGGGTGACGATCTGGTCGTACGCCGGGAAGACGAAACCGTCGAACTGGATCTCGGCGACCGGTCGGTAGCCGCGCAGCGCGAGGCCGATGGCCGTACCGATGATGCCGGACTCGGCCAGGGGGGTGTCGATCACCCGCTCCTCGCCGAAGTCCTTCTGCAGTCCGTCGGTGACCCGGAAGACACCGCCGAGCTTGCCGACGTCCTCGCCCATGATCAGTACCTTGGGGTCGGTTTCCAGGGCCTTGCGCAGCGACTCGTTGAGCGCCTTGGCGAGGGGGAGTTTCTGTACGGACATGGTCAGTTGCCCTCCTCGGCGAATGACGCCTGGTACGCGGCGAACTGCGCGCGCTCCTCGTCGACGAGCGCATGGCCGTCGGCATACACATGCTCGAAGATCGCCATGTGGTCGGGGTCGGGCATGGCCCGAACCGCCTCCCGCACCCGCTTGGCCAGTACGTCGCTCTCCTCGTCCAACGCGGTGAAGAACGCTTCATCGGCGTGCTCTTCGGCGGTCAGGAGGGTGCGCAGCCGCAGGATCGGGTCCTTGGCCTCCCAGGCGGCCCGCTCGTCGTCGTGGCGGTACTTCGTCGGGTCATCCGACGTGGTGTGGGCGCCCATGCGGTAGGTGAACGCCTCGACGAGCGTGGGTCCCTCTCCGTTGCGGGCCCGTTCCAGGGCCCACTTGGTGACCGCGAGACAGGCGAGGACGTCATTGCCGTCGACGCGAACTCCGGGGAAGCCGTAGCCCTGGGCGCGCTGGTAGAGCGGTACCCGGCTCTGGCGCTCGGTCGGCTCCGAGATCGCCCACTGGTTGTTCTGGCAGAAGAACACCACGGGTGCGTTGTAGACCGCCGAGAAGGTGAAGGACTCGGCCACGTCACCCTGGCTGGAGGCGCCGTCGCCGAAGTACGCGATCACCGCGGAATCGGCCCCGTCCTTGGCCACACCCATGGCGTAGCCGGTGGCGTGCAGGGTCTGGGAGCCAATGACGATGGTGTAGAGGTGGAAGTTGTTGCTGTTGGGGTCCCAACCTCCGTGGTTCACCCCACGGAACATCCCGAGGAGGTTGGTGGGATCGACCCCGCGACACCAGGCGACGCCGTGCTCACGGTAGGTGGGGAAGACGTAGTCGTCGTCTTCGAGGGCGCGGCCCGAGCCGATCTGCGCGGCCTCCTGGCCGAGCAGCGACGCCCACAGTCCCAGTTCGCCCTGTCGCTGGAGAGCAGTGGCCTCCGCGTCGAAGCGACGGGTGAGGACCATGTCCCGGTAGAGCCCGCGCAGCTCTTCCGAGGTCAGATCGATGCTGTAGTCAGGGTGCTCGACGCGCTGGCCTTCCGGCGACAGCAGCTGTACGAGTTGGGGCTCGGAACTGAGTGGCTTCTTCGCGGCGCTCACCCGCTTGCTGCTGCGTCGCGGCTTGCGCGCGGCAGTGCTCTCCACGGTCACGTGCGTGCTCCTCCGTCTATCCGGTCCCCCGGGTTCGCCGGGAGCCTGGGGTCGCCCCTGCCGAAGACAGGGGGAGGCTCGCCCCTTCGTCCGCTCCCGCACGGGGTGGGTGCGGCAGACGGTTGAACGGGCGTGACAGGTGCCCCGACGAGACCCTGTCAAAAGGCACGTTACCCAGTACAGCGCATTCCTGCGGAACCCCATTTGACCTGCGTTTTTGCTTGGATTTCCAAGTAAACGGAGAAAATGGTGAATCACTGCTGGCAGGAGCCCTGATCAGCACCGGTCACGACCCAGCGGGCCGTCGAGACATCGGCACGGTATACCGGCCACCCGGGGCACGGGAAGAGCTGGTGTGTGAGACTGCATTCGTGCGCGAAGAACGAAAAATCACCGTATTCCTCTTGGACGACCATGAAGTCGTCCGACGTGGCGTCCATGAGCTGCTTTCGGTCGAAGACGACATCGAGGTCGTCGGCGAAGCCGGTACGGCGGAGGACGCCATGGTCAGAATCCCCGCCACCCGACCCGATGTGGCCGTACTGGACGTACGGCTGCCGGACGGGAGCGGGGTCGAGGTCTGCCGGGAGATCCGTTCCCAGGACGAGAACATCAAATGCCTGATGCTGACGTCATTCGCGGATGACGAGGCACTTTTTGACGCCATCATGGCCGGTGCATCCGGTTATGTCCTTAAGGCGATCCGTGGAAATGAGCTGCTGGAGGCGGTGCGCGGCGTGGCGGCCGGAAAGTCCCTCCTCGACCCGGTGGCCACCGCCCGCGTACTGGAGCGACTGCGCGACGGGAACAACCCCAAGAGCAACGACAAGCTCGCCGGGCTGACCGAGCAGGAGCGCAAGATCCTCGACCTGATCGGAGAGGGACTGACCAACCGGGTCATCGGCGAGCGGCTGCACCTCGCAGAGAAGACCATCAAGAACTACGTCTCCAGCCTGCTCTCCAAGCTGGGGATGGAACGCCGCTCGCAGGCCGCGGCCTACGTGGCCCGGATACAGGCCGAGCGACAGCACCACTGAGCCACGCGCGGAACGCATGGGAACGCGTACCGCCCGGGTGCCGAGGTCCACGGGTGCGCCCCTTCTCGATGGGCGCCGAGGATCACGGGACCTTCGGCCCCCGTCGAGGAGGGGCGGCTGCCCCTTCCCCGCGACGGCAAAGTAACCGAAAGTGGACCTATGTCCACCGAGGAACTCCGCGCCATCGAGCTGCTCACCCGGGTCTCGTACGGCCGACTGGCGACGAGCATGCGGGCCATGCCCTTCGTGGCTCCGGCCCGGCACATCGTGCAGGACGGCCGGGTGCTGCTCCGCATCCACCGCGGCTTCGGCTACCACCGCGCCTGCAACGGCAGTGTCGTGGCCTACGGCGCGGACAACTTCAACTCGGGCGGCACGACCCTGTGGTCCGTTCAGTTCACGGGCATGGCGGAGATCGTCCGGCCGGCGGACGAGGTGATCCGACTCTTCGGCCATGAGCCGATCCAGGCCGACGGAGAGAACTTCGAGGCGGTCTTCATGCGGGTCGAGCCGCAGTTCGTGACCGTGCACACCCTCGATTATTGCGAAGAGCTGCACGACGGACACGCTGCGTGATCTATCATTTGGTGAGTGCTGCGCTCATCTGTCCTCGCGCCGCCGGTCGGTGCCCTGTTGCACCGCTACGAGGATCCCGGTGCACCGCTCTCCTGTGAGCGGGTCACCCAGGGCCTCCTGAACCGCGGCTACCGTCTCGTCACCACCAGGGGCACCTACTTCCTGAAGCATCATCTCGACGGCGACCACGAGGCCATAGCCCATCAGCACCGCGCCACACAGCGACTCCAGATGCTCGGCGTACCGGTCGCCCCGCCCGTCCAGGACGCGCACGGCGACACGGTCGCGGTGATCGGCGGCGACTGCTACGCCCTCCACCCCTGGGTCGAGGGGCGGCATCGCAACGGGGCACAGCTGAGCATGGTCCAGTCGCGGCGCCTCGGTTCACTGCTCGGGCTCGTCCATGTCTGCCTCGAACGGGTGATGGACTCCACCCAGCACCGGATGTGCGAGAGCGCCGACCCCGCCGAAACCTTCAACCAGATCGACGAGCTCCTCGCGCTCTCCCGGTCCGCCCGGCCCCACGACATCTTCGACACCCTCGCCGAACACCGTCTCCTGGAGCGCAGATCGCTCCTGGAACTTCACGCCGACCGCAGACCACCGCCTGCCTCGGCGGGCGGCTGGGTGCATGGGGACTTCCACCCGCTGAACCTGCTCTACCGGGGCGCCGAGCCGGCGGCCATCGTGGACTGGGACCGGCTGGGGGTGCAGCCCCGCGCGGAAGAGGCGGTGCGGGCAGCCGCGATCTTCTTCGTCCAGCCGGCCGGAGAACTGGCCCTGCCGAAGGTGCGGGCGTACGCCCGGGCGTATCGACGGGCCGCGGGAGCCGACGCGGCAGAGCTGGCGGCGGCGGTCCACCGGGTGTGGTGGGAACGCCTCAACGACTTCTGGATATTGCGCTGGCGGTACCAGCTGCACGACCGCAGGGCCGACCCGCAGTTCGGTGCGGTGTCAGCCCTGGCGGTGTGGTGGACGAGGGAGTACGAGGCGGTGCGGGACGCCTTCACCGCATAGCACCGGAGCCCGGCCCGTCCTACGGGCCGGGCTCCGGTCGTGCTCACTCCAGCGGGTTGGTGCCGCCGCCGCCCTGATTGGCGCCACCGGGGTCACCGCCACCGGGGTCACCGCTCGTACCGGGATTGGGTTCATTGCTCGGACCGGTCGGCTCCTCCGACGGCGAGTTGCCCGGCTCGGGCTCACTCGTCCCGGTGGCCGTGTTCGACGGCTGCGTGGAGTTCGTGGGCTCCGGGTCGTAGGTGCGTTCCCACGACTTGGACGGCTTGGGGTCCTTGGTGAACGGACGCGAGTACGACTGTTTGGGATTCTCGTCAGGCTCGTCGTCGGGCTCGTCCTCCTGCTCGGAGCTCTCCGCCGACGGCGAGGTGGAGACGGCCGGCGCGGACGGGCTCTGCGAGGTCTTGGTGTCGTCCTTGCCCTTGCCCGCAGGCGGATCGGTCTGGCTCAGCGCATAGGCGACCCCCGCCACCACGGCGACCAGTGCCAGCGCGGCCACGATCCATCCCTTGTTGCCGCCCCGCCCATCGCGACGGCCACCGTCGTACGCCCCGTCGTCCGGGTTCATCGGCGGCAGGATCGGAGCCTGCGAGGTGTCCCCGTGGACGGGGTGGTGCATCGTGGTCGCCGCAGCGGCCATCCCGAGCCCCGGCCCCGTCGGACGGCTGTCCTGGGCGCGCACGGGCCCGGTGTTCCAGCTGCCGTTGTGGCTCCCCTGCTGCTGGAGCATCTGCAAGCCGTACTGGACCAGCCCGCGCATCTCCTCGGCGCTCTGGAACCGGTCGTCCGGGTCCTTGGCGAGCGAACGCATCACCAGACCGTCGAGCTCGGGCGGCACCACGTCCGAAGCCTCGGACGGCGGCAGCGGAATGTCCTGGACGTGCTGGTAGACCACCGAGAGCGGGGTCTCCCCCGTGAACGGCGGGCGGAGTGCGAGGAGTTCGTAGAGGAGACAGCCGGTGGCGTAGAGGTCGGAGCGGTGGTCGACGGCCTTGCCCAGCGCCTGCTCGGGCGAGAGGTACTGGGGCGTGCCCATGACCATGCCGGTCTGCGTCATCGTCGTGGAAGCGCCGTGCAGCGCCCGGGCGATGCCGAAGTCCATCACCTTGACGGCACCGGAGTTGGTGATGATGACGTTCGCGGGCTTGATGTCCCGGTGGACGATGCCGTGCTGGTGCGAGTAGGCCAGTGCCTCCAACACCCCGGACACGATGATCAACGCCTGCTCGGGCGGCGGCGCCTCGGCATTGATGAGGAGATCGCGGATCGTGCGGCCCTCGAC
Organism: Streptomyces sp. NPDC059256; assembly: GCF_042753785.1. Taxonomy (NCBI): domain Bacteria; kingdom Bacillati; phylum Actinomycetota; class Actinomycetes; order Kitasatosporales; family Streptomycetaceae; genus Streptomyces; species Streptomyces sp. NPDC059256. The sequence goes on along the minus strand of NZ_JBHYZO010000002.1, from coordinate 386,683 downwards.
CAACTCCATGACGATGTACGGCACCGGCTGGCCGCCCACCTGGTCCTCGCCGGAGTCGTACACGGCGACGATCGCGTGGTGGTTGAGTCCGGCGACCGACTGTGCCTCCCGGGTGAACCGGGCCTTGGCGATCGGGTCCTCGGCGAGATCGGTGCGCAGGAGCTTCACCGCGACCGTACGACCCAGTCGCACGTCCTCCGCCGCGAAGACCTCGGCCATGCCGCCGCGCCCCAGGCGGTGCGTCATGCGGTAGCGGCCGTCACCGACCACTTTGCCGATACCCCAGGAGTCCGGTGCATCGGGCACGCCGCCGCCGGCTTCGGGTTCGGGTGCCATCAGTCCTCGCCGTCTCATCTGTGTATCCGTTGCGTGGCCTCACGCTACAGCCTTCACCGGACAGGGCTGGCTGGGATCGACCGGTCATCAAACCCGCTGTGAGCCAGACCACGCAAATTCCATGGATCTCTTGTAACGCTTGCAGGACGCTTCTTGTGCGTACGGTCACGGATCGGGCACCTGGCTTGACGTGCTGGACCCCTCGGGCAGACTTGCCCCGTAATGGGGATCACTGATCCCAGTTTCACAGGGCACCGGTCCTCATGGGAACGGGTCTTAAGGAACGAGACACCAGGAACCTGGGGTCAACCGAACTTCAACGGGGGCACGGAACACGGATCGCCAGGAAATGAACACCTTTCGCACCTGTCTGCTGCGTAAGCCGAAATTTCCTGTTCTCCGTAGCGTCCGCGCCGAGGGGGAAGCACAGTCATGAGCCAGGACGGCGCGCAGGGCCGCTATGCGGGCGGTTCGCTGGCAGGTGGTCGGTACCAACTTCGCGATCTGCTCGGCGAGGGCGGCATGGCCTCCGTCTATCTGGCCTACGACTCGGCACTCGATCGCCAGGTGGCGATCAAGACACTCCACACCGAACTGGGACGCGAGCAGTCGTTCCGCGAGCGGTTCCGGCGCGAGGCGCAATCCGTCGCCAAACTGTCACACCCCAACATCGTCTCCGTCTTCGACACCGGCGAGGACGAGTTGGGCGGCGCCCTGATGCCGTACATCGTCATGGAGTACGTCGAGGGGCAGCCGCTGGGCTCCGTACTGAACTCCGATGTCCAGCGGTACGGCGCGATGCCGGCCGACAAGGCGCTCAAGGTGACGGCCGATGTGCTGGCCGCGCTGGAGACCAGCCATGAGGTCGGACTGGTCCACCGGGACATCAAGCCCGGCAACGTGATGATGACCAGGCGCGGTGTGGTCAAGGTGATGGACTTCGGCATCGCGCGGGCGATGCAGTCGGGCGTCACGTCCATGACGCAGACCGGCATGGTCGTGGGAACGCCCCAGTACCTCTCGCCGGAGCAGGCCCTCGGCCGCGGGGTGGACGCGCGTTCCGATCTGTACTCGGTCGGCATCATGCTCTTCCAGTTGCTCACCGGGCGGCTTCCGTTCGATGCGGACTCACCGCTGGCCATCGCGTACGCACACGTCCAGGAGGAGCCGGTCGCGCCCTCCACGATCAACCGGTCGGTCACGCCCGCGATGGACGCGCTGGTCGCACGGGCACTGAAGAAGAACCCGAACGAGCGGTTCCCCAGTGCCGCCGCGATGGCCGACGAGTGTGCCCGGGTGGCGAACGCCGGACAGAGCGCCGCACCGGTGATCGTCAGCGGGGCTCCCACGGCCCACGGAGCGGGGGTGTCCTCGACCGTCTTCCCGCCGCTGGACCAGTCGGCACCGCCGCCACCGGGCGTACAGCCGTCCTACCAGCCGGGACCGTACGGCACTCCCACCCCTCAGTACGGCTATCCCCAGGCGCCTCACACTCCCGCCCCACAACCGACCGGTCCGCCCACACCGGGCCCCGGGTACTCGGCGAGCGGTCCGCTGGCGGGGGTCCCGCCGCACTCGTACACCATCTCGCCGGCGCAGAACGCGCCCGCGCCCCGCAACACCGGGCGCAAGGTCGTGATCACTCTGGCGTCGGTCTTCCTCGGACTGGTGATCCTCGGCGGAATCATCTCGGCGATCGAGAACCGCACCAAGGACGACGGGACCAACGGGACGACCACGGAAACCCCGACTGCTTCCGCTTCGGCCGACACGCCGGGTACGGGCACCGCCCTCCCACCGGACCGCACCCGGACCATCGAGACCAGCAAGTGCACCGACGCCTACGAGGACAGCGGGGACCCGAAGAAGGTGCAGGCGCCCGACCTCATCTACAAGGACGTGATGTCGGTGAAGGAGTGTCTGCGCGCCGCGGGATGGACCTGGACGGTGCGCGAGGAGAACAACCCCCAGTGGCCCAAGGACGCGGTGATCGACCAGTTCCCGCGGAAGGACTCCGCGGTGGAGCCGAAGAACCAGGAGTTCGAGTTGACGATCTCCACGGGCAAGTCCGACTGACCTCCTCGGGGAGCTTCCCGCGCCGCGGGTCCAGGTCCGCCGTCCGCCCGGGGGCATTGCCCGGCCGGTTGGATCGGCAGCTGCCCGAGATGCCGGATCCATCCCTGCATGTGACGCTGGCTTCACTGACTCAGCGGCTCGGCACGGGAGGGGTTCCGGGTGACTCCAAGGCTCCGCGGGCGGCGGTGTGTGATCGCCGTTGCCGCCGCGATGGTGCTCTACTCCCCACCCCTCGCCCATGCGGTGGAACAGGAACGGCCCGCAGAGCGCCCCACCGCCTCACCCACCGCGTCCCTCGCCGGGCGGGCGGCCGGCGAGGGGCGGACCCGGCCGGGGCGCTCGGCGGCCGAAGAACGCCTCCGTACGGACGAGACATCAGCCGCCGCCTCTGACTCTGACTCGGCGACACGCAACGGGTCCGCGGCGCCCACGGACACCACGTCACAACCTCGTCCCAACTCGTCGTCTCCCGAGGCCCCTGCCGCGATATCCCCGGACGCGTCGGACCCCCTTCCCGAGGAGGACATGGCACCTGAGGCGGAGGAACCCGGCACGGCCATGGACGAACCCCGGGGTACGGGGGCTCCCGCAGCGGCGCGTCAACACCCCAGCCAGACCGTCCCCGCACCGGCAGCGCAGCAGATCTCGCTGCTCTCCCTGGGTATCGGGATGGCACTGATGGGGTTGGGGATCGGCTTCCTCGGGGTGCGGATGCGGCGCCGATAGGCCCTGTCCGAGCCGGTGGCGCGGGGTCCCGCTCTCGGCCCCACCCCCCGGGAGAACCAGCCCTGTCCGTCTTGAGATGGACCGTGCGGTTCCCACTATCGACGGTTGGCCCGCATGGGCATACCCGGTATACATACCGAGTATGTCCATCCGTCACGGGCTTCTCGCCCTTCTAGAGCACGGCCCTCGGTACGGCTCACAACTCCGTACCGAGTTCGAGTCGCGCACCGGGGCCACCTGGCCGCTCAACGTGGGCCAGGTGTACACGACCCTCAGCCGTCTGGAACGCGACGGGATGGTCGAGCAGTCCGGCGAGGACGATGCCGGCCATGCGCTGTACGGCATCACCGAAGCGGGGAAGACCGAACTGAGGAACTGGTTCGAGCGCCCGGTGGACCGCAGCAACCCACCGCGCAATGAACTGGCCATCAAGCTCGCGATGGCGATCGGGGCCCCCGGTGTGGACATCCGGGCCGTGATCCAGTCCCAGCGCCACCACACCGTGAAGGCGATGCAGGACTACACCCGGCTCAAGGCCCAGGCCCTGAAGGCCATCGAGCACGGCGGTACGGGGGAGCGGGACGACGTGGCCTGGCTGCTCGTGCTGGAGCAGCTGATCTTCCAGACGGAGGCCGAGGCCCGTTGGCTCGACCACTGCGAAGTGCGGCTCATCAGGCTCGCGGCCACGACCGGATCGGGCACCACACCCCCCGCGACGGGCTCGCCGAACACAGCGCACGGCACATCCGGGGCCGCTGATGCGGAACCTCACCCGGATGGATCAGCGCGCCAGCCCAGCGACCGCGCCGATGGATCAGCGCGGCAGCCCAGCGACCGCACCGAACAGGCGAGGACCTCCACCTGAGTACAGCGAACACCAAGCCGTGAACCCCGCGCTCCGAGACGTACGGGGGAACTGACCGGCCTCAGAGGGTCTCGGAGCCGCCGACATCCGTCGCAACAGACGGGTACCGGCCCTGGGCGCACCCCTCAAGGGTCTCGCTGCGCCACCTCCCACACCGTACGGAGCGACATCCCGGGCCCGGTTCGCGATCCGGGCCCCGACATCGCGCCGGAGTCGGTCGATGCCCCGCTCCCCGCGCCAGTCGGAGCGGACGGCCCGGACCCGTCTCCGCCTCCATAGCCCCGGTCCGCCCTCGGACCACTACCGCGGCGCAGAACCCGCCGCCCCATAGCAGCATCACCCGGCCGCGAAGACCGCTCGGTCGCCGGCCCACCGCTCGACCACCAGCCCTAGGGGGACGTTACCCATGTCCGCATCCGCACCACTTCAGCCACAACAGTCTCGGCGACCCGTACTGCAACTCCAGGACCTGACGCGCGTTCATGGATCCGGGGCCACCGAGGTACACGCCCTGCGCGGAATCAACCTCGACGTCTTCCCCGGTGAACTGGTGGCCGTGATGGGGCCGTCCGGCTCCGGAAAGTCCACACTGCTCACCATCGCGGGCGGCCTCGACATGCCCACCTCGGGCCGGGTGATCGTCGAGGACACCGACATCACCCATGCGAACCGCAAGAAGCTCGCCGCACTGCGTCGGCGCAGCATCGGCTATGTCTTCCAGGACTACAACCTGATACCGGCGCTCACCGCGGCGGAGAACGTCTCCCTGCCACGCGAGTTGGACGGGGTCTCCGCCCGCAAGGCCAAGGTCGAGGCCGTGGCCGCCCTGGTGGAGATGGACCTCGGCCATCTCGCCGACCGCTTCCCGGACGAGATGTCCGGTGGGCAGCAACAGCGCGTGGCGATAGCCCGCGCACTGGTCGGTGACCGCCGTCTGGTTCTCGCCGATGAGCCGACCGGAGCACTCGACTCCGAGACGGGTGAGTCCGTACTCGCCCTGTTGCGCTCCCGCTGTGATGCAGGTGCTGCCGGAATCCTGGTCACGCACGAACCTCGATTCGCCGCGTGGGCGGATCGTGTGGTCTTCCTCCGCGATGGCGCGGTCGTCGACCAGACGGTACGCAGCCAGGCCGACTCACTGCTGTCGAGCGCCACGGCCGGCGCCCCTGGGCAGGACGGCTCGGGCCGGGGAGCGAACCAGCTGTGAAGAACTGGTACCACTCCTGGTGGGCTGCGATCCGCATCGCCCGCCGTGACGCCTGGCGCTCCAAGGGCCGCAGTTCGCTCGTCCTCGCGATGATCGCCCTCCCCATCCTCGGTGTGAGCGCGGCGAATGTGACGTTGCGCAGTTCGGACGTGTCCACCGAGCAGAAGATCGAGATCACCATGGGCGCCGCGGATGCCCTGGTGACCGACCCCGGTATGGGAGGTGAGCCCGTCCTCCAGACACCGAACGGCGAGGGCTACACCTCGGCCAAGGAGGAGTCGGCCCCCTCTCTGCCGGGCGAGGGCAGGAGCGCGAACATCAAGAAGGCGTTGCCTGCCGGTGCAAAGGTGCTGGCTGACAGGTCGGGCAACGCCAAACTGCGCACGAAGCATGGTCTGCTGGGCACCGAAGTGCGTGAGTTGGACGCCGCGGACCCCATGGTCAAAGGCTTGTTGACCGTCCTTCAGGGACGGCCCGCGCAGAAGCCCGACGAAGTGATGGTGACCACGCACTTCCTGAAGGAGAGCAAGCTCAAGGTGGGGTCGAAGCTCAGCGCCAGGGGCTTCGACCGGGAGTACCGGATCGTGGGCTCCTATGAGCTGCCCGGAGCCTTGGAAACGGGTCAGGTCACCCTGCTGCCCGGTGCTTTCCTCACGGCGTTCGACAAGGCCCAGGAGAAGGCTGGACTGCGCGGCAGCGGGTCCTCGACCAGCTATCTCGTGGACGTCGAGGGAGGTTTCACGTGGAACATGGTCCAGCAGGCCAATGCCAAGGGTGCGGTGATCAGCTCACGGGCGGTGCTGCTGGATCCGCCGCCCAAGTCCGAGGTGCCCATCTACGAGCGGGACGGCTGGGGCACGTTCGACATGAGCACGGCCGGCCAGGCAACGGCAATTGCGGCCATCGCCACCGTCGCGGGCCTGGCCATCCTGGAGATCTGTCTGCTGGCGGGCCCCGCCTTCGCGGTCGGCGCCAGGCGCTCCCGTCGTCAGCTGGGTCTGGTCGGGGCCAATGGTGGGGACCGTAGCCACATCCGAGCCATCGTCCTCGCCGGCGGTCTGGTCATCGGCGTGGCCGCCGCCATCATCGGCACCGCACTCGGGCTGTTGCTCACCTTCGCGCTCCAGTCGACGCTGGAGGAGTGGATGGGCGCACGCTTCGGCGGTCTGGACATCCGGCCGTTGGAGCTGCTCGGTATTGCACTGCTCGCGGTCTTCACCGGTGTGATGGCGGCGCTGGTACCCGCCATCACCTCGTCCCGGCAGTCGGTCCTCTCCTCGCTCACCGGACGTCGCGGTGTCCGCAAGAGCAACCGGGTCCTTCCGTTGATCGGCCTGGTCGCGATCCTCATCGGCGGCGCGATCGCGCTCTACGGCTCCACCGTGAGCGAGGAAGTGACGCTCGTCGGAGCGGGCAGCGGCCTCGCAGAGCTCGGCATCATCGCCCTGACCCCCGCACTGGTCGGACTGTTCGGCCGGGTGGGTCGCTTTATGCCGCTCTCGCCGAGGCTCGCCCTGCGGGACGCGGTCCGCAACCGGGGACGTACGGCTCCGGCGGTGGCGGCGGTGCTGGCGGCCGTGGCGGGCACGGTGGCGGTGGCCACCTACGCCGCGAGTGACGACGCCCAGATGAGGGCCCAGTACGAACCCCAGCTGCCCACCGGCGCGGTCTCGCTGCAACTGCACGAAGGCGGCGGCAGAGACGTTCCTCTGGCGCGGGCCGCGGTGGTCCGGAACCTTCCGGTCGATGTGCAGGCCGATGTGGCACGGATCGTGGTCGGCAACATCAACTGCGAGATGTACAGCTATGCGAAGGGCTGCGGCGAAATGCAGCTGCTGCTGCCGCCGGCTCATGAGTGCCCCCTGTGGAAGGTCGACCCGGCCAACCCCGAGGCTTCGGCCGAGGAGAAGTTCAGCAAGGCCGAACGACGCAAACTCTCCAAGGACTGGCGCTGCGCCAACGGCGGCCCCTGGGGCGGCAGCGACAGCGTGCTGGTCGGTGACCACAAGCTGCTCACGGTCCTCGGCATCAAGGACGCCGCCGCGGAGCGGGCCCTCAAGGAGGGCAAGGTCGTCTCGTTCGACCGTCGCTTCATCGAGAGCGGCAAGGTCGGACCTGGCGGCAAGGTGAAGATGACGCTGATCACCGACCGCGAGGCGAGCGAGAAGGCCCGCCAGGAGGGCAAGCAGCCGCCGGGCGAAGTCAAGACCTTCGACGCCTACCAGGCACCTCAGTCGACGAAGTCCTATACCGTGATGATGATCATCCCGCCCGCCACCGCCAAGGCGTCGGGTCTCACGACCGTCCCCTTCGGCTCGTACTTCACCACGGAGAAGTCTCCCAGCAGCGAGCAGAAGCAGCGTCTCGACGGGCAGCTGGACAGAACGGGCACGGACGTCGCTCTGTACGTCGAAGACGGCTACAAGAGCCCGAACGACATCGTCCTGCTCTCCCTGACCATCTTCGCGGGCCTGATCACCATCGGTGCGGCCGGTATCGCCACCGGTCTCGCCCAGGCGGACGCCGAGGCGGACCTGAAGACCCTCGCCGCCGTCGGGGCCCCGCCCAGGGTGCGCAGGACGCTCAGTGGGTTCCAGTGCGGGGTGGTGGCCGTGATGGGTGTGGTGCTCGGCTCGGCAGCGGGCATCCTTCCCGCGATCGGCCTGCGGCTGGCCGAGGAGCGCCAACAGATGAAGTGGTACCAGGAGGGGCTGGACTCGGGCTTCGACCCGGGTTCGGTGCCGCACCTCCCGCTGGTGCTGCCGTGGGACACGTTCCTCCTGCTGCTGGTGGCCGTACCGCTCGGTGCAGCACTGCTGGCAGCGCTCGTCACCCGCTCCCGCGGCGCGCTGGCCCGCCGCGAAGCGACGTGATCAACGGCTGAGACACCGGCCGAAATCCGCCTGCCCCGGTACCAGAGTGATCACTCTGGTACCGGGGCAGATCCTTGATGACGCACATGTGCGAGACAATGGCGACATGGAGATGCCGAGGAATGAACGGTCGCAGGACAGCCCCCACGTTCTTGTCGTGGGGCAGGACGGGATGGCACTCGGCGGCGGTGGCAGTGACGACGAGTCGCGCGAGGTCCCGGTGACGGAGATGGTCGAGCAGCCCGCGAAGGTCATGCGGATCGGCAGCATGATCAAGCAGCTGCTGGAGGAAGTGCGGGCAGCTCCCCTGGACGAGGCGAGCCGAGTCAGGCTCAAGGAGATCCATTCGAGCTCGGTGAAGGAACTGGAAGACGGCCTCGCTCCCGAGCTGGTGGAGGAGCTGGAGCGGCTCTCCCTGCCCTTCACCGATGAGGCGATCCCCTCCGAGGCGGAGCTGCGCATCGCCCAGGCGCAGCTGGTGGGCTGGCTCGAAGGGCTGTTCCACGGCATTCAGACGGCGCTGTTCGCCCAGCAGATGGCCGCGAGAGCGCAACTGGAGCAGATGCGCAGGGCGCTGCCGCCCGGTGCGTCCCACGATGACGACGACCACCCCGAGCACGGAGCGATCCGGTCCGGGCCCTATCTGTAGGTCTCGTACATGATCTGTAGGTCTCGTACATGATCTGTAGGTCTCGCACATGGTGGATCTGTAGGGCTTGGCACGTGGTGGATCTGTAGGGCTTCGCACGATGCCTGGTGAGCCGCTCGACGCCTGGTGACCCGATGTGTCGGCGCAGGCCGCACGGATGATCCACGAGGACGGCGGGCGGCTGTCCAAGGAACAGCTGCAGGGCCGGTCGGGCATTCAGCCCGACCGGCCGCTGTCGTTTCCGGGTGGCGCTTGCTCTGGTACTTCTTTCGCCGGTCGGGCCTTCACGCCGGTCGGGCGCTCCATTCGACCGGTCCTTTCTGCACCAGGAGGCGTTCCCTCAGTTCGCCTCAGCCCCTGGAGGTGGTGCCCTCCGCGACGAGCAGGATCTTCCCCACATGTCCGCCGAGCTCCAACACCCGGTGCGCCTCGACCGCCTCCGCAAGGGGCAACCGTCGATCGATCACAGGCCGCACCCGCCCTGCCTCCACCAACGGCCACACGTGTTCCCGTACGGCAGTCACGATCGACGCCTTCTCACCGAGCGGACGGCCGCGTAGGGAGGTCGCGGTCAACGCCGCACGCTTCCCCAGAAGAGTCGCCAGATTGAGCTCGCCCTTGACCCCGCCCTGGAGCCCGATCACCGCGAGCCTGCCGTTGACCGCCAGCGCGCGCACGTTCCGGTCCAGATACTTGGCGCCCATGATGTCGAGGATCACATCGGCGCCCGCGCCGGCCGTGGCCTTGCGCAGCTCTTCGACGAAGTCCTGCTGGCGGTAGTCGATCAGTATGTCCGCGCCCAACTCTGCACAGCGCGCCAGCTTGTCGGGGCTGCCCGCGGTCACCGCGACCGTCGCCCCGACCGCCTTGGCGAGTTGGATGGCCATGGTGCCGATGCCGCTCGCACCGCCGTGGATTAGGATCGTCTCACCAGGACGCAGATGCGCGATCATAAAGACGTTGGACCAGACGGTCGCCGTCACTTCCGGGAGCGCAGCCGCGGAGACCAGATCGAGGCCCTTGGGCACCGGAAGCAACTGCCCGACAGGTACGACGACCTGCTGCGCATAGCCACCGCCGGCGAGGAGTGCGCACACCTCGTCACCGACGGCCCAGCCGGACACCCCACTGCCCAGTTCCACGATGCGTCCGGAGCACTCCAACCCTGGATAGGGGGAGGCGCCCGGCGGAGGATCGTAGAAGCCCTGGCGCTGGAGGAGGTCAGCCCTGTTGACCGCACTGGCCGCGACCTCGACGAGGACTTCCCCCTCGCCCGGCTTCGGATCGGGCACCGCCGTCCACACCAGTGCCTCGGGACCACCGGGTTCGGGAATCGTGATCGCATACATGGCGGCGAGGGTACTCCCGGGTGATGGCCGGCACCGCAGGGCCCACGGCACGCACGCCGAAGACCGCACCGTCCAGCCGAGACCGCCCGACCTTCGGCTATGAGTCCGACCCTTGTGAAGACACCGGGATCCACCGGGTACTCACCAGGTAGCCACCCGGACGGGGCTCGATCACCCACGCCAATGCCCAGCCACGCCCGACTCGGCTTCGGCTTCGACTTCGGCTTCGGCTAAGCGTCGCGTGCTGGCAGTACGTTGCTGGCGCGCACGATCGTGATCAGACGGTCCGTCAACTGGAGCGGACTGGCGGACGGGTCGTCGTAGCCGATCAATCGATGGCCCCGCAGCACGCTCACCACGAGATCGCTGGTCTCCCGCACGCTCAACCCCACTTCGGCCTTTATCACCGGCCGTTCGACAAGATCGAGCCCGCTGCCCTGCTGGATCAGATCCTCCATCACCGCACCGGCACTCGGACTGAGCACGGAGAGACCCAACAGCCGGCCGGCCGCACTGGCGCTGGTGATGACCGCATCGGCACCCGACTGCCGCAGCAGGGGTGCGTTCTCCTCCTCGCGGACCGCCGCGACGATCTTCGCTTCCCGGTTCAACTGCCGTGCGGTGAGGGCAACCAGGACGGCCGTGTCATCGCGCTGAGTGGCGATGATGATCCGTCCTGCCCGCTGGACCTCGGCCCGGATGAGCACATCACTGCGGGTGGCATCACCCACGACACCGGCGAAGCCCTCGGCGGCGGCGGCCTCGATCACCTTCGTACTGGGATCGACAACAATGATCTTTTCCTTCTCCAGCCCCGTGGCGGTCAGCGTCAAAATCGCGGAGCGGCCCTTCGTACCGAATCCGACGATGACGGTGTGCTCTCGCAAGCCAAGCCTCCAACGGTTCTGGACCCCACCCCGGAGCGGGCCGCGACGGTCTGCGCCAGGGTGCGGCCGGACCCCACGGCCCGGGTGACCGACGCTACCGCCAACGCGGCCACCGAGGACGCCTTCGTACGTTCCACGCCGGATGTCCGCGCCAAACAGCAGATCTCCTGCCACCGAGATCTGACGGTCGACCGACCGGCCCCCGACGCCCGGGGCTCGACTGCCATCCGCGCACTGCCCCGCAGGGGTTCACCAGCAGAAGAGGCTACGGAGTCACTCCTAGGGGGGCACTGTCCCGCTGGGCGCTCGCCCCGCACCCGCCCACTGGCTCCCGGCACACACCACGAACAGCGACCTTCCTTGCCCTGTGAGTGGCATCTCTTCCTCGACAGTGCTCGTGCGTGTTCGTGAGTGGCACCTCGACAACCTCTCTCGTACCCCGGCGCGGTATCCAGAGTTACCGCCTCACCGCGCAAGATCGGGGACCATGGGCACATGCCTGAGCGATCGACCGGGCAACCGCCAGAGGGGAACACCGATGAGGGCCGAGAAACCGCCGACCAAGGCAGGGAGACTCTCGATCCTGCGATCCCTCTGGTACCGCTCGCGCAGTGAGGCCCGAGACGATGACGAGGCCGGACGCGCCATCACCATGCCCGCACAGGCGAGTGTCCCGCCGCTCCAGCAGGTGCTGCGCCGGTTGGCCATGGCCCTGCTCGTCCTGATCGTCACCACACTGCTGGTCTGGTTCGACCGCGCGGGCTACAGCGACAACGCGGATGGGAAGGTCGACTTCCTCGACGCCGCGTACTACACGACCGTCACGCTCTCCACGACCGGCTACGGCGACATCGCCCCGGTCAGCGACGGGGCGCGACTGACGAACATCTTCATCATCACCCCACTGCGCGTGCTGTTCCTGATCATCCTGGTCGGCACCACGCTGGAGGTGCTCACCGAGCGAACCCGTCAGCAGGTCCGTGTCCACCGCTGGCGCTCCCGGATGCGGAACCACGTCATCGTGGTCGGCTACGGCACCAAGGGACGGCACGCCATCGAGACGCTCCGGGGTCAGGGCATCCCCAAGGAGAAGATCGTCGTGGTCGATCCTCAGCAGAAGGCGGTCGACGCTGCGAGCGCCGATGGACTGGTGGCGGTCCTCGGGGACGCCACCCGCTCCCGAACCCTCCTCAAGGCGGAGCTCCAGGCCGCGGCCCGGGTGATCATCGCTCCGCAGCGGGATGACACCGCAACCCTGGTCACTCTCACCGCTCGCCAGCTCAACAAGAGGGCCGCCATCGTGGTCGCGGTCCGCGAGGACGAGAACGTACCGCTGCTGAAACAGAGCGGCGCCGACACGGTGGTCACCAGTTCCAGTTCCGCGGGAAGGCTGTTGGGCGTCTCGATGGCGAGTCCCCATGTCGCCGACACCCTGGAAGACCTGATGACGCGCGGCAGCGGACTGAACCTCACAGAACGCTCCGTCACCAAAGGCGAAGTGGGGCGATCACCCCGTGAATGTACCGATCTCGTCGTGGCCGTGGTCCGTAGGAAGAAGATGCTCGACTATGCCGACCCCGAGTGCGCTCAACTGCAATTCGGTGACCAACTGATCACGATCAGCCGGGAACAGACCGACTTCTCCGTTGACTGACCGCTCCCGGCTGAGCCACTAGGAGCGAGGCTCAGCCGGAAGTGCACCGTCGGACATGCCCAGAGCTTCGCGGAGGGCTGAGCGGCCCACATCGGTGAGTGCAATGGCGCGTCCCGTTCCGATCCGGGTGATCCAGCCCGAGTCGAAGGCATGACGACACACGGCGGCACCGACAGCACCAGCCAGATGGGGCCGACGCTCCGTCCAGTCCACGCACGAGCGGACGGGGGGACGGCGGGTGGCAGGCGCCAGCGTGATGCCGAGCTCGCCCAACCAAGCGGTTCCGTCGCCGGTGAGCCTCAGTCCGTGCTCCCAGTCCAGAAGTCCCCGCTCGGTCATGGCCTCGGTGATCGCGACCCCCAGTGCGCCGGCAAGGTGGTCGTAGCAGGTACGGGCACGGGCCAGGGCCCGGCTGCGGTTGACGTCCGGCAGCGATCGGGGCGGGGCGGTCTGCCGAGGGGCCATGGAGGCGAGGGTCTCGATCAATTCCGCCGTGGCAGGGTCGGTCAGCCGAACATAGCGATGGCGGCCCTGGCGCTCCTGGGTCAGCAATCCTCCGGCGACAAGGCGGTTCAGGTGCTCGGTCGCGGTCGAGGCGGCCACTCCGGCATGGCGAGCAAGCTCGATCGCGGTCCAGGCCCGGCCGTCCAAGAGGGCGAGACAGAAGCCCGCCCTGGTGCTGTCGGCCAGGAGGCCGGCCAGAGCTGCCAGATCCGGAACCTGAAGATGTGCATCACGGCTGTTCATGGTCCTCCATCTTGCATCCGCGATCGTTCGGCACGGACCGAAGAGTCCTCGCCCTACCTTCGTGCTCCATGAACACCACCGTGCGACCCTGCGCCGAGCCTGGCGACCTTCCTTCCACCGCGCCTTCCGATCACCTGACCATCACGCCGAGCGTCCTGTACTTCGGGACACCGGTCGTGCTGCTGTCCACCGAGAACGAGGACGGTTCCTTCAACCTCGCCCCGATGTCATCGGCCTGGGCACTGGGACAGGCGATCGTCCTCGGTCTGGGAGGCGAGGGGCAGACCGCGCACAACCTCCGCGAGCGCCCAGAACTCGTGATCAGTATGCCCGCGCCCCCTCAGTGGCAGGCGGTGGAGAGACTCGCGCCCCTCACCGGCCGCTCCCCCGTGCCGGTGAACAAACGCGACAGATTCCGATTCGAGCGGGACAAGTTCGTGGCTGCCGACCTACGGTCCACGCCATCCGAGCTGGTCCGGCCGCCCCGAGTTGCCGACTGCCCGCTCCAGCTGGAAGCCCGTGCCACCAGGGTCCAACCCGATGTCTCCGGCGGATTCCTCATCGTCGAAGCCCAAGTGCTCAGGGTCCACGCGGATCCACGCATCGTCGTCCCCGGCTCTCAGCACATCGACCCGGCCCGGTGGAGCCCATTGATCTACAACTTCCGCCACTACTTCGGGCTCGGCCCCGAGCTGGGCCATAGTTTCCGTTCCCAGACACCCCACTGAAGTTCAGGCAATCCATAGCGGCGCCGCGTGGACGGCCGGATCGGCCGGATCGGCCGGATCGAGGCAGTGTGGACGGCTGCGCAGCCCAACGTCCCCCAGGGCTGATCGAAGCTCTCATCCGGCGAACGACCGAGGCCCGAGCTGACCTACCCAACGGCGGTGAGGGAACGGTGGCGAGGGAACAGCGAGGTGGAGTGGCACAGGTGCAGTACATGACCCGTCTGGCACGTTTCACGTGAAACATGGCGACACGGTTTACGCTCCCAGGGCCCAGGGGAGGTCCAAAAGCTCCACGACCTCTCCGGAGCGAACACCGCCCGGTGGCACCACGGCCAAGCCGTCGGCAGCGACCACACCCCGCAGCATGGCCGGTCCGCCATAGCGCAGCGGTACCAGTTGGCCTTCGCGGAGGACAGCGGGGATGAGTCGAGTGTCCTGTGGGTGGCCCGGCAGCGGCTCCCTCATCGGCGCACGGTGGGGGTCGGTCAGGGGCAACCCCATGAGTCCCCTCAGCAGCGGCTGAACAAGAGACAGCAGTCCAGAGACCGCGGCGAGCGGATTGCCGGGCAACCCCACCAGATATCGGGGGCGACCGCCACTCCCTCGGAGTCCCCAGGCCGCCAGCAACATCGGATGCCCCGGACGAACGGCTACCGAATCGATGAGCAGCTCCGCGCCTGCCTTGTGAAGCACCGGATGGACATGGTCGACCGGGCCTGCCGCAGTACCACCGGTCGTCAGGACGAGATCGGCTTCGGAGGTGATGACGGCCTGGTAGAGCGCATCTGCGTCATCGCCGATGAGCCGGGTACCGATCACATCGACACCGAGCGCGGCAAGCCAGGGGCCGACCAGCGGGCCCAGGGCGTCCCGGATCAACCCGTCGTGTGGCAACCCTTCGGTGAGCAGTTCGTCTCCGAGGATCAGCACCTCAGCACGTGGTCGCACGACGATCGAGAGTTCGTCGTATCCGGCGGCGGCAGCCATTCCCAGGACTGCGGGGGTGACCAGGGCGGAGGCAGGAAGCAACTGGTCTCCGGAGCGGCATTCCTGCCCTCGTGGCCTGATGTCCTGCCCGGGGCTGGTGGAACGGTCCGTGCTGAGCTGTCGATGCTCTGCATCCGTGCGGGCGTGTTCGGTACGGATCACGGCGGTGGCCTCAGGAGGAATACGAGCACCCGTGGCGATCCTGACCGCTGACCCGTCCTCCAAGGGAGTCGTGGCGCCCTGTCCTGCCAGCAGAGAACCGCCGCCGACGATCCCCCAGGGCCCCGGTCCGGCCACCGCCCATCCGTCCATGGCCGAGGTGTCGAAGGGGGGCAGATCGCAGAGTGCGACAAGCGGAGCCGCGAGCAGGTGGCCCAACGACTGCTCCAGGGAGACCTGTCGGATCCGCGGCGGGCAGGCTCGGCCGGCGCGTACCGCCATGGTTCGAGCCGAGTCCCATGCCATGGGTCGCGGTTCACCTCTCCGATCAGCAGCTTCATTCCGGGTTCTCCCGAGGACAGCGGCGGAGGGCTGCTGGCGGCCCACGAGGGCGAGTGCCTCCGCAAAGCCGTCGGGCTCGCCCACCGGCAGCTCCCCTTGCTCGGGGTCGCGGCGATGCGCCGTGTTCCCACCGTCGTCGGAGCGATCCACCGTGTTGTCGCCATTGCCGTCGGGGGCTTCGGAGCGTTCGAGGAGCGCGGCTCGGAGAGATCGTCGGGTGGTGCTCCTGGTCGTCGGCCGAGGCTGAGGCTCATGACTCTCGGTCGTCTCGGTCGGCTGACTCTCGGTCGGCGATTGGTGCGCGGGTGAAGAGCTTCCGATGGATTTCCCGCCAGCTCCGGGTGCGGCACCGGCTCCGGGTGCGGCACCGGCTCCTGATGTACGCGCTCGGGGTGGGGCTTCAGCCCCTGACCTGACATCGGCTCCTGGCGTGGCACCTGCCTCTGGCGTGCTCACCCTGGGCGTGGCTTCAGTCGCTGGTGAGCCCGCTCCTGGAGTGGTCTTGCGAGGTCGACGATTCATCTGGCACCCGTCTCTCCCGGACCGGACTCGGAGGCAGGGGGAGCACCCCGACCGTTGTCTTCGCCCTCACCCGGCACCGGCTGATCAGCGGCAGAACGTGACTCGGCGCGCCGTGGCTGGCCCGCGGTACCGGTGGTGGCTTCCTCGGCCCAGCGGCGAGCGAGCGCCTCGGCCTTACGGGTGGCTGCCGCGACGGCCTCCTCGCCTCGATGGGCTGCTGCACCGGCCGCGTACCCGACCAGGAAGGTTGTCAGGGGCGCGGCTGGCCGTGCCACCCCATGGGCGGCGTCCCGGGCGAGGTCGAGCAGCCCGGAGACATCCACATCGAGTTCGATGTCGAGTTCGTCCTTGACCGCGGCAATCCATTCATCGAGCACATGTCCATGCTCCCTGATGCGGGCCCTGGCGGCGGAGACGTCCTCCCAGGTGTCGCAGTCGAATGCGGCCGATGGCTCATCAGCCAGCCGCCCGAGGTCCAGCTCTCCGGTGAGCAGCCGTAGTGACAGTCCGGACAGGCTCCCGTACTCGGTGGCCAGGAGAGCGATCTCCCGGCGCAACGGCTCGGCCCGGTAGACGGCGACCAATGGCTGCTCACGCCCTGTGGCATCGGTGAGCAGCACTCCTTCTCGGCCGTTCCCTTCACCCTCCAGTGTGCGGATCAGTCCTTGGACGGTCGGTTCTCGCAGGAAGG
Organism: Streptomyces sp. NPDC059256; assembly: GCF_042753785.1. Lineage (NCBI taxonomy): Bacteria > Bacillati > Actinomycetota > Actinomycetes > Kitasatosporales > Streptomycetaceae > Streptomyces > Streptomyces sp. NPDC059256. The sequence continues at coordinate 369,885 of NZ_JBHYZO010000002.1, read as the reverse complement.
GCAGATCTGCCGAGAGGACCAGGACGTTTCGAGGCTCGCCCGGCTCCTGGCCCCCGGCACGACCCCCGGCTCCTGCTTCGGCTGCGGCTCCGGCTGCGGCCGTCGAACGTTCACTGCCCGCCCCGCTCCTACCGCGTACATCCCCCTCGCTTCGGCTCCCCGCCGCGACTCGATCGGTATCCCCCGCGCGGCCGGTATCGGCGGCCGACCGCTGCCACTCCCTGGCCAACTGTCGAAGTCCCGCGTCCAGAGCGGCCACAGGACCGCCCCCCGGAGGGTTCTCCTGGGCCCAGACCACCGGGCGCTCGGTACCCCTGCGCCCTCCGACGACCACCGTGCGCCGCGCACCCCGGCAGGCGGCGAGCACCCGGTCGAGCAAGGTGCGCCCACCCACGCTGAGCCCTGGCTTGTCGACCCCGCCCAGTCGTTGTGCCCTGCCTCCGGCCAGCACGATGGCGTCAAAGGCGTCCGTGGATGTCGTGTCGGTCATGGCTGAAGTATCGTGCGCCCGCCACGGTCGGAGAAGCGGCCGGAGCCGCTGCCCGACCCGTATGGCCAGACCGCGTCCGTATGGCTAGAGACCGCGCAGAAGGACCGCCGGCTGCTCCACGCAGTCGGCCACGTAACGCAGGAACCCTCCCGCAGTGCCTCCGTCGCACACCCGGTGGTCGAAGGTGAGCGAGAGCTGAACCACCTGTCGTACGGCGAGCTCGCCCTGGTGCACCCATGGCTTGGGCACGATCCTCCCCACTCCGAGCATCGCGGCCTCGGGGTGGTTGATGATCGGGGTGGAGCCGTCGACGCCGAACACTCCGTAGTTGTTGAGGGTGAAGGTGCCGCCGGTGAGCTCTGCGGGGGTGAGGGCCCCTTCCCTGGCAGCTTCCGTCAGTCGCGCGAACTCCGTCGAGAGCGACTCGGCTGACCGCAGATGAGCGTCCCGAACCACCGGTACGAACAGTCCGCGCTCGGTCTGTGCGGCGAACCCCAAGTGCACCTCGGGGAGGACCACGACCTCGCGGGCTTCCAGATCGACCGTGGAGTTGAGCTCCGGGTGTCGGGCCAGGGCAGCGGCGCAGATCCGGGCGAGGAGAGCCAGCAGTGAGACCTTGGGGCCCCCGGTCGTGTTCATGGCGGCGCGGGCTGCCATGAGTTCGGTCGCGTCAGCGTCCACCCAGCAGGTGGCGTCGGGAATCTCGCTACGGCTGCGGGACAGCTTGTCGGCGACCACCCCCCTGAGTCCGCGCAGCGGTATCCGCTCGCCGCGGGGAGCGCTGTCGACCGAGGCCACGGCCACGGGGGCCGGCTGGGGGACCAGCTTGGGTGCGGGCGGGGTCGAAGCCGTGGCGGCACTGGCTGCCCGCAGGGCGTACTCGACATCGGCACGCAGGATCAGTCCATCAGGACCCGATCCGGGCAGTTGCCTCAGATCCAGCCCGTTGTCCCGGGCGAGGCGCCGCACCAGGGGTGAGATCACTGGCAGGGGCCCGCTCGCTCCGTTCGGATCGGCGGAGTCGCGGTCCAGGGCCTGACTTCCCGTGGTGGAACCCTGGGAACCGGGGTGGGAGGGCGCCACTGAACGTGCGGTTCCCGCACGGATGGCGGTCAGTGCCGGTGTCGTGGCGTTCGTTCGAGCAGGCGCCACGGACCGATCCGGGCCGTGCGGCGCCGCTCCGGGAGCCGTCGGTCGGATCCTGCGGCGCCGTGCGATGGGAGCCCCCGTGCCGTAACCGACCAGGACGTTCCCCGAGCCCTCCGTACGCCCGTCCGATGCCGATCCGGTCGACCCCGATCCGGTCGGCACATCCTCCGGCCGGGACCGGCCCGCATCCGCAGTCGCGCCGGCGGCCTCGGCCGAACCCATCGCGGTAGTGCTCCCGGCGGCCGGTGCGGCATGGTCCGCGGGCTGTCCCCCGGATGTCCCGGTCGCTTCCTCGCCGGCTGTCGCACCCACGGCCACCATCAGCAGGGGCGCCCCCACCGGCAGCTCGGAGCCCTCTTCACCGAACCGGGCGGTCACCACACCCCCGTAGGGACACGGCACCTCCACCATCGCCTTGGCCGTCTCCACCTCGACGACAGGCTGGTCGATCGCCACCACGTCACCCACGGCAACCAACCAGCGCACGATCTCCGCCTCGGTCAGTCCCTCGCCGAGATCCGGCAGCTTGAACTCCAGTACCTGCGCCATCAGCTCCCCGCCTCCCACTGCAATCGCGCCACCGCGTCCAGCACCCGATCCACTCCAGGCAGATGGTGCCTCTCCAGCATCGGTGGTGGATAGGGAATGTCGAAACCGGTCACTCGCAGTACTGGCGCCTCCAGGTGGTGGAAACAGCGCTCGGTCACCCTGGCGACGATCTCTCCACCGGGTCCGCCGAACCCGGTGGCCTCGTGGACGACGACCGCGCGACCCGTGCGACGAACGGACGCACAGACCGTTTCATCGTCGAACGGCACCAGCGACCGGAGGTCGACGACCTCGAGGTCCCAGCCCTCGGCCTCGGCGGCCTGTGCCGCCTCCAGACAGACCGGCAGGGAGGGGCCGTAAGTGATCAGCGTGGCGCTGCGACCCGCCCGCCGGACCACGGCCCGGCCTATGGGCTCCACGGCAGCCGGCTCCTGCGGTGACCAGGCCGCCTTCGACCAGTACAGCCGCTTCGGCTCCAGGAAGACCACCGGATCGTCCGAGGCGATGGCGGCGCGAAGCAGCCCGTAGGCGTCCTCGACGGTCGCCGGGGTGACGACCTGGAGCCCCGGAGTGGCCATGTAGTAAGCCTCGGACGAGTCACTGTGGTGCTCGACCCCGCCGATGCCACCGCCGTAGGGCACACGCACGGTGATGGGGAGCGCCAGCCCTCCCCTGGTGCGGTTGCGCATCCGTGAGACATGGCTGATCAACTGCTCGAACGCCGGATAGGCAAAGGCGTCGAACTGCATCTCGACCACCGGTCGCAGGCCGTACATCGCCATGCCGACCGCCGTACCGAGGATGCCGGCCTCGGCCAGCGGGGTGTCCGTACAACGGTCGTCGCCGAACTCCTTGGCGAGCCCGTCGGTGATCCGGAAGACACCGCCGAGGGTGCCGACGTCCTCACCGAGGACATGGACGGTCGGGTCCTCCGCCATGGCATCGCGCATCGCGCGCTGGAGCGCCAGTGCCATGGTCGCCGGTTTGGCGGGGGCGGAGTGCGCCGCGGCCGTGGTCATCGCTGATCCCCCCCTGCTTCCAGCTCGGCGCGCAGCTGCGCCTCCTGCTCCCGTAGCTGACTGCTGCGTTCGGCGAAGACATGGGCGAAGAGATCCATCGGATCGAGCACCGGATCGGCGTTCATCCGCTGCCGCAGATCGGCCGCCATGGCTTCGGCCGCCTCCGACGCGGCCTCCTTGACCGTGTCGTCGAGCAGTCCGCGCCGGGTCAGCTCCTGCTCCATCAGACGGATGGGGTCGTGCTCCCGCCAGGCGTCGATCTCACCGGAGGCGCGGTAGCGGGTGGCGTCGTCGGCGTTCGTATGTGCGTCGATGCGGTAGGTGATCGCTTCGATCAGCGTGGGACCACCGCCCCGTCGGGCCCGCGCGACGGCTTCGACCAGGACCTGGTGCACAGCGGGTGCGTCATTCCCGTCGACCAGACGGCCCGGCATTCCGTACCCGACGGCCTTGTGGGCGAGGGAGGGTGCCGCGGTCTGCTTGGCCAGCGGAACCGAGATCGCAAAGCCGTTGTTCTGCACGAGGAAGACGACGGGCGCCTGCCAGACCGCCGCGAAGTTCAGTGCCTCATGGAAATCACCCTCGCTGGTACCGCCGTCGCCGACCATGGCGAGCGCGACGACGTCGTCCCCCTTGAGCCTGGCCGCATGAGCCAGCCCCACCGCGTGGGGCAATTGGGTGGCCAGCGGGGTGCACAGGGGCGCTATCCGGCGCTCACGCGGGTCGTACCCGGTGTGCCAGTCACCCCTCAGCAGGGTGAGCGCATCCACCGGATCCAGACCGCGCGCCACGGCCGCGAGCGTGTCCCGATAGCTGGGAAAGAGCCAGTCCCGCTCCTCAAGTGCGAGCGCGGCGGCGATCTCGCACGCCTCCTGCCCGGTGCTGGAGGGGTAGACGGCGAGCCTGCCCTGCTTGGTCAGCGCCGTCGCCTGGGTGTTGTAACGACGGCCGCGGACCAGTTGCGCGTACAGCGTCAGCAGCAGTTCGGGGTCGACGTCCGCAGCGGCCTCCGTGCCGAGCACGCGACGCGGCTCCGGGTCGGGAAGCAGGGGGGCGGGATCGATGCGGGGCTTCCACGCCGGGGGCGGGGTGGGTCGGTAGGCGACGGCACCGGGCAGCTCCTGGACCGTCATGCTGCTCTTGCGCAATGCGAGCACCTCCTCGTGGGAGCGATGACGAAGCGGCCCGAATGTGGCGCGCCTCACCTACCGATTGTTCGGTCGTTGGCGCAATTTGGCTACAGGCGGCTTCAGCCTGTGGACAAACGGTTCTCCACAACCTGTGATGGAAACCGGTCGTCCATGCTGGGGAGGCGGGGGGATATGGCAGCTGAACAAATGGCTGAAGGCGGGGACCACGGCGGACGGGTCCCTCCGTCTCGCGCGCTGGACCCCATCGACCGTGACATCCTGCGCATCCTTCAAACCGACGGTCGTGCCTCAATTCGTTCGGTCGCCGAACGCGTCCACGTCTCCCGCGCCAATGCGTACGCACGGATCAACAGGCTCATCCACGACGGCGTGATCCGCGGCTTCAGCGCCCGGGTCGATCATGAACGGGCGGGGCAGGGAGCATCCGCGTACATCACGCTCAAGATCGTCCAGAACTCGTGGCGTACGGTCCGCGAACAGTTGGAGGCCCTGCCGGGCGCGGCGCACATCGCCCTGGTCAGCGGCGACTTCGATGTACTGCTCCTCGTACACGCCCCGGACAACCGCACCCTGCGCGAGCTGGTGCTCACCCGTCTCCAGGCCATCCCCGAGGTCCTGTCCACGCGCACCCTGCTGGTCTTCGAGGAGACGGACCTCCACCCGATGACGCCCACCCTCTCCACGTCCGGCGAGGAGCCCGTCTAAGACCTCTCAGAGCAGGTGGGGCGCTGTTCCCAGCAGTGACCCTCGCGGCTGCGCGGTCCGGCCCTGGACGACGCAGCGGCCGGCATCGGACACCTCGATGAGCTGCGGAAAGCCATTCGCGTCGGGGCGCCACAGTGGATCAGGCGTGGCCGGCGGTCCCGTCCGTACGCAGCCCGTCGAAGGCCAGCCGTACGACCGTCTCGGCGAGCTGGACGTCATGACCGCCGCCCGGGTGGGGTCGGTACCACTCCACCAGGGAGTTCACCATCCCGAAGAGCAGCCTGGTCGCCAGCCGCATGTCCACGTCCCCCCGCAGATCGCCCTCGGCTGCCGCCGCCTTCAGCAGATCGGCGACCCGCTGGTCGAACTCCCGGCGCCGTTCCAGGGCCCACCGCTCGGTCTTGGTGTTGCCCCGCACCCTCAGGAGCAGCGTCACATAGGGCAACTCCGCCATCAGCACCTCCACGGTGCGGCGGGTCACGTACTCGACCCGCTCGATGGCCCGCCCCCGCTGGGCACCCGGCTCCTCCAGCACGGCGAACAACGAGTCGAGCGCCCGGCTGACCGCCCTGCGCAACAACTCCTCCTTGCCCGAGACGTGGTGGTAGATGGAGGACTTGGAGATCCCGGCCGCCTGGGAGAGGTGCTCCATAGAGGTGCCGTCGTAGCCGCGATCGTTGAATATCCGTACGGCGACGGTCAGCAATGTCTCCGGGGTGTACGTGTCGCGCTTGGCCGTGGTCATCCGTTCGCTCCTCTGTTCCCGCTGCGCCCGGGACCTGTGTGGCCCGCTTCGTTCCCCCACCGGCCACCGGTCGTCGGGCCGCCCTCTGCATGCCTGCCGGCACCGGTGTGAGGGTGCTGGAAGAGTGCGAGACCGGGCCCGTAGCGACCGCTGGGGATCCGGGTGTGCACATTCTGCAACAGGGTGTGCGCCCAGTCCGGCGGGAGCCTTCGGTGCCAAGCGAGTGGGCCGAGTGGATAGTTGGCGCCGAGTTTCATCGCCGTGTCGATGGCGTCCTCGGTGGCGACCCCCTTGGTCACGGCGTCGGCGGCGAAATCGATCAGCATCGCGACCGTGCGGGCCACGATCATCCCGGGTGCGTCCCCGATGACGCTGACCTGCTTCCCCAGGGCCTGGAAGAGGCCGATCGCCTCACGGAGGGTGCGTTCGGAGGTACGGGGAGAGGGTGCGAGCGCGATACGGGTGGCCTCGCGGTAGTCGAAGGCGAGGTCGAAGTGGACCAGATCGTCGAACTCTCCGGACATGGATCCATCGGTGAGCGCCAGTCGGCCCCCACCGGGAAGCACCAGTTGGCTCCGTACGGCCTCGTCCCCTCGACGCAAAGGGACGTCCGACCCGGAGATCAGTTCCAGCAGTGCGGCAGCCGCACCCAGTCCCCCTTCGGCGATGACGTACGCAGGCGGCTCCGCGGGCGCTGCCACCTGCGGCTCGGGGCTGGGCGCACCCTCCGTGTGGTCGTACCAGCCGCGGCCGGTCTTGCGCCCCAGCAGGCCGGCGTCCACCAACCGTCGCTGACTCAGTGAGGGCGTGAACTTCGGGCTCTGGAAGTTCGCTTCCCACACGGAACGGGTGACTGCCGCGTTCACGTCCTGACCGATCAGGTCCGTCAGCTCGAAGGGACCCATCCGGAATCCGCCCGACTCCCGCAGCACGGCATCGATGGTGGCGGGGTCCGCGATCCGGTCCTCATGGAGGGCGAACCCCTCCGCGTAGAACGGCCGCGCCACCCGATTGACGATGAAGCCGGGTAGATCGGCGCAGCTCACAGGGGTTTTGCCCCAGGCGGCGACGGTTGCCAGGGCATCAGCGGCCGATTGCTGTGCCGTGGCGAAGCCGCTGACCACCTCGACCAGCGGAAGCAGTGGCGCCGGATTGAAGAAGTGGAGGCCCACGAAGCGGCCGGGGAGACGAAGTGCGCCGGCGATGGCCGTCACGGAGAGGGAGGAGGTGTTCGTGGCGAGCAGACAGTCGTCCGCGACGACGTCCTCCAACGATCGGAACAACTCCTGCTTGACGGTGAGATCCTCGACGACGGCCTCGATGACCAAACCCGCGCCGGCGAGTTCGGACGGTTCCGACGCCGCGGTGAGCCGGGGGAGGGCGGCATCCCGTTCGGAAGGGGCCATTCGCCCCTTGGCCACCAGCCGGTCGATTCGGGCGCCGATCGCGGTTGCGGCTTCGGCCGCTCGTCCCGGCGCGGTGTCATAGAGGTGTACGGGATGGCCTGCGGCAAGGGCGATCTGAGCGATTCCCTGTCCCATGGTCCCCGTACCCACGACGGCAACGGGGCGGGCGGGGTCCAGCGGGACGCCCACCGGGGCGCGGCCATCGCGCGGGGCGGTCGGGCGCGCAGCAGCCGGTTCCGAGCCCGCCTGGGGCAGGACCGTCTGTGGTGGGTCGGCGTTCGGCGCGCTCGGGATCGTTCGGCCGAGATCGCCGGGCAGGGTGCGCCCCTCCGTGGGGACGGCAGGTGCCGGAGGAGTTGCGCTCTGCTCGTCGGCAGTCATGGGAGTGATCCTCCCGGATGAGTTATCCACAGGTTTGGCAGGCCCCCTTGTACCGACCGATCGTTCGGTTACTCTAACTCTGTCCTTCCGTTCCTGCCCAGCTCGACGAGGAGTTGGTCCGTCATGCAGCTGACCGAGACCCGGCTGACCGAGAGCCACCGGGCCACGCTCGACCAGGCCCTCGAAGCCATCCGCACCCGTGCCTACTGGTCCCCTCATCCGGAGCACCCCAAGGCATACGGCGAGAGCGCGCCGGCCGATGGGATCGCGGCCTTCGAAGCGCTCCGCCACACCCGATTCGACCTGGACCAGCCGGGCACCGACGGCTGGACCGGCGCCGAGACCTCCCCTTATGGACCCGAGCTGGCCATCGAGTACCCCCATCCCGACATCGAGGTGCTCCTTCCTGCGATGCGCGCGGCGATGCCGGCCTGGCGGGCCGCCGGGCCGGAGATCCGGGCACTGCTCTGTCTGGAGGTCCTGGCCCGCATCAGCGCCCGTACGCACGAGTTCGCCTACGCCGTGATGCACACGAGCGGCCAGGCGTTCATGATGGCGTTCCAGGCGGGCGGTCCCCATGCACAAGACCGTGGTCTGGAGGCGGTTGCGTATGCCTATGCGGAGCAGACCCGGACACCAGCCGCGGCTGACTGGTCAAAGCCCCAGGGCAAGCGGGACCCCCTGAAGCTGAGCAAGACGTTCACCACGGCGGGTCGGGGCATTGCCCTGTTGGTCGGCTGCAACACCTTCCCCACGTGGAACGGCTATCCCGGGCTGTTCGCCTCGCTGGCCACCGGCAATCCCGTGCTGGTCAAACCACACCCCCGGGCGGTGCTGCCGCTGGCCCTCACCGTGCGCGTGGCTCGTGAGGTGCTCGCCGAGGCGGGGTTCGATCCGAATCTGGTCTGCCTCGCCGTGGAGCGTCCCGGTGAGGGCATCGCCAAGACCCTGGCCACCCGCCCCGAGATCAAGATCATTGACTACACGGGGTCCAGTGCCTTCGGTGACTGGCTGGAGGCCAACGCCCGTCAGGCCCAGGTGTACACGGAGAAGGCGGGGGTCAACACCGTCCTCATCGACTCCACCGACGACTACCAGGGCATGTTGTCCAACCTGGCCTTCTCCCTGTCCCTCTACAGCGGGCAGATGTGTACCACCCCGCAGAATCTCCTCATCCCCCAAGAGGGCATCTCCACGGACGTCGGCCCCAAGTCCTACGACGACGTCGTCGGCGATCTCGCTGCCTCGGTGAGTGGCCTGCTCGGTGATGACGCCCGTGCGAACGCCCTGCTCGGTGCGTTGGTCAACGAGGACGTACGAGGGCGTCTGGAGGGCGCCGCCGAGCTGGGAGAAGTGGCGCTGGGCTCCCGGACGATCGTGAATCCTGAGTTTCCCGAGGCGGTTGTGCGGACGCCCGCGATCGTAAAGCTCGACGGGGGCAAGCCCGAGACCGAATCCGTCTATCTCTCGGAGTGCTTCGGTCCGGTGTCCTTCGCGGTGGCAGTGGACTCGACCGCGGACGCGGTCGAACTGCTGCGGCGCACCATTCGTGACCAAGGCGCCATGACGGTGGGCGCCTACACCACCTCGCCGGAGGTGGAGCGGGCGATCGAGGATGTCTGTCTGGAGGAGTCGGCGCAGCTATCGCTGAACCTGACGGGCGGGGTGTATGTGAACCAGACCGCTGCGTTCTCGGACTTCCATGGATCGGGAGGCAACCCCGCGGCGAACGCCGCCCTGTGCGACGGGGCGTTCGTCTCGAACCGATTCCGCGTGGTGGAGGTCCGGCGGCAAGCCTGAGCATCGTGCGGGGCGGCCACCACTGCCCCGCACGACCTCTTGCGCCGGGACTGCGCTCCCCCGTCGCCCAGCCGGCCCGACCTCGCCGGCGCCATCGGCACATCGGCACATCGGCGCCTCGGCGCCACGCGGGTCAAGCGGGCCAAGCGGGCCAAGCGGTCCCGGTACCTCGCTCAGTGGCGCGCTTCGGCGTCCGCAGTGGTCTGGAGCGCCGGGCCACCCCAGTGGAAGAGGGTCATGGCGACGCTGGTAGCGAGGTTGTAGCTGGACACCTGGGGCCGCATCGGCAGGGCGAGCAATTCGGTGGCCTGGTCGCGGAGTTCGGGCGAGATGCCATGGCGCTCGGAGCCGAAGGCGATCAGGGCGTCATCAGGAATGGACACCGATCGGATGTCCTTTCCCTCCGGGTCGAGTACATAGAGCGGACCAGGTGGAAGCCCGTCAGCAGGGAGGTGTTCGACGGCAGTGGCGTAGTGCAGTCCGGCACCCGCTCGGACGGCATTCGGGTGCCAGGGGTCCATGTCGCCGGTGGTGACGACCCCCGTGGCGCCGAAGCCGGCAGCGAGTCGGACCACCGCGCCGACGTTCCCCAGATTGCGCGGATTATCGAGGACGACCACGGGCGATGTCCTCGGAAGCCGCTCCAGGGTGCTCACGTTCACGGCACGGCTGGGCCGGGTCGCGAGCGCCGCGACCCGAGTGGGATGCACGCGTGGGAGGAGTTCCCGCAGGGTGGCGGCTGGGACTTCCCGTACCAAGTCCTGCACCCGTTCCCCGACGTCACCGGCCAGGTCGCCCGCGAGAGCGAGGACCGCGCCCTTGTCGCTGGAAAGCGCCATCTGCACCTCGGCACCGAAGCGCAGAGCGTGCTTCAGGGCGTGGAACCCGTCGAGCAGTACCGCGTCCGGCAGGGTCTCCTGCCAGCGCCGTACCGCTTCGATGGTGTCGTCGTCGCTCATCTGCCCAGGTTACGGGGGTTGGGGCGATGGCTCGGGCGCCGCCTTGGCCATGACCTCATGCCCCGCGGGAGGCGCCCCCTGCGGGCTGGGACGCTCCTGTCCCTCCGTGTGATCGGGCACCCGGCCCCTCCGGAAGCGGGAGCTCACTCGGGACCGGCCTCGGGCCGCCCTGGCCCCGAGCCACACCAGGAAGGCGGTGGGCAGGAACACCGCATCGGCGGCGATCATCGCGAGCGAGAAGAAGGGCAGCCCGAGCAGAACGGCGATGGCGGCGTGTTCCAGGATCATCACCGCGAGGAGCACGTTCTTCACGCGCCGGTTGAAGAGGGTGAAGGGAAATGCGACCTGCACGATGACGGTGCCGTAGGTGAGCACCATCACCATCACGCCCCCCGATGCCAGCAGATCGGAGAGGGCGGGCCAAGGCGTGAAGTAGTCGAGTTGGAGCGGGTAGTACAGCGCGGTGCCGTCCTGCCAGCGAGACCCCTGGACCTTGTACCAACCGGCGGTGGCATAGATCAGACATACCTCCGCCATGACAACGAGCAGCGCGGCGTTGTGGCAGAGGTTGGCGATGGCGTCCAGCAGGAGACGCGGCTGACCGTTCGGGGAGTACCGCCCGAGCAGCCACCAGACGCCCTGTACCGCCCACAGGGCCCACAGAAGCAGCAGGACGTGCCAGCCGGTCTGGTTGAGGAAGGTCCCGATCAGGAGGAAGGTGCCGAGGACCATCCACAGGGCGGGGCCGACGTCGTCGGAGGAGTGCTTGCCGGGCGGTGCCTCGGCCGTGCGGGCAGCGCGCCGGGCGTCCAAGGACCAGACCTGTCCGCAGCGGGTGAAGACGAGGTAGATGGCCACAAGATGGATGACGTTGTCGCCGCCGTCGCCGATGAAGATGGAGCGGTTCTGCAAGGAGAGCACGCCCACCATGAACACCGCGGACATGGTGCGGGTGCGCCAACCGACCATGAGCAGGGCGCTGGAGAGCACCGACATCACATAGACGGTCTCGAACCACAGTCCGCCGTCCGACCACATGAGGGTGGTGAAGGCGTCGTTGCCGGAAATGAGCTGGCGCCCCATCTCCCAGCTCCAGGGCGCGTCCGGACCGTACATCGCCTGGCGGTTGGGGAATTCGCGCAGGAGGAACAGCAACCAGGTGGCGGCGAACCCGATCCGGACGACGGCCGTCTGGTAGGGCCCCATCGCCATCGAGGTCACCGTCTGCACGGCGTCGGCGATCCGGCTGCGGGAAGGGTGGGTCATCGGCCCGCCTCCGTACGTTCGACGCTCTTCTCGCCGTCCTCGCCCGGACGGTCATCGGCGGAGATCGTCCACCACGGCAGTTCTCGATGGGACGGCCGGGTGTCGGTCTGCTCGTCACTCCACTTCGGAGCTTCGACCAGGACGGTCGTCGCACGGAAGCGGACGCGCTCGACCACTCCGCGAAGGTCGTGTGCTTCAAGGCGCACCAGGGCGATGCGCTTCAGATAGCTCTCGGAGAGCCGGCCACGAAGCCCGTTGGGACGGTTCTGGTCATCGTGGGAGTTGGAGTAGAGGTCCCAAGCCCGCCGCAGCTTGTTCTGCTGGACATGGCTGGGCAGCAGATTTCCGCGTATCGACGCGCTGTCCTCGGCGGTGAGATCGATCCACTCGGTGACGATCCGTCCGCCGTCCGCCCTTCGCACTTCCGCCTTCACCTGTACGGAGACGTTCTGTTGGAGCGGGTTGGGAGCGAAGAGTTTCCAGTTCTGCTCGAACTCGGGGTAGATCCAGGCGTCGACGGCCTTGCCGTACTCCTTGGTCACCGTGTTCGAGGGTGCGACATGCAGAAAGACCATGGCCACGTGCGTGGAGGCGAGCAGGGCGATCAGTGCGAGAGCCGCACCGAGGATGGCCTGGTAAGGGCGTGAGAGGGCCGCCATGCCACCGGTGCCGTCCATCGGCGGCATGACGGCGGGGGTGCCGGGGGGAGGTATGGGGCCCTCAGGTACTGCGGAGCCGGGTCGGGACGGACGGGTCGCCTCCAGTGACGGGGCGGATGCCTGCGCCTGCTGGGGTGGGATTGCGCCCCATGCCCCGACGGAGGGCGGCAGGGAGTGGGGAGCGCCGGTCTCCTTCTGCCAGGAGCCATCCGTAGGGGCCGAGCGCTGCGGAGTGGTGGCGCTGCCGCTGAGGGACTCGGGCACGTCGGCTCGGCCCGAGGGGGTTCGTACGGTGTCGAGGTGGGCCGTGGAGCCGTCGGCGGCCGGGTGAAGATCCGCCGCCGGTATCCGGGTCCCGGATTCGGCAGTGGGTGGATCGGCGGGGAGTGGATCGGCAGGGACACCGCCCGATCCGGCCGTCTCCGGAGAATCCACCCCCTCCGCGGCACTCTCTTCCGGAGCGGCGGGGGCCCCGGGCTCCGACTCGGTATCCACAGGGGACTCCGCAGGGCTCCCATTGGAGTCCAAGCGTCGATTCAGCGGACGTTTGTGCTGCTCAGCAGGGCTCGAAGGGGGCCCGTCCACCCGATCGGCCGAATCTCGGGGCCGTTGGCCGTCGGCGCCCTTGGTGCCACCGCTGTCGTACGAGTGCATCCCGCCCCGATCCCGCGTCGCCCCACCCTCGGTCATCCACAGGGTTGACACCTTAAGGGGCAGCGACTCACCATTGAAGTCAATGAACCGAACGATCGGTCGGTAGGGGGTTCGGATGACCGCAGTGACGGTGGATGCGGCAGACGGCTATGAGGCGGTTTTCGACCAAGCCGTCGCTGCCGACGAGCGCATCGAGCCACGCGACTGGATGCCGGACGCCTATCGGGCGACCTTGATCCGTCAGATGGCGCAGCACGCGCACTCCGAGATCATCGGCATGCAGCCCGAGGCGAACTGGATCACGCGGGCGCCCTCCCTCCGCCGTAAGGCGATCCTGATGGCGAAGGTCCAGGACGAGGCAGGACACGGGCTGTACCTCTACAGTGCGGCGGAAACGCTGGGGGTCAGCCGCGACGAACTGCTGGACAAGCTCCACGCCGGCCGTCAGCGATACTCATCCATCTTCAACTACCCCACGCTGACCTGGGCCGACGTCGGAGCGATCGGCTGGTTGGTGGACGGCGCGGCCATCACCAACCAGGTGCCGCTGTGCCGCTGTTCGTACGGCCCCTACGCCCGTGCGATGGTCCGCATCTGCAAGGAGGAGTCCTTCCACCAGCGCCAGGGCTACGAGTTGCTTCTCACGCTCTCCCGAGGGACCCCGGCACAGCACGAGATGGCGCAGGACGCGGTGAACCGCTGGTGGTGGCCCTCCCTCATGATGTTCGGCCCACCGGATGACGAGTCCGCCCACTCGGCGCAATCCATGGCGTGGAAGATCAAGCGCCACTCCAACGACGAGTTGCGCCAGCGCTTCGTCGACATAGCCGCCCCCCAGGCAGAGGCGCTCGGGCTCCGGCTGCCCGACCCCGATCTGCGGTGGAACGAGCAGCGGGGACACCACGACTTCGGCCCGATCGACTGGGCGGAGTTCCAGGCCGTCCTCCGGGGAAACGGACCGTGCAACGAACAGCGCCTCGCACAGCGGCGCACAGCCCATGAGCAGGGCGCATGGGTCCGTGAGGCCGCTGCGGCCTACGCGGACAAGCACGCGCCCCGCGGTGGGGACTCCGTGCGCGGAGCCCAACCGCAGCAGATGCCTCAACCACAGCAGGACCAGGCGGAACGGCCCGTACAGGAGGCAACCCCATGAGCAGCTCGACCGAGTGGCCGATGTGGGAAGTCTTCGTCCGTCCCCGCCGCGGGCTGTCCCACACCCATGCAGGCAGTCTCCACGCTCCCGATGCCGAGATGGCCCTGCGCAACGCCCGTGACCTCTACACCCGACGTGGCGAGGGCGTCTCCCTCTGGGTGGTTCCCTCCACCTCGATCACGGCATCGTCCCCCGACGAGAAGGACCCGTTCTTCGAGCCCGCCGCCGACAAGGCGTATCGGCACCCGACCTTCTACGAGATCCCGGACGGGGTGAAGCACCTGTGACCACCACGGTGAACGCCGCGGCACTCGCCCTCGGCGACGATGCGCTGGTGCTCTCCCAGCGGCTGGGGGAGTGGGCGGGTCACGCTCCCGTCCTCGAAGAGGACGTGGCGCTGGCCAACATCGCACTCGACCTCCTGGGCCAGGCCCGGGTGTTGCTCTCCCTCGTGGGGGACGAGGACGAGTTGGCGTATCTGCGTGAGGAGCGCGACTTCCGCAACCTTCAACTCGTCGAGCAGCCGAACGGCGACTTCGCCGACACCATCGCCCGCCAGCTCTACTTCTCCGTCTGGCAGCACCAGTTGTACCGGCAGCTCGTCTCCGTGGAGGGAGAGTTGGGCGGCCTCGCCGCGAAAGCCGTCAAGGAGGTGGCGTACCACCAGGACCACGCCGAGCAGTGGACCCTGCGCCTCGGAGATGGGACGGCACACAGCCATGAGCGGATGCAGCAGGCGTGCACGGCGCTGTGGCGCTTCACCGGTGAGATGTTCGAGCCCCTTGAGGGGCTGGCCGTCGACTGGGACGCCCTGGAGGCGGCTTGGCTGAGGTCGGTGTCGGCCACCCTGGAGCAGGCGACCCTCACCGTGCCGTCAGGCCCTCGGTCGGGGGGCTGGACGGCAGGGGCAGGTCGTCAGGGTCTGCACACCGAGTCGTTCGGACGGATGCTCGCGGAGATGCAGCATCTCCACCGAAGTCACCCGGGGGCGTCATGGTGACCGACACCCTGCTGGAGGCAGAGCTCCGCAGCCTGGCGGGCGCAGTACCGGATCCCGAGCTTCCGGTGGTGACACTGGGGGAGCTGGGTGTGGTGCGCGGAGTGCAGCTCACCGGCCCCGGCAAGGTCGTGGTGGAGCTGACTCCCACCTACACGGGTTGCCCGGCGATCGAGGCGATGACCGCGGACATCGAGCGGGTCCTCCATGAGCACGGGATGGCGGAGGTCTCTGTGGTGCGGGTCCTCTCCCCCGCCTGGTCCACCGACGACATCAGTGCCGAAGGACGGCGAAAGCTCGCCGAGTTCGGGATAGCGCCACCGCGACCCCACGCCTTGGACGAACCCGTTGCGCTCGCTCTCTCCGTGCGCTGTCCCCGCTGCGGATCGACCGACACCGAACTGCTCAGCAGGTTCTCCTCCACCGCCTGCAAGGCTCTGCGGCGCTGTGTCTCCTGCCGTGAACCCTTCGACCACTTCAAGGAGTTGTGAGATGTTCCATGCGCTCCGTGTCAGTGCGGTCGAGCAACTCACGGATGACTCGGCGGCCGTGACCTTCGCAGTGCCCCCGGAGCTGTCCGAGACCTTTCGCCACACCCCCGGGCAGCATGTGGCACTGCGTCGTGTGGTCGAGGGCGAGGAGATACGGCGCACCTACTCGATCTGCTCCCCAGCATCGACCGCAACTGCCGCACCATGTCTACGGGTGGGCATCCGCATGGTGGAAGGCGGGGAGTTCTCCACCTACGCACTGAAGGAACTGGCGGTCGGGGACACCGTCGAGGTGATGCCCCCGATGGGTCGCTTCCGTCTGACCCCGCGGCCCGGCCACTTCGCGGCGGTGGTCGGTGGCAGTGGAATCACACCTGTGCTGTCGATGGCAGCGACCCTGCTGGAGCGCGAACCTGAAGCCAGGTTCTGTCTGATCCGCAGTGACCGCACGGTGGGGTCGACGATGTTCCTCGACGAGGTCGCAGACCTCAAGGACCGCTTTCCTCAGCGCTTCCAGCTGGTCACCACGCTCTCCCGGGAGGAGCAGCAGTCGGGCTTGCCATCGGGCCGCCTCGATGAGGCACGACTCGCCTCACTACTACCCGCCCTGCTTCCGGTGACCGACGTGGACGGTTGGTTCCTCTGCGGACCCTTTGGGCTGGTCATGGGCGCCGAGCGAGCGCTACGCGGACTCGGAGTCGAGCGAGCCCGTATCCATCAGGAGATCTTCCATGTGGACGATGGTTCTTCGCCCGCTCGTGCGCCGGTAGCGACGCCCACTCATGCCTCCCTCACGGCGACCCTCGACGGTCGGTCGGGCACCTGGCCCGTGCGCGAAGGAGACTCGCTGCTGGAGACCGTCCTGCGCAGCCGCTCCGATGCGCCTTATGCCTGCAAGGGTGGCGTCTGCGGCACGTGCAGGGCCTTCCTCGTCTCGGGCAAGGTCCAGATGGACCGCAACTTCGCCCTGGAGCCGGAGGAGACCGAGGCGGGCTATGTACTGGCGTGCCAATCACACCCGGCGACACCAGAAGTGGTGTTGGACTTCGATCGCTGACGTCCGGGCGACGCCTCGTAGTACAGAAACGCCTCAGCGTTGATCTGCTGACCCCATCGTCCAAGCCAGTGCCTGCGGCACACGGCCCATGTACTCGGACCCCTGGAGGCGAACCCCCGGAACCACCCCCGCCACGGTCGTTCCGCAGCTCACAAGACGTGGGCCTCGGTCCCGTTGTCCGTGACCATCGGACGGCCCGCGCCGTCCCAGGCGAGCATGCCGCCCTCGATGTTCACCGCATCGATCCCCTGCTGCACCAGGTACTGGGTGACCTGTGCGGAACGGCCTCCCACCCGACACATCACAAAGGCCCGGCGCCCGTTCGCAACGGCCTCGGTCACCTCACCGAAGCGCGCCACGAAGTCGCTCATCGGCACATGCAGTGCTCCGTCGACATGTCCGGCAGCCCACTCCTCGGCTTCCCGGACATCGAGCACCAGCCCGTCGGACGGCACCGCCGCGACATCCACCGAGGGCAGCGGAGCGAAATTCATGGTCAAGCCTTCTCTCGTCGAAACGCAGCGAAATGGGAACACCACGCAAGGTGCCGCTTGGACCGGCCACCCCTGGAAAAGCTACTCCACCAGTCGCGACAGTTCCTTCTCCCGTTCAGCGACCTGTGCGAGGAGTTGCTCGGCGATCTCTTCAAGCAGTCGGTCCGGGTCATCGGGAGCCAGACGCAGCATTCCGCCGATCGCACTCTCCTCCAACTCCTTGGCGACAGCGGTGAGCATTTCCTTGCGCTGCGACAGCCACTCCAGCCGGGCGTACAGTTCCTCGGCCTCGCTCTGCCGCTCCTCGACGGGGGCAGGACCTGCGTCCCACTCCTCGGAAAGCGTCCGCAGCGCCTCGGCATCGCCCAGCGCATAGGCGGCGTTCACCCGGGTGATGAATTCCTCCCGGCGCTCGCGCTCAGGCTCGTCCTGCGCGAGATCAGGGTGCGCCCTGCGTGCCAGCTCGCGGTAGAGCTTGCGGGCCTCTTCGCTGGGCCGTACTCGCTTGGGCGCCCGCACAGGCTGGTCGTTGAGCATCGCCGCAGCCTCGGGGGGAATGCCCTCGGAGTCCATCCACCCGTGGAAGAGCTCGTCCACACCGGGCATCGGCATCACCCTGGCTCGGGCTTCCTGGGCCTTGCGCTGATCATCCGGGTCACCCGTGCGGGCAGCCTGAGCCTCGGCGATCAAGGCATCCAGCTCGTCCAGCCTGGTGTACATGGGGCCCAGCTTCTGATGATGCAGTCGAGAGAAGTTCTCGATCTCCACCCGGAACGTCTCCAGCGCGATCTCAAATTCGATCAGCGCCTGTTCGGCAGCGCGCACCGCCTTCTCCAGCCGGTCTTCCGGCCGTGGTCGCGTGTCCTGCACTTCGTCATTCCGGGACGTCTGCCCCCCGGAGGCACCCTGGGTCACCCGCCCAGCCTAGGGCCTCGCTTTCCGATCTTGCAGCGCTGTCCTTCTCACCCTCCGTCGAAAGGCGCTCGGAACACCCCGATTTCCCCTTGTCGAGGGGGCCGAGAATTCCTTGGAACCGCTCCTCGACGCCGCAGACCACCCAGTGCACTGGTGGCCGGCCACCTGTCGGGAACCGTGTTCTCCCCCTGCCCCCGCTGCTGCCTCCACCACGACGCGCTCTACCAGGGGGCCTCGGCTCAACAGAGCGAACGTCGCGGGCAAGCCCATAGCCCCACGGGCTTGCCCCGACCACACCCTCAGCGCCGACTCCTCAAGACGCTCCCCTATGCCGGCTTCCCCACCGCGCCGACTCCTGGAGTCGCCCGGCCAGGCGTCAGCTCACTCACACACCCAACTCGGCGGCTATTCGTCCGCCCTTGATCGCCGTCAGCAGGTCTGCGTGATCCTCTTCCGTACGGTCCGCGTAAACCACCGCGAACCGGGCAAGCGCCTCGTCCAGTTCCTCGCTCTTTCCGCAGTAGCTGGCGATCAGCCGCGGGTCCGCGCTGTGGGCATGCGCGCGGGCCAGCAGGGCACCCGTCATCCGTCCGTAGTCATCGAGCTGAGCAGGCGTGAGCGCGGCGGGATCCACACTGCCCTTGCGGTTTCTGAACTGCCGTACCTGGAAGGGCCGCCCGTCGACCGTCGTCCAACCGAGCAGGATGTCGCTGACCACCTGCATGCGCTTCTGTCCACACACCACCCTGCGACCTTCATGGTCCACTTCAGGCGCCTGGAACCCGGAGGCGGCAAGGTGGGGAAGCAATGCCGAAGGTCGCGCTTCCTTCACCTGCAACACCAACGGATCACCGAGGTGGTCAAGGAGCAGGACCACATAGGACCGCGTACCAACACTGCCCGTGCCGACCACACGGAACGCGACATCGTGGATCTCATAGCGGGCGAGGAGGGGAAGCCGATCCTCCGCGACCGTGGTCAGATACTGCTCCAGAGACGACGCCACGGCCGCTGCCTCCGCGTCCGAGACCCTTCGCAGGACCGGTATCGCATCGACGAACCTTCTGGCCTCACCCGCGCGGTCGGTGACCACTTCCGTCGCCTTGGCTGCGAACCGTGCGCTCGTGTTGTTGCGCGCCTTCTCCGAGACTCGCTCCAACGTACCGAGCAGATCACGCGCATCGGTGTGGGAGACCAGTTCCTCGTCGGCAATCGCGTTCCAGGCTTCCATCGCGGGAAGCTTCGCCAGCAGCCGCATGGTCCGTCGATAGGCACCCATGGCATCGAAGGCGGCATCGCGGCAGACGCCCTCACTGGCCCCCGCGACCCGTCCGGCAAGAACGAGAGAGGCGGCGAGCCTCTTCACATCCCATTCCCAAGGGCCGACAACGGTCTCGTCGAAGTCGTTCAGATCCATGACCAGGCGCCCGCGAACATCTCCGTAGAGACCGAAGTTCGCAGCATGGGCGTCGCCACAGAGCTGGGCGGATATGCCGGTCATGGGCGTGCCCACGAGGTCATGGGCCATCAGACCGGCGGCCCCACGGAGAAAGGCGAAGGGGGAGGCGGCCATCCTCCCCACGCGTATCGGTGTCAGCTCGGGGACCCGCCCCTGGCTGGACTCCTCCACGGCCTTCACGGCATCAGGACGCCCCACGGCGAGCACCAGGGAATCGTGTGACGCCCGTGGCACACGACTCCGCAGCCCCTTGCCCTCCTGCTTGGGCGATGGCCGAGCCTCCACTCCCGCCCCGTCGGTGGACGGCTCACTACCGGTGCGCCACGAAAAGCCCGGTACCTGCGGAATGCGCCCATCTCCCACCACGGCAACACCCTGAGCATCGCCCTCCGCGACACTCGCACCCTCGGTGGAGCCTGTTCGCTTCCCAGGAACGCCCTTGCCGTCGCCCATATCGTGCGATCCCCCCTATGTCGTCACACTGCCAACATCAACCGAGTTGACCGTACCCCCGGCGCCCGGCGACCGTCTCCCCCTGTGGATAACCATTGACAGGTCCCATTCACCACGGTGATCACCCGGCCAGAAGCTCATGTTCTCCACCCTCGATCCGACGGCGTCGCTCTACATCTCACATGCCAAGTGCCGATCCCACTGCCTTGGAGCGGCCATCAAACGTTTCACGTGAAACAGCCAACATCCGACCCAGCGAACCCAACGCGTCCCGGACCCAGTCAAACCCCGGATGAGGTTCTCCACCAGCCGTCCGTCCAGAGCCGACCCATCGCTGGCGGTGACCGGCTCCTGTCGGCCGATCGAAGACCATGCAGCTCAGCTTGGCCCCCACCAGAACCCCCGCCCCGAGACGATGTGTGCCAACGATCCCGATCAGCAATCAGTCGCCCAGTCCGGCGTCGCGCGCCAGCAAAGCAGCCTGCACCCGGTTGTCACAGTCCAGCTTCGCCAGGATCCGACTCACATAGGTCTTCACCGTGGCCTCGCTCATATGGAGGCGCCTTCCCGCATCCGCATTGGAGAGTCCTTCTCCCAGCAACGCGAGGACATCCCGTTCCCGAACGCTGAGCCCGGCCACCCTCAACCGAGCCTGTTCACCGCGAGCCGCGGCCCGACCGGTGGCGAGCTGGTCCACCACATGCCGGGTTGCGCCAGGAGAGAGATACGCATCTCCCGCTACGGCCGCCCGGACAGCTCCGATCAGTTCGGCAGGCGCGGTGTCCTTCAGGAGGAAGCCCGCGCCTCCTGACTCCAGGGCCCGCAGTACGTTGTCCCGCTCACCGAAGGTCGTCAGGATGATGACCCTGGTGTCGGGAACCGCTCGCCGCAACTCGCCCATCGCGGTGAGCCCGTCCATGACCGGCATCTGGATGTCGAGCAGCACCACATCGGCGCTGTGCAGTCGGGCGAGGTCCACCGCCTCCCGCCCGTTCGATGCCTCGGCAACGACTTCGATCTCTCGGTCGGAGGTGAGGATCATTCGAATTCCGGCCCGGATGAGCGGCTCATCGTCAGCGATGACCACACGAATCGGCGCCCCCGTCATATCCAACCCCGTACTCTCCGCCGGAACGCAGCAGCGCCGACCTTCTCCACGGATCCCCAGGGCATCGACCAAGGGCACCCCCTGCCGGCTGCTCCCAGGATCGCGGCAGGACCAACCGGACCCCACGGTATGCCCCGGTCCCACCGGACCCGCCCCGTGGGCCACCCCTCAGATCGGCATCGTCAGCGGTCGACGGTCGACGAAGGTGACCCGCCCCTTCCCACGACCTGACCCAGCGGGTGGCCCCACTAACGTCCGACCTCGTACGCCTTCTTCTCCACGAGCTTGCCGTTCTTGAAGCAGAAGCGGAACACAGGCTCGGAATCGATGGCGCTACCCACCTCGGACGACATCAGCACCAGACACGCGGAGCCCTTTGGAGCCTTGGGTCCCTTGCCGTCCAGCCCCAAGGTTGCGATGGTGTCGCCGCTCGGCAGTTGCTTCCGTACCGAGTCCTCGTCGTCCCCGACCTGGACCTGCTCGTACTGCTCGGGGTCGATCATTCCCTCGGTCACCGTGCTCAACAGGAAGAAGACCCCCACCACGGCCACGACCACCAGGATCAGAAGGGCTGCCAGGGATATCCCGCAGCCCAGCCCGATCCCCCCGGCGCGCCCCCTGCCCACTCTGCCGTCCAGTTTGCTCATCATCGGCGCCATCCCGCCGGCGCCCCAGTCCAGGACCGGAACGCCGTCCGCGGCTACGGCCTTCGGCGCCTGCTGGTGGAAGTCGTCCTCCACCGCGACCAACGGCGTCGCCTCCACCACTCCGTACGGCAGGACGCCCGCCACCCGGAACCCTCCGTCATCGAGGGCGCCGGCGTGCACCATCCCCCCGACCAGCCGGGCCCGCTCCCGCAGACCGGTCAGCCCCTGCCCACCGCTGACCACCTCGTCGGGCTCCTGCGGTGCGGCGGCGCTGACGATCTCCACGACCAGGGAATCCGGCTCGTATCGCAACTCCACGGCGATCGGCGCACCGGGGGCGTGCTTGTAGGCGTTCGTGAGTGCTTCCTGAACGATCCGGTACGCCGCGTGATCTGCCGCGGCGGCGAGCGGCCGAAGCTCCCCCTTGGTCCGCAGCTTCACCGTGTTACCGGCGGCCCGGGCCGCTTCGACCAGGCTCTCGATGCCCGCCGTGCCCCGTACGGCCCGCCCTGATTCATCCACGGGTCCGGTGGGCGCGTGCACCCCGTCCCGCAGGATTCCGACGACCTCCCGCAGTTCGTGCATGGCGGCCACCGAGGCCGTCCGCAGCACTCCGACCCCCTCGCGCTGTCGCTCGGTGAGCTCCGGATCCACCTCCAGCGCGCCCGCATGCACCGAGATCAACGCCAGTTGGTGCCCCAGGCTGTCGTGCATGTCCTGGGCGATCCGCTGGCGTTCCAGAAGCCGGGCCTGCCCCGCCACCATCTGGCGCTCCCAGAGCAGTTGCGCATTGCGTTCCTGCAGGGCGTGCAGCAGAGTCCGCCGCTGGCTCCAGTAGCGGCTGGCGAGGGCCGGTACGACCGCGGTGGCCAGGAAGTAGAGCGTGGTCAGCAGCGCCAGGGTCAGCGGCATCTTCTCCGACCAGGCACCCAGGAGTGAGGAGCCGACGAACAGGACGTAGGCGATCGTGAAGGCCACCAGTGCCCGTCCCGCGCCCACGATCCGGCGCCCGGCCGACCAGGCGACCACGGTCAGGAGCAGCGCGAAGCCGGCTGCCAGGCCCCCCACGGCAGCCGTGATGATCAGCACGAGGGTGGGCAGCCGGCGGCGCAGCAGGCTGAGCACGGCTGCCCCGACCGCGGTGAGCGCGAGCAGCAGCCCGTCGGTCTGGACCAGGTCCTCGATCCCGGCGGCCAGGAGCGAGAGCACCACCGCGAGCACCACTTCGCCGGCGGTGCGTCGCCGGGTCACCGACGGTGCGCCTGGGGGCGGAGTGTGCAGATCGGGCCCGATGAGCCAGATCCAACCCGCCCTCAAGGTGGCCAGAACCTTTCCAAAGACAATCACCTCCGCACCATAGACAAGGGCCCGGATCACCCTCGGCCGACTTTCGTCCCCTCCCCCATAGACGAACGTCGCGCTGCCGAGCCCTGATCATCGACGTGGATGTGTGCGGTCCGCGGAGCGGTCTTGGATCATGTGCCCCCACCGCGCTTCAGCCGTCTCCTCGCATGACGTGGCGCTGTTGTCAGCGTTCGTCCCGGTTGTCGGCTGTTCATCCCGCCAGGTTGCCCCCGGCAGTGGCGACATACGAGAAACGGGCCTCCACCGCGACTTTCGTCACTGTGGAGACCCGTTTCATCGAATCTCATGGTGCGCGAGGGGGGAGTTGAACCCCCACGCCCTTTCGGGCACTGGAACCTGAATCCAGCGCGTCTGCCTATTCCGCCACCCGCGCATTGGGTGTTTGCCACTCGGATCTTCACCGGCCTGGTGTGTCCCCTGGCGACATGCAGAAGATTAGCACGGTGCACAGGGTGGATTCGAATCCGAATGTTTGACCTCCGGCACGGGCGAACAGGCGATGGCGGAGTGGGCCGGCACCGGGCACCACCAGCGGTCGGGACGGTGCGGGCACTGAGCAGAGCGCGAGGAAGTGAGCGCCTCGCACCCGCTCGCGGCCACTCGTGCACAAGACCAGAACGGCTCCTGGCCAAGGGCCCGCAGCGGGCGGGCACCGACGCCGGCGCGCAGCGGCGGAACCTGGATCGAAGACCGATTCAGGAGAAGAACGCCGACGGCCGGCCCAAACCACAAAGAGCCGGTATCCGGGAGAGCCGGAAACCGGGGGAGCCGGGGCGGGGAGCCGAGGAGCCGGGGGCAAAGCATGGGCACAGCGGACCCGGATGGTGCCCCGGGGCGACAGAGCGCCCGGCGATCTTCGCCACCGAGCGCGCCGCATCGAGTGCGCTGCTCGGGGCACCCGGCAGGGCGACCGATTCGTCACGGTCCCCACAACCGGGGCACAACCGTGGCACGAACGGGAAACAAGGCGCGGGGGCGAACAGGTCCCCGACCGCGGAGCCCGTCCCCCAGAACGAGCGGGCCCAGAGGCCGGAGAGGTGAGAGAGGTGATCCCGCGGGCCGTACAAAGTGCGGGCGAGCGGTGCATCCGTGGCCCGACAACTGCAAGCCGGCAGCAGGCACCGAAAAGGCGCCGACTTCGACCGACACCCGCTCCTCAGGCTCTGACCAGCCTCTGAGCGGGCATACCCGAGGGGGAACCCGGAGGGGAACAGGGCAGGACCAGCGGCAGAGCGGCGGATGCATCGAGTACCGGACAACGGAGAGACTATGGAAGACGGCAAGCGACACCGACGCCGCGGAAGGTCGGGCACCCGCTCCTCCTCGGCGTACCCCGGGTGCGGGACACTGTCATAGAGCCGCCTCTACGATCCGTGTGAGAGGTGACACTCATCGACGGTGCAGACAAGGGGAACCAGCCGATTTCCCGACGCGTGGATACGATCAGTAAGCAGTATCAGGACGGCAGCAATGGAGGAGGTGCCCGATGGGAGTCCTGAAGCGTTTTGAGCAGCGGCTCGAAGGCATGGTCAACGGCACCTTCGCCAAGGTGTTCAAGTCCGAGGTCCAGCCCGTCGAGATCGCCGGCGCCCTCCAGCGCGAGTGCGACAACAACGCGACGATCTGGAACCGCGAGCGAACAGTCGTCCCCAATGACTTCATCGTCGAGCTGAGCACACCCGACTTCGAGCGGCTGAGTCCCTACTCGGGCCAGTTGGGCGACGAGCTCGCCGGACTCGTCCGCGACTACGCCAAGCAGCAGCGGTACACCTTCATGGGCCCCATCAAGGTCCATCTGGAGAAGGCCGACGATCTCGACACCGGCCTCTACCGGGTGCGCAGCCGCACCCTCGCGTCGAGCACCTCACAGACTCCCGGTGGTCCCGACACCGACGCCGGCGGCTACGGCTATCCGCCCCGCGCGGTCGGCGGCGCCCCCGCCGGAGCACCGCCCATGCCGGACGCCCCGCCTCCTGGCGGCCGTCCAGGTCCCACGCCGATCGGGGACCGCCGCCCGGCGAGCAGCCCCGGACCGCTGCCCGGGGGGCAGGTGCGGCGCTGGATCGAGATCAACGGCACCCGCCATCAGATTTCCCGCTCGACGCTGGTCCTCGGTCGCAGCACCGACGCCGATGTGCGCATCGACGACCCCGGCGTATCGCGTCGCCACTGTGAGATCCGGACCGGAACGCCCTCGACGATCCAGGATCTCGGGTCCACCAACGGCATCGTGGTAGACGGACAGCACACCACCCGCGCTACGCTCCGCGACGGCTCGCGGATCGTCGTGGGCAGCACCACCATCGTTTACCGGCAAGCCGAAGGGTGAAGCGGGGGCAATGTCAGAGCTGACCCTTACGGTCATGCGGCTAGGTTTTCTGGCCGTTCTGTGGCTTTTTGTGATCGTGGCCGTTCAGGTCATTCGTAGCGATCTGTTCGGTACGCGGGTCACGCAGCGCGGTTCACGCCGCAATGCCGACGCGCGACCGCAGCAGGCGCGTCAAACCGCCGCGCCACCGCAGCAGCGGCAACAACCGAGTGGACGTCAGCGCCGCGGGGCGCCGACCAAGCTGGTGGTGTCCGAAGGCACCCTCACCGGTACTACGGTGGCGCTACAGGGCCAGACCATCTCCCTGGGTCGGGCCCACGACTCAACAATCGTGCTGGACGACGACTACGCGTCCAGCCGGCATGCCAGGATCTACCCGGACCGTGATGGCCAGTGGATCGTCGAGGATCTCGGGTCCACCAACGGCACCTATCTCGACCGGACCCGGCTCACCACTCCGACGCCGATTCCGCTGGGCGCGCCGATCCGCATCGGCAAGACCGTCATCGAGCTGCGGAAGTAGTAGGACATATGACAGCGCGCGAGCGGAGCGAGCGAGCCGCCGCGGTCCCGAAAGCGGACCTGGATCGGCTCCCGACCGGAGGGTGGGCAGTGTGGCGCGAGACCGGCTGTACCCCGAGCCGACGGGCGAGGTGCGCATGAGTCTGTCTCTGCGCTTCGCCGCCGGATCGCACAAGGGCATGATCCGCGAGGGCAACGAGGACTCCGGCTATGCCGGGCCCCGGCTGCTGGCGATCGCCGACGGCATGGGCGGTCAGGCGGCGGGTGAAGTCGCCTCGTCGGAGGTGATCTCCACGCTGGTGACGCTCGACGACGACGTGCCCGGATCCGATCTGCTGACGTCACTGGGGATGGCCGTACAGCGGGCCAATGACCAGCTGCGCCAGATGGTCGAGGATGACCCCCAGCTCGAAGGCATGGGCACCACGCTCACCGCCCTGCTCTGGACGGGCCAGCGGCTCGGCCTGGTCCATGTCGGTGACTCGCGTGCCTATCTGCTGCGCGACGGTCTGCTGACGCAGATCACCCAGGACCACACCTGGGTGCAGCGACTCGTCGACGAGGGTCGGATCACCGAGGAGGAGGCCACCACCCATCCGCAGCGTTCGCTGCTGATGCGTGCGCTCGGCAGCGGTGACCACGTCGAACCCGATCTGTCGATCCGTGAGGTCCGTGCGGGCGACCGCTATCTGATCTGCTCCGACGGCCTGTCGGGCGTGGTCTCCCACCAGACGATGGAAGAGACCCTCGCCAGCTACCAGGGCCCGCAGGAGACCATCCAGAACCTGATCCAGCTGGCCTTGCGTGGCGGCGGACCGGACAACATCACCTGCATCGTCGCCGATGTCCTCGACACCGACTCCAATGACACCCTGGCCGGTCAGCTCAGTGACACGCCGGTCGTCGTCGGTGCGGTCGCAGAGGTTCAGCACCAGCTGAACGACGGTGGAGCGATGCAGACCCCGGCGGGGCGCGCGGCAGGGCTGGGGCGTCCCGTCCCACCGCAGAGCGGGGGATTCGGCCCGCCCGGCAGTGGTGAGGACCCGGGGTACGGCGGAATGCCTCCGGGTGGCTCGTACGACGCGTACAACGACGACGACTTCAACAAGCCCAACCGGGGGCGTTCCTGGTTGAAGAGATCGTTCTTCATCGGGCTCGCGCTCGCGGTGGTCGGCGGCGGTCTCTACGGCGGTTACCGCTGGACGCAGACGCAGTACTACGTCGGCACCGAGGGCGAGAACGTCGCCCTCTACCAGGGCATCAGCCAGGATCTGGCCTGGGTCTCGCTCTCCAAGGTGAAGAAGAACCACCCCGAGATCGAACTCAAGTACCTCCCGCCCTACCAGCGCAAGCAGGTCGAGGCGACGATCACCCAGAAGAGTCTCGGCAAGGCACGCTCCAAGATCAGTGAACTCGCCGCGCAAGCCTCCGCCTGCAAGAAGGAGGAGCAGCGTCGCGATGCGGCCGATCGTGTGAGTGCGGCGCCGCCCGGTGAGGGCGAGGCGGGCGGCACGACCGGAGTGCCCGCCACCCAGAACGCCAAGCAGAACACCGAGCAGAACGTCGACCAGACGAACGTCAGCACGCCGTCCACGGCCTCTCCGTCTCCTGCGCCGGGCCCCACCCTGTCGGAGGACGAGCAGAAGCTGGCCTCGAACTGCGGGAAGCAGTAATTCAGCCGTAGGGGGCCCTCTCCACCATGAGCGTTGTGACCAACACCACCACGATCGGCGCGATCGACGCACCAAGTCGCCGCAACACCGAGTTGATGCTGCTCGGTTTCGCGGTCGCCGTCCCGGTGCTCGCGTACATCAATGTGGGGCTCGCCCTCGACGGCAAGCTGCCCGCCGGTGTCCTCGGCTACGGGCTGGGGCTCGGGCTGCTCGCGGCCGTGGCGCACCTGGTGGTGAGAAAGTTCGCCAAGTACGCCGATCCCCTGCTGCTGCCGCTCGCGGTGCTGCTCAACGGGCTCGGGCTGGTGATGATCTGGCGGCTCGACCAGTCGCCCCGGTTGATCCAGCGCGCGGAGGGCGCTTTCGGTTCCTTCACTCCGGACGCCCCCAAGCAGATGCTGTACTCGGCGATCGGTATCGCCCTCTTCGTGGGCGTCCTGCTGCTGTTGAAGGACCACCGCATCCTCCAGCGCTACACGTACATCTCCATGGCCCTGGCGCTGATCCTCCTGGTCCTGCCGATGTTCTTCCCCGCCCGTAACGGCGCGAAGATCTGGATCAGCCTCGGTCCGATCAACATCCAGCCAGGCGAGTTCGCGAAGATCATCATCGCGATCTTCTTCTCCGGCTATCTGATGGTGAAGCGCGATGCGCTGGCCCTCGCCAGCCGTCGGGTGATGGGCCTGTACCTGCCGCGCGGGCGAGACCTCGGTCCGATCCTGATGGTCTGGGCGATGTCCATCCTGATCCTCGTCTTCGAGACGGACCTCGGTACCTCGCTGCTGTTCTTCGGCCTCTTCGTGATCATGCTGTACGTGGCCACCGAGCGGACCAGTTGGATCGTCTTCGGTCTGCTGATGTCCGCGGCCGGTGCGGTCGGCGTCGCCACCTTCGAACGCCACGTCCAACAGCGCGTCGAGTTCTGGCTGAACCCCTTCGCGGACAAGACCTGGGCACAGAGCGAGCAGATCGGCCAGGCCCTGATGTCCTTCGGCGCGGGCGGCACCCTGGGCACGGGACTGGGGCAGGGCAACTCCGACCTGATCATGTTCGCCGCCAACTCCGACTTCATCCTCTCCAGCTTCGGCGAGGAGTTGGGGCTGGCCGGGATGATGGCGTTCCTGATGATCTACGGGCTGATCGTGGAGCGCGGCGTACGTACGGCACTCGCCGCCCGTGACCCCTTCGGCAAGCTGCTGGCGATCGGCCTCTCCGGAGCCTTCGCCATCCAGGTCTTCGTCGTCGCCGGTGGAGTGATGGGCCTGATCCCGCTGACCGGTATGACGATGCCGTTCGTCGCGGCAGGTGGTTCATCGGTGATCGCCAACTGGGCGCTGATCGCCATCCTGATCCGCATCAGCGACACCGCCCGCCGGCCGGCGCCCGCACCCGCCCCGTCCCCCGATGCCGAGATGACCCAGGTGGTCCGACCGTGAACAAGCCCCTGCGCCGGATCGCGATCTTCTGTGGACTGTTGATCCTCGCGCTGCTCGTGCGCACGAACTGGCTCCAGTTCGTCGAGGCGGAGGAACTGAACACCCACGACCGCAACCGCCGTGTCCTGATCGACCGGTACGCCAGCGAGCGCGGCAACATCATCGTCGACGGCAAGCCCATCACCGGCTCGGCGAAGACCGACGACACGGACTTCGCCTTCAAGCGGACCTACGTCAACGGCCCCATGTGGGCGCCGGTGACCGGGTACGCGTCACAGGCGTTCGGTGCCAACCAGATCGAGAACCTTGAGGACGGCATCCTCACGGGCAACTCCGACCAACTCTTCTTCGACCGCACGATGGCCATGTTCACCGGCGACAAGAAGAAGGGCGGCAATGTGGTCACCACCCTCAACGGAGCCGCCCAGCAGGCAGCCTTCAAGGGCCTCGGCTCCAAGAAGGGCGCGGTCGCGGCGATCGACCCCAAGACCGGCAAGATCCTGGCACTCGCCTCCACCCCTTCGTACGACCCCTCGTCCTTCGCCGGTTACGGCGCGGCAGACGAGAAGGCGTGGAACGCGCTGGAGAAGGACAAGGACAAGCCCACGCTGAACCGCGCGCTGCGCGAGGTGTACCCGCCCGGTTCGACGTTCAAGGTGGTCACGGCCGCGGCGGCGCTGGAGCACGGTGTGCTCAAGGACATCGACGAGCCCACGGACACCCCCGAGCCGTGGAAGATCCCGCTCTCCACCCAGCCGATGAAGAACCACGCCAGCGGCTGCGAGAACGCGACCCTGAACCGGGCCATGGAGGTCTCCTGCAACTCCGTCTTCGCCAAGCTCGGCGATGAGGTGTCGCGGGACAAGATGCTGGAGACGGCCTCGAAGTTCGGCTTCAACGCCGAGCACTTCGTACCGGTTCGCGCTTCGTCCTCCACCTATGACAAGAACATGGACCGGGGTGGCAACGCCCTGTCCTCCATCGGTCAGTTCAACACCACGGCCACGCCCCTCCAGATGGCCATGGTCACCGCGGCGATCGCGAACGACGGCAAGCTGATGAAGCCGTACATGATCGACCAGCTGGAGGCCCCCAACCTCGATGTGATCGAGAAGACCGAGCCGCAGGAGCTCAGCCGCCCCGTCTCCCAGGAGAACGCCCAGCTGCTCCAGAAGATGATGGAGAACGTCGTCCAGAAGGGCACGGGCGGCAATGCCAAGATCAACGGGGTGACGGTCGGCGGCAAGACCGGTACGGCGGAGAACGGATTCAACAACGAGGGCACGCCGTACGCCTGGTTCATCTCGTACGCAAAGACCGGTGACGGCTCTCCGGTGGCGGTCGCGGTCGTGGTCGAGGACAGCGACGCCCGCGGCGGTGACATCTCCGGTGGCGGGCTGGCGGCGCCGATCGCCAAGGCGGTCATGAAGGCGGTCCTCGACAAGAAGTGATCGACCGGCGGTGCCCGTGGTTCTCGTCCCTTCGCCAGAGCGATGTTCGGCGGCAGAGCGAGAACCCGGGCCCCTTCCGTCGGGTCCGAACAGATCGACCGAACCGTGCTGCTCTCCGGGCCGGCTCCGACTGCGGCTCTGATCACCGCCCGTCCTGGCCGTTCCGGAGGCATTCACCCCCTCGGCTCCGTGGGCTACGTCACAGACGTGATCACCCGCGGAGGCCGTTCCGGCCTGTTTCGGCTCAATTCGCAGGGCAGTTTTCCGGGTGATTCACCACGGTCGGATTGCGCACGCCCTCCCGCCGTTCCATCACTCCCGCGAACGAGTGGTGGCAGGCGGTCAGCCGTCATCATTCCTGGCAGCCCGCCCGAAAAGGTCGTTTCGATCGGCTGGAGCACCCGGTTCTCGACCAGCGATTCACCATGGCCCGGTCAGCCCTGGTGAGCTGCTCGCAGAGGGATTCGGAACTCGTATACCGGTCGGATATCGGCTACCCGGGAGGGCCGGGTTACATCCGACGCGACGGGTACCGTATCCCAGGCAGCCACAACTGGTTCAGGGAGAGGTTCACCGCTATGGAAGAGCCGCGTCGCCTCGGCGGCCGGTACGAGCTGGGCTCGGTGCTCGGCCGTGGTGGCATGGCCGAGGTCTACCTCGCCCACGACACTCGGCTCGGCCGCACCGTCGCTGTCAAGACGCTGCGGGCGGACCTCGCCCGCGATCCGTCTTTCCAGGCCCGGTTCCGCCGCGAGGCCCAGTCGGCCGCCTCACTCAACCACCCGGCGATCGTCGCTGTCTACGACACCGGCGAGGACTACGTCGATGGTGTCTCCATCCCCTACATCGTGATGGAGTACGTCGACGGCTCCACACTCAGGGAGTTGCTGCACTCAGGACGCAAACTGCTGCCCGAGCGCACGCTGGAGATGACCATCGGCATCCTCCAGGCGCTCGAATACTCCCACCGCAACAACATCGTGCACCGGGACATCAAGCCGGCGAACGTCATGCTGACGCGCACCGGTCAGGTGAAGGTGATGGACTTCGGCATCGCCCGCGCCATGGGCGACGCCGGGATGACGATGACGCAGACCTCGGCCGTCATCGG
Organism: Streptomyces sp. NPDC059256; assembly: GCF_042753785.1. Lineage (NCBI taxonomy): Bacteria > Bacillati > Actinomycetota > Actinomycetes > Kitasatosporales > Streptomycetaceae > Streptomyces > Streptomyces sp. NPDC059256. Next base: position 338,291 of record NZ_JBHYZO010000002.1, on the reverse strand, counting down.
AACGGCCCAGTACCTCTCCCCCGAGCAGGCCAAGGGGGAGCAGGTCGACGCCCGTTCCGACCTGTACTCGACGGGCTGCCTGCTCTATGAGCTGCTCACCGTGCGTCCGCCGTTCATCGGCGACTCGCCGGTGGCCGTCGCCTACCAGCACGTGCGCGAGGAGCCGCAGGCCCCCAGCTCCTTCGACCCCGAGATCACGCCCGAGATGGACGCGATCGTCCTGAAGGCCCTGGTCAAGGATCCTGACTACCGGTACCAGTCCGCCGATGAGATGCGCGCGGACATCGAGGCGTGCCTCGACGGCCAGCCGGTCGCCGCGACCGCCTCCCTGGGCGCGGTCGGCTACGGCGGCTACGGCTCGGACGACCAGGCCACCACGGCCATGCGTCACCAGGACCCGGCCGCAGCCCAGACGTCGATGCTGCCTCCGATGAACCCGGACGACGGCGGCTACGGCAGCTACGACGACCGCAGGGGTGATCGTCGACGCCAGCAGAAGAAGTCCAACATGTCGACGATCCTGCTGGTCGCGGCGGGCATCCTGGTGCTCATCGGCGCGGTGCTCATCGGCCGGTTCATCTTCGACGGCGACAAGAAGGTCGGGGACATCGCGGTACCGACCTTCGTCGGCAAGACGGTGGAAGAGGCCCAGGGCCTCGCGACCAATGCCCGCGTCAAGATCGCCCAGTCCGGCTCTCAGCGCTGTGACCAGCCCAAGGACACCATCTGTAGCCAGAACCCGGCCAGCGGACGGATGGAGCAGGGCGAGACCATCCAGTACGTCCTGTCCGAGGGTGCCCCCAAGGTCGAGGTGCCCGACGTGACCGAGAAGTCACAGGAGAGCGCCGAGGAACAGCTGGGGCGCAAGGGCTTCGTGGTCGACGTGAAGCGGGTCGAGTCCGACCAGGAGCCCGGCACGGTCATCAAGCAGGATCCCCCGGCCAACAGCATGGCCGAGCAGAAGTCCACGGTCACCATCACGGTCTCCAAGAGGGCGCAGGTGACGGTGCCTCCGCTGGTGGGGAACCAGTTGGCGAGCGCCCGACAGCAGCTCACCACCTTGAAGTTCCAGGTCCGTGAGGAGTACGTGGACTCGGACAAGCCGAAGGACGAGGTCCTGGAGCAGGATCCGCCCGGCGGCACCACGGCGGACCCGAACAGCACCGTGACCCTGAAGGTGTCCAAGGGCCCCGCACAGCAGAACACGCCGGTGCCGAACCTGTTCGGCCAGACGCTCGCCCAGGCCAAGGTCATCCTGGGGCAGTCGGGCTTCCAACTCGGCGACATCGACGGCTCCGACGACGACAACGCGATCGTCATCTCCCAGGACCCGCAGGGCGGCGCCCAGGGCAATCCCGAGCAGCGGGTGAACCTGAAGACCGCGGGCGGCGGGGGCGACGGGAACGGCGGCAGCGAGGGAGCCATCGAAGGACTGGTCGGCGGAAACATCGGCCGAGGCGACTGATCCCCTGGAAGACCACCGGACCGCATCGATCGAACGGTCTCCGTAGCGCCGAAGTCCCGGCCCCTGTGATCTGGGGGTCGGGACTTCTGTCGTCGCAGGCCAGCCGTTGCCCATGCGGTCGGGGGGCTTCCTGCCGAGGGCCGGACGGCAACGGACGGACGATCGAGCGGGCCCGCCGCCGAACGGTCAGGCGTCAGGTGTCAGGCGGGTCGACTGTCCGTGGGTGGTGGCAGGTACTGGCAGGTGGAGGAGGCGCGGATCGTTTCAGCTCAGCTCAGCGGGCCGGGTCCGGTTGTTGTCGACCTTGACCTCACGCACCAGTTCGCCCCACACGATGTACCGGAAGTCCGAGGTGAAGACGGGTGTGCAGGTGGTGAGCGTGATGTAACGGCCCGGCTTGGTCTTCCCGGATTCCTTGGGCACCGGCTGGAGCACGTCCACATTGAACTTCGACGTCTTCGGCAGCGTCTTGTAGACCTTGTAGACGTACCAGGTGTCCCGGGTCTCGAAGACGACCGGATCGCCGACCTTCATCTTGTGGATGTTGTGGAACTTCGCCCCATGGCCGTCGCGGTGGGCGGCGAGGGTGAAGTTGCCCTTCGCGTCCGCCGGCAGCGCGGACTTGATCGGCTTGGTGTAGTAGCCGGCGGTGCCGTCGTTCAGGTCCTTGAGGTCGGTGCCCTTCTTGACCAGGACCTCACCGTTCTTCATGGCGGGAACGTGCAGGAAACCTATGCCGCCCTTGGTGTCGAGGTCGCCGGGTCCACGACCCTTCGCCCAGTCGTCGCGGATCTCGTTGCCCTGACGGGAGGACTCACGCTCGGCGAGGACGTTGGTCCACCACAGGGAGTAGACGACGAAGAGTCCCAGCACCACGCCCGCGGTGATCAGCAGTTCGCCGAATACGCTGACGACACCGGCGACCCGGCTGCGAGCACGTGACACTGCTTCTCTTCCCGTCTGGCCGACTGGACATCTGGAGTCCCTAGCCTACGAGCGCGTCCGGCTTGCCCTTGCTGCGAGGTCGTTCCTCGACCATCTTGCCCCATACGATCATTCGGAAAGTACTCGTGAACTCCGGTGTACATGTGGTGAGCGTGATGTATCGCCCAGGTCCGGAGAAACCGGACCCCGGGGGTACGGGCCCGATCACGCTGACGTTGGACGGCGGCGTCTGGGGCAGGATGCTCGCCATCTCGTAGGTGTAGTAGGCGTCCTGCGTCTCGACCACGATGGGATCGCCCGGCTTCAGCCGGTTGACGTAGCGGAACGGCTCACCGTGGGTGTTGCGGTGGCCCGCGACGGCGAAGTTGCCCGTACGGTCCGACGGCAGCGCCGTCTTCAACCCGCCCTCGTTGTAGTGGCCGACCATGCCCCGGTCGAGCACCTTCTCCTTGTCGATGCCGGCCGCCACCGGAACGACCACGTCCAGCTTGGGGATGTGCATGATGGCGAAACCCTGACCCGGCTGGAAGGCATCGGGCTTGCGCCCCTCGGCCCAGGCGTCCTGGATCTTGCTCGTCTCGCGGTCGACTTCCTGACCGGCTCGGATGTTGGTCCACCAGAGCTGGTACGTGACGAAGAGCAGCATCAGCACACCGAAGGTGATGAACAGCTCCCCGATGGCCCGGCTGGCGATCACAGCCGGGCTGTCCTTCGCCTCTCGTGCCGCACGACGAGCCTCGACACGGGTCATGGGACGCCCGGGAGGCCCGGAGGCGGAGGTGCTCGCGGCCGGCGCTCCCGGGGGCGGAGCGGCCCGTTTGCGACCGCGGGACTTGGCGGCCCTCCTGCGCTCGGCGCGGCCGGGCCCCGGAGGGCGTTCGGCCCCCGGGGCAGCCGTACCGGGCCGTGCGCCACCCGGGCCGTTGAAGTCGATGACGGGCATGGGCGCCGTGACCGGTTCCGCGGAGGGCACCGGGCGGGCACCGGGCGTGCGCGGGAAGGCGGTCGTCGCGTCCATCGGTCCCACCGGCCGATGGCCCTGTGGAGCCCGTCCGCCCCGGGGTCGCGGGCCGCCGGCCGACGCCGGTCCCGGCTGGCCCGCGCCCGCTCGTCCATCGGCGGGCCCGGGCCGCCCTCCTGGTCCGGCCGGCCGTGGTGGCGGCTGCGGGCGGTCGGACCACCCCTGTTGGTAGTTCTCCGTGTAGGCCCTGGCCCCTGGGGAGGGCTCTCCCGGATGCCCGTACTCCGCCCGCCCCGGCGGCTGCTGCGACCCGTGGACCGGCCGCCCCCGCAGCCACGGCTCCGCGGGGGGTTCCGGGTCCGCCAGGGGGTCGTACTCATCCCCGGGACGCCGGGCGGTCACGCCAGGGCCTTGCCCACCACTGGCGCGAGCCCTGCCGAACGGCCGACCGCCCCTGTGTCGCCGCACTGTTCCAGCCAGTTCGCGAGCATCAGATGGCCGTGCTCGGTGAGCACCGACTCCGGATGGAACTGCACGCCCTCGACGGGCAGTTCACGGTGGCGCAGCCCCATGATGATCCCGTCGGCGGTGTGTGCGGTGACCTCCAACTCGGCGGGCAGTTCCTTCGGCTCCGCGGCGAGCGAGTGGTAACGGGTCGCGATGAACGGCGAGGGCAGCCCCGCGAACACGCCCTTGCCCCCATGGGTGACCAGGGAGGTCTTGCCGTGCAGCAACTCGGGCGCACGGTCCACCACCCCTCCGTACGCCACCGCCATCGACTGCATCCCTAGACAGACCCCGAACACGGGCACTCCGGTGTTGGCGCAGTGGCGCACCATCTCGATGCAGACACCCGCCTGCTCGGGGGCGCCGGGGCCGGGGGACAGGAGCACGCCGTCGAAGCCGTCCTGGGCGTGTGCGAGCTCGACCTCGTCGTTCCGTACGACCTCGCACTCGGCTCCGAGTTGGTAGAGGTACTGGACGAGGTTGAAGACGAAGCTGTCGTAGTTGTCGACGACCAGAATGCGTGCACTCACCGGGCCGCTCCCTCTCTTGCCGCCGTGTCCACTGCCGCTCCCGCTCCGTCGACCGTCACATCGTTGAAGGGGAGCAGCGGCTCCGCCCAGGGAAAGACGTACTGGAACAGCACATAGACGACCATCAGGACCAGCGCGAGCGAGAGAAGCGCCCGCAACCACGCATTGCCCGGCAGATGCCGCCAGATCCAGCCGTACATGCCGTCCCTTTCCATTCGGTGCCCGCTCCAGACTAAAGGGCGGCAGGGGCCAGTGGGTCGGCTGCGCGAAGCTTGCGACCAGCGGTCCGTCACGGTCTGGGTGGTGCGCGCTCGTCCCACGCCCGGGACGCGGGCGCGGTTCAGGGTCGGTCGGAGCTCGAAATCCCGTCCCACCGCAGGGAGAATCGTTCCGTCCGAGCGGTGTCGGCTATTACTCCGCGAGCTTCGCGTGGTGGAGGTCCACGGTGCCCGAGTAGCCGGGCAGGGTGACCGCCTTGCGCTCGTCGACCTTCCAGCCGAGGCCGTACGCCTTCACATAGAGCTGGTAGTTCTGGAGCGCCGGGGACGCGTCCAGCGCCTTGCGCAGCCCGTCCTGGTCCCCGACGGCCGTGATCTTGTAGGGCGGTGAGTAGACCCGGCCCTGGAGGATGAGGGTGTTGCCCACGCAGCGCACCGCACTGGTGGAGATCAATCGCTGGTCCATGACCTGGATGCCCTTCGCGCCGCCCTGCCACAGGGCGTTCACCACGGCTTGCAGGTCCTGTTGGTGGATGACCAGGTCGTTGGCCTGCGGCTCGGGGTATCCGGGCGCGGCCTGGGCTCCGGGGGGAGCGTCGTTCAGGGTGACGGTCAGTGCGCTGCCGGCGACCTTCTGGGTCCCCGCGGCCCGCTCCAGTGCGCCGAGCCTCTTGTCCTCGGCATCGGTGAGATCGTGCTGGCGCTCGGCGAGACCGTCGACGTCGTGGCGCAGCGCGGCCGTGGACTCGTCCAGGTCGCCGTTGCGGGCGCTCCGCTCGCGGATGAGATCGGAGAGCTTCAGCAGCGAATCGTCGGTGCGGAGATTGGTGCCCTTGGCGGTGTTGAAGCTGGTCACGAAGATCACTCCGGCCAGGGCGAAGACGGCAGCGGTCAGCACCCGGCCCGTGCGCCGTTTCAGCGCGCGGACCGTCTCATGGCCATGACCAGCCCGGCTGTCTTCCGGCCCGTGCCGGGAGTCGGCAGAATTGCTCAACGTACCCTTATCTCCTCAGGCGCCGCGGAAGCACTACGCTAACGGACGCTCGGGGGAGGCAGTGGTCCCCGTCGCTCCAGCCCAGCGCCAGCCAAAGTTATCTGCGCGGTCACGCAGCGCATCGACAGGAGAGTCCCTCGTGCCGAAGTCACGTATCCGCAAGAAGTCGGAGTTCACGCCGCCCACGGCGACGAAGCAGGCGACCAGCATCAAGCTGACGAACCGGAGCTGGGTTGCTCCGATCATGCTGGCGCTGTTCCTGATCGGCCTTGCTTGGATCGTCATTTTCTATGTGACCGAGAGCAGGCTGCCGATCGAGTCCATCCACAACTGGAACATCGTCGTGGGCTTCGGCTTCATCGCCGCGGGCTTCGGCGTCTCCACCCAGTGGAAGTAGCTCCACGGAAGTCGCGTCACGGTGGGAGCACACGCGTGAGCGGGGCTGATGCCTGCGCGAGCGCCCTTGTTCGTGTTCGCGCCGTCTCGCCCGTCCGGTGGGCACCGAGGAGTGCCCCTCGGCCGCCCGTGGGCGCCCGTGCGGACGGATTCCGCTCGGAGCCGTGTCCACAGGGCGTCTTCTCCCGTTAGGCGGCTGGGCAGCCCTTGGCGGCCGGGTTTCTCGACAGGTCCGAACGTCTGAACCTGTGGGGTATCCGCGTCGTGCGTCTTGAGCCGCCCGCGGCCTCTTCGTCATGCCCTGAAGCGGGTGGCGTGGTGGCCGCTCAGCGTCGTTGACCCCTTTTCGTCGAGCTCTACCCCCAAGTTATCCACAGAGTTGTCCACAGTGGGGAAAAGGTCAGACGATCTGTGGATAACCTTCAATGTGTTGACGCCGGTGTGACTGCCGTGTGACCGACTAGGTCATCCTGGTGAAGCCTCGGGACCCTTGTCCCTACTGGGGAAACGCGTTTGCGCGGCCGATCGGCCGGTCCTGCCCGACCCCTGCGCAGGATCGGGCACACACTGTGGACAACCGGTGGATCAGATGAGCGCAGCGGTCCTGCCGACCACGGTCACCACGAGCAGCAAGAGCACTGATGCACAGGTGGCCAGCTGGACCAGGGTGCGCCGATCGCGCGGTGCGTAGACCAGTCCGAGCGTGATCAGGACACCCGCGACCAGGCCGCCGATGTGTCCCTCCCAGGAGATGTCGGGCCGGGTGAAGGTCAGCACCAGGCTCACGGCCAGGATGATCAGGACCGGCCGCATGTCGAGGTTCGTGCGACGCGCCAGAACGGCGAAGGCACCCATCAGACCGAAGATGGCACCGGACGCACCCAGCGAGGGCTGGTTGGGAGCCGCCAGCAGATAGGCGAGGGCGCTTCCCCCCAGGCCCGACAGCAGATAGACGGCGATGAACCGGCTCCGCCCGAGGGCCGGCTCCACGATCCTGCCGAGGAACCACAGCCCCAGCATGTTGAAGAGGATGTGTGGGAGCTCCTGGTGCAGGAAGACCGCGGTGATCAGGCGGTACCACTGGCCGTCCGCGACACCCACGACCTCACCGAGCTGGGGGCTGAAGGCCAGTCCGATCAGCTCGGTCTCGGCGAGGAAGCGCTCGCCGAGGGCCAGCACCAGTACGAAGACCGCGACGTTGATCCCGATCAGCACCTTGGTGACCAGGAACGAGTCCTCGGCGATGCTGCCGCCCGCTATGGTGCGCGGACGATTGGCGTCCGGCGCGTGTCCCGTACCGGAGCCGGTGCGCACACAGTCGGGACACTGGAACCCCACCGAAGCACTGATCATGCAGTCCGTGCAGATGGGGCGCTCGCAGCGGGTGCAGCTGATGCCCGTCTCACGGTCCGGGTGTCGGTAGCAGGTGGGCAGGCTCGGACTGCCCTGTGGCCGCTGCGGACTGCCTGGCGCCTGGTCCATGAGATCCCTCAATCCTCCCGAAGCAACACACCGCCCCGTCCATCCAGACGGATGGACGGGGCAGAATTGTTCCCCGTATCACCGGGAACACGTCCGACCGGGTCGCGGTGCTCAGCCGCGCTTGTCGATGACGACGGACTCGATCACCACATCGCTGGTCGGGCGATCGGAGCGCGGATCGGTCTCGGTGGTCGCGATCAGGTCCACGACCTTCTTGCTGGCCGCATCGGTGACCTCGCCGAAGATGGTGTGCTTGCGGTTCAGCAGGGCTGCGGGCACCACGGTGATGAAGAACTGTGAGCCGTTCGTCGCCGGGCCGGCGTTCGCCATGGCCAGCAGGTACGGCTTGTCGAAGACCAGTTCCGGATGGAACTCGTCCGCGAACTCGTAGCCCGGGCCGCCCATGCCGTTGCCCAGGGGATCGCCGCCCTGGATCATGAAGTCACGGATGACACGGTGGAAGATGGTGCCGTCGTACAGCGGGGTGCTCGTCTTCTCGCCGGTCGTTGGATTCGTCCACTCACGGGTACCGCTGGCGAGCTCGACGAAGTTCTTCACCGTCTTCGGTGCGTGGTTCGGCAGGAGCCTGATCTCGATGTCGCCGTGGTTGGTCTTCAGGGTGGCGAAAAGCTGCTCGGCCACGGTCACGTCCTTCGTCGATGAAGCTCGATACGGCCTCGATCCTCGCACGAAGCGGATGAGCTCGGCCAAGTCCCGGGGTGTCCGTGACCCCCGAGCCGCCGGCGCACGGGCCGTCCGGTCCCGGCACGGAAATGTGCGCATCCCGGATGGGCATCGAGGTCCCCGGGTAGGGGTGGGAGACATCGCGCCACCGCCCGGATTGACCCGGATGCCCGCCCCGCATGCCGGGACGCCGGTCAGCAGGCATGATTTCGGAACAGGCGGAAAGGCGAGAAATGCCGCGCTGGGGACTGCCCCAGGGCTAGGAACGCCACCGAGGAGGAGGATTCCCGTGACCCGCATGGACAGCGTGCGCGCCGCGACCGATTCGGCGAGGGAGAGCGTGCTGCACGCCGCGGAAGTGGTGGCGCCATACGCCGGAACGGCCAAGGACCAGGCCGCGCTCTACGCACACGAAACTCGCGTACGGATCGCACCCAAGGTCAACAAGGCCGCGAAGCAGGCCCGCTACCAGGCCCGTACTCAGTACGACGCACTCGTCGCACCGCATGTGCCGCCGAAGGTCGACGAGGCTGCACACCGAGCCGCACTGCAAACTCGGAAGGCCGCTCGTCAGGCGGCGGAGTACACCAAGCCGCGCATCGAGTACGCGGTTGCAGCCGCAGGTCCCGTACGGGAAGAGGCTGCATCTCGCTCCGCTGCCGCGCTGGCCGCGCTACGCGGACAGGTGACGGCGAAGGAAGTTCATCGGCTGATCAGAAAGCACGAGCGACGTTCGAAGGTCGCACGCTTCGGCAAGGGGCTGGTGATCGTCTCAGTGGTCACAGGGGGCGCCTTCGCCCTCTGGAAGTGGTGGGACCGGCAGGCCAATCCCGATTGGTTGGTGGAGCCGCCCGCGGCGACCGAGGTCTCGGAGCGCGATCCGCTGGCTGCCGTCGACGGCAGCCCGGAGGCACTGGATCCCGAGGTCCAGGCGAAGCAGGACGAGGCGGAGGCCAAGGGCCAGGACGAGCGCTGACCGCCGTGTGAGGTGCCGGGAGGGCAGAAGTTCTCCCGGTGCCTCATGCTGCCTTCAAGGCGCTCGATGTGCCCGGGTCGTCCTCGTCGGTGCCCGCATCGGCGTTCGGGGCGCGGAACCGGTCCAACTCAAGGACCCGCTCACGCCGCGCGGACGCACGGTCCGAGCACTGGTCGATGCCACGGACACGATCCGGACGGAGGGTGCCCCTGTGCGTCGAGTCGATGGCGCGGTGGCCGTCCTGGTCGAGCCAGTCGCCACAGCGGGCAGAGGGCGCGACGACGGGTGGGGGCTCGGCGGGCGAGCTCACATCGATGGTCAGGGGTGCATCAGCGCTGGCGTTCGTCGCAGGGTGGCCGCCGACACCGGTCGGGCCATGGGCAGAGGTCGAGCGGGGGGCAGCACCCGCATCGACGGCCAACCGGGCGTCGGCACCACGGCTGAGCCAGCGGGCCCTGCCGAGGCCGAACAGCGAACCCAACCGGGATCCGGAGGTCGTCGCTGCGTCGGCGTCCGCTTCGAGTACGGGCAGTTTGCGCACCGACGGGGACGAGCCGTGGGCTTCGGCCCTGATGCGCTGCTTGATGGTCGGCGGGAGCGACCGTTCGCGCACCGCCGGGCGCCAGCACCTCCGCTGTGCCGGGACCAGTGCCCGTGCGGCATCGGAGGTGGTTCTGGGGCCGACGACGGCGGCGCTGTCGTCCGGGCGCTCCTGCTGCGGGAGCACCGGCAGCGCGGACGGCCGGGCGGTCGGCAGTACGGCGGCGGGGGCGTGCTTCTTGGTGAGTCCGATCGACGCGAGCAGCGCGAAGAATGCAGTGATGAAGGTGGTCCACAGATCTCTGACCTTGACGACGGCCATGATCCCTCACTTCCCATAGTTCGTGTTGGGCGATCTACATACCTTCCTTATGATGTGTACGCACCCCGAGTTGCGAAGGACCGACGCAGCCGCTACGCAGTTCTTCTGATGAACACCACCCGGTCGGCTCAATCAAGGCCCGGGGACGGCTGCCGGGAACGGCGAATGACCGTGCGTCAGCCGAAAGCGCCGACCGTCAGAAAGCACCGAGAGTAGTTGTCTTTCGATCGTCGGAACCGCTCGGGGAATGAGGGCTCGGGCCGTCTCTCCAGGACTTCCCAGGGGCATCCAGCAAGGCCGACCTCGCGTACAGCGCCCTGTCTCCGGGGCACAGCTGATCACTTTCGGTCATCCCCCGGACCGCTGCCATAGGACCGCGCGGTACGCAACCGGAGCGAGCACATGAAGTCCTGACTGCCTTCCGGAATCCATCGCGTCCCGGAGCTCGATGGGCTCCGCGAGCCGTTCCGATACGGCCGAACGAGACCGGTTCGGGGTAATACCACCGAACACGACCGGAATGCCTTCCGGAATCCGACGGACCCCGGAAGGAACCGAGCCCGATCCAAGCGATCCCATGCCGCCCCCCATCCGTCCGGCCGATGGGCGCGCATCCGACTCGACCGATGCGTGCCCACCCGGAGAGCCGATCGCGGCATTTATCGGCGTCATTCTCAGGGTGCGGCTCTGCTCATTCTTCGGAGGTATTGGAAGTCATTCCCCGGTTGTACTCGCCATGCGCTATCAAGTCAGTTGCCAGAAATTCGGACAGCTATCAGAACCGGCTCAACCCCGCGACTCCCCGCGGGCTCCTCCTGGTCGAAAGGCAAGCGATCGAGGAGGAACCCCTTGGGTATCCAAGGCTGGAGAACTGCCGCAGCGGCCACCGGTATTGCCGGTGTCCTCATCGGCACGGCCGTCATACCGGCCGTTGCTGCACCGACCGCCGCACCGAAGACAGATCTGCGGGCGGACGTGAACCGCGACGGCAACGTCGACACCACCGGAACGACCGATACCGCGGGCGAGGACGGCTGGACCCGCCACCGGGGCGCGGTGGTGCTGCCCAACATCGACGACGACACCAAGCGCTGTCCGATCCGAAACGCGGCGGGCAAGCCGCTGACGGACGCCCAGCTCGCCGCCTGCCACGATGCGGCGGACAGCGTGCTGAACGGCGCGAGCGACGCCGCGGACCTGGCCCGGTTGAAGACCGTGCCCGCCCCCGACGTCTCCCGTCAGGCCACCGGCGCGGTCACGATCGTGGGCGGGGGCAAGGCCAGACTGTTCGTCAACCGTGGCGGGAAGTGGCAGCACTTCAAGCCGTCCGACCGGCTCACGTCGGCGGAACTCCGCTCCGGCGTCGAGCTGGGCATCGAGGCCACCGATGTGGTGCGGGACGCCAAGGTGTGGGACGGCAAGGTCCGCGTCCGGCTAAGCATCACCGACGGCACGGCCACCGCTTCGGACGAGGTTCTGCTGAAGACCGCGCCCGTACTGACCCACCATCACCTCCAGAAGGCGCAGGAGGTCCTGGTCACCAAGGTCGGTCCGGACGTCACCTACCCGGAGCTGGTCGCCGAGCAGCACAAGTTCGTCGCGAACCTGGAGCGCGAGGTCAAGGCGGCGGGCATCACCAAGCCGGTGAAGAAGTTCACCAAGTACGGCGACCCCTGGGCACAGGACTTCGTCGAGCCCGGCTACGTCAGCATGACCGGCCCGGGCGGCAAGACCCACGCCATGCGGGTGCTGATCCGCTCCGCCCAACTGGACCGGGAAGCCGGGCGCGAGCTGTTCGAGAAGCTGCGCGGCAAGGACGTCGGCGTGGTGCAGGTCGCCGACGCGTTGAGCAGCGAGGAGTGGACGCTGAACTCCATGGGCAACCTGGAGACCGTTCCGCCCTACGCCCACCAGGGCAAGGAGTACCCGGCCGGCCGGATCATCATGGGACACCGGCCCGACTCCAAGTCGCTGCCCGCGAAGTCGATGCGGACCTTCCTCGCTTCGCAGGGCATGCAGTCGCCGCTGCTCCTCGACACATCCTGGCTCGCGGTCGGCCACGTGGACGAGTTCGTGCAGTTCCTGCCCGCGAAGACGGCGCGCGGCTGGCGGATCGGCATCACGGACCCCCAGGCCGGGGTGGCTCTGCTGAAGAAGGCCAAGGCCGATGGCCACGGCAAGAAGAAGATGTTCTCGGTGCCCGGTAAGTTCGGTTCGCCCGCACCCCCGGAGACCATCGCCCAGGTGCTCGCCAGCAAGACCTTCCAGGCGGACAACAAGCTGGCCAGCGAGCGCATCGAGGCCAATCTACGGACGCTGAAGGCGGAGACCGGTGTCACCGACGCCGAGGTCGTGCGGGTGCCCGGCCTGTACTACCGCGGCTCGCTGGACGGCACGACCGCCGCGGGGCAGCGGGACAGGAAGCTCCAGCGGCTCGGCGGCGACTACTTCAGCAAGACCAAGATGGGTCCGCAGGCCAAGCAGTCGGCCACGGCCAAGGCGGCGCCGGGGGTCTGGCAGAACCTGGCCTATGTGCCCGGCGCGGTCAACGGCGTGGTCCTGAGCGACTCCCGCTATCTGTCGGCCAAGCAGTGGGGGCCGGTGATCGGCGGGAAGGACATCTTCGGCGCGGCGGTCTCCGCCGCCTATGCGAAGGCCGGCTTCACGACGGCGTACATCGACGACTGGTACACGTACCACATGGGCGCGGGTGAGGTGCACTGCGGCACCAACACGCTGCGGGACATGTCCCGGGCCTGGTGGAAGCGTCCCTGACGCAGCCGCTCGCCCTGCTCCGAGGAATGCCGAGGCCCCCGCACCAGAAGGTGCGGGGGCCTCGGCCCGAAGCGGAACAGGTCACTTGGTGAGGGCGGCCTGGAGCTCGTCGAGGATCTTGTCGGCGCCGCTGTATCCGATGCCCTGGATCCACAGCTCGTCCTGGACGGGGAAGACCTTGCCGGCCTTCACCGCCGCGAGGTTCTTCCAGACCGGCCCGCCGAGCACCTCGGTCGCCTTGGCCTTCTTCGGGTCACCGATCGTGGAGTGGAAGATGACATCGGCATCCGCCATGTTGATCTTTTCGGGGCTCACATTGAGCATGAAGCCGTCCTCGGCCTTGTCGGTGACGGCCGGGCGGCCGAGACCGACATCGGCGAGAACCGTACCGATGTAGTTCTCCTTGCCGTAGATGCGGATGTCCGCACCTTCGACGAAGCGAACCATGTTGACCTCGGTGGCGGCGGCCTTCTCCTTGCCGCCCAGCGCCTTGGTGACCTCGGCGACGTGGGCGGTGTAGTCCGCCACCGTCTTCTTCGCCTCGTCCTGCATGTTCAGCGCCTCCGCGTGCACCAGGAAGTTCTCCTTCCAGGGCAGGCCGGTGCTCTCCGTCATCACGGTCGGCGCGATCTTCTTCAGCTCGGCGTACTTGTCACCGTGGCGGAGCTTGCTGGTGAGGATCAGATCGGGCTTGAGCGCGGCGATGGCCTCCAGGTTGGGGGTCATCATCTCGCCGACGAGCTTGACGTCCTTCAGCTGGTCAGCGGGCAGGTGCGCGGGGAAGCCGGTGGCCGAGTCGGTACGGGTGGTCCCTACGGGCTTCACCCCGAGGGTCATGACGGAGTCCAACTCTGCGGTGTCCAGGACGACGACCCGCTGCGGCTCGGCGACGACCTGAACATCGCCCATGACCGTCTTCAGGGTGCGCTTCTCCGCGGCCTTGGAGTCCTTCTTCTCCTTGGTGGTGCCCGAGTCGGAGTCGGAGCCGCAGGCGGTGAGGGCGAGGGCGCCCGCGACCACGGTGGCCAGGGCGGCGGCGCGACGGCGCCGAAGGGAGTTGCTGATCATGGCCTTGCTTTCGGTTCGGGTGACAGAGGGTTGACGAGGAAGCAGAGTTGCTGACGGCAGGTCAGCCGGCGTCGGGATGCCGGGGTCGATCGGATCGAGGAGGTGCCTCGGACGCTGGGGCAGGAACCGGGGCGGGGACCGGCGCGACGACCCGGTCCGCTTGGGTACCGGCTCGGTCCGCTTGGGTACCGGCCGGGGCGCTTCGACGGCGCGGCGGTCCCGGCACCACCAGGGGTGAGCCGGTCACCGGGTCCGGCACGACGACCGCTTCCAGGCCGAAGACCTCCCGGACGAGGTCGGCGGTGACCACTTCGGACGGAGGTCCTTCGGCGACGATCCGGCCCGCCTTCATCGCCACGAGGTGGTCCGCGTAGCGGGCGGCCTGGTTGAGGTCATGGAGTACGGCCACGACGGTTCGCCCGCGTTCGTCGTTGAGCTGGCGCACCAGATCCAGCACCTCCACCTGGTGGGCGATGTCCAGGAAGGTCGTCGGCTCGTCCAGGAGCAGGAGTTCCGTCTCCTGGGCCAGGGCCATGGCGATCCAGACCCGCTGGCGCTGGCCGCCGGAGAGTTCGTCCACCGAACGGTCGGCCAATTCGGTGACCGAGGTGCGGTCCATGGCATCGGTGACGGCTCGCTCGTCCTCCTGGGACCACTGCTGCCACCAGTGCTGATGGGGCTGTCGACCGCGAGAGACCAGATCCGCGACGGTGATGGACTCCGGCGCGACGGGCGTCTGGGGGAGCAGCCCGATCGCCTGGGCGACCTTTCTGCTCGGGATGCGGGACAGTTCGCGACCGTCGAGGAGCACCGAGCCGCCGGCGGGCTTGAGCAGTCGGCCCAGCGCGCGCAGGGTCGTCGACTTGCCGCACGCGTTGGGGCCGACGATCACGGTGACCCGGCCGTCGGGAACGTCGAAGTCGAGCCCTTCGACCACGGTGCGGTCGTCGTAGGAGAGCGTCAGCCCGCGGGTGCTGAGCCTGCTGTCCTTCGACGCCTTCACATCGGCGTCCGCACCACCCGGGCGGGCGCTCGCCGTGACGGGGGAACCGGTGCTGCCCATGCCCTACGCCTTTCCTGCCGCGGTACGCCCGCGAATGATCAGCCAGATCAGATACGGCGCGCCGACCGCTGCCGTGAGCACTCCCACCGGGAGCTCGGTGGGGGAGAACAACCGACGGGCCGCGAGGTCCGCGAGGACCACGACCAGCGCGCCGATCAGCGCCGAGCAGAGCAGCGGGATCTGTGCGGTGCGCGTCAGCCGTCGGGCGGTCTGCGGGGCGAGGAGCGCCACGAAGTCCACCGGGCCCGCCGCACCCGTCGCCACCGAGGCCAACAGCACTCCGACCGTGACCAGACCGAGTCGCACCCGTCCCAGCCGTACGCCGAGCGCGGTGGAGGTGCCGTCGTCGAGCGATACGGTCCGCTGTGCTCGGGCGGCCCAGAGCACGGCGGGGATGAGTGCGAGCAACACCCAGGCGAGGGGTCGCACCTCTTCCCAGCCACGGCCGTTGAGCGAGCCGGTCATCCAGATCTGGGCCTGCTGGGCGACGTGCTGGTCGGCCTTGGTCATGGCGAGTTGGGTGATGGAGCGCAGCGCCACCCCGATGCCGATGCCGATGAGCACGAAGCGGATGGCGTTGAGTCCGCCGCGCCAGGCGAAGAAGTACACGAGTACGGCCGCCGCCAGACCGCCCGCGACGGAGAAGTAGGGCAGCACGGCGTACGAGGTGACCCCGAAGGTCAGTCCGACGACGGTGACCGCGGTGGCGCCCTGGCTGATGCCGATGATGTCGGGGCTGGCGAGCGGATTGCGGGCGACGGTCTGGATGAGCGCGCCGGCGATACCGAACGCGGCGCCGATCAGGAGCCCGACGACGAGTCGGGGCAACCGGAGCGTGCCCACGACGAGTTCATCGGGGGATGGCTGGCCGAGGAGTACGCGTAGGACTTCGGCCGGTGCGACGGTGCTCTCGCCCAGGGAGAGGTAACAGACGCAGGCGGCGGCGAGCAGCAGGGCGAGGACGGTCGCGGTGATGACCGAGCGCCGGTGGATCAGGAAGGAGGCTCGGTGGCCGATGCGTACGAGGCTGTACCCGGCCGGACGGACTCCCGGCTTCCGGGAGGGGGACATGACCGTCGGGTCCGGGTGGTCGAGTGCCCGGTGCGGCGGCGACTGGGTGGGGGAGATGCTCATGCCGGCACCTCCTTGCGCCGGACCAGGACCACGAGGAACGGCACGCCGATGAGGGCGGTCATGACTCCGGCGGGTATCTCTCCCGGCGGGAAAACGATTCTTCCCACCACGTCGGACGTCAGCAGCATCACGGGCCCGATCAGCGCCCCCAGCAACATCACCCGACCGTGGGAGGAGCCCACGAGCCGACGGGCCATGTGCGGTACGGCCAGTCCGATGAAGGCGAGCGGCCCGGCGACGGCCACGGCGGCCCCCGCCAGCAGGGTCGCGCCGACGCCGCCCACGATCCGTACGGCGGCGACGTTCCGGCCGAGCCCCCTGGCCATGTCCTCACCGAGGGCAAGAGCGTCCAGCCCCCGGGCGACGGAGACCACCAACACCGCGCCCACCAGCAGGAACGGCCAGATGCGGTGGATCACTTCGGCGTCCCGGCCGGCGATGCCGCCCACCTGCCAGAAGCGGAACTCGTCCAGGGTGGCGACCCGGGTGCTCAGCACCCCCATGGTCACGGACGCCAACAGGGCGCTGATCGCCGCACCTGCGAGCGCCAGTTTCACCGGGCTGGCCCCGCCGCGACTGCTGTGGGCGACGGCGTACACCGCAACGGTCGCGAGCGCCGCGCCCGCCAGGGCGAACCAGACGTACCCCAGGATGGTGTGGATGCCGGCGAAGGTGATCGCGAGGACCACGCCCGCGGCGGCTCCCTGGCTGATGCCCAGGATGCTGGGGTCGGCGATGGGATTGCGGGTCAGCCCCTGGAGGACCGTGCCCGAGAGCGCGAACGCGGCACCGACCAGGACCCCGATGATCGTCCGCGGTACGCGCAGATCCCGAACGACCTCGCCGTCCTCGCCTCCGCCGCCTTGGAAGAGTGCTTCGAAGACGACCGCCGGGGAGATGTGACGGGCGCCGACGGCGAGGCTCAGCACCACGGCGGCGCAGAGCACGGCCAGTGCCGCCACGAGGACAGCGGCCGTCGCCGCACGGCTGCGCGTCGATTCCGGTCCGGCCGGTGTGGAGGATTCCTCACCGGTGGGCGCGGTACCGACCAGAAGCGGTACTGGGGCTGGCATCTGACACTCAATCGGACGGTGCGGCCGTCGACGCCCGGTCCCCAGGGGCGGTTTCCGGACGCCTGAACCAGCGCGCATGGTTTGGTTAGGCTTGGCTAA
Source organism: Streptomyces sp. NPDC059256 (assembly GCF_042753785.1). Classification (NCBI taxonomy): domain Bacteria; kingdom Bacillati; phylum Actinomycetota; class Actinomycetes; order Kitasatosporales; family Streptomycetaceae; genus Streptomyces; species Streptomyces sp. NPDC059256. The sequence continues at coordinate 321,059 of NZ_JBHYZO010000002.1, read as the reverse complement.
CCATAAACGTCCCATCGCAGGTCAGAGGGGCAAAAGCCGCACACCAGACATAAAATTTGTATAACACAACTGAACAGCCTGGCTGGTTCCATGCCTCGACCACTCCCGAACCGACCCCGAACAGATCCGCCTCACGGGGGCACAAGGGTGCCATCGGAAGCTCCCTCTTCCCCGCTTGGCTCCCTCCTTGGACCGAGGTGCTCAGCCGGTCGCCGATCCCCCGCCCGACATCCCGGAACCTCGTTCTTTCAGCCCGAGCGCCAACTCGCGCCAGACGAGGTTGTGCAGGACGGGCACCTCATCGGAGGGGCAGTAGAGCAGGAGCATTTCCAGGAACTCCGTTGGCAGCCCATCCCGGGAGGCGGCCAACTGCCGCAGGAAACGGCCCACCCGTTCCGCGACCGCATCGCCCGCCAGAAGCTTCTGTAGGGAACGGAACAGCCAACAGGCCACGTCGATCACTCGTTGGCCATGCAGGGGCATCAGGGCTTCATCGTCCGGTGGAGGCGGGACCTCCAACAGGAACCGGCGATCGAGCAGCAGTCCGCACAGGGTCTCCGACTCTTCCTCCGTACGGGACATCTCGGCGAGCTTCCTCAGCACCATGTTCTGCGCCTGGTACGACAGGAGCCTCTCTTCGGCGATGACCGCGAGCAGATCCTCGTCGCTGCATCTCTCCAGGTCCTGGAGCACCTTCACCTTGAGGTCTCCACCCGCATGGTCCCCCGCCGTGGCATAGCTGAGGTCCTGGTGCAGTTGACGGCGCTGGGGGGGGGTCAAGACCTGTCTGGGCTTGCGCTTGCCCACCCACTTGGTCGTACGGGGGAAGGGGGAGGAGAGGCCGAGCAACTCCTCGGGTTTCACGTGAAACATCTGGTTCTGATGGCTCGGCTGGGGGCCGCTCTGGGGCGGTGGAGACGTCGGCCGTGGCGGGATGCTTGCTTCCGCACGCTGGGTGGCGCTGACCGGATCGGCCCGGACAGCCGGGGCGTAGCCCGACGGCAGCGCGGAGAAGTCCGCGCCGACCGACGGCTCATCGGATGCGTACTGCCTGGAAACGTCCTGCCCGGACGGATAGATCGCTGCGTCTGGTGTACCTGGTACGTCTCGCGCATCCCGCGCGTCCCGCGCGTCCCGTGCATCCCGTGCATCCCGTACGGGGCCCTTGGCGAAGAACCCCCCGTCAGCGCCGCCGTCCCACTGCTGCCCGGTGGACATCGAGCGGGCCGAGGACGAGCCGTGCGCCGCGGCGTCCGGGGTCCAACCCGCCGAGGCTGACCCAGGCGCCGTCATCGAACCGGAACCCGTGGTCGACGCTCGGCCCGCATCGTGCCCGCCCGCTGCGGACTCGATCGAGTAGGTTCCGGAAGCCGCCCCATCCAACTGGTTCGAGGTGCTGCCACCGACTGCCGTGCCACCACTGTCGATGCCGGTCTGCGGCGACTCCAGCGCACCGCTGCCGTCCACCTGAACCGGGACGCCCCGACGGCCTCCCTTACCGGTGGACGAGCGGTTCGAGCCGGTCGCCTGCTCAGTACCGGTGACCGGCCGTCCCCCCGTACCGGAGGGCGTCCCGGCACACCCGGCAGTCGGTCGCCCCTCGTCCGCCCGGGGCCCGGAGCCGGGCAACTGCCCACCCGTGCTCCCCGATCGGGACGGTACGGAGTGCGTCCGTGACCCCGGGTGCGACTCCCCGCCCCGCTCGTACCCCGGGTGCGACTCCCCGCCCCGCTCGTACCCCAGGTGCGACTCCCCGCCCCGCTCGTACCCCTGCTCGTCGTCGTAGCCGGGGTGACCGTCGGGCCGCGCCGCGCCCGCCGACCGGCCCGACGGTCCCCCGGTGCGCCCTTCGCCGTGCCCACCCGCGGTGGTGTGCCAGTCCGTGCCCCGCTGGGGGCGTACCGTCCGGTCCCGGGGCGGCAACCCCCTCAGCGCACGGTCGACGGCCTCGTACCGCTCCTCGTCGTCCTCGATCTCCGCCAGCGCACCCCGCAACCGCTCCAGGGGCCGCTGGTACTTCTCCCGGGCGCCGTCCGCCGCCACTCCCCCCGCACCGATGTGGTCGACGTAGTGCCGAACCAGTTCCCGTGCCAACTCGGCCGCCCGGTCGGAGCCCTGCTCGGTCAGATCGATGCGCCGCAGCCGGACGTCCTCCTCATGAGAGGCACGCCAACTGGGCACAAAGGTGACCCGCAGTGGATGGGAGTCGATCGTCGCGTACGAGGCATAGGTCCAGCCCTCCCCGCCGAGCGTCGCCCCGAACACCTCGCACAGCCCTCGTAGCGCCACGAGTGCCGGATCGGGCGCCTGGTCGGAGCCGACCGTCCCGGCGCCTTCGAGCCCACGGGTCAGGGCGGAGACCCGCCCCGAGGGAGTGCGCAGCAACTGCGCCACGAGACACTCCAGCGGCCCGACCAGCGAGAAGACCGCCTCGTCCAGCCGCGGTATGGCGTGGTTCGCCATCGCGTCGAGCCGGTCGTAGGGGATGGGGTTCAACGTTCCGGACGCCTGCGTCCAGGTGTCGTCGCCCCAGGGAGAGGCACCGAGCCCCAGACAGAAGCTCGCCGTGAGGAGCCTGGTCGGGCTGATCAGTGCGTGACAGACCGTGCTGCCACGACCCTGGGCGTCCGCCTTGGGCCGACGCCTGACCAGCACCGCCCGGTCGTTCCAGATCACCCGGACGATGCTGCGCTGATCACCGCCGCGGACCCGCAGGATCGGGCCGAGTTGCTCCGCCATCTCGCGTGCGTCCCGCTCCCCGCAGGACTGGGCGACGGCGGAGATCCCCGCTCCAGCACCGCTTCGGTTGCCCGCCCATCGAAAGACGATCTGGTGGATCAGGGCGTCGCCCTCGTCGTGCGGCACGGTCACATCCCCACCGCTCCCGGGCCGTCGCCGCCGGCGTCACCGAGCACCCCGCACATCGACAGCACGGACACCAGCGGTTCGAGCACCCGCCGTGGCCGGGTGCCGTGCGGAAAGCTGTCCTTGTGCCCGTGGCTGCCCGTGGCGGAAGCGAAGTGCAGGGTGCAACGCAGTACGCCGTCGAAGGGCTGCACCCAGGCGGGCCCGCAGTGGTGCCGCAGGAAGGCGTAGGCGTCCCGGCTCTCGTCGCGCAGTTTGGTGGCGGACAGCCGGGCGGGCGGTGGCTCGGCCAGCCAGCGGTCGACCGGCGGTTCGAAGCGCAGCAGATCGGACTTGTTGATCACGACGGCCGCTGCGACACCGTGGTACGGCCCGCTGCGCGGCAACCGGTCCAACACGGTCTGGAACGCGGGGTCGCCACCGCTGGCGAGGCCCAGTTCACCGCGCAGCGGGTCGAGATGGGGCAGGGGCACCGCCCGCAGCGGATCGACGACGAAGACCAGGGCATCCACACCCAGCATGAACCGGAGCATGGCGTCAGTGCGCCGCAGGTCCTCACCGCTGAGGTCGAAGAAGGCCACCGGCCGGGTGCTGCCGTCTGGACCGCTCAGCAGCAGGGCGGCCACGAAGGAGGCGAACGACTCCGGCGGGGTGTGCTCCAGCATCCGACCGGAGCGCAGCCGGGTGACGTGCTCCTCGATGAAGACCCGGTGGTCCTGGGGATTGACGGACTGCCAGGTGATTCCGTAGCGCTCCAGGCCGCCGTCGATGATCTCGGCGATCATCTGGGTCAGCAGATGGGTCTTGCCCGTCGCGGAGTCACCGACCATGGCGACCGTCAGCGGGTCGCCGTGGGTGAGGTAGGGCGCCGGGATGTAGTGCTGCGGCACCCCGTCGGTGTTGCGGCAGCGCTGGTAAGCGGAGCGCAGGGTGTCGGCCCGGCGCAGCGGACTGTTCTGCGTGGACAGGTCCAGGGCCGCGTACTGCTGTCGATCGTCGCGGACGAACAACTGCCGCTCGTCGAAGCCGATGGGCTCCAGGCAGTAAGGGCAGAGCGTCTCCCGGGCAGGTGCCTGGCCCGGGGGTGAGGCGGAGGTCGTCATCGGTGCTGGTCTCCTCGGGAGCCTCGGCCGGGGTTCTTGGGGGTGGCGCTACCGCCGACGTGCCAGGCGTCCTGTTCCTTGCGGTCTTCGACGCGTCGACTTCCGGTCCTGCGGCCACCGCCGGGCGGGTAGTCGGGCGGCGGCGGACCGCTGCTCGCGCCCCGGGCGGACCGCACCAGCGAGGCGTGTTTGCGCCGCATGGCCTCGTCGAAGTCCCTGCGGTGCGGCTCCAGGGGGTCGGGGAGCGCGGTGGTGAGCGTCTGGGTGTCCGCGTCCGGCATCAGCCGGGAGAGCAGGGCAGCGGCGGATGGTCGATCGGCTGCGAGGGGGGCGAAGACGGGGGTGAGGGTCTGGGCGAGCGACCGGTGCCGGGCGAGGTCGGGCGAAGGTCCGTCCGCGCTGCCCTGCCGGCCCGTCACGATCTGGTGGAGCACCTGCCCGACGCTCCACAGCGCATCGCGCGCATCGACCTCGCCCACACCCGCCCGCTGCTCGGGCGAGGCATAGGGAGGCACTCCACAGGGGGTGCGCGCCCGGCCGATGCGGGTGATCGAACCGAGGTCCCAGAGTTGGGCCCCCTGCCCGTCCCAGCGCACGGCGGCCGGCACGATGCCCTGGTGCACCAGCCCCACGGCCTCCATCAGCCGCACCGCGAGCACCAGATCGCGTTCGATGATCCGCTGTTCGCCGGTGGACACGCCCTGGTTGAGCCCGGACACGGGACGGCCCCGGGGGGCCGCGTAGAGGATGAAGGGCTCCGGCGCATTCATGTCGTAGCCCACGGGCATCGGGAAAAGGCCCCGAAAGCGCGTGCCGCCGTAGGCCCGGTTCAGGGCCAGCGCGGCGGCGGTCTCGGCCTCCAGCAGGCCGTACGCGGTGTGGTTGCCGTTCTCTGATGCGGGCAGCCGCACCTGTACGCCCTTCCAGTCCTCGCTCTGGACCGGGCGGGCGAGGACGGGCGGGCGCACCAGGCGCGGCCGGTCGGGGCCCAACTGCACCCGCAGGGTGTGGTGTCCGCCCTGAGGGGTGACGAAGCCCAACTCGTGGCGGACCCGGGCGCCGCCCTGGCCCGCACCGTTGTCGCCCATGGGGCCGTCCGCCGAGGAGCGGCCCGGTGCGAACGGATCCCGCGGCCCTGCTCCCCTGGCCTCTCCGTACGCCCCGGGTGAGTGGTCAGTCGCCATGGCGAGGCCCCCTGTGTCGCTGGTCCGGCAGTTCCCGGGCGAACTCGTCGGCCCGGGTCCACACCGTCTGTACCGTTCCCGCACGCAGCGGGGTGAGTTCCAGGACGCCCACGAACCGACCCGAGGACATCCACACCGCGTCGTCCAGCGCGGTTTCGCCGTCGCCTCCGAACTGGCCCGACCGACCGGACCGATCGGACTCCAGCACCGGCCGGACGGCCGCGGGGGCGAACCTCAACAGGCGCGCCGCCGACGGGTCACGGCTGAGCAGAGCCAGTTGGGACGGGGAGCACAGCGGACGCAGCCTTCGCCCCGCCAACTCCGGGATGAGCGCCTCCCACACCCGCTGGGGTCCCACCCCGAGCAGTGCCATCGAATCACCACGGTCACGACCGCGGCGGGCGAACGCGGGCACGGGCAGGACGCCGTTGCTGCGCAGTTGTCGGTGCACCGATTCGATGCCCCTGCGGACGGCCTCGTCCGTGGTGGCCGGATGGTCCTGTGGCGCGGGCACTCCCGGTACCACGGCGCCCCAGTGGCGGCGCAGGGCGTCGACCGTCGCGTCGGCGAGGTCGGTGAGGAGCGTCCGGTCCAGCTCGGGACCGCCTTCGCCGCCCCCCTGGTCGAGCCATGGGGGCGAGCAGCCGTCGGCGTACACGGCCTCCTGGTCGGCGAGGCCATGGGGACGGCCGGTACGCCTGCGCTGACCGGGTACGCCCGCGGGGTCGGCCTGCGGTGAGTCGCCCGGCCAGGGGTCTGCGGACCATTCGTCGTCGTCCCAGTCCTGGACGTCCCAGCCATCGGCTCCCCAACCGTCCTCGGCTCCCCGTGCGCCCCAGTGCGCCTCCGGGTCGCCCTCGCCCCACTCGTCCGACGCGCCTTCCTGGGAGGTGCTCGCCGGCGCGAGGCGGACGGCCGAGCGCAGCGCACCGGCCAGGGCCCGTGCGCCGTCCGCGGTACGGGTCCGTTCCGCGGCGGCCCACCACTGCTGGCGGACGATCTCGGCGACCAACCGGTCCACGGTCTCCAATCCCACGTCGAGCCGCTCCACGCCGGTGGTGTCCCACCAGTCGTCGACCGCCCGGGCCCAGCGGATGCAGAGCAGCAGCAGGGTCCAGGAAGTGGCGAGCAGCAGGGTGGTGAAGCCCAACCAGGACGGCGGTTGCAGCGTGTGACCGAGTGCCCAGCCGCCAGCCACACCGACTGCGGCGGAGATGAGTTGGGTGCCCGTGGCCATCCGCAGGGCGCCGCCGCGGGCGCGGTTGGGCCGGGCGCGGGCGGCGAGCACATGCCCGACGAACAGGATCGTCAGCGGCAACAGGGCCAGCAGCGTGCCGGGCCACGACCACAGGGAGCCAAGGAACGACAGCCCGGCCACGGCGGTCCAGGCTCCGGGGCGGGCCCGGGCGAACCGGAACGGATTCGCGATGGTGACCGCCGCCACCTCGGGACTGCCCTGCTGCAACTCGGCGATCCGGCCCTCGGCTGGCAGGGGCGCGATCTGTTCGGAGAGGGCCGTGAGCCGCTCCGCGACGGTGTTCAGATCGAACCCGTCCTCCAGCATGGCGAGGGTGAACCGGTTGATCTCATCGTCGACCACGTCCCCGCGTGGGCGTTTGCCCACCGCTCCCAGCCCGGCGTACCGCTGCCCCTCCCCGGGACGTCCTCGGTCCTCCGCGGGCGGGAGCGCAATACCCACTTCCGCCAGCAGTCCTTGGGCATCGCCCGGTGCCAGATGGGGTGAGGCGCTGGCGCGCAGTGCGCCCGCCACCAGGGTGCGGTAGCGGCGGAGTTCCTGTGCGGACTCCTCGATCGCGCGGCTCAGTTCCTGCGCCGGGCGTCGCCCCACGAGGATGCCCACGGGACGGGCCAGCTCCGAACGGAACCGCCTGGCCCGCATCAGGGCCTCCGCGTACGCCCGGTGAGCCCGCTCGGCGGGACCTCCCGGCACATGGATACGAGCCGGGGCGGGCGGCGGCCCCTCGCCTGCGAGTTCGGCCAGCCGAGCCGGCAGGTTCTGGGCGCTCAGCCGTGGCCCGGTCGTGCCGGGCTGACCGGTGAACCGGGTGAGCGCACCGAGCCAGGCCCGTTCCAGCGCTGGTGCTGCCAGATCGTGTTCCAGGGCGCGCAGCGCGGGTGCGGCGGTGGCGGACGGACAGTGGCGCAGGGCGCCGAGGACACGGTCGAAGAGCTCCCTCTTGCGCAACAGGTCGACGAGGATGCCCAGTGCCGCGGTCCGCGCGGTGTCCGAGCCCCCCTGACCGTTGTCAGCCGCCCCACCGGCGAGGGGGTCGGCGGTCCAGAGCACTCCCACGCCCTCGGAGTTCAGGGCGGACACCAGACGGAGCCTGCTGGCCGAACGGTCCTCCTGCCCGGCCTCCCATGAGGTCTCCTCGTCCCATTCCGAGACCTTCGCGGACTCGTCCAGTTCACCGACGGCCAGGCACACCACCTCGACCGTGCCGAGGGTGGGGTAGCCCATGACGAGTTCATAGGCGTCGGCGTGGGCCGTGAGCCCCTGCGGGGTGTCCACGAGGAGGAAGCGCAGATCCGGCTCCGGCGCCACCTCCCCTTCCTGACGCCATTGATGGAGCACCAGGTCACGCAATCGCGCCTGGTCGGCGGGGCGTTCGTGCTCGGAGCGGAAGTCGAGTACGACGACGACGGAGCCGCTCACTCGGGGTCTCCGTCCCAGACGCCGCGGCCCTTGCCGTCGGAGTCCCGCTCGCCGTCCCACTCGGTCTCGCCGTCGCTGTCGGCGAGCCCCCAGGGAAGGGACGACTCACCACCGGGCCAGCCGGGGTCCTGGAGCGGCTCGTCCGGGTAGGGGGCGTAGGCCGGTTCGGAGGACGTCTGGTCGGGGATGAAGGCCGCGGCCGAGGCCACTCGGCCCGCGGTGGGCGCGGTCACGGGTCCGTAAGCCCGGGGCCCTCGGTTCCGGTCGGGATCGCCGGCCCCTGCGGGATCGCCGGGATCTGCGTGGTCGGCCGGGTCAGTCAACTGCCCGTTGGTGTAGTCCGCATGGACCTGTCGGGGCCGGCGGGCGGCTCCGGTGGGATCGGCGGGCGGCTGGCCGTGCCCCGCCCGTGGCGGTACGGGCCAGTCCGGATCGGCGCCGCCCGACCGTGGGCCCGGTTCCCGGCCCGCCCCGCTGTCGTACGCGTCTTCCCCGGCGCCCTGTTCCTCGCGTGCCGGCTCCCTGCGTCGGCGTCCTTCGGTGGCTCGGGCCCCGCCCGCCCCCTCCGTCCGATCGTCGCGGCGGGCCCCGGCGCGACCGGCCTGGGGCCCGGACGGTGCCGAACTCCTGGCGCCCGCAGCGGAGCGCGGAGAACCCCGATCAGGGCCTTGGCGCGGCACGTCTCCGTACCGATCGGCCTGCGGCGGCTCGTCGTACCGATCCCGACGCGGCCGGTCCGATGCGTACCGCGAATCACCGTCTGTGGTGTGCCGGTCCCCGCGGTCGTCAGCGTCTACCCGGTCGTCACTGTCGAGGCGGTCTTCGTACCGGTCCGCGTGGCCGCGTCCCGCCGGCCCTTCGTGACGCTGACCGCCAGCCCGCTGACCGCCCGCACGTTCACTGCCAGCCCGTTCACTGCCAGCCCGTTCACCGCCCGCCCGTTCACTGCCGTAGCGATCGTCCCGTGAGCGCTCCTCGTACCGGCGCTCATGGGTCGCGGGGTCAGGCTCGGACCAGCCCTGGTCCCAGTCCTCGTCCCGGCCGCGGGGGCTGCGCGCCGGTTCGCCGCGCCGGACCGGGGTGTGGTGGTCGCGCACCCACTCCTCCAGCAGCCGCAGGTTCGGCTGCACCGGGCGCTTGCCCTCGGGGAAGGGGACTTCGAGCGCGCCGACGAGGGTCTCCTCCCAGAACTGGCGCAGGGGACGCACCCACTCGGCGACCCGGTCCCCGTACTGGTCCTCCCGCTCCTCCAGGAGACGGAGTTGACGCGGCGCGATCTCGTTGACGAAGCGCCGGTACAGCTCCGACGGCTTGCTGCCGGAGGTGGTCAGGTCCTGCGGGAGGACCCGCATCAACTCCCGGCAGTAGTCCTCCACGATGGAGCCGTCGCCGTCTCCGTCGCCCTCGCTCAGCAGCGCCCAGTGCTCGTAGGCCCGCAGCAGGCTCGCCCAACTGGAGATCTCGTCGTGGTGCTCGTCGAGTTGCAGCGTCATGGCGGGCACGTCGTTGCCGACCCGGTCGTGCAGACGGATGCGGACCTTGCGCGGCGACGCCGGGTCACCGAGGCAGTCGACCTGCCCGTTCCACATGGCGCACAGCAGCCGGTGCAGGATGTGCTCGCGGTCCTCCTCCGTACTGGCCAGCCAGTCGTCCTGGTAGCCGAGGCGCTGCCGCCAGCGCAGCAGGTCGTCGTCGCGCTGGTCGTCCTGTGCCCGGGCCCACTGACGCAGCACCGCCCGTGCCTCCGGCACTTCGGTGACGCTCATCTCGCTGCGGAACAGCACGACCGTGATCGTGTCCGAGTCCACGCCGCGGCACTCGATGGTGCGCTGGCTGTCGCGCGGCAGGTGCAGCGCGCGCTTGAGGTAGGTCTCCGCCGCGTCCTTGCTGTGCGCCTGCGGATAGGTGATGAGGATCTTGAGCGGCCCACTGCCCTCCGGGGTGAATCCCGCGGGCAGCAGCCCGGCCACCTTGAAGCCGAACTGACGCAGTGCACCGGAGCTGACCTGCTCGGCCGACTTGGAGTCACCCGCAGCCGCGGACAGCAGGGTGCCGAGGCTCGGCATCAGTGGACGGGAGCGCTGTTGGCGCCCGCTCTCAGCGAACAGCTTCTGCACCCGCTCCTTCAGCACGCCCTTGACCCCGGACACCGCGGCGGCCGGATTGCGCCGGCCCTCCGCGAACGTGCTCTGCCAGTGGTCGGAGCTGACGAGGGTGAGCAGCAGCGCCGTCTCGTCGTCGCTCCCGCGCAGTGCCTCGCTCTCGATCAGACGCTCCATCAGGTCCTCGTAGAACTCGCCGAGGCTTGACTGCGGCGGCAGGAAGTACGAGACGCCCGTACGGTCGTCGTACAACTCCTTGACCTTCGCCGCGTCCGCGGTGCGCTCCTCCTCGACCGCATCGCGGAAGGCGTCGATGAGCTGGCCCAGTTCGTCCTGGAGGTCATTGGCTGCGGACCGCCAGCGGGGCTCCTGTTCGTTCCAGGCGCGGTGCCAGACCGCCCGGGCGCTCAGCTGGTACCAGTCGTTCTGTTCCTGGATGACCGTGGCGACCTCGTCGTCGGCCCAGCGCGGCCGGGACAGACCACCGATCCGGCCCCGGATGCGCGGCACGATCGGGGGCGGGAGCGCTCCGCTCTCCAGCCCGGCGGGCGCCTGCCGGCGGTTCTCCAGCACTCCCAGGAAGCCGAGGCCCGCCACGGGGTCCGCATCGTCCGGGATGCCGCGGATGACCCCCTCCAACTGGAAGAGGTCGATGTCGCGGAGCATCCGCTCCGCGGCGGCGCGGGGCTCGAATGCCTCCGCGAGGGTGATCACTTTGCGCCCCACCCGGCGTTCCAGATCGCCGAGTTGACGCCGCATCGTCTCCAGCCGGTCGCGCAGCGCCTGTTCGATGTCGCTGCTGCCCTTGGGAACCACCGTGGGCTCCGGTACGGCAATGGCCTCCCGCCGCCAGAGGTCGCCCAGCCCCGCGGCCTCGAACATCTGACGCACCAGCGGGGCGTTATCCGTGGTCCGGGGCACCCTGCGGTCCAGCAGCCTGGGCACCGCCCTGGCCAGCATCCGCGCGGACACCAACTCGGCCAGTTCGTCGAGGGGCGCGGTCATGGAGGCGACCAGACTGGTGGAGACCCCTCGATGTCCGATTCCACTGGCGGCCCTGGTGCGTCGGGTGACGCCCCGGTTGATGAAGTTGGCGGCGAAGGTCTGGTAGTCGTCGTCCGCGTGGGCGGGGCCTTCGCGCAGTTCCGTGCCGATCAGGGACAGCACCAGCGAGACCATGGATCGACGCAGGTCGTCCGGCCTGATGCCGGCGGTCAGACTGAAGAGGAACCCCGTCGGTACGGTTCCGTTGTCCAGCCGGATCGGGTGCATGTCCGGGTAGCGGATGCGCAGGGCGTTGAGCTGCTCGGTCGCCCCCAGGTCGGATTCGGCGTCCGGTACGTTCTGCCGGTCGACGAGCCGGAACAGGTCCACCACGGCACGTGCCGCGTTCAGCTTGGCCGCACGCCCGCCGCCGTTGCCTTCGGGGAAGGCCGAGGGCATCACCACCAGCGGGTAGATCCTGGCGCCTGTGAAGTTCTTGTCCTTGAACGTCTGGCCGATCAGGTGCAGATAGTCCAGGAAGATGCCGGTGCCGGTGCCGCCCGCGACGGAGAAGGCGACGAACACGTCGCAGCCGCTGATCGGGCCGCCCTCCAACTCCTCCAGTTCACTGCCCGACCGGCTGATGATGTCGATGGCCTCGCGCAGCGGCTCCACGACCGGGGCGGTGCCGTTGCGCAGGGTGCCGAACAGGGCGGCCCGGCCCACGGTCGGCCACTGGCCCGCACCGTTGCGCAGGGGCACCACCTTGGGTTCGCCCTCGCGCGGCGGCAGCCAGTCGGACACCTCGTCACGGAGTACGGCGCGCAGCATCCGGGTCACATCAGGGGAGCTGAAGTAGCTGGCGGGCAGCAGGTCGTGTGTGGCGCGTGCGGTACGGGCGTACGCGTCGCGCAGAGTGCGGTCGGCGTTCATGTGGGGAAGCCTGGCGAGTTCGGACTCGCTGTAGTCGGCGTACACGAACTGGAGGCAGTCGGGCAGCTGGTGACGTTTGCGCTGGCTTCCCGCTGTGAGCGCGTTTCCGTCGGGCCCGCACAGTTCGGCGCGCAACCGCCGTTCCAGTTCGGCGCCGACCAGACCGCCGGTACCACCCAGGCCGACGAACAGCATCGGCTGGAAGATCCTCATGATTTCTTCTCTCCGCGAGGGCCGGAGCACCCGGCCGGTTGTGGGTGAGGGATGTGCAGTGCCGTGCTCGCGTGGGGGATGTGATCCCGGCGTGGCCCGGGCCCGTCGAGGCCCGGGCCGCGCCGGTCAACCGCTTCGGCTAGAGGTCCGGATGCGGCGAACCGCCGCCTGAGGAGGCCCCCACACCGCCCGATGAGGGCGGATAGGCCGATCCATGAGTGGCGCCCGGGCGCTGCTGGCCACTCCGGTCGCCCGACTGGCCGCCCGGCCCACGGCGTCCGCTGCCGTCCAGCAGCCGGACCAGACGCCGCAACGCGCCGCCGCCCGTCGCACCCCGCCCGGAGCCGGGCTCGATGCGCAACTGGACCGTGCTGCCGGGCAGCGTCACCGCGGTGCCGATCCGTACCGACTCCTCGGCCCGACCCGGCATCCGCAGCAGCCCGCCCCGGGGCCCGCGCCGCAGGTAGTAGCCACCGCTGGTGGGACGCGGCTCCAGCCGAGGATCGTCACTCTCCTCGTCCACCACTTCGAAGCGGTACGGGACCACCCCGCCCGTGCTGACGGGCAGCGAACTCCCCTCCCGGTGGCCACCGCCGTGGGGCACCAGCAGCCTCAGCACCAGCCCCGAGGGGTCGGCGCGCATCTTCCGGGCGCGCCAGGCCCAGATCACATAGGCGATCAGAGCGACCAGCAGGATCGCGCCTGGCACCACGGCCCACCAGTAGTCCCGCCACACGCGCTCGGGCAGGGACGGCACGGGCACCACCTTGATGGTGACCAGCTTCGCTTCCAGCACCTGTTCGTCCGCGGCCGTGTCGACGACGCGGATCTTCCCCGCCAGCGTGCGTCCCTCGGTGTTGTCGCCGACGCGGAGGGTTCCGTACTCAGTGATGGACTCCCCGGGATCCAGGGCGTATTCGCGGCGCGAGAGCGTCAGATCGCCCGGGGCGGCATCCTCGACACTGAGGCTCAGCGTCCGTCGGGTGGTGGTGTGGTTCTCCGCCTTGAGGGTGAAGCGGGCGCCCTCGCCGGGATGAACGGTGGTGTCGGAGACCTTGATGTCGGCCCGCACCAAGTCGTTGACGCCGCCGATCCGGGTGGGGAAGGGCCGGTGGTCAGCCGTCAGGCCGACCGCGCCGAGCACACCCACCGTCTTCAAGGCGCCGGTCGCGGTCTCGGGCACCTTGACCGTGCCGGAGAAGATCCCGTCGCGCGCCTTCGTGTCCTCGCCCTCGCCGTCGTCACTGAGGGAGATCGGTACGGGGTCGAAGCCGTCACCGGTGAGGGTCGCCGAGACCCGTAGGCGATCGAGGTCCGTACGGTTGGTGATCGACTCGTGGTCGCGGGTCTGGAGTTGGAGTTCCACCACCGGGCTCTCGCCCGGACGTGGTGCCGTGGGCTTCATGCTGATGGAGGAACGCAGCGATCCGCGCCACTGCACACCGACGCTGGCGAGCTTGTCCCGATGCCCCTCCGGGGCGTCGAGGTGCACCGTCCAGTTCCCCGGCCGCGGATCGGTGACCCGCAGCGCCTCCACGTTCTTGCCCTCGCCGGCGAGGGTGAAGGTCGATCCGTCGCGGTGCTTGCCCGGCTCGACCTTCTTGCCGAGCGGATCGATGTACGTGACGGTGACCTTGGGATCTCCCTTGGAGACAACGATGCTCGCGAGTGTGGCGAGCGGGGAGATCCGCAGCTTGACATCGGTCGGCGGGGTGCCCTTGACCGGCTTTTCCGAGACCAGGCAGCGCGCGCCGGCGAAAGCGGCCTGAAGGGCGTCGCCCACCGCCTCGGCGTCCGGCACCGTACGGGCCTGCGGCTTGGCCTGGGGCAGATTGACGCAGGAGCCCTGGTGGGCACCGGCAGCCATCTCCTTGAGCTTGCCAGGATCGGCCTTTCCGAACCCGAGCGGCCAGATCTGCACCTTGGCGGCCTTGGCCTCCGCGAGCGCTTCCCCCAGTTCGCGCTTCCCATTGGCCTCGCGGTCCTTGGGGTCGCCGTATATCGGGCTGTCCTCGACGTCGAGGAGGCCGTCGGTGAGCAGGAACAGGACCCTGGGCACATTCGGTTCGCCCTCGCCGAGCCGGTCCACGGCCTGGCGGATGGCCGACGGGAAGTCGGTGCCGTTGCCCTCGTTCTGCTTGCGGCTCTTGAGCTTGCCGATGCAGTCGCTGAGCTTCTCCCGGGCCACTCCGCTGAGCGTGGTGGCCGGGCAGACCTCGTCCACCGGCGACTGCCGGTCGTTGTCCGCGCTGGCGAACCCCAGCACGGTCATCCGGGAGAGGTCCGACATCTCACCGACGACGATGCGCTCGGCGGCGTCCCGCTCCCGCTCCACGTCCTCCTGGGCCAAGGACCCGGACACATCCACCACGATGGCGGCATTCACCGGGTCCTGGGTCTCCGCCTTGGCGAGCGCCGCCGAGTCGAAACCGCTGCCCGCGCCCTGGACGGGCGACGGGGACAGCGTCAGGGCCGCCAGCACCAGGGCGCCGAGCGCCGCGCCACCGCCCAGAACCCGACGGCGAGCCGCGGTGCGGGGCGAGTGACGGCGCGCACCGAGTCCATCCGAGGCGGGCCACCCAGCGGAATCCCCCGTATCGATCCCGCTGGGCGTGCCCACCCGGCCCCCCGGCTCATGGCCCGCGATTTTCCGCGGGCCGGTTCCCGTCGGCGCCGGTGCGCCGCGGGCTGCGCGGCTCTGGTCGCCGCTTGGGTCTGTGCTCACGTCTCCACCCCGTCTTTCTTCCTGCCAACCACTCGTGCTCGTATCCGCGGCCGTCGCGCTCCGCTGCGCGCTCTTCGACTCCGGCCCCGTCCTCGGCCCCCGTCCGGTCCGCCCCCTGTCGCGGTCAGACCGTCAGCAATCCGGCCGTCACGCACACCACCCCCATGAGCAGCCAGCCCACGCCCCAGCGGATGCAGCGGTACTTCCGGGCGAGGATGCTGCTCAGGTCGACCGTCTGGGTCACCAGCCAGGCGGCCGGCTGCCCGCCCGCGTCCGTCACCGCGGTCAGGACTCCCGCGTGGCCCGACTCACGGTGGATCGCGAGCACATCCGCGTAGAAGGTGATGCCAGGCCCGTCCCGTTGAGTTCGAAAGCGGGGGAGTATGGCCCGAACGAGTGACATGGCACCGAACATCCATACGAGACCGCCCACCGCGAGCAGCCCCATGCCCGCGGTGGACGGCCGGTCAGGAAACCTCGCGTTGCTCGCCACGAGTGCGGGCAGGGCGAGGACGAAGGAGAGCAGCACGGACGCCTTGGTGTCGGCGCGCGCCAGGTCCTCCCGTACGAACGTCAGCAGCCGGCTGGCCGCATAGCCGGCGCCGGAACTCTCGACGGTGTCGACGAGCGCGGGGGCGGTCATCCTCGACCCCGTTCGTCATCGGAGACGGACCAGTAGTCGCCGCCGCGCTCCTGCCGGTCGTCGGAACGTCGGGAAGGCTCGTCCCGGTAGCGGTCGTCCCGCTCCCGATCCCGCTCCCGGTCCTGATCGCGGTGTCGGTCCCGGTCCTGATCGCGGTGTCGGTCGGGTACGTCACGGCTGTCCCTGCCCCCGTCGTCCCTCGGGCGGTCGTCCCTCCTACGGTCGCCCCGGTACCGGTCCTCACGTGAGGAACCATCACGCCCCCGGTCGACGTCGGACCGGCCGTTCCTGCCGGCGTCCCCGCCCGGACGACCCGAGCCCGATCGGCCGTCGGGTCCGTCCCACGAGCGGTCGTCACGCCTTCGGTCGTCCCGCCCCGCATCGTCGCGCGACCAGTCCTCCCGCCCCCGGTCACCGGCTCGCCGGGGCCCGCCGGAACGGTCCCGCTCCTCGTCGTCCCACGACGGGTCGCGGTGTGTGCGCCCCCGCTCGGATCGCTCGTCCCCGGCGCGGGTGCCCTCACTGCGGCCCCCCACCGGCCGGGGGCCACCGGGTCGACGTGATGCGTCCCGGCCGTCCCGAGGACGGTCGTCGCGACCCGCCCGAGCGGAACTGCCCCGGTCGCCCCGGTCCCTGCTGCTGTCGCTCCAGTCCCGATCACGATCACGGTCGCCGTCACCGTCACCGTCGCGAACGACTCGCGGGCGGCCCTGCCACTCCTGATCGTCCGAGCGCCCACGGTCCGATCGACCGGAGGAGGACCAGCGGTCCGCGGTACGGGAGTCGGCGTCATGAGCGTCACTGGACCTACCGCGGGAGCCCCGATCCGAACCGAACCGATCCGAACCTGAGCGATCCGACCCTGAGCGGTCCGACCCTGAGCGATCCGGTCCCGACCGGTCCGAAGCCGACCAGCCTGAACCGGAGCGAACCGGACCCGACCTGTCCGGACCCGACCTGTCCGGACCCGAGCGCCCGCGCGAGCCCTCACCATCGGACCGCCCGCCCTGCGGTCGACCACGGGAAGGACCGCCGTCCCCCGACCTTCCTCCGGACGAGGTTCGACCGCGCCCGGGTTCGTCCCCGGGCGGCTCCGCCCGAGCCGAACCGTAGGAATCGTCGTCGTCCCAGAGATCGCGTTCCGGACGCCGGCCCGATCCGGCCCGTCCACCACCGGCGTCAGCGTCAGCGACGGACACCCCGTCCTCGTACTCGTCCACCCAGGAGCCGTCGTTCCAGACCCGCCCCTCGCGCGGCGGTCCGCCCCTCGACCCGGCATCCGCGCTGGGCCACGGCGGCTCCTGCCGGCCCGTACCGCTCCGAGGCTGTTCGCCGCCACCGCTCCCCGACGAACCGGGCGGCAGGGAGAGCCGCGGCGGCGGCGCGGGCGGCAGAGCCCGTTCGGCGAGGGCCACGTACTGCGGGTCGGTCGACCGCTGCCCCGGCAGGATCAGCGAACGCAGGTGAGCCTCCAACTCGGGGCTGGTGATCCGGTCCTGCTCCAGCATCCGCAGGAAGAAGTCCCGGGTGTCGCTGCGCCCTTGGGCGTCGTCCTCCTGCATCATCGTGATGACGCCCTTGACGTCCTGCTTCGTACCGGAAGCCATCAGATAGGCGAGCCGGTCCGAGGCCGATCCGGCGGCCAGCTTCGAGTACGCGGCGAAACGCCGCCCCACCCGCTGCTCCTCGCCCTCGTCCGTACGGGCCTCACGCACCTGGTCGAGGATCACCTCATCGGTGCCCACGTCCACGAACAGCTCCGCGCTGAGCCCCACTTCAGCCCCGAGGTCCCGCCAGCGCCCTGCCCTGATGTCGGCGCGGATCGCGGTGTTGGCCTGCTGTGCCTCCCGTACCGGATAGCGCTCGGACACCTCCCGCAGTCGGTCCACGATCTCCTCGCCGAGGTCCCGCTCCACACTGGCGAGTTGGTTCACGGCCACCCGCTCGTAGTCCGTCACCTGCCACCGCAGAGTGATCTTGGTGACGAAGAAGGTGGCCGCCCCCGCGGCGGGAAGCCTGACCTCGAAGGTGGTGATGTGGCGCCCGCACGCCACATGACACACGCTCAGTGGGCGTGCCCACCAACGCCGTTCCCGGACCTCGTGGGGTCCGTTCACCGTGTAGACGGTGCAGCCGCCGCCCTCGTAGAAGACCACCGACGCCGACTGGGCCCCGCCGTCGTGGCGATAGCCCCGGCCGGGGAGCGGTGTCTCCCGCAGGAACGGTCCAGGAATGCTCTCCGGAAGCCTTCGGCTGTTCTCCCCAGCGTTGTCGGGCAATTCCGCTCCGTTCCCCCGCCCCGGTCCCGGTTCAGCGACCGCTTCGGGCCATTCCGCTTCCATCTGCTGCCCGTCTTCTTCCGGGTACTGGCTCAACTCCGCTCCTCTCTCCGGCCGGGCAGCCCGGCCCCCACTACGTCCCGCACATGACTCGCGAAGGCTTCGTTCAGAGGTTCATCGGGGGCGTCCGCCATGGTTCGGAGCAGCCACAAGAGCCGCTCCCAGTCACGCCTTTGACGCATCAACTGCGGGAGGAACCACAGCAGGGCGCGCAGGACCTCGCCGGGCACCGGATCGAGTTCCGCTCCCGTGGCGGCCTCGTGGTCCTCGAAGACATAGATCCGCTGCCGTCGATCCGGCCCCGGCACCACGGCGTCCTCCTCGGCCACCCGCAGCCAGTCCCGAAGGGCGTCCATGGTCCCCTCGCTGGACAGATGGGTGTCCGCAGCCCGCCACAGCAGATCGGCCAGCGGGGCGTCCGCGCCCGGGACCGCCACCGCGACGGCGAGCGCCAGCGGCCAGTGGGCCCGCAGCTCCAGTTCGCGATCGGTCTCCTCGGTGGACGCGCGGGGAGCCGAGGAGAGCGTGGTGGAGCGCCAGCGCAATGAGGGAGAGCGCCGGTTCGGTCGTACCGCGGGCGGCAGCCGGTGCACGGGCAGCCCCGACGACGAGGATTCCGCACCGTGAAGACCCGGATCCTCGCCCTCCGTGGCCCCCGGCACTCCGCTCTCCGGCTCCCACAGCTCGTCGGTACGCGCCCAGGCGATGCGCAGCGCACTCAGCAGGGCGAGATTGCGGAACTCGCCGGTGAGCTCCGCCGCCCACTCCTTCAGGACGGTGAGCACCTCCGTGGCCCTGCTGCCCGATGCGAGCCTGGCCAGCGAGAACGACGCCACCTGGAGGTGCTTGCCCTCCTCCCGGCTTCCGATGTCACCGAGCAACTCGACCGCGTGTCGGGTGTCGTGCTCCGTGCGTCCGTAACCGAGGACGATCGCGGCCGTCCAGCACAGCTCCGATTCCGTGGCCTCCGCCCAGTCCCGTACCACCGAGCGCACGGCTGCCCGGTGCGGCTCACGGCCGCCCATCTGGTCCAGGGCCGTGGCCGCGAAGAAGCGGCGCCGTGGGGCGTCCGCCGCGGCCAGTGGACGGATGAGTTCCGCGAAGCCGTATCCCACGTCGGCGGCGCAGAGTTCACCCGCGACGACGGCGGCCCGTGTCCACACCTGGGGACGGGGATCGTCGGCGAGCGACCGCAGCCAGCGCACCACGGGCCCCCGAGCCGAGTGATGGCGCTCCCAGACCTCGGCCAGTACGGCTCCGGCCAGGGCCTCGCCCCGGTAGGCGACCGTGCGGACCGGCAACGGCACCCCGCCGAACGTGTCGTCCTCCTTGACCGAGAGGTCCGCCCGGCAGGCGGCCAACAGCCCCTCCAGGTTCTCGGTGAACACCGGCCTGCCCGGTGCCCTGGCGGGATCACGGGCCTGCAAGAGTTCCCACGCCAGCAGGTCGGCGGCGTCGGCGACGGCACTGAACGCCTCCCCGTCCAACACGGCGAGCGCCACCCGGAAGGCCATCTCGCGCAGCCAGCCGTCCATGTTGTCCGCCGACTGCTCCCCGCCCCGGCCGGACTCGTC
Organism: Streptomyces sp. NPDC059256; assembly: GCF_042753785.1. Lineage (NCBI taxonomy): Bacteria > Bacillati > Actinomycetota > Actinomycetes > Kitasatosporales > Streptomycetaceae > Streptomyces > Streptomyces sp. NPDC059256. The sequence goes on along the minus strand of NZ_JBHYZO010000002.1, from coordinate 301,717 downwards.
GGCGAGAGCGGGTACGCGGGCACCGCCGCGTCCCGTGAACCACTCCCTCGCCTGGCCCCGGGCCACCTCTCCGCACGAGTCGAGGAGTTGTGCGCGGCTCAGCCCGCCGCTGACGTGCTGGACGACCAGACGTGCAACGTGCTCCGTCTCCCCCGGCCGCAGGGAGTCCAGTCGAATCCCCAACGCCTGCTGGAACAGGGCGTGATCGAGGATCTGGTTACCGGCGTCGAGCGCGGCCTCCGCCGCCTCCGAATCGCGGGACAGTCCGCGTACGAGGTGCCAGGAGAGCAGTTCGCGCGCCGGCGCCGGCGGACACTGACGTCCGTAGCGGCCGGTGAGCAGGCCGCCACCGGGTGAGGACGGCGATGCCACCAGCACCGCGTAGGCAGCTCGTTCGGCCAAGGCCGACGACAGGGCATCGAGGTGCAACTCCTGTGGAACGGGCCAGTCCCCCGCTTCCTCGGGCAGCTGAATGATCATGCCGCCGCCCTGTGGCACACCCGCGACGATGGCCGGGAGGTCGCGTACGAGATGGGCCGAGGCCGAGGGATCGAGCCGGGTCACGCGCCCGCCGCTCTGTGTCCCGTCCGCACCCTCCGCACCACGGGTCCTGCTGGCCGTGGTCAGCTCGTCGAGCAGGCACAGGGCCGTGGTCGACCGTCCGGTCCCGGGCGGTCCGCCGAGCAGCAGTACGCGTCGGTTGCGCAGGACGTCCTTGAGCAACTGGTAGCCGGTCGGGGCCCGATAGACCTGGCGGAGACGGGCCAGTTCCTCATCCGGAACGATGCCGAAGACGGGTGCCCTGGTCGTGCCCCTCCCGCCGACGTACACATCGCCGAAGTGGGCGTGACCGAACCTGCTGCGGTCGAAGACCCCGCTGTTGCCGCGGACCTCGAACCGGACCTGGGCCTCACGGCGGGCCCGGGTGGAGGCTCGGGTGCCGCCGGAGGCCCCCGTGTCGGCCAGGGGGTCGCCCATGGCTTCCCGGAAGCGCTCGCCCTGTCGCTGTTCCCGTTCCGCGCGCTCGTTGCGGGAGCCGTCGGCATCGTCGTCCTGCCCACCGGCCCCGGGGGAGTCTTCGCGGTCGCCGCGCTCCTCCCGCCCACGATGGTCATCGCCCCGATCCCGATCCCGATCCCGATCCCGATCCCGGTCTCTGTCCCGATCGCGGTCTCTGTCTCTGTCCCGATCGCGGTCGCGGTCGCGGTCGCGGTCCCTGTCGCGCTGGCCTCGATCCCGGTCCTGTTCCCGGTCACGCTGCCCACGGTCCCGGTTCTCCCGGTCCGGCCCCCGCTCCCGGCCGCGGTCTGCGTTTCCGGCGTTACCGGCATTTCCGGCGTCCGGAGCGGGCGCCCGGACGGGTGCGGCCCCCGCACCAGGGGCTTCCGCACTCACCGCTCCTCCTTGGGCGGTGCCGTATGACGTCCACCGAAGTGGGTCGTCCCGTAGCGGAAGTCACCACGGTCCACGAAGATGCTGTCCCCCTCGGCCTGCACCTCGAAGTGGGCACCTTCCCGGTCCCGGTCGGACTCCCCCTCCACCATGGGGTCACCGACCAGCCAGGGGTCCGGCGACGCGACGAACCTCAGTGCGTCCCCGTCCGCCCCCTGCTGTCCATGCTGTCCATCCGCTCCGGTGGCGGCACCGGTAGCAACGGCCCGTGCGTCCGTACCGAGATCCGAACGGGACGGTGCCCGGGCCCCGTTCCGGGCGCCCCGACCCCCCTCGGGCGCGGCACCGGCGCCCCGAAACGCCCCGAACTCCGCGTCCCCCGGCACGGCAGGCCGCGTCTCGCCGGGGATGTGGTACCAGGCTGTGAGGGGGCCTTCCTTGAGCATCAGCCGCGCCGGACGGTAGGTCGACGGCTCCATGAACCGACCGCCGTGCTTCACGATCGCCTGGTAGAGCGAGTCGGAGACCACACAGACGAGGTCGCGGCCGGAGTGGGCGAGCACATCGCGGGTCACATCGGATTCGGCCAACCGGCAGACCTGGTCGACGGCTTCGCCCGCCAGGCCGTCGTCATCGTGCTGAACGGGCCCCACGTGCATGCCGACCCGCAATCCGAGCGGTACGGAGAGTTCCTCATTCCCATCGCGCAACACCTGGTACAACTCGGCCAGCCAAGGGCCGATCAACTGCGCGGGTGGCACTCGGGCGTCCACGGCGGCGAGGAATCCGTCGCCCCTGTCCTCCCGATGGATCAACGACCTGCCCACGCCGCTGGAGTCGAAGGCTTCGTCAGCACATGCGTAGATGCGCCGACGCATCCGCAGCTTGGCGTTGTCCAGATAACGACCTGACCCACGGGCATCCACACTCATCAGGAACTTGTAGACAGCCCCGGCACCCATTGCGCCTCCCCTGGTGTTCACGGATGCAGGTCAGCATCCCCGCCCCCAGGGCTTTGGCATGTGGTCGTTTACACATCGTTCTGAAGCATTGGGATCTCCTGGAGGAGGCGCACGCCCCCTGCGCACCACCCCACTACTGAGCGCACGCCCCCGCGCCCCCTGCTCAGAATCGCCGCTCCCACCGACCTCGGAACCAACGAACATGGAGCTCAGAGAGCGAGAAACCGCCAATCCAACGGGGTGCGTCCCCCTTGGATACGTCCGCGACCGGAATCCGTCTCAGCGCCACACCCAGCCGAGGCACGACTACGTTCCATCGGCCCACACCCCTACGGAGAAATCCTCAGGAGGTTCGGCTGCGAAAGTCGAAACTGCCACCGGAGGCGAGCAACTGAAGCACCGTCGGGTCGACGAGTTCGATCCGCCGCTGCCCGGTACGGACGACATCGGCATCACGCAGCAACCGCAATGCCTTGGCCACCGCCTCACGGGTGGCACCCACGGCATCGGCGAGATCGTGTTGCGCCAGATCGACCAGCACCACCTCGGCAGCCGTCTTCGCCCCGCGCGAGACCGTGGCCGGACCGACCGCGGGCAGCTCCAACAGCCGTTCCGCCAGACGCTGGAGCACGGTCAGCGAAGCAAGTGATCTGCGCTCCTCATCGGCGCTGCGCAGCCGGGCCGCGAGTTGGGCCATCAGCAGGCCGTTCGCCTGTGGGGTGCCCGCGACGAAACGTCGAAACCGCTCGTTCATGATCACGCGAGCGGACACGGGACCGAGGGCGGTGACGGTGGCGCTGCGTGGCGAGCCGTCCAGCATCGCCATTTCGCCCACCAGCTCCCCGGGACCACGAAGGGCCAGAATCAGTCGGGAGGACGCCCGCTCGGTCGCGGTGGAGACGACGGCCCAGCCCGTGAGGATCACCAGTACATGGCTGCCCTCTTCGTTCTCCCGCAACAGATGTTCCTGAGCAGCGAACTTGCGTTCAGCGCCGAGGCCCAGCAGTTCTTCCCTGGCCTGCTTCCCCAGCCCATGGAGAAACGGCCGTCCTCGCCCCACCAGGCTCATTGCTCGCGCCACCCCTCGCCCTGTGCGTCGCCCATCGAGCGTAGTGACCCCCTGGAAGGGGCGGAAGCGATCGAGCGGATGGACATCAGCCGAACCACGGGCGCAACCGCCCTCTCCACCACCGGTCAGAGTGGCCGGGACCGTCCGCACCCGGGTACAGCGATCTTCAACCAGGACACCGCGTCGGGGTCCCGGTCGCCGAGTGGCCCGAACCCATCGCCAGACTGCTACGAACCCTCTCTCCGCTCAACCACTTTCTCCGGCAGTCTGCGTCGAAACCACACCATCCGCACACCGGCTCGACCGTCCACCCGATCCATCCCCGGTGGGCAGCGACCGGACCTCTGGCCGACGGCTGGCCGGGAACCCGAGAACGACCCCCCCTGCGTCGGAAACCGGCAGCGGGGAACGACCGCCCTGCCCACACTCGGCAACGACGTACGGCGCCACCGTCCCGGAGCCCCCAGCCAGCCGCGGAAGCCTGCGGGCGGGTACGGACACCGTGTCTGTCCTCAGGAGGAGACAGTCGCCCACCACCCAGCCCAGACCGGCCCAGACAGCAAAATGCCCTCCGACCGGTGATCACCAGGTCGAAGGGCATTCATCGAGTGGAGCCTAGGGGAGTCGAACCCCTGACATCTGCCATGCAAAGACAGCGCTCTACCAACTGAGCTAAGGCCCCTCATGGGAGGACAAGACCGATTGGACCATGGGTCCCGGCCACATCCGCAGACCCAGAGTACCGGGTGTTTCGGGTGATCCTGCAAAACGATTAGGACTCCCCGTGGGCGACCACTCTCCGTAAGATGCACGACGAGGTTCGCAGCAGCGAAGCCCGCTTTGGGGAAGCGATGGGGAGACGCACATGGACGCCGTGCAGCAGGAGACGACCGCAAGAGCCAGGGAGCTCCAGCGAAGCTGGTACGGGGAGCCATTGGGGGCGCTGTTTCGGCGGCTGATCGACGACCTGGGGCTGAACCAAGCCCGGCTCGCTGCCGTTCTCGGTCTGTCCGCTCCCATGCTCTCCCAGCTCATGAGCGGCCAGCGGGCGAAGATCGGCAACCCTGCGGTGGTCCAGCGGGTCCAGGCGCTCCAGGAGTTGGCGAGTCTGGTCGCCGACGGGAGCGTCAGTGCAGCCGAGGCCACCGATCGCATGGAAGAGGTCAAGAAGTCACAGGGAGGCTCCGTGTTGACCGGTACCAGCCAGACCACCAGCAGTTCGGGCGCCCCCACCGTGCGACGGGTGGTGCGGGAGATCCAGTCCCTGCTGCGGTCCGTCTCAGCCGCGGGCGACATCATCGACGCCGCGGACACGCTCGCCCCGACCCATCCGGAACTGGCAGAGTTCCTCAGGGTCTACGGAGCCGGGCGCACGGCGGATGCCGTCGCACACTACGAGTCGCACCAGAACTGATCACCGAGGCTGAACCAGAGCACCACCTGACGCCTCACGAGGACGGGGAGCGGGCGCAGCGCCATGGGTGAGGTCTTCGCCGGTCGGTATGAGCTGGTCGACCCGATCGGACGCGGTGGCGTCGGCGCTGTGTGGCGCGCCTGGGACCACCGGCGCCGCCGCTATGTGGCGGCCAAGGTGCTCCAGCAGAGCGATGCGCACACCCTGCTGCGCTTCGTCCGCGAACAGGCCGTCCGCATCGATCACCCCCATGTACTGGCCCCGGCCAGCTGGGCCGCGGACGACGACAAGGTTCTGTTCACCATGGATCTGGTGAGCGGCGGGTCGCTGGCGCATGTGATCGGCGACTATGGCCCGCTGCCTCCCCACTATGTCTGCGGTCTGCTCGACCAACTGCTTTCCGGACTGGCCGCGGTGCATGCCGAGGGGGTCGTGCACCGCGACATCAAGCCCGCGAACGTCCTGATGGAGGCCACCGGCACCGGACGTCCGCATCTGCGGCTGTCCGACTTCGGCATCTCGATGCGCAAGGGCGAGCCGAGACTCACCGAGACCAACTACGTGGTCGGTACGCCCGGGTACTTCGCACCCGAGCAGATGACCGGTGCGGAACCGGACTTCACCGCGGACCTGTTCGCGGTCGGCCTGGTCGCCATATATCTCCTCGAAGGCCAGAAGCCCGACTCCAAGGCGCTGGTCGACCACTTCGTCGCCCATGGCACTCCGGGGGCGCCCCAGAGCATCCCCGAGCCGCTCTGGCAGGTACTGGCCGGACTTCTTCAGCCCGACCCCGAGGACCGCTTCCGTAGCGCCACAGGAGCGCGCAAGGCGCTCGCGACGGCGGGCGAGATGCTTCCCGATCTCGGCCCCGACGACGAGCCCGTCGAGATCTTCGACCAGCTCGGTCCCCTGCCGATGGGGTTCGGCCCTGACGGCCCGGAGAGGCCGAAGGCGCTGGGACCTGCCCGCCGCCCAACCGGCTCGGCGCCCTCCGCTCTCCCGGCATCCGCTCTCCCGGCATCCGACGGCAGCCTTCCCCACCCGACCGGGACCGAGTCCGGGGCTCCCCACGCCGCCGCACCACCTCTCGCCGGCTTCCCCACCGCGGGGCCGCCCTCCGGCCCATCGGTCATCGAACGCCCCGGCGTGGCCCCGCCCCCCGCAGAGCCCTCCACTCCGGCCGAGGCCGTCGAACCGCTGCCGCTGCCCCCACAGCCACCCAGCACACCGCCACGGCCCGTCCAGCAGCAGCCCGGCCTTCTCACCCACGGCTCCGAACCCACTCCGGGCGCGCACCCGGCGCCACACCCCCTGACACCACCGCAGTTGCCCCCGGTGCCCACGAACGGGCCGGTGCTGCCTCCACCGCCCACCCAGCCGCCGACTCCCACACCACAACCGATCCAGCAGCCGCCCACACCTCCGGCCGCTGCCGAGTCCACCCCGCCCCCCGTGTCGGACCTGCTGACGGATCACGGCGTCGCCCCCTTCTACGCCTACGCTCCTGAGCAGTTGCCGCCGTCCCACACCACGCAGACCGCGCCGACCTCACCGGTGCAGTACCAGCCGCCTCTCACTCGTACATACACCGCTCAGAGCCCTCGGGTTCCCCTCACCCGAGCCGAAGCCCGGCGCGCGGCCAAACGCCCCGGGCCGCCACTGAAGGTCGCCGCCCCCGTGCTGTTCCTGGCCCTGATCTGCTACACCGTGGGCGTCTGGGCGCTCCTCCAGCTCTGAAGCGAGCCCCCACAGGCTTTTTGCTTGAGCAATTCAAATATTCACTTGAGTGAATGCGGGGGGTGAGGGTGTGCCGGGGCAGCAGAAAGCCCCGGTCGCTTCGTGCGACCGGGGCTTCAACCAAGACTGCTGCGACTCACACACCCGAACCTGCGGGCACGGAGTCGGTCGCCTCCGTCCACAGATCCTGCTCGGCGCGATCCGCCTGGATCTGGCGGTACACGAGGAGCCCGCCGATGGCGGCCAGTGCGACCAGGAGAAGCTTCTTCACCGCGCGACCTCGTCTTTCCTTGACGTATGAGGACTTCTGCCGCCCGACTATACACACCGACCGATACCGATCAGTGACCTACGTGGACGCTTGCCCTCAGCTCAACTTCCGCAGTCAATAATGCGTTCGGCCCGTACGAAGTCACTCCGTACGGGCCGATTCAACACTGTGGGGCTAACAGGATTTGAACCTGTGGCCTCATCCTTATCAGGGATGCGCTCTAACCAACTGAGCTATAGCCCCGCCGCGCTGCGCGCTGACCTCTGAAGATTAGCGCACGTCGGGCGCAGCTCCCAAATCCCGGGGCCAAAGGCCCCGGACCTGGGACTACTCGTCCTCTGCGAGCGTCAATTCCACCCCGCCGACGAAGCCGGCGGAGAGGTTGTAGATGAACGCTCCGAGGGTCGCCAACGCGGTGGCGAGCACAACGTCGATCACCGCGATGATCGAGGTGAAGATGAGCACTCGCGGCAGCGAAAGGAACGACTGCAAGTCGAACCCATTGCTGTCGGTCGAGCCCGTGGCTTCGCTGATCGTGCCGCCGACGGTGGAGAAGACGCCCATGGCGTCCATCACCATCCACAGCACCGCAGCAGCGATCACCGTACAAATGCCGAGCGCGATCGAGAGCAGAAAACTGACCTTCATCACGGACCACGGATCGGCCTTGGCCACCCGCAGCCGCGCCTTGCGGGTGCGCGGTGTGGTCCGCGCACCCGTGCGGGGCAGCCGTACGCCGGCCTGCGTCCCCTCGTCGCCGTGCGGCGACGGGTAAGCCTGGGGCGGGCGGTAGGGCTGCCCGGCCTGGTGGGGCGCCGGCTGGTCGCCACTGAACGTCTCGTACGGGGGCTGCTTCCCCCGGGTGTCTGTCACCGTAACCCCCTGGGAGTCCGTGGCTGAGCCACGGGCACCGCTCGCTCCAGAAGCTCCGGCAGCGGCCGAACCGGCGCCCGTGGCTCCACTCACGCTCTACTCCTCGTGCTCCCCGGCCGAAGGCTCGGTGCCCTCGGCTGCCGCTTCGGCCGAAGCGGCGAAGGTCTCATCGGTCCCCACGGCCTCTTCGGCCCCTTCGACCTCTTCAGCCTCCCGACCGGCCTCGGCGTTACGAGCGATACCGACCACGGCATCGCGCTTGCCCAGGTTGATCAGTTGGACGCCCATGGTGTCACGGCCGGTCTCCCTGACTTCATTGACTCGCGTACGAATCACACCGCCGCCGAGGGTGATGGCGAGAATCTCGTCCGTCTCCTCGACCACCAGAGCGCCCACGAGCGATCCACGGTCCTCCACGATCTTGGCAGCCTTGATGCCGAGGCCGCCACGACCCTGGACGCGGTACTCGTCGACAGCGGTCCGCTTCGCGTAACCGCCATCAGTAGCAGTGAACACGAACGTACCGGGCCGCACCACATTCATCGACAGAAGCTCGTCTCCTTCGCGGAAACTCATCCCCTTGACACCGGATGTGGCACGCCCCATCGGGCGCAGGGCATCGTCCGTCGCGGTGAATCGGATCGATTGCGCCTTCTTGCTGATAAGTAGCAGATCGTCCTCGGCCGACACCAGTTCTGCGCCGATCAGCTCATCATCGGTTCCCGCCTCGGTCTCCCGGAGGTTGATCGCGATGACACCGCCGGAGCGAGGCGAGTCATAGTCCTTCAGCGGGGTCTTCTTGACCAGACCGCCCTTGGTGGCGAGCACCAGATAGGGCACGGCCTCGTAGTCGCGGATCGCCAGGATCTCGGCGATCTGCTCGTCCGGCTGGAAGGCGAGCAGATTGGCCACGTGCTGGCCACGCGCATCGCGGCCGGCATCGGGGAGCTCGTACGCCTTGGCGCGGTAGACCCTGCCCTTGTTGGTGAAGAAGAGCAGCCAGTGGTGGGTGGTGGAGACGAAGAAGTGGTCGACGATGTCGTCTTCCTTGAGCTTCGTCCCCCGAACGCCCTTGCCGCCCCGCTTCTGCGAGCGGTAGTCGTGGGTCTTCGTGCGCTTCACATAGCCGCCGCGGCTGATCGTGACGACGATGTCTTCCTCGGCGATCAGGTCCTCGATGGACATGTCACCGTCGAAGGGCACCAGCATCGAACGCCGGTCGTCGCCGAACTTCTCCACGATGACCGCCAGCTCATCGCTGACGATCTGCCGCTGCTGGGCGGGGGAAGCGAGGATGGCGTTGTACTCGTTGATCTTGGCTTGCAGCTCGTCGTGCTCGGCAACGATCTTCTGGCGTTCCAGTGCGGCCAGTCGGCGCAGCTGCATCTCCAGGATGGCGTTGGCCTGGATCTCGTCGATGGTCAGCAGTTCCATCAGACCCGTGCGGGCGATGTCGACGGTGTCGCTGCGCCGGATCAGCGCGATGACCTCGTCGATGGAGTCCAGCGCCTTGAGCAGACCGCGCAGGATGTGCGCCCGCTCCTCCGCCTTGCGCAAACGGAAGCGGGTGCGCCGGACGATGACCTCGATCTGGTGGTGCACCCAGTGACGGATGAACGCGTCGATCGACAGCGTGCGCGGCACGCCGTCCACCAGCGCCAGCATGTTCGCGCCGAAGTTCGTCTGGAGGTCCGTGTGCTTGTACAGGTTGTTCAGGACGACCTTGGCGACGGCGTCGCGCTTGAGCACGATCACCAGCCGCTGACCGGTGCGGGAAGAGGTCTCGTCCCGCACGTCGGCGATGCCGCCGATCTTGGCGTCCTTCACCAGGTCGGCGATCTTCTGCGCGAGGTTGTCCGGGTTGACCTGGTACGGAAGCTCCGTGACCACCAGGCACTGACGGTTCTGGATCTCCTCGACCTCGACGACCGCGCGCATCGTGATGGAGCCGCGTCCGGTCCGGTACGCCTCCTCGATGCCCTTGCGCCCCACGACCAGGGCGCCCGTCGGGAAGTCCGGGCCCTTGATCCGCTCGATGAGGGCGTCCAGCAGCTCCTCATGGGTGGCGTCGGGGTGCTCCAGCGCCCACTGGGCGCCTGCGGCGACTTCCCGCAGGTTGTGCGGGGGGATGTTGGTGGCCATGCCGACCGCGATGCCCGCGGATCCGTTGACCAGGAGGTTGGGGATACGGGCCGGCAGGACCGTCGGCTCCTGGTTGCGGCCGTCGTAGTTGTCCTGGAAGTCGACGGTCTCCTCGTCGATGTCCCGGAGCATCTCCATCGACAGCGGCTTGAGCTTGCACTCGGTGTACCGCATGGCGGCGGCCGGGTCGTTGCCGGGGGAACCGAAGTTTCCGTTGGAGTCCACCAGCGGCAAGCGCATCGACCACGGCTGGGCCAGCCGGACCAGGGCGTCGTAGATCGAGGAGTCGCCGTGCGGGTGGTAGGTGCCCATGACGTCACCGACGACGCGGGCGCACTTGTAGAAGCCCTTCTCGGGCCGGTACCCGCCGTCGTACATCGCGTACAGCACTCGACGGTGGACCGGCTTCAGTCCGTCCCGCACGTCCGGCAGTGCGCGGGAGACGATGACGGACATCGCGTAGTCGAGGTAGGAGCGCTGCATCTCCGTTTCGAGCCCGACGGGCTCGATCCGCATGACCGGCTCTTCTTCGGTGGTGGCAGGGTTGGGTGTCTCGTCGGCCATTGCTGGTCTTCGGTCCTTTCGTACGGTCAGCTGAGACCGACTCAGATGTCGAGGAAGCGGACGTCCTTGGCATTGCGCTGGATGAAGGAGCGACGTGCTTCGACGTCCTCACCCATCAGCACGGAGAAGAGGTCGTCGGCCTGGGCCGCGTCGTCCAGGGTGACCTGGCCGAGGACGCGGTGCTCCACGTCCATGGTGGTGATGCGCAGTTCCTCGGCGTTCATCTCGCCCAGTCCCTTGAAGCGCTGGATCGAGTCTTCCCTGATCCGCTTGCCCTGCTGCTTGCCGAGCTCCACCAGTGCGTCGCGCTCACGGTCCGAGTACGCGTACTCGAAGTCGTCCCGACCCCACTTGATCTTGTAGAGCGGCGGGCGGGACAGGAACACGTGCCCGGCCTCGACCAGGGGGCGCATGAAGCGGAAGAGGAACGTCAGCAGCAGCGTGTTGATGTGCTGACCGTCGACGTCGGCGTCCGCCATCAGAATGATCTTGTGATAGCGGAGCTTCTCGATGTCGAAGTCCTCGTGGACCCCGGTGCCGAAGGCCGAGATCAGCGCCTGGACCTCGGTGTTCTGGAGGATCTTGTCGATCCGGGCCTTCTCGACGTTCAGGATCTTGCCGCGGATGGGCAGGATCGCCTGGTACATCGGGTTGCGACCGGACTTCGCCGAACCACCGGCGGAGTCACCCTCGACGATGAAGATCTCGCACTTGGTCGGGTCGTTCGACTGGCAGTCGCTGAGCTTGCCGGGCAGTGAGGCCGACTCCAGCAGGCCCTTTCGCCGGGTCAGATCGCGCGCCTTGCGGGCGGCCACCCGGGCGGTCTGCGCCTGGATCGCCTTGCGGATGATGTCCGCGGCCTCGTTCGGGTTGCGGTCGAACCAGTCGGTGAGGTGCTCGTGCACGACCTTCTGGACGAACGTCTTCGCCTCGGTGTTGCCCAGCTTGGTCTTGGTCTGGCCCTCGAACTGGGGCTCGCCCAGCTTGACCGAGATGATCGCCGTCAGACCCTCGCGAATGTCCTCGCCGGAGAGGTTGTCGTCCTTCTCCCGCAACAGCTTCTTGTCACGCGCGTAGCGGTTGACCAGGCCCGTGAGCGCGGCGCGGAACCCTTCCTCATGCGTGCCCCCCTCATGCGTGTGAATGGTGTTCGCAAAGGAGTAAACGCCCTCGGTGTACTGGGAGTTCCACTGCATCGCGAGCTCGACCGAGAGCATCCGCTCGCGGTCTTCGGCCTCGATGTCGATCACGGTCGGGTGGATCAACTCGCCCTTGCGCGAGTTGAGGTACTTCACGAAGTCGACGATGCCGCCCTCGTAGTAGTACGTGACCGTGCGGACCTGCTCCTGCTCGGCCTCCTCGGCGGTGTCGGCGCCGACCGTGGCCTTCGCGGACTCGCGCTCGTCGGTCAGCGTCAGGGTCAGGCCCTTGTTGAGGAAGGCCATCTCCTGGAAACGACGGGAGAGCGTCTCGAAGGAGTACTCGGTCGTCTCGAAGATGTCGCCGTCGGCCCAGAACGTCACCGAGGTGCCGCTCTCGTCCGTGGCCTCGTTCTTGGCGAGGGGCGCGGTCGGGACGCCGAGCTTGTAGTCCTGCGTCCACCGGAAGCCGTCGGCCTTGACCTCGACGGCGACCTTGGAGGAGAGGGCGTTCACGACGGAGACACCCACGCCGTGCAGACCGCCGGAGACCGCGTAGCCCCCGCCGCCGAACTTGCCGCCGGCGTGGAGGACGGTCAGGACGACCTCGACCGCGGGCTTGTTCTCCGAGGGGACGATGCCCACCGGAATGCCTCGGCCGTTGTCGATGACGCGAACGCCACCGTCGGCGAGGATCGTGACCTCGATCAGGTCCGCGTGCCCGGCCAGGGCCTCGTCGACGGAGTTGTCGACGACCTCGTACACCAAGTGATGAAGCCCACGCTCACCGGTCGAGCCGATGTACATGCCGGGGCGCTTGCGAACCGCGTCCAGCCCCTCCAGGACGGTGATCGCACTGGCGTCGTACGAGGCAGTGACCTCTACGCCGCCATTGAGGGTGGACGGGGTGATCTCGTTGGGGTTGCCGGAATCGGCCACGAAGCGCCCTTTCTGGCACAGCACAAGCCGTTCTCCGGACAGGCGGGGACGGCTGCGTCGTTCGACATGTTCCGCAAGGTGGCGGGATTGTCCATCAGTCTACCGGTACCGCCGACACTCATGGGGGTTTGCCGGTGCTTGAGTCCGCATGTGCCGCCCTAAACACTGACGGTCCGACTCCCCATATGCGGGAAGGGGCTACAGGAGGCTGACACCGGCATTGAGCGCTTTGGACTGTCAGCGAACGGCTACGGTGAGGGACGGATCATGAAAGGCCCCATTCCGGGCGCCGGGACGGCCCCTCGACGAGGGCCGGGAAGCGGCGGGGGAACGGCCCTGAAACCGGTGCGGGGACGGAGCAGGAGCGGGCGCGTCCCCACCCTGCCGCCGGACTCGCCCTGCCGTCGGACCCCGGAACCACCGACTGCGTGGGCCCGCTGTGCGCCGGGCGTCCGGGCGCCTCCACTGCTCGGGTGCCGCATCCAGGAGGCCCTGAGCGGCGGCCGGGTCGATCGGAGTGGGCCGAGCCGTGGGTGGTGGAGCGCACAAGAAGGACCGCAGCGGTTCTGCACGGAATTTTCACAAGCCGGGGCAGGGTCCATGACCGATCCGACAGTGGTACCGCAGCCCTGGGGCGGTACCCGAACTCGATCCGAACCGCCCTATCCGTAGGTGTCGCCGGGGCCGGTGCTCCCGGGTGCACGGAGCGGCCCGTACCCCTTCCAGGGGCCTCCCGGCCCCAACACCTTGATCAGCCTCACGGTGCCCTGCCCGAGGTCCTCGTTGAGCCGAGCCACCAGGCGTGGCGCGAGCAGCCGCAGCTGGGTCGCCCAGGCCGTGGAGTCGCACTGCACCGTGAGCACCCGTGCGTCAGGGGCCTCGTCGTAGCGCAGCGGCACACAGTGATTGGCCAGGTGCTCGCCCACGATCTGCGGCCAGCGACCCATCACTCCGCCCACCGCGGCCGGGGTCTCCCAGCCGCGCTCGGTGATCAGTCGATTGATCGCCGCCCCCAGGGGCAATGGGTCACGACCGTCCGCATGAGCGCCGGAGCGAAGCCCTCCGCCCCTTCTGGCCTGTTTCTTCTCTTGCGCGGCTGCACCGCGGGCCCGGGCTTGCTCCTTGGCCGCCCGCAGGGCTACGCGTGCCAGGTCCACGCCGGAGACCTCGGCAGGCGCAGGGAGCCCGGCCGCCACGGGGAGCGGCAGTTCCGCGCTCATGCCCGCTTCACCTCGCCACCGGCGACCTCGTAGCGCGTCCCGGCCAACACCGCCGGTACGTCGTCGTCGACGGCCGCGGTCACCAGGACCTGTTCGGCGGGGGCCACCAGCTCGGCGAGCCGTTCCCTACGCCGGGCGTCCAGCTCGGCAAATACGTCGTCCAGGACGAGCACAGGTTCGTTTCCTTCGGTGCGCAGCAGATCGTAGGAGGCCAGCCGTAGGGCCAGGGCGTAGGACCAGCACTCGCCGTGACTGGCGTATCCCTTGGCGGGCAACTGGCCCAATCCGAGCACCAGGTCGTCGCGGTGCGGTCCGACAAGGGTGACTCCCCGCTCGATCTCCTGTTTGCGGGTCTCACCGAGCGCGGTGAGCAACTGTTCGTAGATCTCGGAACGGTCGGGGGACTGATCCGGGTGGGCCACGGTCAGTCCGGCGGAGGAACGGTACTCCAGGGCGATCGGGCCGCCACCGGGTGCGAGTGCCTCGTACGACTTCTCGGTGAGCGGCTGGAGGACCCGGATGAGCTCGAACCGCTGGGCCAGCAGTTCGGCGCCCGTGTGGGCCAGGTGCTGGTCCCATACGTCCAAGGTGGAGAGGTCCGCACCGGAGCCGCCGCGCGAGCCGGAGTCATCGGGCTCGCCCGGTGGTTCCGCAGCCGCGCGGCTCGACGGCCGGCCTGGCTTGGTCACTCCGTAGCGACGGGCTATCGCCGCCGATTTGAGCAGGGAGTTCCGCTGCTTGAGCACGCGCTCGTAGTCGGCGCGCACCCCCGCCATGCGCGGCGAGCGGGCCGTGACCAGTTCGTCGAGGAAGCGACGGCGATCGCCAGGGTCGCCCTTCACCAGCGCCAGATCCTCGGGGGCGAACAGGACCGTACGGACGATCCCCATCACATCTCGGGGTCTGACCTGCGACGACCTATTGATCCGGGCACGGTTGGCGCGACCCGGGTTGAGTTCGAGCTCCACCAGTTGCGAGCGCTCGCCCTGGGTGACGGCGCCCCGGATCACGGCGCGCTCAGCGCCGGCCCGCACGAGTGGGGCGTCGGAGGAGACCCGGTGGCTCGACAGCGTGGCCAGGTAGCCGATGGCCTCGACGAGGTTGGTCTTCCCCTGCCCGTTGGCGCCCACGAACGCGCTGACGCCCGGGTCGAGTGGGACCTCGACCCGGGCGTACGAGCGGAAGTCGGCCAGTGACAGATGCGTGACGTGCATGGATGTAGGCCGACCTCCCCCGGCTCAGGGCTTACTTCTTGCTCTCCACCGCGTGGCCACCGAACTGGTTGCGCAGTGCGGCGATCATCTTCATCTGCGGGGAGTCGTCCTGACGGGAGGCGAACCGGGCAAAGAGAGATGCGGTGATGGCGGGCAACGGTACGGCGTTGTCGATGGCGGCTTCCACCGTCCAGCGGCCTTCACCGCTGTCCTGGGCGAATCCACGCAGCTTGTCGAGGTGCTCGTCCTCGTCCAGCGCATTGACCGCGAGGTCCAGCAGCCAGGAACGGATGACCGTGCCTTCCTGCCAGGAGCGGAAGACCTCGCGCACGTCGGTGACCGAGTCGACCTTCTCCAGCAGCTCCCAGCCCTCGGCGTACGCCTGCATCATGGCGTACTCGATGCCGTTGTGAACCATCTTGGCGAAGTGACCGGCCCCGACCTTGCCGGCGTGGACGGCTCCGAAGTCACCCTCGGGCTTGAGCGCGTCGAAGACGGGCTGTACGCGGGCGACGTGCTCGGTGTCACCGCCGTACATGAGCGCGTAGCCGTTCTCCAGGCCCCACACGCCGCCTGAGACTCCGCAGTCGACGAAACCGATGCCCTTGATGCCCAGCTCGACGGCGTGCTTCTCGTCGTCGGTCCAGCGGGAGTTCCCGCCGTCCACGACGATGTCGCCGGGGGAGAGCAGCTCGGCCAGCTCATCGATGGTGGACTGGGTCGCGGCTCCGGCCGGGACCATCACCCACACCACCCGCGGGCCCTTCAGCTTGTCCACAAGCTCTTGAAGGCTGTGGACATCGGCGAGGTCGGGGTTGCGGTCGTAGCCGATGACGGTGTGGCCTGCGCGGCGAATGCGCTCGCGCATGTTGCCACCCATTTTGCCGAGGCCGATGAGGCCGAGCTCCATCTTGACTGTCCTTAAGCGTCGAATGCAGAAAGCGTCGAATGCAGATGCGTAACCGGTTCCGAGCCTACGCCGGAGTGACGTAGGCAGCCTGACGGGCCTGCTCGGGGTCTGAGCAGGCCCGTGGGAGGACACCGGGAGTGCCTGGCTGCAAAGGGGTGGGAACTCAGCCCGAGAGCCGTACAGGCATGATCAGGTACTTGTACGCCTCGTCCGCCTCGGCATCGACGGCGGGCTTGCCGCTCAGCAGCGCGGGCTTGGTGGAGGTCGTGAACGACAGCTGGGCGACCGGTGAGTCGATCGCGCTCAGCCCGTCCAACAGGAAGTTGGGGTTGAAGGCGATCGAGATGTCATCGCCCTCCAACTGGGCGTCAACACGCTCCACAGCCTGTGCATCATCGCTCGATCCGGCTTCCAGGATCAGGACGCCCTGCTCGAAGCTAAGTCGGACCGGGGTGTTCCGCTCGGCGACGAGCGCCACGCGCTTGACTGCCTCCACGAAGGGAGCGGTCTCGATCACGGCGACCGAGTTGAACTCGGTGGGGAACAGCGTCCGGTACTTCGGCAGATCGCCTTCGAGCAGCCGAGTCGTCGTCAGCCGGCCAGCGCCCTCGAAGCCGATGAGGCCCTCGCCCTTGCCCGAGCCTGCGAGTGCGAGCGTGACGGTGTCACCGCTGGTCAGGGCCTTTGCGGTGTCGAGGAGCGTCTTGGCGGGCACGAGCGCGACGGCAGAGGTGTCCGCGTTCTCCGGCTTCCACAGGAACTCGCGGACGGCGAAGCGGTAGCGGTCGGTGGAGGCGAGGGTGACGGTGTCGCCCTCGATCTCGATCCGTACGCCGGTGAGGACGGGCAGGGTGTCGTCGCGCCCGGCGGCGATGGCGACCTGGGCGGCGGCGGAGGCGAAGACCTCGCCGGGAACGGTCCCGGTCGCGGTCGGCATCTGCGGCAGGGCCGGGTACTCCTCCACCGGCAGGGTGTGGAGGGTGAAGCGGGAGGAGCCACAGACCACCGTCGCCCGTACACCGTCTGTGGAAATCTCCACCGGGCGGTTGGGCAGGGCACGGCAGATGTCGGCGAGCAGACGGCCGGAAACGAGGACGGTGCCGTCCTCGTCGACCTCGGCTTCGACGGAGACCTTCGCGGAGACCTCGTAGTCGAAGCTGGAAAAGCTGAGCGCTCCGTCCTCGGCCTTCAGCAGAAGGCCAGCGAGTACGGGCGCCGGCGGACGGGCCGGGAGGCTTCTGGCCACCCAGGCCACCGCCTCCGCGAGTACATCGCGCTCAACCCGGATCTTCACCGGAACCGCCTCCTGCTGTTGCTGGCTCGCCGTTGCTGGCCTCTGTCGTCGGCTGTGTTGCCGGGGACCAGTCTGACGCACGCCACCGACAGTCGGTGCGGCTGCGGGTCAAGTCGTGACCACAGGTGTCGCGGGCCGCCGAGCCGAGTTGTGCACAGGGCCCACTTCCAAACCAATTCCCCGCTAACTATGTGTGGCAGTAGTAGTAGGGCCTGTGGAAACGGTGGATAACGTCGTTATTGCAGGTCAACGGCTGTTTTTTGTCCACCGTGCCTGTGGGTGGAACCGGTGGACAACTCCGTGTTCCTGTGGACACCGAAAAGTTCTGCACACCCGATGCACAGGTTGGGGTCAGTTCTCCCCAGGGCCGTCCCCAGCTTTACCCAGGTTCCCCACAGCCCAATCCGCCTCCTTGGTGTGACGGCTTTCACTCGACACGGTGAGAGGGGGCGTTCTGTTGCCGAACAGTGGACAGCGGTGTGGAGAAGCTGTGGGCAACCCACCGTTGCCTGTGGGCTGCCGGTGGACAAGTTTGATCACAGCCTGTGGATGAGTTTTTCATCCACAGGCTGTGGATAACGGTTGACCACAATTCCACAACCGAGTGACCTGGGATGATCGTCTCCCGAGACTCCAGCCTGTGGATGCAATCTGGACAACCTGACAGTCCCCAGGCTGTGGACGGTGAATTCTCCCCTGATCTGTGGAGAACTCCCTGCGGAGCGGCGGTATTCGAACACTTCAGAGCCTGTCCGGCCGGCCCTCCACCGTCACGAACGGCCTCCCGGGAGCTCCGTACGGGCCGCGAAGCCCTCCCCCGCGGCTCCGGAGAACGCCGCAGGGACCAGATTCCACGAGCGATCGGCCCGCCGCCGTCCGCATCGCTGGCCCACTGGCGAGGGTCACCGGTCCCTGGGCCCCTAGATCTCTGATAGCTGGTTCCCGGGCATGGAGAAGGGCCCTGGAAACCTGCTCCAGGGCCCTTCTCCATCGATTGCGCGGCTTCCCGCCAGGCGTGGGCGCACCCCGCCCTGCGCGGGTCGGCTAGCCGTTCTTGATGCGGTTGGTCAGCTCCGTCACCTGGTTGTAGATCGACCGTCGCTCCGCCATCAGTGCCCGGATCTTCCGGTCCGCGTGCATCACGGTCGTGTGGTCCCGCCCGCCGAACTGCGCGCCGATCTTCGGCAAGGAGAGATCCGTCAGCTCGCGGCAGAGATACATGGCGATCTGCCGGGCGGTGACCAGAACCCGGCTCCTGGAGGATCCGCACAGGTCCTCCACGGTCAGCCCGAAGTAGTCCGCCGTCGCGGCCATGATCGCGCTCGCCGTGATCTCCGGCGAGGAGTCCTCACCGCCGGGGATCAGGTCCTTCAGCACGATCTCCGTCAGCCCGAGATCCACCGGCTGCCGATTGAGCGAGGCGAACGCCGTCACCCGGATCAGTGCACCCTCCAACTCGCGGATGTTGCGCGAGATGCGGGAGGCGATGAACTCCAGCACCTCCGGAGGGGCGTTGAGCTGCTCCTGCACCGCCTTCTTGCGGAGGATGGCGATCCGGGTCTCCAGCTCGGGGGGCTGCACATCCGTGGTCAGACCCCACTCGAAGCGGTTGCGGAGCCGGTCCTCCAGCGTGATCAGCTTCCTCGGCGGTCGGTCGGAGGAGAGCACGATCTGCTTGTTGGCGTTGTGGAGCGTGTTGAAGGTGTGGAAGAACTCCTCCTGCGTCGACTCCTTGCTCGCCAGGAACTGGATGTCGTCGACCAACAAGATGTCGACATCGCGGTAGCGCTTGCGGAAGGTGTCGCCCTTGCCGTCCCGGATCGAGTTGATGAACTCGTTGGTGAACTCCTCCGAGCTGACGTACCGCACCCGGGTCCCCGGATAAAGGCTCCGCGCGTAGTGCCCGATGGCATGGAGCAGATGGGTCTTGCCCAGCCCCGACTCGCCGTAGATGAAGAGAGGGTTGTACGCCTTCGCCGGGGCCTCGGCGACCGCGACGGCGGCGGCGTGGGCGAACCGGTTGGACGCGCCGAT
Source organism: Streptomyces sp. NPDC059256 (assembly GCF_042753785.1). Classification (NCBI taxonomy): domain Bacteria; kingdom Bacillati; phylum Actinomycetota; class Actinomycetes; order Kitasatosporales; family Streptomycetaceae; genus Streptomyces; species Streptomyces sp. NPDC059256. Next base: position 282,543 of record NZ_JBHYZO010000002.1, on the reverse strand, counting down.
CACGAAGGTGTCGAAGAGGTACTTCGGATTCAGTCGGGCGTGCGGCTCACCCGGCCTCGGAGCCGGCGACGGCTGTGCCCCCAGTGGACCGGGTGCCCCCGTCGGGCCGCGGTGGGACTGCGGGGACTCGTTCCTCTCATGGCGCTCCGGCCGCCCGGACTCATACGACTGTCGCTCCGACGGCTGGGGCGAGCGGTAGTCGTGCGACGACTGGTGCGATCGCGGCGAGGCATAGGGGTCGCGGTCCTGGAAGCCGCCGAGGCGCGGCTGTTGCCAGGACAGGTCCTCCTGTGAGCGCGGCCAGGCGCCGGGTTCGGGCCGCTGCTGCTGGTACTCCGGGTACGCGGGCCGGATCTCCGGCAGCCCGTCGTCTCCGGAGCGGTGACCGTATCCGCGGTAGCGGTCGTTCTGCTGATAGCGGTCGCCCGGTGCGTCGTCCCGCTGCGGGCCCGCGTACTCGTCCTGCTGTCCCTGGTACTCGTCGCGCTGCGGTCCTTGGTAACGCGGTGCCTGGGACTGTTGTGCCGGGGGCCGTGCGGCTGGCGGTTCGCCCGCCGAGTCGTCGACCGTGATCGCGATCCGAATGGGACGTCCGCACTCCCGGCTCAACGTCTCACTGATCAGTGAAGCGAGCCTGCCTTCCAGAACCCGCTTGCTCCACTCATTGGGTGCGGCCAGTAGCGCGGTGTCGGAGACCAGCGCCAGCGGCTGGCAGCGTTCGACCCACTGCTTGTCCTTGGGCTCGATGCCTGGCTGGCCATCGGCGAGGAGTTGTTCCAGCACGCGTGGCCACACTGCGGCAAGATCGGCAGGTACGTCAGCCACAAGGCACGCTCTCTCACAGGTCCCACGAAGGTGTGGTTCTCGGGACGGGGATGGGAAGGACAGGCAAGGACAGAAAGGAAAAGGGTTCGGAGTTCAGCCAAGGTAGTCAGGGCGACCCGCGCGGTTCAAGTTGTTGTCCACAGCCTGTGCATAGTGGCTGCGGGCGTGACCCTGGTTTGACCGGATGGCGTAGCCGCGCGTACCGTAAACAGGTCGAGTTGTCGATGGCTGCTGCCGCCTGCCTCCGATGGGCAAACCTCACACTCTGTGATGGTGAAGCGGTGCACTCGGGCGAAACGCGAGCTACTCGTGGGCGCACGGTGACAGCCAGGCGATGTCCCGCCATCTACGAATCATTTCTGGAGCCCCCGAGTGAGCAAGCGCACCTTCCAGCCGAACAACCGTCGTCGTGCGAAGACCCACGGTTTCCGTCTTCGCATGCGCACCCGTGCCGGCCGCGCGATTCTCGCGTCTCGCCGTGGCAAGGGTCGCGCAAGCCTGTCCGCCTAATCGCGTTCAGGTCATGACGTGCTGCCTACCGAGAATCGGCTGAGGCGGCGCGAGGACTTCGCGACCGCGGTACGACGGGGTCGCCGGGCAGGTCGCCCGCTTCTCGTCGTCCATCTACGCAGCGGTTCAACGGACCCGCACGCGCCTGGGGAGAGCGCTCCCCCGACGTGTGCGGGTTTCGTCGTAAGCAAGGCTGTAGGCGGAGCGGTCGTGCGCAACAAGGTCAAGCGCAGACTGCGGCACCTCATGCGCGATCGGCTCGCCGAGCTGCCCCCCGGTAGCCTGGTGGTCGTACGGGCGCTGCCCGGTGCGGGTGACGCCGCTTATGAACAGCTGGCCCGAGACCTGGATGCCGCCTTCCAGCGGCTGCTGGGAGGGGGCGCGCGATGAAGTACCCGCTGCTGGCTCTGATCAAGCTGTACCAGTGGACGATCAGTCCCCTGCTGGGACCCGTCTGCCGGTACTACCCGTCGTGTTCCCACTACGGATACACGGCCATCGACCGACACGGTGCGGTGAAGGGCACGGCTCTCACCGCTTGGCGGATCCTGCGGTGCAATCCGTGGTCGCCGGGCGGTGTGGACCATGTGCCGCCCCGTAAGCGTCCGCGGTGGCACGAAATGCTGCGCGATGCCGTACGTGGCAACAAGGGCGGGCACTCCGCCGCCGAAGTGCCTTCCCAGGGGTCGACGTCCAAGCCCCTGGAACCGGCCGCAGAGACCTCGCCCAAAGCTCAAGGAGCCTGATTAGTGGACACGATTGCCAGTCTCTTCAGTTTTATCACCACACCTGTTTCGTGGATCATCGTCCAGTTCCACAAGCTCTACGGGGCGGCCTTCGGTCCTGACACGGGCTGGGCCTGGGGACTGTCCATCGTGTCGCTGGTGGTCCTGATCCGCATCTGTCTGATCCCGCTCTTCGTGAAGCAGATCAAGTCGATGCGGAACATGCAGGCGCTTCAGCCGAAGATGAAGGCGATCCAGGAGCGCTACAAGAGCGACAAGCAGCGTCAGTCCGAAGAGATGATGAAGCTGTACAAGGAGACGGGCACCAACCCGCTCTCCTCGTGCCTTCCGATCCTCGCGCAGTCGCCGTTCTTCTTCGCCCTGTACTACGTGCTCTCGAACATCGCGTCGGGCAAGACCGTCGGCGTGATCAATGAGTCACTGCTGAACAGTGCCCGTGAGGCGCACATCTTCGGTGCTCCGCTGGCGTCCAAGTTCACGGACAGCCCGGGCAAGGTCGAGGCTCTCAACGCCACCCTGCTCGATGTGCGGATCGTCACGGCAATCATGATCATCCTGATGTCGGCGTCGCAGTTCTACACCCAGCGCCAGCTGATGGCGAAGAACGTCGACCTGACGGTCAAGACGCCGTACATGCAGCAGCAGAAGATGCTGATGTACATCTTCCCGGTCATCTTCGCCGTCATGGGCATCAACTTCCCCGTCGGCGTCCTCGTCTACTGGCTGACCACCAACGTGTGGACCATGGGCCAGCAGATGTACGTGATCAACCAGAACCCCACCCCCGGCAGCAAGGCGCAGGACCAGTACCTGGGCCGTCTGCTGAAGAGCGCCACCACCCGCGGTGACGTGCGGTCCCGGCGCAAGCGCAATGTCGTGGCGGCCATCGTGGCCAAGGGTCCGGATCGCAATGACAACGAGCGTCGGTTCATCTCCGGCCTTGCCAAGGCGGGCTTCGCGGCCCAGGCCGACGGCAATGTGGCGAAGAGTGACACCGCAGTCGCCGATGTCGAGGGCGGCGGAGCACCGCACAAGCGCCAGCAGCCCAAGCGGCAGACCAAGGCCAAGCGGCATACGGCAGCCACCCAGCCGGGTGCCAAGACCAGCGACGCCGCTGAGCCCGATGCGAAGCCTTCGCTTCGGAAGGACACCCCGCAGGATTCAAAGCCGAAGCCGGCTGGCAAGTCTGCCGCACGCCAGCAGCCCAAGGCGGGACAGCGCAAGGGTCAGCAGCGGCCCAAGCACCCGTCGTCCAAGAAGTAAGAAGGAGTCCATCCGTGACGGAAGGCACCATCCCCGCCGCCGCCGAGGAAGGCGACACCCTGACCCGCCTTGAGCAGGAAGGGGAGATCGCCGCCGACTACCTCGAAGGTCTGCTCGACATCGCCGATCTGGACGGTGATATCGACATGGACGTCGAGGCCGACCGGGCTGCGGTCTCGATCATCAGCGATTCGGGCGGTAGGGATCTTCAAAAGCTGGTTGGCCGGGACGGGGAGGTTCTGGAGGCACTCCAGGAACTGACCCGTCTGGCCGTGCACCGGGAGACCGGCGACCGCAGCCGGCTCATGTTGGACATCGCGGGATTCCGGGCGAAGAAGCGCACGGAGCTCGCCGAACTGGGTGCCAAGGCCGCCGCCGAGGTCAAGGGTTCCGGAGAGCCGGTCAAGCTCCAGCCCATGACACCCTTCGAGCGCAAGGTCGTCCACGACGCGGTCGCCGCCGCGGGGCTGCGCAGCGAGTCCGAGGGCGAGGAGCCGCAGCGCTTCGTCGTCGTGCTCCCTGCTTGACCTCTGTTGTTCCATCGGCCCCGTCTGTTTCGCAGGCGGGGCCGATCTTTGTCAGCCTGATAGTCAGCCACCACGGTCCATATTGCGACCCAGCGGTACGGAAGGACGGTCCCCGTGACGGAGGCAGCAGAGCTTCCCTTGGCGCCCGAAGCGGCCCGGAGGGTTTTCGGAGAGTTCTATCCGGAAGCCGTGCGGTATGCGGAACTGCTCGCTGATGCCGGAGTCAAGCGTGGCCTGATCGGTCCTCGCGAGGTGCCACGACTCTGGGAGCGTCATCTTCTGAATTGCGCCGTGCTCTCCGAGGTGGTCCCTGAGGGCGTCACGGTCTGTGATGTGGGCTCGGGGGCAGGGCTGCCAGGTATTCCTCTGGCGCTGGTCCGACCGGATCTGAAGATCACGCTGCTGGAGCCTCTGCTGCGGCGTACCAACTTTCTCCAGGAAGTGGTCGAGCTGCTGGGGCTGGACCATGTGACGGTGGTGCGTGGTCGGGCCGAGGAGGTCTTGGGGACCCTTACGCCGGTTCATGTGGTGACGGCGCGTGCGGTGGCACCGCTGGACCGGCTCGCCGGCTGGGGTGTGCCGCTTCTCCGTCCCTATGGAGAGATGCTCGCCCTCAAGGGAGACACCGCAGAAGAAGAGCTTCAGGGGGCCCGGGCAGCCCTCAGTAAATTGGGTGTGGTGAGCAGCTCGGTGTTGCATGTCGGGGAAGGACTGGTCGACCCGCTGGCCACCGTGGTGCGTGTTGAAGTTGGTGAGAGCCCGGGCGGAGTGCGATTCGCTGCGAAGCGAGCCAAGGCGGCACGGGTCAGCCGTACACGCCGGAGGCGATGACCGGCACGTGGCCGGCCTGTGGAGCCTGCCCGCTGTGATGGATGTCTCCTGGGGTGGGCACTGGCTCCCGTTCGCTGCGAGATCGGCGAGCGGAGCTGCTTGGCCGGGAGCGTTCGGGGGCGATGAGACCGTAGCTTTCCTGCCTCCGAACCCTGCCCCGTCGTCTGCTCTGGGATCGGGTGGCGGTGTCTCCGATAGCTGCGAGGGTGCCCTGCTTCGGTTGAGTCGTCCCCGGATTCCTGGGCCAGATGCTCCATACAAGCTGCCATACGTACACATTTCGGAGTGTCGACCTGGGGTCGGCACGGTACCCGATGCATCGTGTTTCACGTGAAACGTCGCTCACTGCTGCAGGGAATCATCAGCCGCGGGCGGGCAGCCGCCCCGATTCGTAGCCGTAAGCCCCTCGTTGGGGTTAGGGCGTTGTCCACAGAGGTGGATTCATCCACAGAAGCACGGGCCTCGCTGGTTCATGACCCCGAAAGCATGGCAGGCTCTGTTCATCGCGAGCCTGAAGTCGAGGAGAGTGAATCCTTGCGGTCCGACGCCAACATCGCGGGACCGATGACCGATCCGGTCCCCGGTCCCCGTACCGAGTCGGGGGGAGAAGATGTTTCACGTGAAACACCGCCCCCGATGGACGACACCCCCATTGGTCGAGCTGCCCAGCTGGCCGTGGAGGCGCTGGGGCGTGCCGGCGCGGGCCTGCCCCGACCTGAGCAGACCCGCGTCATGGTTGTCGCCAATCAGAAAGGTGGCGTTGGGAAGACCACCACCACCGTCAATCTCGCAGCCTCGCTCGCCCTGCACGGTGCGCGTGTTCTCGTGGTCGACCTGGATCCTCAGGGCAATGCCTCTACGGCCTTGGGTATCGATCATCACGCGGAAGTTCCCTCGATCTACGACGTCCTCGTGGACAGCAGACCTCTCTCCGAGGTTGTTCAGCCGGTCCCCGATGTGGAAGGTCTTTTCTGTGCGCCCGCCACCATCGATCTCGCCGGTGCGGAGATCGAGTTGGTGTCTCTGGTGGCTCGGGAGAGTCGACTACAACGAGCGATCCAGGCGTATGAGCAGCCTCTGGACTACATCCTGATTGACTGCCCTCCGTCGTTGGGTCTACTGACCGTCAATGCGATGGTGGCCGGCGCGGAGGTACTGATTCCCATCCAGTGCGAGTACTACGCGCTGGAAGGGCTGGGGCAACTGCTCAGGAATGTGGATCTGGTGCGTGGTCATCTCAACCCCACGCTCCATGTATCCACGATTCTCCTCACCATGTACGACGGCCGTACCCGTCTCGCCTCACAGGTGGCCGAGGAGGTCCGTACTCACTTCGGTGAGGAAGTGCTACGGACGAGCATTCCGCGTTCGGTCCGTATCTCGGAAGCTCCGAGCTATGGGCAGACGGTTTTGACTTACGATCCCGGTTCCAGTGGATCTCTGTCTTACCTTGAGGCAGCACGCGAGATTGCACTTCGCGGGGTCGGAGTCCACTACGACCCGCAGCACGCCCATGTGGGCGGCCAGAAAAGTCAGCAGAACGTCTCGGAGGGGATTCAGTGAGCGAGCGACGTAGAGGGTTGGGGCGTGGGCTCGGTGCCTTGATCCCTGCCGCTCCCCAGGAGAAGCAGCAGGCGTCTTCCAACGTGTCCATGGGCCCTGTTGGAGCGCCACAAACGCCCACCACTGACCGTGGGGTGGCAGCCGCAAAGGTGACGGCGCTGGCAGCCGCCCCCGAAGTCATGCTGCCCGCGCAGTCCTCGGATCGTTCATCCGAGCAGGCTGGGTCAACGGGTGCGTACTTCGCTGAAGTGCCGATCGACGCCATCACCCCCAACCCACGGCAGCCCCGTGAAGTCTTCGACGAGGACGCCCTCGCCGAACTCGTTACTTCCATCAAGGAAGTCGGGCTTCTTCAGCCGGTTGTCGTACGGCAGTTGGGCCCGGATCGCTATGAACTGATCATGGGCGAGCGTCGCTGGCGGGCCTGCCGTGAGGCCGGACTGGAGCGGATCCCCACCATCGTTCGGGATACGGACGATGAGAAGCTTCTGCTGGATGCCTTGCTGGAGAACCTGCACCGCGCTCAGCTGAATCCGCTGGAAGAGGCAGCCGCTTACGACCAGTTGCTCAAGGACTTCAACTGCACCCATGACCAGTTGGCAGACCGTATTGGCCGCTCTCGGCCTCAAGTCTCCAACACCCTTCGGTTGCTGAGGTTGTCGGCGCCCGTTCAGCGCAGGGTCGCTGCTGGCGTGCTCTCCGCCGGCCATGCGAGGGCTCTGCTCTCTGTGGATGACTCCACGGAGCAGGACCGCCTGGCGCATCGGATCGTGGCCGAGGGGCTGTCGGTCAGAGCGGTTGAAGAGATCGTGACCCTCCTCAACTCCAGCTCTGCGGCAACGGCCAAGCCCAAGAGCCCCAGGGCCGGCACACGTGTGTCGCCTGCCCTCGGCGATCTGGCAACTCGCCTTTCGGACCGCTTCGAGACTCGAGTGAGGGTCGACCTCGGTCAGAAGAAGGGCAAGATCGTCGTTGAGTTTGCCTCGATGGAGGACCTGGAGCGCATCTTGGGCACCCTGGCGCCGGGGGAGGGCAGGGTCCTGGAGAAGAGTCTCGATGACGGGGATTCTCACGACGAGAGCTGAGTGAGGCTCTCTGCTTGAGTCATGAGGCGGGCCATGTTCGGGAGAACGACCGGACACGGTCCGCCTGTGTTTCTTTCTCCCCTTCTGTGTGGGGACACGCTCGATACGATGCTGATGGATGGGTCACTGCGCCTCGTTGTCTGACTGAGACCTCCTACCGGTGATCACTGTGGAGTCGCCAGGTAGCCGCAGCCTTTAGCTGAGGGAAGCAGGGTCTCCAGGGCCGGCGGGAGGGTGTCGTGCCTCTTGCGAGCCAGGGCAGGAAGCGAGGAACAGCCTCCATGGGGCGTCGGCTTGTACCTCTCACATTGGACAATCTCTCGGACCTGCCCCGGCCTTGCCGGGCATGCGTCTTCTGGGAGCTCGACCCTGTTCGCGGAGACGCTGCCGTTCGAGCGGGGCGATCAGAGCTGGAGAAGGAGTCCTGGATCTCGGCGGTCCTGCTGGACTGGGGGTCCTGCGGCAGAGTGGTCTATGTGGACGATGTCCCTGCTGGGTTCGTTCTCTATGCGCCCCCTGCCTATGTTCCGCGGTCCCAGGCATTTCCGACGAGCCCAGTTTCAGCGGATGCCGTGCAGCTGATGACCGCGTGGATCAGCCCCGGGTACCAAGGGCAGGGCTTGGGCCGTGTCATGGTGCAGACAGTCGTGAAGGATCTGCTGCGCAGAGGGTTCCGGGGGATAGAGGCATTCGGTGATGCCCGTTGGAAGGAGCCTGCTTGTCTTCTACCAGCTGATCATCTCCTCGCAGTTGGCTTCAAGACCGTGCGGCCTCATCCCTCCTATCCACGGTTGAGGCTGGAGCTGCGGACTGCTCTCTCCTGGAAGGAAGACATGGAACTCGCGCTTGATCGATTGCTGGGTGCCGTTCAGAAGGAGCCGGTACTCAGACCGCTTTGATCATGGGGATGTCTATGAGCGCGACGAAGGGGCTCACCCCGTACGGGATGAGCCCCTTCGCTGTTTCACATCCGATGTTTCACGTGAAACATCGGGCCCATGTCACTTGTGGGCGAGGAACGGCTCCAGTTCACGAAGAATCGCAGCCTTGGGCTTGGCGCCGACGATCGTCTGCGCCACCTCACCGTTCTGGTACACATTCAGCGTCGGGATGGACATGACGCCGTACTTCGCCGTGATGGTGGGGTTCTGATCGATGTTGAGCTTCACGATCTCGATCTTGTCACCATGCTCGGCGGCAATGGCCTCCAGCGACGGCGCAATCTGACGGCACGGACCGCACCACTCGGCCCAAAAGTCCACGAGTACAGGCTTGTCGCTCTTGAGGACAACCTCTTCGAAGGTGTCGTCCGTAACGGTCTTCAGGGCGCCGGCCACGGCGGCCTCCTTAGCTTCTTCTGGGGGTGGGAAAGGACAGTCGAGGAATCAGACCGCAGGGGTCTTCTCGGGCTCTGCGACCTTCTCGCCATCGGCAAGGGCCGCGAGGAACCGCTCGGCGTCCAGAGCTGCGGAGCAGCCAGTACCAGCGGCAGTGATGGCCTGACGGTAGGTGTGGTCGACGACATCGCCCGCGGCGAAGACACCGGTGAGGTTGGTGCGGGTCGAAGGCGCAGCGACCTTCAGGTAGCCCTCGTCGTCAAGGTCGAGCTGCCCCTTGAAGAGCTCCGTCCGCGGGTCGTGACCGACGGCGATAAAGAGACCAGTGGCCGCCAGCTCGGACGTCTCGCCCGACTTGGTGTTGCGCAGAGTCAGTCCGGTGAGCTTCTGGTCGCCATGGATCTCGGCAACCTCGCTGTCCCAGGCGAACGAAATCTTGGGGTCGGCGAAGGCCCGGTCCTGCATGGCCTTCGAAGCCCGCAGGGTGTCGCGACGGTGGACGATCGTCACTGACTTTGCGAAGCGGGAGAGGAAGGTCGCTTCCTCCATCGCAGTGTCGCCACCACCGATCACCGCGATGTTCTGGTCCTTGAAGAAGAACCCATCACAGGTGGCGCACCAGGAGACGCCTCGCCCGGAGAGCGCATCTTCATTGGGCAGACCAAGCTTGCGGTGCTGGGAGCCGGTGGTCACGATCACGGCTTTGGCGCGGTGCACGGTGCCCGCAGTGTCGGTGACGGTCTTGATGTCGCCGGTGAGGTCCACGGAGACCACATCGTCCGGGACGAGCTCGGCACCGAAGCGCTCCGCCTGGGCGCGCATGTTGTCCATCAGGTCCGGGCCCATGATGCCGTCACGGAAGCCCGGGAAGTTCTCCACATCGGTGGTGTTCATCAGTGCGCCGCCGGCCGTGACGGCACCTTCGAACACCAACGGGTTCAGCGAAGCCCGTGCGGTGTAGAGCGCCGCCGTGTACCCGGCTGGCCCGGAGCCAATGATGATCACGTTACGGACGTCGCTCACGGGTTCTTCCTCGTCTCTGAAGGCTGTGCTGCTGCCGGGGTGCCGGGTCAATGACTCCTCACCCCACCCAACGGATACTAAGGGGCTCGCATTCCCGGGACGGCATACAGCGCGAACCAATGCGTCAGCGACGAGAGTAGGTCTCTTCCAAGAGCAGCTTTCCAGCAGCCGGCGGTGAGCTGTTCACACAGACGGCATCGACGACGTACGCCTGAACGAGCCCCGTGTCAGAGGAGTGGGGGAAGACCATCAGATAGGCGTTCTCCCCTTCGTACGTGCCCTGCTCCACGGCAATCGGAGAGTCGAGGCGTCCTGTTCCTTGCTGGACACAGGTCGGTGCCGCGGCGCCCTTCAGGGTCTTCGGCGAAGACGGTGCTTCATGGGTGCGGACACCATTGCTGTTCTCCGGCACGGAACGCCTAGCGGAAGCGTTGCCCCCGACGAGTAGCTGCACGGTGCTCTCCAGAGCTGGGCCTGCGAAGTCATCAGCCGAACCGAGGTCGGCCACGCCAGCGCTGGTGGAGCGTTTCTCCGAGGCGCCGTCATCGGTGGATCGAACCATCTGTAGGAGAAGCACGCTCATGCTGATGGCGGCGATCGTGAAGACGGCGCCCAGGGTGGCTGTGCGCCGCCGCCGCTTCGTCCGAGTGCGCCCGGGACCAGTGGTGCCGCGGGCATGACCTGAAGGCCGCTCCGTTGCGGGGTGGGTCTCCTGCTTCGACGAGACGTGCGTTGTTTCACGTGAAACATGCGTCTTGCGTTCGGGAGCTGTGGAATCGAGTAGCGCTTCGGCGGCGAGGGCCGCGTCAATGCGCTCGGCGATATCTGCCGGCATGCGCGGCGTTCCGGGCAGCGTGCCGAGCATGCCCCGGATCTCCTCCAGGGAGGCATGAACGTCTGCACACAGCGCGCAGTCGTCCAGATGCTGTCGGAGATCGTTGCTCTGGGCAGGGGAGAGCAACCCTTCGGTGAGATCGGAGATCTCTGAGACGTCCGGGTGCTGAGTCATATCGGCCGTGGATGTCACGCGCGCCCACCTCCGCCCTTCGCAGCAGCAGAGCCGTTTGGCTCTGTGTCCCGTGGTCCCGATGCCGATGGGACGGAATCCCCCGGCGTCCGGTTCCTTCCCCCGCTCGGCCCACGGCTATCCCCGGCATCAGCGCGCAGATGGGTGAGCATGGGCAGCAGTCTGGCCCGGCCACGGGCGCACCTGCTCTTGACCGTTCCTACCGGCACATCGAGGACGAGAGCGGCCTCCGCCACGGGGTATCCCTGCATATCGACGAGGATGAGTGCGGCGCGCTGATCCGGCGGAAGTTTGGCCAGGGCCGCCAGGAGTTCTCGGTTGAGGTCCTGGCGCTCAGCCGGCGCTTCCGCCGATTCATGCGGTTCCAGTAGCTGCTCCAGGCGCTGTGCGTCATCGATGGGAGACGTTTTGCGCGTCGCTGCCTTACGCGCACGATCCAGACAGGCATTCACCGTGATGCGATGAAGCCATGTGGTCACGGCGGACTGACCCCGAAAGGTGTGAGCTGCTCGGAAGGCGGAGACAAGAGCGTCCTGGACGGCGTCGGCGGCCTCTTCGCGATCCCCCAGGGTCCGTAGGGCGACGGCCCAGAGTCTGTCGCGATGCCGACGCACCAGCTCACCAAAGGCGTGTGGGTCCCCCGCGACATGGCTGGCCAACAGGTCTTGGTCGCTGGTGTCGCGAGGTATCGCGTCGTCCAACGGTGCAGCCCCTCCCCTGGTGCCGTCAGGTGGTGATCTTGATTTCTGAGACCTTGCCTCGGAAATCACCCTCGCCGGTTGACGGAAGATTGGTCAGCCAGACCAGAACGTATCGCGACTTCAACGGCTTGCCAGGCTTAAGGGAGACATTGGTTCCGGACCCCTCGGCGACCTTGGCGTACTTCCTGAAGCTGTCGGGCTCCGATTGTGCCGATTCGGACGCGGCCCGCAGTTCCACGGAGGTGGTCCCTCCGAGGAAGGACACATCGACAGTCCCGATCGGCTGCACCTTGCCGAGGTCCAGGATGAGGCCGACTCCGGCCTTCAGTCCGCCGAAGTTGGACTTGCCGCGGTAGCCATCCGTGTTCCAGTAGGTGCTGCGGTCTCCGTCGAAGCTCTTCTGTATCCCTGCAGGCTTCTCGGACCTGTCCGAGCCGAAGGGGTCGAAGTCTCGCGCCGACTCGATGGTGATCGGCTTTCCGGTCTCGGGAAGGGGATTGACGCCTTCGTTCTTGTTTCCGGTCTCGGACTGGGTGGTGCCCGGGTCGACTCGTTCCTTGCCGTGGTCGATCAGCCTGTCGGCGACCTGCCAGCTACCGAGTCCCAGAGCAGCGATCAGCAGGGCGGCCACTCCCCACTTCAGAACCTTGCCCGTACGACTTTCGAGTGGTGCGGGAGGAGTGGGGATCGCCTGCGTGGTCATGACGCCGGGGTGGGGAGGACGCCCGTAGACGCCCTGTTGGTAGGTGGTCCGCTGGTAGTCGGGTGGCGAGGCGAAGGCCGGTTCCGGAGGGCGGATCCGTGGCATCGACGCGACTGCCTTGGCCAGTTCTTCCGGGGTGGTGCAAGGGGGTTCCTGTCGGGAAGCCGTTGCACCCTCGTTGACCAGTGCCCGCATGGCGAGTTCGGAGAGTCCTCGATGGACACCGGCCCTGACCTGGTCGGGTGGGAGGAGCCCGATGCCCTTGGGAAGCCCGGAGAGGCCGTACGCATTGCTCTCGTAGGGCCAGCGATGGGTCAGGGCGGCGTAGAGAAGGGCGCCGATCGCCTCGGTGTCGGCCCGCTGGGGACGGTCGGTGGTGATGCCCCTTAGCGCGGCGTTCACCGCTAGCCCACGGATGCGGTACTGGCCGGTCGAGGTCCTTAGTACGGCCCCCGGCGTGAGCCTGAGATGCGCCAGCCCCTCGCGGTGCGCCGCGGTCATGGCCTGTGAGAGCTGATCCACGAGGTGATAGGCGTCGTGCGGCTCCATGGGGCCGAGCGCCAGCACCGCCGTGAGCTCGGTGGCATCCGGCAGCCACTCATGGACCACATAGACGAGGTCGTTCTCCTCGACCGCATCCAGTACCTGGACGAATCGCGGATCTCCGAGGAGGGCCGCGGAGCGCGCCGCAGCCAGGACCGAGCGGGCTCGTGGGTGGTCGGCGGGTAGGAGATGGACCCCGACAGCACGGCGTAGTTTCTCGTCCACGGCACGCCAGCTGCTGAAACCGTCCAGACGGGTGACGCACTCCTCCAGACGGTAGCGTCTGGCGAGCTTGTGGCCGCTGTGTAGCTCGGGCGGGGCGATCGAAGGCTCGGCCCTCTGTCGCTCACTGCCCGTCTCCGGCGTTTTGCCTTCCGCCGTGTTCTCCGTCTGGGCCGCCCCGTCGGTCGTGGCCTTGTCCGCCTGCGCGGTCAGCGGTTCGTCTCCGCTGTTGTCGGCCACGTCGACGGCAGCCGTGCTACGTTCCGCCACCGTCGTTCCTGCCTCCCCATCCGTTGCGCATGAACAAACAGCCATGCCAATTGTGCCCACAGTCCGCCGCTATGCACGACACACAGCGGACAGCGATGGTTGTGCGGTATTGCAGTCGACTAGCGGCCGAGGCGCCCGCGGACCATTCCGACCATGGAGTTCAGCTCCTCGATGCGCATCCGCTTCGCCGCCAGGAAGAACACGGCCAGGAGCACGATTCCACCCGCTACCAGTGCGGCAAGGGAACCTACGGCTCCGCCACCGAGGGCCTTGAGGATGGCGTACGCGGCTGCCCCGCCCAGGGCTGCCGCGGGAAGGGAGGCCAAGCAGAGCCGGGCGTAGGTCCGCAGCACGTGCGGACCGTCGAGATCTCCGCCCAGGCGCTTGTTCAGCCTGGACCAGGCGACACCGACGCCGACCATGTAGGCGAGCCCGTACGAGGCGGCCATGCCGACGACCGCCCAGCGGGCTGGCAGCACGACAAAGCTGATCGCGGAGGCCAGCGCGTTGACGAAGGCCACGATCACCGTGTTGTAGAAGGGCGTCCTGGTGTCCTCGTAGGCGTAGAAGCCACGGAGTACGACGTACTGCACCGAGTACGGGATCAGCCCGAGACCGAACGCCATCAGGATGAAGCCGATGTTTCGGGCACCTTCCTCCCCCGAGCCGGCGTAGAGCAGGCTGGTCATCGGTACACCGAGCGCGAGGAAGGCGAAGGCACAGGGCACGATGGCGACGGCCGAGGTACGTAGGCCGTGGGAGATGTCGTCGCGCACGGCCGCCGAGTCGCCGTCACTGGCGGAGCGGGAGATCCTCGGAAGGACAGCCGTCATGACCGATACGGTGATGATGGCCTGCGGCATCTGCCACAGGAGCAGGGCGTAGTTGTACGCGGTGATGCCGGCGCCCGTGACGCCCTCTTCCCTCGCGGCCGTGCCGCCGGCCCAGGTGGCCAGCTGGGTCACGACGATCATGCCGAGCTGGTTCGCCAGCACGAAGAAGAAGGTCCACTTGGCGAGGCCGGCGGCCTTGCCCAGACCCTGTCCCTTCCAGTCGAAGCGCAGCTTCATCTTGAAACCGGCTTCGCGCAGGTACGGGATCATTGCCAGCGCCTGAACGACCAGTCCGAGCAGGGTGCCGATGCCGAGCAGTCGGACACCTTCGGGAGTGATGGTCGAGCTGTCCACTCCGGTCTCGGTGAAGCTGCCGAACGCCCAGATGAAGGCACCGAAGGTAGCGATGATCACGATGTTGTTCAGGACCGGGGTCCACATCATCGCGCCGAATCGACCGCGTGCGTTGAGGATCTGCCCAAGCACCACGTGGACGCCCATGAAGAACAGGGTCGGCAGGCAGTAGCGGGCGAAGGTGACCGCTACCTCCATCTGCTGAGGGTCGGACGCGATCGAGTCCGACATGATCTGGATCAGGAGCGGTGCCGCGAGAACGCCGAGCGTGGTGACACCCGCGAGCAGGACGATGACGAGGGTCAGCAGTCGGTTGGCGTATGCCTCTCCGCCGTCTTCGTCGTTCTTCATGGCTCGCACGAGCTGGGGGATGAAGACCGCGTTGAGGGCGCCACCGCCGACCAGGACGTAGATCATGGTCGGGAGGACGTTGGCGACCTGGTAGGAGTCGTTGAGCGTTCCCACGCCGATGGCCGCTGCCATCACCAAGGTCCGGAGGAAGCCGGTCAGCCGCGAGACGATGGTGCCCGCCGCCATGATGGCGCTGGACTTCAACAGCCCTGCGGTCTTGTTGGCCGGCTTCTGCGGTGGGGGCGCCGGCAGTGGTTCTGCCGTTGGTGCGGGGATCTGCTGGGGAGATGCCTGCTGGTCCCGGAAGAGATGGGCGAAGGCGTCCGGCTCCGGCTCCCGATCGCCCGCCCGGGTGACCAGCTCGTCGACACCGGTGAACTGAGTGGTCCTCGCGTCGTCGCCGTAGGGCAGATGCCGGGAAGGGCCTTCGGGCTCGGGCGGTGGGGTCTGGGCCCAGACCCGGGGATCGGGTGCGTACTGCGCAACGGGCGGCTGCTGGTAGAGCGGCTGCGGCTGCTGGTAGGTGCCGGGAGGGGGCGGGGGGTGGGCAGCCCGGTCGTAGAGGGCCTCGGCGACCGGATCCTGGGCGGACAGATCATGGGTCCGGTAGGGGTCCTGGGCATAGGCGTCCTGTGTGTAGGGATCTTGGGCGTAGTGCTCCTGGCCGTATCCTTCCTGGCCATAGCCCGCAGGTCCGTACCCCTCGTGTCCATATCCCTCCCGGGGGGACGGGTGCTGTGCGCCGGGGTCAGGTTCAGGCTGCGGCGGAACCTGACCGTCTGGGCCCACGCCCGCGCCCTGACCGCGGTCACCGTCGTACGGCGCGTTCATTGCTACCCCACCTCATCGTCCCCGGCCGGCCGGCCACGACATCGCTCAACGGTCCACTTTCTCACCCGGGCCCGATGCGTTGCCGCTTTCCGGTTTGGTGTCCGGTGTCGGGTCACTCGCCTGCCCGGGATCGGGCTCGCGGATGTCGCCCTCAGGGCGCTCGGTGGCCCCTTCCCCTTCTCCTGCTGCTGCCTGGTTGTCGTTCTCGTTCTCGTTCACGGGCCGCGGCGTCTCGGCGTCGTCCTCGTCGGACGTCGCCTCAGCGGCGGCAGGGTCCAGCAGGGCCGCCCGCTTGCGCTGCGTGTACATCCGCACACCGGCGAGGACCAGCAGCAGCACCCCACCGGCGATGACGAGCATCACGGTGGGAGTGATCTCCGAGACCTTCACCGTGAACTGCATCTTCTCGCCGTACGGCTTGTTGTCCTGCGTATAGAGCTGGGCGGTCATACGGACCTGGCCGTTGGCGTTCGCCAGGGCGTCGAACTTCACCGACTGGCTGTGTCCCCCTTGCACGGTGACCGGCTGTTCAGCGGTGCCCTTGTCGTCGCCGAGGCTCAGTCGCGCTGCATTGTCCGAGCTGAGCCGGAGAACCAGATTGTCGACGCCCTGCACCAGCCGGTTCTGCACCGTGACCGGGATCGTCGCGCTCCGTCCGGAAAGGGTGATCTGCGACTTGTCGATCAACTCCACTTCCTCGGTGAGGGACTGGAGGTTCTTCTGTACGCCGTCGCGGTACGACTGGGCCCCGACCGGGTTTCCACGCCACGACGTGGACATCTCACGGTCGATTGCCCGTCCGAACGGCGTCTCCACCCGGTCCATCTGCGTCAGGATGACCGTGAACTTGTCGAGGGCGTTCTGCGTGGCCCGGATGTCCTGGAACGCCCGCACGGGCAGCTCCTGCTTCCGCAGGCTCTTGGGATACCGGGACGAAGGCGCGACCGTGGTCGTCGCCCCGGCGTCGGGCTCGACCGCCGCGGCAGACACCAGGTCCAACGGACGGGTCCAGCGCTGCGCGTCCAGGGCCGTAAGGGCGCGGGCCATGGACTGGGCCTGGGAAGCGCTCGGCATGCGCTGGGGGGCCACGACGATGCTGCGAGGGTTGCCCGGATCCTGAAGTGTCACTGCCAGGGTCTGGGCGAGGAACTGCTGAATGGCGAGCGTCGAATCCCCGCTGTTCAGCATGGGGCCCTGGAAAGCCTTCGAAAGCCGGACATCACTGACCACGGCGGTCGTTCCACCGCCGATCGGCCGGGCGGCCGTCGCGGTGTACTCCAGGTTGTCGCGCAGGCTGTCGCTGCGCGCGATCACCTTGCTGGCGCCCGCCGAGGTCGCCACATCGACGATCGACGAGTCCACAGCACCGTCGACAGGCCAGGCGAAGTCAGTGGACGGCTTCTCATGAATGATTGTTTCCACCGTCTTGGCGGCGACATCCGTGGCTTGCTGAAGGTGACTGAGGGAACCGGACACATGCTTGCCGCGGTGTGCCAAGGAGGCGAGATCTGGATCGGCGAAGGGCAGCGCGACCACCTTGCGACCCTCGACGGCTGCTTCGACAGAAGTCAGCCATTGGTTGGCGACCGCCTGGTTCCGCCCTGCGACCGTACGGTCCCCGCTCTTGACCCGGTAGTTTCCCGTCATCGCGTCCACGGTGGCCAGGAGGTCGGGATCCACCACCCAGGTGACCGGAAGCCCTTTGCCCAGGGCGACCATCTGGCCCAGCCGACCTTCGGGCGCCAGTTCCTTGGCCAGGGACTCATCAGCGAAGACCGGTGTCTGGCGTTCGTCCGAGCCCGTCTCCGTCTCTGACGTGAGGTGGGTCGAGGAGATCAGAGGCCAGAGGTAGGTGAGCTGGGTCCGCTTGTCCAGGGTGTCGGGTTGCCACGGCAGAAAGGTCCGCTCCATGCCCAGTACCTGGTCAATGGGCTCTGCCGGAGTCCTGCCCTGGAGCGCGATGCCCAGTTGGTAGACCCCTCCGTCCCCCAGGTCCAGTTCTTCCACCGGAACGGAGAGGGAGAAGTCCCTGCTGATGCCGGCGACGAGTTCGGGGAGCTTCAGGGTGTACTTGTCGTTGATGGGGCGCCCTTCGGCACCCGGGGTGTAGCCGGTCCGTTTGGCAGCTCGATCAATGGCCGTTCTGCCCTGCAACTGGGATCCGACGTACAGCTCAAGTTCGACATCGGTCACGGTCTGTTTGCCCTGGTTCAACACCGTGCCAGAGATCGTGAGGGTGTCGTCCTCAACCGGCGCGGCCGGTGTGAAGGAAGAGAGGGACACCGCGACCGTGCGCGAGCCGGAAGGCGCTTCGTCGGCATGGGCAAGGGAGGCTCCCGGCCCACCGAGGAGACCTGCCACCAAGGGGAGGCCGGCCACCAGCGAGGCTGCACGACCCAGTCGCCGGCGGGCAGGGGAAGGGGGCCCCCCTTGGAAGTCTGCCGCCTCGGCCACGCGCACGTCCGTCCCTGTTGTCTGTCGCCATTGGTCGCTGTCGCATATCGCGTCCACGCATGGTAACGAGGCACGCTGTGCTGAAGTGCCGCGGAGTGTTTTACAAGATCGCAACGGTTAGCCGAATGTGCTCTTTCCTCGGCCTGAGATCTTGCTCCTGTTGTCTGTGTGGCCAGGCGTGCATCGTGGGGCGCTAGTAAAGACGGGCGCTTCAGTCGCCGGGGCCACGTACCCTCTTCTGTTGTGCCGAACGCCAACGAAGACATCTCCACCGCGCCGAATCAGGTGCAACACCGCGCGGTGACTCAGCTACTGCGTGTAGCCCCCGTCGCTGACGATCTTGCCCGCCTCTTTCGGGATGCGGGATTCAGTCTTGCCCTCGTGGGAGGCTCGGTCCGGGACGCGCTGCTCGGCAGGCTCGGTAACGATCTTGACTTTACGACGGACGCCCGTCCCGAGGACGTACTGAAGATCATCCGTCCCTGGGCTGATTCGGTATGGGACGTGGGCATCGCCTTCGGGACCGTCGGCGCTCAGAAGGACGGCTATCAGATCGAGGTCACGACCTATCGGTCCGAGGCGTACGACAGGACTTCGCGCAAACCTGAGGTCTCCTACGGTGAGTCCATCGAGGAGGACCTCGTCCGCCGTGACTTCACGGTGAACGCGATGGCCGTTGCCCTGCCGGAGAAGGAGTTCATCGACCCTCACGGCGGTTTGGAAGATCTTGCGGCCCGAGTGCTGAGAACGCCGGGTACACCGGAGGATTCCTTCTCGGATGATCCGCTCAGGATGATGAGGGCCGCACGGTTCGCCGCTCAATTGGACTTTGAAGTGGCCCCCGACGTCGTTTCCGCGATGAAGGACATGTCCGACCGTCTGGAGATCGTCTCGGCGGAGCGGGTTCGGGATGAGCTCAACAAGTTGGTTCTCTCGGCGCACCCACGCAAGGGGCTGGCGCTCCTCGTCGATTCTGGTTTGGCCGACCGAATGCTGCCCGAGTTGCCTGCGCTGCGGCTGGAGAGCGATGAGCACCACCGGCACAAGGATGTGTACGAGCACTCCCTGACCGTGCTGGAACAAGCCATTGATCTTGAGGAGGACGGACCTGATCTGGTGCTCAGGCTGGCTGCCCTTCTGCATGACATCGGCAAGCCGCGGACTCGACGCTTCGAAGAGGACGGACGGGTGTCGTTCCATCATCACGAGGTGGTGGGCGCCAAGATGACCAAGAAGCGGATGACCGCTCTGAAGTACTCCAATGAGATGGTCAGGGATGTCTCGCGGTTGGTGGAACTGCATCTGCGGTTCCATGGATACGGTGCCGGGGAGTGGACAGATTCCGCAGTGCGTCGGTATGTCCGTGACGCTGGGCCTCAGCTGGCCCGACTGCACAAACTCACCCGCTCGGACTGCACCACCCGCAACAAGCGCAAGGCGAGCGCCCTGTCACGCACATATGACGGACTTGAAGAGCGGATCGCGCAGCTACAGGAGCAAGAAGAGCTCGACGCCATCAGGCCCGACCTCAACGGCAACCAGATCCAGGAGATCCTGGGTGTGGGGCCCGGGCCGGTGATCGGGCGCGCCTATAGCTTCCTGTTGGAGTTGCGCTTGGAGAACGGTCCGATGGATCAAGAGGCAGCCGTTGCCGCGCTGAAGGAGTGGTGGGCAAGCCAGGAGTAGGAGGGGGTGGGGCTTGATGTTTCACGTGAAACATCAAGCCCCACCCATGGGCTCACTTCGGCGGGGCGATGTTTCACGTGAAACATCGCCCTGAGTGCTTCTCGATCCACGGCGTCCCCGTTATATGGAGCGAGTGCCTTCTCGATTCCATCGGGCCAGGGCGATGGCGGTTGCCCCATAGATCGCTGAGACCAACACGAGGAGCTGTAGCGATCGCCCGTCAGGGGGCAGTATGAGTGCGGCCACTCCGGCCGCCCCTACGAAGGCGACGTTGAACAGCACGTCATAGAGGGAGAAGACGCGCCCTCGATAGGCGTCGTCCACCGAGGTCTGAACGACCGTATCGGTGGTGATCTTTGAGCCTTGAGTGATGAATCCCAGGATGAACGCGGCGGCCAGTGTGGGGCCCGGAGTGAAGGAGAGCCCCAACGCGGGGACCAGCAAAGCCGCCGCTCCCGAGCAGATGGCCATCCAGCCCACGCGGCCAAGTCGGCTGGCTGCCCAGGGTGTCAGTACTGCCGCCGCAAAGAATCCGGCTCCCGAGATGCCTACGGCGACCCCCAGGAGGGCGAGGCCGTCCTGCTCGTTCTCGTACCAGGCATAGCGACAGAGCATGAGGACCATGACGGTCAGTGCCCCGTAGTTGAATCGCATCAAGGTCATCGCGGTCAGCACTCGGGCGGCTGCCGGACGTTCCACGAGATGGCGTAGCCCCGCCCTGAGTCCGCGCGCCGTCGAGGCGAGCGCGGCAGCCAGGCGGGGTTGGATCTGCTCTGGATCTGGTCCGAGAAGCTGTTTGTCCATACGGAGCGAGGCCAGTGCGGAGCAGAGGTAGAGCGCCGCCCCCAGTGTCACCACCGCAGCATCGGAGTCTTCCGAGACCAGTCGGACAGCGAACGCCAGTCCGCCACCTGCCGTGGCCGCCAAAGTGCCCGCAGTCGGTGAAAGTGCGTTGGCCGTGACCAGACGCTCCTCATCGACCACCCGCGGAAGTGCCGCGGAGAGCCCTGCCAGAACAAAGCGATTGACCGCGGTGACGGACAAGGCGGACGCAAAAAAGATCCAGTCGGGCACCGAGACAAGGATCAGCACGGCGGTCACTCCTGCGAGGAGCGCTCGCAGGAGATTGCCGTACAGGAAGATCTGCCGCCGCCGCCAGCGGTCGAGGAGTACTCCGGCGAACGGCCCGACAAGGGAGTAGGGCAGCAGGAGTACGGCCATCGCCGAGGCAATGGCCGCCGGAGAGGTCTGCTTCTCCGGGGAGAAGACCACGTATGTAGCGAGGGCAACCTGATAGACGCCGTCGGCCGACTGGGAGAGCAGTCGCACGGCAAGCAGACGACGGAAGTTGGTCAGGCGGAGGAGTACGCGCAGATCACGTACGGCAGACATGCGATCAAGGGTCACACATGCGAAGGGTCCCCGAGTGGATGACCCGGGGACCCTTCACGGTCGTTCAGCTCAGTGGAGAACCTCAGCGAACTCCGCCGCGTTCAAACAGGTGTCGACTGATCGGCGACACCGGGATCCCGTGCCATGGAGCGGCCGGGCCCTGAGCGAAGCCGAGTGACGAGGAGCGTCTAGCGCTCGACCTCACCCGCGATGAACTTCTCGACGTTCTCACGGGCCTCGTCATCGAAGTACTGCACGGGCGGCGACTTCATGAAGTACGAGGATGCGGAGAGGATCGGGCCACCGATGCCGCGGTCCTTGGCGATCTTCGCAGCCCGCACGGCGTCGATGATGACACCGGCGGAGTTCGGGGAGTCCCAGACCTCAAGCTTGTACTCAAGGTTCAGCGGAACGTCACCGAAGGCACGACCCTCAAGGCGTACGTACGCCCACTTGCGGTCGTCCAGCCAGGCCACATAGTCCGACGGACCGATGTGGACATTGTCCTCGCCCAACTCGCGGTCGCGGATCTGCGAGGTGACAGCCTGCGTCTTGGAGATCTTCTTCGACTCCAGGCGCTCCCGCTCCAACATGTTCTTGAAGTCCATGTTGCCGCCGACGTTCAGCTGCATCGTGCGGTCCAGGATGACACCCCGGTCCTCGAAGAGCTTCGCCATCACCCGGTGGGTGATGGTGGCACCGACCTGGGACTTGATGTCGTCACCGACGATCGGGACGCCCGCCTCGGTGAACTTGTCCGCCCACTCCTTGGTGCCGGCGATGAAGACCGGGAGGGCGTTGACGAAGCCGACCTTGGCGTCGATGGCGCACTGGGCGTAGAACTTCGCCGCAGCCTCGGAACCGACGGGCAGGTAACAGACCAGAACGTCGACCTGCTTGTCCTTGAGGATCTGGACAACATCGACCGGGGCCGCGTCGGACTCTTCGATGGTCTGGCGGTAGTACTTGCCCAGACCGTCCAAGGTGTGACCACGCTGCACGGTGACGCCGCTGTTCGGCACATCGCAGATCTTGATGGTGTTGTTCTCGCTGGCGCCGATGGCGTCCGCCAGGTCGAGGCCGACCTTCTTGGCGTCCACGTCGAAGGCGGCGACGAACTCGACGTCCTTGACGTGGTAGTCACCGAACTGGACGTGCATCAGACCCGGCACCTTGCCGGCCGGGTCGGCGTCCTTGTAGAACTCGACGCCCTGCACCAATGAGGCGGCGCAGTTGCCCACGCCGACGATGGCTACGCGAACCGAACCCATTCCGGTTGCTCCCTGTTTGTTCTCGGTATTCCGGATGAGACCCTGCGGACCGCGGGGTCTCAGTTGACGGTGTCGTTGGACGGATTCGGAGGGGTGTCCGGTCCTGAGGGCATGCCCTCGGTGGACTCGGAGCTCCCGAGCCGAGGCAGGCCGTCCGCCGACCCAGTTGTGTTGTCGTGTTGAGGCGAGCTGTCCAAGGAGGGCCGCCGTTGGTCCCGTCCCGCCCGCTCGCTCTCGATGAGCTCGTTCAACCAGCGCACTTCGCGTTCCACGGACTCCATGCCGTGCCGCTGGAGCTCAAGGGTGTAGTCGTCGAGACGCTCGCGAGTCCGTGCCAGGGAGGCGCGCATCTTCTCCAGCCGTTCCTCCAGCCGGCTGCGCCTACCTTCCAGCACACGCATCCGCACCTCGCGCTCCGTCTGCCCGAAGAAGGCGAAGCGAGCCGCGAAGTGCTCGTCCTCCCAGCTGTCCGGGCCGGTGTGGGAGAGCAGTTCCTCGAAGTGGTCTTTACCTTCCGCCGTCAACCGGTAGACGATCTTGGCGCGGCGCCCTGAGAGTGAAGCGGCCAGGGCGTCCTCTAGAGCGCTTCCCGGTTCCTCGATCAACCAGCCGTTGGCGACCAGCGTCTTGAGGCAGGGGTAGAGGGTTCCGTAACTGAAGGCCCGGAAGATTCCCAGTGAGGTGTTGAGCCGTTTGCGCAGCTCATACCCGTGCATCGGGGCCTCGCGGAGCAAGCCGAGCACGGCGAACTCAAGGATGCCGGAGCGTCTGCTCATCATCCTCGCCTTCGTTCGCCCGGCTGCTTATGTCGTGCTGATGTATCGAGTCGATACATCAGCACGATATGACGAGGTCTGGCGTGCGACAAGGGGGCTCATGGTGAACGGCGTCACATCCCCAAATGATGTTGAGCAACTTGCCTGTTTTGGGATGAACTTCAGTGCTAGAGGAGCTTTGACCGTGCGTAGTCTGTGCGGATGCCGACCACCGGGAACCATGGGATGCCTGCAGACGTCAATGCCGTGGGTGCTCAGAGGATGAGACCTTTGTCTGGTCTGGTCCGTATCCATTCCGGGGGCCCGGAACACAACTGCCGCTTCCAGGCGTCTCGCCTGCCCGAGGAGTAGTCGTTCGATGAGCGAGCACCGTCGCAAACCGCCACAACCGCAGGGTGGCGGGCGGGCGGCTGCCAGGCGCGCCGCCCAGCAGCCATCCGGCCGTCGCGCAGCACCGCCACGGCGTAGCACTACGGAGTCACCTTCCGCCCCTTACGGGCAGGACTCTCCCCCCGGCTCCCCCGCGGAGCCCACGCCTCAGGGGGATGACCGCACCTATACCAGCCGGGCCGAGGCCCGTCGTGCCGCCCAGCGCGGCTCCGGCCGTCGACGGGTCGACGGTGGCGCTGGTGGGGCTGCGGGTGGCCGTGGCGGTCGACGTGGTGGGGGCGGCGGCGGTGCTCGGGGATCAGGTCACGGTGGCGACCCCGGCAAGAAGCGGTTCATCGACTACCCGCGGGGTGGCAAGGACGGCTGGCGCCGCTGGATGCCGTCTTGGAAACTCGCCACCGGCGTCAGCCTGGGCGTCATCGGCCTCATGATGGTCGCGGGCGGAATCGGCTATGCGCTGGTGGGCATCCCCGACCCGGACAAGGGCGCGACCGCACAGAACAACGTCTATCTCTGGGACGACGGTTCTCAGATGGCCGCCACCGGCGGCGAGATCAACCGGCAGAACATCTCCTTCGAGCAGATCCCCCTGCACATGCAGAACGCTGTGATCTCCGCGGAGAACAAGACGTTCTGGGAGGACGAGGGCATCGACCCGATGGGCATCGGTCGAGCCCTGGTGAACATGGCCAAGGGCGGCCAGACCCAGGGCGGCTCCACCATCACCCAGCAGTACGTGAAGAACAACCGGCTCCGGGACCAGTCACAGACCCTGAGCCGGAAGTTCAAGGAACTGTTCATCTCGATGAAGATCGATAACGAGGTGGACAAGCAGGACATCATGGCCGGCTATCTGAACACGTCGTACTACGGACGCGGCGCCTACGGCATCCAGGCCGCCGCCCGTACGTACTACGACAAGGACGCCAAGGATCTCAACGCCAGCCAGAGCGCGGTACTCACGGCGCTGCTCAAGGGTCCGACGTACTACGACCCGGCCGGGGCCGTCGACATCGACCCCGCGGCCACCCGGGAGAAGAACCTGAAGCGGGCCACCAAGCGGTGGAAGTGGATCCTCGGTGAGATGGTCAAGGACGGTCACCTCGACTCCGCCGAGCGCGACGGCTACCTCCAAAAGGGCTATCCCATGCCCAAGTCCGTCAAGAAGGCCGCCAATCTCAGCGGGCAGGTCGGCTATCTGGTTGACCTCGCCAAGGCCAGCTTCCTCAGCAAGAACGGCGGCAAGCCGACGGCCGACGAGCTCGCCCAAGGCGGGTACGAGATCCGCACGACCTTCAACAAGGACAAGGTCACCAAGCTCGCCAAGACGGTCAAGGACGTCTACGAGGAGAACATCGACCCCAAGAAGCGCCCGGACACGGACACCTTCGTGCAGTTCGGCGGCGCTTCGGTGGAGCCCTCCACCGGGAAGATCGTCGCGATCTACGGTGGTGAGGACGCCACCAAGCACTTCATCAACAACGCCAATGAGACCGGTGCCCAGGTCGGATCGACGTTCAAGCCCTTCGTGCTCGCATCTGCGATGACCGACGGGGTCCGCGACCCCAAGCTCGGCGAGAACCAGTCGCTGGAAGAGCGCAAGATCGTCGATCCCGACAAGAGCGTCTACAGCGGCAAGAACAAGCTGAAGATCAAGCGCTACGACGGATCGATTTGGCGCAATGAAGAAGGCAAGGAGTGGTTGCAGGTCAACGACCGGGACAAGTCCTACGAGGACCTGAACCTCCGTGAGTCGATGGTCGTCTCCGCGAACTCTCCCTTCGTCCAGCTCGGCATGGACATCGGTATCCCCCAGGTGAGGGACTCCGCGGTCAAGGCCGGCCTGCTGGAGACCTCCCTGGACAAGTCCAACGTGCCGTCGTTCTCCATCGGCATCTCCACCCCGAGCGCCATCCGGATGGCCGGCGCGTACGGAACCTTCGCGGCCAACGGCCAGCAGCGCGATCCGTACTCGGTGCAGGAGGTCAAGAAGGAGTCCGTCACCATCTACAAGCACAAGGACGAGCCGACGGGAGCGTTCCCCGCGAACGTCGCCCACACGGTGACCGACGTGCTGAGGGACGTGGTCGACGAGGAGGAGGGCACCGGTAGGAACGCCCGACTTCCCGGACGCCAAGTGGCGGGCAAGACCGGTACGACCGACGGCAACAAGTCGGCGTGGTTCGTGGGCTACACCCCCCAGCTGTCGACAGCGATCGACATGTTCCGCCTCGACTCGGACGAGAAGAACAAAGAGCGTTCCTTCGAGATGATGTACGGCACCGGTGGCAAGAAGAAGGTCCACGGATCGTCCTTCCCCTCGGAGATCTGGAAGCGCTACATGACCAAGGCGCTCAAGGGCGAGCCGAAGCTGACGTTCCCGAAGCCCGAACCGATCGGTGAGGCCGTCTGGGGCGGTGGCGCCGAGAGCCCGGCGCCGAGCCCGCAGCCGGAACCGAGCGAGTCGGAGTCCGAGAAGCCCGTCGAGAGCCCGTCCCCGTCGAAGACCCCGAAGCCTTCGCCTTCGCCGTCTCCTTCAGCGAGCGAATCGTGTGACCCGTGGGGACTGGACTGCGGCGAACCGGGTGGCTCCGAAGGCGGTGATCCGGGCGGTTCCGGCAACGGCGGTCCCGGAGACGGCGACAGCAACGGAGGACCGGGGCCCACCAGCAGTCCCTCGCCAACGGGCTCGGGTGGGCCCGGTAGCAAGGGCGGTGGATGGCTCGGAGGGCCGGACGGCTGATCGACGGTCGTCGGATGGCAGTGCCCCACACCGGTGGTGATCGGTGTGGGGCACTTCTGCGTCGTGCCATGGCCACGGGCGCCGGTCTTTCCAGACCGTGATGGCGCAGTCGGTGCCGTACGGCAGGATGAGCACCATGCCCAGCACAGAGAAGACCACCGTGCCCCAGGACCGGCCGGACGTACGTCCCACCCGGCGGGACTCCATCGCAGCCGCCGGCAGCGAACTGATCGGTGGTCCCCTCGGTCGCTGGGCCCAGCGCCGTAGCACCGGGCCGTTCACCCCCGTACGCGTTGTCGTGCTGGTCGCCCTGGGGATGTTCGCCCTGGGGATGGTGCAGAAGATGCCTTGCTACAACTGGGCCTGGTTCCGGGGAGCCAGTTCGCAGTACACCCACGCCTGCTACTCCGACATCCCGCACCTGTATCTGGGACGCGGCTTCTCGGAAGGGCTCATCCCCTACTTCGACCGGTTGCCCGGCGACATGGAGTTCCTGGAGTACCCCGTACTGACGGGGCTCTTTATGCAGGTCGCCTCGTGGCTGAATCTCGCCGAGGGGTCGATCCAGCAGCAGGAGCAGGTGTACTGGATGATCAACGCCGGCATGTTGATGATCTGCACCGCGATCCTCGCGGTCTGCGTCGCCCGTACGCACCGCCGACGGCCCTGGGACGCGCTGCTGGTGGCGCTGGCGCCCGCCTTCGCGCTGACCGCGACCATCAACTGGGACCTGCTGGCCGTGGCGCTCACCGCCGCGGCGATGCTCATGTGGTCGCGGAGCAGGCCGCTGGCCTTCGGCATCCTCATCGGCCTTGCGACCGCGGCCAAGCTCTATCCCGCACTGCTGCTCGGTCCGCTCTTCCTGCTGTGCTGGCGTACGGGGAAGTGGCGCGAGTTTGCCACGGCGACCCTGGGGGCGGCAGGGGCCTGGCTGGTGGTGAACGTCCCGGTCATGGTGTTGGCGCCCGAGGGGTGGAAGAAGTTCTATACGTTCAGCCAGGAGCGGCAGATCGACTTCGGCTCGTTCTGGCTGATCATCACCGAACGCACCAAGTCGCCCATCGCGGTCGAAACGGTCAACACCTACGCCACGCTGCTGATGCTGCTCGCGTGCGCCGGGATCGCAGCCCTCGCGCTGGCGGCACCCCGCAGGCCCCGGTTCGCCCAGCTTGCCTTCCTGGTGGTGGCCGCGTTCATCCTCACCAACAAGGTCTACTCGCCGCAGTACGTGCTGTGGCTGATCCCCCTGGCAGCGCTCGCCAGGCCGCGCTGGCGCGACTTCCTGATCTGGCAGACGTGCGAGGTCATGTACTTCCTGGGGATCTGGATGTACCTCGCGTACACGACGGGCGACAAGCACCAGGGCCTGCCGCCCGAGGGATACCAGGTCGCCATCGCCCTGCATCTGTTGGGGACGCTGTATCTGTGTGCGCTGGTGGTCCGCGACATCCTGCTGCCGGAGCGGGACGGGGTGCGCCAGGACGGATCGGACGATCCGTCCGGTGGAGTCCTGGACGGCGCTGCCGATGTCTTCGCCCTGGTTCGGGACACGGGGAAGGTCGAGGAACCGGTGGACGGCGTCAAGGTGGACTGGGGCGTGGCGCCCGAGCAGCCCAGCGGCTGGGGTGGCGGGGGCGGTTCGCGACTGCTGTAGGTCGTGTCTGACCAGGAGCGGCGTCCGTCTACAGGGCGTCGCAGAGCAGAGGGGATGTGTCTGACACGCCCCAGGGGCGCTCTGCCGGTGTTCCCGCCTGGACGGCACCGGCACCGGCCCCGGGTCCCAGTGCCCGAGGCCGATGTGCCCTGGTCAGGGCAGGTACGAGAAGGTCAGCGGTCGACGATCCGGTCGAACTGGGTGGTGGTGTGCCGTAGATGCGCCACCAGTTCGTCGCCCACGCGGGGCTCCTGGGCGTCCGAGGGCACGAAGAGGATCGACACCTGCATGTGCGGAGGCTCGGCGAACCAGCGCTGCTTGCCCGCCCAGACGAAGGGCGCCAGGTTCCGGTTGACCGTCGCCAAGCCTGCCCGGGCGACACCCTTGGCGCGGGGCATCACACCGTGCAGGGCCTTGGGGGCCTCCAGCCCGACTCCATGGGACGTTCCGCCCGCGACGACGACCAACCAGCCGTCGGACGCCGCCTTCTGCTGGCGGTATCCAAAACGGTCGCCCTTCGCGACGCGGGTGACGTCGAGCACGGAACCGCGGTACTCGGTTGAGTCATGGTCGCCGAGCCATAGACGAGTACCGATACGGGCGCGGAACCGGGTCTGCGGGAACTGCTGACGCAGCCGGGCGAGCTCTTCCGCGCGCAGATGGCTGACGAACATGGTGTGCAGCGGCAGCCGTGCGGCGCGGAGCCGGTCCATCCAGCCGATGACCTCTTCGACGGCGTCGGAGCCGTCCGTCCGGTCCAGCGGCAGATGGATCGCGAAACCCTCCAGCCGTACGTCCTCTATGGCGGCGGCCAGTTGACCCAGGTCCTGCTCCAGGACGCCGTGGCGCTTCATGGAACTCATGCACTCGATGACGACGCGTGCTCCCACGAGGGCGTGCACGCCGTCAACGGAGGAGACCGAGCGGATGACCCGATCGGGTAGTGGAACGGGTTCCTCGCCGCGGCGGAAGGGGGTCAGGACCAGCAGATCGCCGCTGAACCAGTCCTTGATCCGGGCGGCTTCGTAGGTGGTGCCGACGGCCAGCATGTCGGAGCCGAATCGGGATGCCTCTTCGGCGAGCCGCTCATGGCCGAAGCCATAGCCGTTTCCTTTGCAGACCGGCACCAGACCGGGGAACTGGTCGATCACGGACTTCTGGTGCGCCCGCCAGCGCGTGGTGTCGACGTAGAGGGAGAGCGCCATGTGCCGGCCCGGAACCTTTCTGGTGGCTGCGGTGTATCAGGGGTGTGGACAAGAACTACGAGGTTACGGTGTGGGTGCGCGGGACGTCTGCGGCGCGGCACGCGTCAGCGGCGCGACATATACATGTCGAGGGCCTTGTGCAGCAGCTTGTTGAGTGGGAAGTCCCATTCGCCGACGTACTCGACAGCCTCTCCGCCCGTGCCGACCTTGAACTGGATCAGACCGAAGAGGTGGTCGGTCTCATCGAGGGAATCGCTGATTCCACGCAGGTCGTAGACGGTCGCACCCATGGCGTAGGCGTCGCGCAGCATCCGCCACTGCATCGCGTTCGAGGGCCGGACCTCCCGCCCGATGTTGTCCGATGCGCCGTACGAGTACCAGACGTGGCCGCCGACGACGAGCATCGTCGCCGCGGACAGGTTCACACCGTTGTGGCGGGCGAAGTACAGCCGCATGCGGTTGGGGTCCTCGGTGTTGAGGACCTGCCACATGCGCTGGAAGTAGGACAGGGGGCGGGGGCGGAACCGGTCGCGGATCGCGGTGATCTCGTAGAGCCGCTGCCATTCTTCAAGGTCCTGGTAGCCGCCCTGGACGACCTCGACACCGGCCTTCTCGGCCTTCTTGATGTTGCGGCGCCACAACTGGTTGAAGCCCTTGAGGACATCGTCGAGGGACCGGTTCGCCAGCGGGACCTGATAGACGTACCGGGGCTGGACGTCACCGAAGCCGGCCCCGCCGTCGTCGCCCTGCTGCCAGCCCATCTTCCGCAGCCGGTCGGCCACTTCGAAGGCCCGGGGCTCGATGTGCGTCGCGTCCACGTCCCGCAGCCGCTTCACATCCGGGTCCTGGATACCCGCCTTGATGGCGGGTGCGTCCCAACGCCGGATCACGACCGGTGGCCCCATCTTCACGGAGAACGCGCCCTGTTGCTTGAGGTGGGCGAGCATCGGCTGGAGCCAGTCGTCCAGATTCGGCGCGTACCAGTTGATGACCGGACCCTCGGGCAGATAAGCGAGATACCGCTTGATCTTGGGGAGCTGGCGGTACAGCACCAGACCGGCACCCACGAGCTGGCCGTTCTTGTCGAACCAACCGAGGTTCTCCGAGCGCCATTCCGTCTTCACATCGGCCCATGCCGGGACCTGGCAGTGACTTGCCGACGGCAGGGACTGGATGTACGCCAGATGCTGCTCTCGGCTGATGGTCCTCAGGGTCAGGCTCATGTGGGGCGCTCCTCAGCAGGTATGTCCCCATGGGTCAGGGGCTCCGGCTCTCGGGCCGAAGCCTACTGCGCTGGGGGAGCGCCCCGAATGGCCGCGTGCCGTCGCCCGGGAGGCGGCCGGCGGCTTTGCTCGCGGCTTGTGCCTCCTCCGCTCAGCCGTCGCTCACCCGAGGACTCCGCCGAAGAGGCCGCCGTGCGCCATTCCGAGGAAGAAGCCGAAGGCGGATGCGCCGAGTCCGATGATCAGCGCGGTCCGCTCACGAGTGGTGACGGAGATGAACTGTCCGTAGCCACCGGTCAGGATCCCCACCAGCCCGGCCCATGAACTGAGCAGATGCAGGCTGTGGAACATCGCGGTGATGAAGGCGACGGCCCCGAGGACCAGAGTCACCGCGACGAGGGTGTCCTGAAGGGGGTGGGGCTTGCCATCCGTGGCGAAGAGGGAATTCGTGGACGGATGGCGTCGCATTGCTTGTGCCATGGAGCACCTCCTGGCGTAGCCGGAGCGCGGCGCTTCGTAGCCCCGCGCACACCCGATGTGTACAGATTGCGTCTCCTCCCCACAGGATTTCAACCGGACGCACCTCTACGGGTACTCTGTACGGTCTGCACCAGTGTCTGTCGAGTCTCTGGCCAGCCCGGAGGACGATCGCCCGCGATTGTCAGTGGCGGCTGGTTGACTCGGTCACTGTTGCAACGCATCACGACCCTCCTGCCACGGAACGACCGTGGCCGCTGAGTCCAAAGGAGGTGGGTTCTACATGCGTCACTACGAGGTGATGGTCATCCTCGACCCCGATCTGGAGGAGCGCTCTGTCTCCCCCCTGATCGAGAACTTCCTCTCCGTTGTCCGTGAGGGCAGTGGAAAGGTTGAGAAGGTCGACACCTGGGGCCGTCGTCGTCTCGCTTACGAGATCAAGAAGAAGCCCGAGGGCATCTACTCGGTCATCGACCTGCAGGCCGAGCCTGCGGTCGTCAAGGAGCTCGACCGCCAGATGAACCTGAACGAGTCGGTCCTCCGGACCAAGGTCCTTCGTCCCGAGACCCACTGAGCATCTAGCTCAGAGGTCATCGGGTTCGAGTAGCAGCAAGCAGCCAGAAGCAATCCCCGCCGAGAGGTTCACCCATGGCAGGCGAGACCGTCATCACGGTCGTCGGCAATCTCGTCGACGACCCCGAGCTGCGCTTCACCGCATCCGGTGCGGCGGTCGCGAAGTTCCGTATCGCGTCCACTCCCCGCATGTTCGACAAGCAGACCAATGAGTGGAAGGACGGCGACAGCCTGTTCCTGACCTGCTCGGTCTGGCGTCAGGCGGCGGAGAATGTCGCAGAGTCGCTGCAACGCGGTATGCGCGTTGTCGTGCAGGGCCGTTTGAAGCAGCGGTCCTACGACGACCGCGAAGGCGTCAAGCGCACGGTCTACGAGCTGGACGTCGAGGAAGTCGGCCCCAGTCTCAAGAACGCCACGGCCAAGGTCACCAAGACCACCGGTCGAGGTGGCCAGGGCGGCTACGGCGGTGGCGGCGGTCAGCAGCAGGGCGGCGGTAGCTGGGGTGGAAACTCCGGTGGCCAGCAGGGCGGCGGCGGGGCAGCACCCGCAGACGACCCGTGGGCCACGAGCGCTCCGGCCAGCGGCGGTCAGCAGCAGCAGGGCGGCGGCGGAGGCGGCTGGGGCGGAAGCTCCGGCGGCTCCGGTGGCTCTGGCGGCGGCTACTCGGACGAGCCCCCCTTCTAGGGGATTCCTCCAGGGGAGCTCGTTCCCCACTTCTTGATCACACAGGAGATACACCATGGCGAAGCCGCCTGTGCGCAAGCCGAAGAAGAAGGTCTGCGCATTCTGCAAGGACAAGACCGTATACGTGGACTACAAGGACACGAACATGCTGCGGAAGTTCATTTCCGACCGTGGCAAGATCCGTGCCCGCCGCGTTACCGGCAACTGCACGCAGCATCAGCGTGACGTCGCCACGGCCGTGAAGAACAGCCGTGAGATGGCGCTGCTGCCCTACACGTCCACCGCGCGCTAAGGGAGGGTGACCGAATCATGAAGATCATCCTCACTCACGAGGTCACTGGCCTCGGTGCCGCCGGCGATGTCGTCGACGTCAAGGACGGATACGCCCGCAACTACCTGGTCCCGCGCGGTTTCGCGATCCGCTGGACCAAGGGCGGCGAGAAGGACGTGGCGCAGATCCGCCGCGCCCGCAAGATCCACGAGATCGCGACCATTGAGCAGGCCAATGAGGTCAAGGCCAAGCTTGAGGCCGTCAAGGTGCGTCTGGCTGTTCGCTCCGGCGACGCCGGCCGTCTCTTCGGTTCCGTGACTCCGGCTGACATCGCCACGGCGATCAAGTCCGCCGGTGGCCCGGAGGTCGACAAGCGTCGTGTGGAGCTCGGTGCGCCGATCAAGACCCTGGGCTCGCACCAGGTGTCCGTGCGTCTGCACCCCGAGGTCGCCGCGAAGCTCGGCGTCGAGGTCATCGCCGCCTGAACGCGGTAAGCGACTGAACAAGGAGGAGGGCCGCACCCCTGGGTGCGGCCCTCTTCTGCTGTCTGCGCTCAGGTGGGCTGTCGTGTTTCACGTGAAACATGGCCTTCACGGGAACACGCGGTCACGATCCGGACGGCCGCAGCTGGGGTCAGCGAGTCGCCCCGACCACAATCCATCGGCCGGATCGCATGCGCAGCCAGAGGGTCACCAAGCGCATGGTCATCATCAGAGTCATGGCCCACCACAGCGCGGTGAGTCCACCGCCCAGTGATGGGACGAGCAGGGCGACGGGTGCGAACACCGCCAACGTCGCGAGCATGGCCCAGGCCAGATACGGGCCGTCCCCCGCTCCCATCAACACGCCGTCGAGGACGAAGACCACACCGGCGATGGGTTGGGAGACGGCGATCACGAGCAGTGCGGGGAAGAGGGTGTCATGTACGGCTTGGTCACCGCTGAAGAGCGGGACGAAGAGGGGCCGCAGGGCTATCAGGAGAATGCCGAGGACCACGCCGGAGGCCACCCCCCACTGCACCATGCGACGACATACCTGGCGCGCTCCTTCGGCATCACCAGCCCCCAGATAGCGGCCGACGATCGCTTGCCCGGCTATGGCTATCGCGTCTAGGGCGAAGGCCATCAAGCTCCACAGGGAGAGCACGATCTGATGGGCGGCGACCTCGGTGTCGCCGAGCCTGGCGGCCACGGCCGTGGCGATCATCAGAACCGCGCGCAGTGAGAGCGTACGGATGAGCAGAGGTGCTCCTGCTTGGGCGCTGGCCCGGATTCCGGCGGCGTCGGGTCTGAGCGAGGCGTTGTGGCGTCGGGCGCCGCGTATCACGACGGCCAGATAGGCGATGGCCATACCGAACTGAGCGAGGACGGTGCCCCAGGCAGAGCCCGCGATACCCCAGCCGGCTCCGTAGACCAAGACCACATTGAGGATCGCGTTGGCGGTGAAGCCGCCGATGGCGACATAGAGCGGGGTCTTGGTGTCCTGAAGCCCGCGGAGAACGCCTGTGGCGGCAAAGACGATCAACATCGCGGGGATGCCGAAGCTGGAGATCTGTAGATAGGTGATCGCGTAGGGGGCGGCCGTGTCGGAGGCCCCCAAGACGTCGATGAGCCAGGGAGCGGTCGGGAAGGTGAGAGCGACCATGGCCAGGCCCAGGAACGCCGCGAGCCAGATGCCGTCCATGCCCTGTCGAATGGCGGCGGGGAGATCGCCCGAGCCGACCCTCCGGGCGACGGCCGCGGTTGTCGCATATGCGAGGAAGACGAAGATGCTCACGGCGGTCAGGAGGAGCGATGCCGCGATGGCGAGACCGGCGAGTTGGTGCGTTCCCAGATGGCCCACGATGGCGCTGTCGACGATCACGAAGAGTGGTTCGGCGACGAGCGCTCCGAAGGCGGGGACCGCGAGGGCGACGATCTCTCGATCGTGCCGTCGGCGAAGCGCTTTCGGAGCTGTGGGTGCCTGTGTCATGCGCCCAATGTAATCTTCCACAGGTAAGAGCTGCAATATGACATTGATCCTTACCTTCGACCGGGAAGTCGACTTGGCTGTGCGCCGATTGTTCTGATCTTGGTCCGGTTGGAAAAGTTTTTCTCCCCCACAGCCGGTGGATGGAGAAGTCGCAGCTCAAGGCGTGTGCGTCGCGGCGAATGGGATGTTGTCCACAGTGCTGTCCCCCGGTCCGTGCACAGGTTACGACGAGTTCTCCACAGCATCTGGTCGGTCATCCACATGGCCTGTGGATAACCAGATTGGCTGACGGTGGCGAGGGGCCTACCGTGGACCGTCGCTCGACGCGCCGGAAGCGGGGCCGAGCCGCTCGTTTTGTCAGTGCCGTGCCGTAGAAAGAGAGGGCACGGCGAGGTCCGCTCAGCGGACGGGAGGAGGTGGCCCGGTGAGCATTTCCGAGCCCTTGGACGACCCGTGGGCGGCCGAAACCGGCCCCGGCGATCGCCTGCCCGTCTCCCGCCAACGCCGCAACGACCAGCGCGGCGGTGGCCGTGAGGACCAGCACGAGCGCGGGCGGGACAACGGCGGTTGGGACGGAGGCTCCTCCGGCTTCGAGCGGGTTCCCCCGCAGGACCTCGACGCGGAGCAATCCGTTCTCGGCGGCATGCTCCTCTCCAAGGACGCGATTGCCGATGTCGTGGAGATCATCAAGGGGCATGACTTCTATCGGCCCGCGCACGAGACCGTCTATACGGCCATCCTCGACCTCTATGCCAAGGGCGAGCCCGCAGACCCCATCACCGTGGCGGCGGAGCTGGTCAAGCGGGGAGAGATCACCCGTGTCGGCGGTGCCCCCTATCTCCACACCCTCGTGCAGTCGGTGCCCACCGCAGCGAACGCCTCCTACTACGCGGAGATCGTCCATGAGCGGGCCGTGCTGCGGCGGCTGGTGGAGGCAGGCACCAAGATCACACAAATGGGATACGCGGCCGACGGTGACGTCGATGAGATCGTCAACTCCGCCCAGGCCGAGATCTACGCGGTCACCGAGCAGCGCACCAGCGAGGACTACCTCCCTCTCGGCGAGATCATGGAAGGTGCGCTCGACGAGATCGAGGCGATCGGGTCCCGTAGCGGTGAGATGACCGGTGTGCCCACGGGCTTCACCGATTTCGACTCGCTGACGAACGGACTGCACCCGGGCCAGATGATCGTGATCGCGGCGCGCCCGGCGATGGGTAAGTCGACCCTCGCACTGGACTTCGCCCGAGCCTGTTCGATCAAGAACAATCTGCCCAGCGTGATCTTCTCCCTGGAAATGGGACGCAACGAGATCGCGATGCGACTGCTCTCCGCCGAGGCACGGGTGGCGCTGCACCACATGCGGTCCGGCACGATGACCGACGACGACTGGACGCGCCTGGCGCGCCGGATGCCGGACGTATCCCAGGCCCCCCTGTACATCGATGACTCCCCCAACCTCTCCATGATGGAGATCCGGGCGAAGTGCCGAAGGCTGAAGCAGCGCAACAACCTCAAGCTGGTGGTCATCGACTACCTTCAGCTGATGCAGTCCGGCGGCTCCAAGCGAGCCGAGAGCCGACAGCAAGAGGTCTCGGACATGTCCCGTAACCTCAAGCTCCTCGCGAAGGAGCTGGAGGTTCCGGTCATCGCCCTCTCCCAGCTGAACCGTGGCCCCGAGCAGCGCACCGACAAGAAGCCCATGGTCTCCGACCTGCGTGAATCGGGATCGATCGAGCAGGACGCGGACATGGTGATCCTGCTGCACCGCGAGGACGCATACGAGAAGGAGTCCCCCCGGGCGGGTGAGGCAGACCTGATCGTCGCCAAGCACCGTAACGGCCCCACAGCGACGATCACGGTTGCGTTCCAGGGGCACTACTCGCGGTTCGTGGACATGGCGCAGACCTGAGACGACGATGTGGGGTTTCGCGGCTGATGTCGTCATCTCACGGGCCATGTCGTACCGATGTCGTGGACGACATCGCCGTGGGACCAGCGCGTGGGTGCTGCTGCTCAGCGCCTTGTCTCGTACCTGGTTAGGATCACGCCGCCGGGAAGCGTCCGCGTCTCCACCAGGTTGAGGTTCACCCAGTTGTCCAGCACGGAGAAGAACGGCGTGCCACCGCCCACCAGGACCGGCGCGGTGGCCAGCACGTACTCGTCGATCAGCCCGGCCCGCACGGCCGCCCCGGCGAGCGTTGCGCCGCCGATGTCCATCGGGCCGCCGTCCTCGGCCTTGAGCCGGGTGATCTCGGCGACCGCGTCGCCGGTGACCAGGCGGGTGTTCCAGTCGACCTTGTCGATCGTCGAGGAGAACACCACCTTCGACATGTCCCGCCAGCGGCGCGCGAACTCGATCTCCGCCGGGGTGGCGTTGGGCTGCTGGTCGCCGGTCGGCCAGTAGGAGCTCATCGTCTGCCACAGCTTGCGCCCGTACAGCGTCAGATCGGTCGCCTGCAACTGGTCTGACCAGAATTGGAACAGCTCGTCGCTCGGCACGCTCCAGCCGATGTCGTCGCCGGGCGCAGCGATGAAGCCGTCCAGGGTCAGGTTCATGCCGTAGATCAGTTTCCGCATGGCCTAGCCTTCCGTCCGTGGGTGTCCGGCGTATAGACCAGCGCGGTGCGGGGAACTCATCGGTGCGCGATCTGGGCTCGCCGGTAGTCCTCGTGCTCGGGGCTCAGCGTGGTGTACTCGGCCGACACGGGCAAGCCGCCTGATCTTGACCTCGCCCTCGCGAGGAAGTGCCACGGATTTGAGACTGATCATGGGTGATAGGTCCGTGAGACAGCCAAGAACGCCCGTCTCATGCAAGATCGACATGTTGTGAGCGGCGGGATCCTGCAACGGCCGGCCAGGTCTCACCATGCATGTCGGCATCCCACGGTGGGTGTCGGGGGCTGGGAGTCTGAGCCGAGGTGGGCTGGGACATACAGGTCGCGTCCGTACCTCGTTCGCGTTGAACGCCGGCGTCCGAAAGGCCAGACGGCTGCGCCGGGAACAGTCGGTTCGGCTGGCACCGTTGCATCGATTGAGGGGCCGGCCGGGCACCGCGGGGGCGGGGACACGGCGACCACCAGGCCGTACGCCCCGCCAGAACGCCAGAACGCCAGAACGCCAGAATCCGAAGTCCCGGGATCGCGGTATGCCTGCCGTCCACTCGGACCAGCACTTACTTCTGTAGGAGGACAGTTTCATGACTGACCGGCCCTTGACGCTCATGGCCGTACACGCACACCCCGACGACGAGGCCACCGGAACCGGAGGGGTCCTCGCGCGGTATGCGGCGGAAGGCATCCGCACGGTTCTCGTGACCTGTACCGACGGCGGTTGCGGTGATGGACCAGGGGGTGTCAAGCCGGGCGATCCAGGGCACGATCCGGCGGCGGTCGCCTCGATGCGCCGTCAAGAACTCCAGGCGAGCTGTGACGTCCTGAAGATCAGCGATCTGGAGATGTTGGACTACGCCGACTCCGGGATGATGGGTTGGCCGAGCAACGAAGCCCCCGGATCCTTCTGGCAGACCCCCGTGCAGGAAGGCGCGGCCCGACTCGCGGAACTCATGCGGCACTATCGACCTGATGTGGTTGTCACCTACGACGAGAACGGCTTCTACGGCCACCCCGACCACATCCAGGCCCATCGCATCACGATGGCGGCGCTGGAGATGACCGAGCTAACACCGAAGGTGTACTGGACCACGATGCCCCGCTCGGGGATGCAGCGGTTCGGCGAGATCATGCACGAGTTCCATGAGGACATGCCGGAGCCGGATCCTGCCGAGGCCGCCGCGATGGCCGAGATCGGCCTCCCCGACGATGAGATCACCACCTGGGTGGACACCATCGCGTTCAGCAGTCAGAAGTTCGACGCGTTGGCCGCGCACGCCAGTCAGGGCGAGAACATCTTCTTCCTCAAGATGGGCAAGGAGAGGTTCGGCGAGCTGATGGGCATGGAGACCTTCCTGCGCGTCCAGGACGCCACCGGCGCGGCCATACCCGAGGACGATCTCTTCGCCGGCCTGCGCTGATCCGTCCATCCGGCTGGGGCCGGGAGGTACATCGACCGCACGGGCGCAATCGCGCCGGTCATGCTTTCCCGTGGCTTGTCGATGCAGCCCGCTCCGGCAGTCCGGCCCCGGCCCTCACCGGTGGCCTCGACACAAGGCTGGTCAGTTGGTGCGGGTCAGTCTCCACACGTTGTCCGCCCGGGTGCCGGGCTTGCCGTCGGGGGACGGAGAGGGCTTTTCCACGGTCTCCAGGGTCTCCACCCGCCAGCTGGGTGGGAGCGCGAGCGCGGCGAGTACGTCCTGGAGCGTGGGGAAGGCCGCGTCGAACGGGTACTCGTGCTCCTCCATCCACGTCGGCCATCCGGCGTGCATGACGACGAGGAGGGTGCCGCCAGGTGCGACCGCTTCCGCGGCCCGCTTGAGCACGCCGTCCTGGTCCAGAGCCACAGGCGACTGAAGGAACTGTGCGCTGACCAGATCGAAGCTTCCCTTCGGGAAGGTCACTCCGAGTTCGTGGCGCTCGAATGTCACCTGCTCGGCGAGACCGGCCTCCGCGGC
The DNA here is from genome assembly GCF_042753785.1 of Streptomyces sp. NPDC059256. Classification (NCBI taxonomy): domain Bacteria; kingdom Bacillati; phylum Actinomycetota; class Actinomycetes; order Kitasatosporales; family Streptomycetaceae; genus Streptomyces; species Streptomyces sp. NPDC059256. The sequence goes on along the minus strand of NZ_JBHYZO010000002.1, from coordinate 243,658 downwards.
ATGGTTCGCCGCCCGCTCCAGTGCCGTGGGGGAGATGTCCACACCGGTCACCTGCCATCCGAGGGACGCCAGCCATACGGAGTCGGCGCCTTCACCGCAGCCCAGATCCAGGGCGCTGCCCGGTTCTAGAGCGCTGATCTCGCGTACGAGGAGTGCGTTCGGGTTGCCGCTCCAGACACGCTCGCTGGAGCGGTAGCGCTCCTCCCAGAACTGTGTCGGGCCAGTGGGCAGCGGTATCGACATCGAGATCCCCTTCGCGACGACTGCGCGGTGCCAGCGGCACCTGGATCTCAGGTTCGTCGGGGTGTGAAGGGTGCGTCAAACGTGGTTGCCGGTTCGGCAACAAGTGGACGCCGGGCCATGACCCGCCGCGACCCTGGCCGTACGCCCGGTGGGTTCCTCCCGGCTGACACCCTTTGACCTTCAGGTTGGTTGAACATCGACAATCGCCTGCATGGACGAGATCGAAGGTCTGTTGAGCATCGGGACATTCGCCCGCCGGGTGGGATTGGCGCCGAGTGCCCTCAGGTTCTACGACGACTGCGGAGTGCTTCGGCCCACCCGGGTGGATGCGACGACCGGCTATCGCTACTACGACGCGGATCAGGAACCGCGTGCCGTTCTGGTCCGGCGCCTTCGAGAGGCCGGCCTTCCGCTCATGGATGCCTCACAGGTCCTGGACGGCACCGCCGAGGAGGCGCGTGACGTCCTGGAGAAGCATGCCCTGCGAACGCGCGCCACGGCGGCTGCCGCCCAGTCGGCGATCGACGGCATCCTCAGTGACCTTCCGCTGGGGCGGCGCAGGGCCCAGGCACTTGTCGGCGGGGCGGAGTTGTCGAGTGCCGTACGACAAGTGGCGTTCTCGGTCGCCACCGCCGCGACACGCGAGAGCTTCCCGGAACTCGGCTGTGTACTGCTCGAACTCGGCCACCAGGAGATTCGCCTCGTCGCCACCGACCGTCATCGAATGGCCGTGCGGGTGCTTCGCCCCCACCCCCAGCCCTTCGTGTGCGAGCCCTGCCAGCTACTGATCGACCTCGCCGATCTGAAAGAAGCTGCCTCCTGGGCGCTGTCCCAGGCGCTTGTCACCGTTGAGGTCGACGGTTCGGTGGTACGGATGCGGGGCGAAGGCGAGGTCCGCCTCCTGAACGCCTTCGACGGGGTGTTTCCCGACTACCGGATGGTCCTGGAGGGCCTTGCCGCAGCCCAGCATCGGCTGGTCATCGACCGGGAGGCCCTCCGGGGAACCCTGGCCATGAGCCCGCCGGGGGAGACGATCATCCTGCACACGAATGAGCAGCAGCGATTGGTGCTCTCCAGCGCTGGCCCAAGTCCGCTCCCCGAGGCCGGGGGCCTCCGCGCCATCTGCACCGGGCCGCCCCTGTGTATCGCCTTCGATCCAGCGGTGCTGCTACCTGCACTGGATGCCAGCGTGGGGCCCGATGTCCTGGTGGAAATCTCGTCGGCGATGGAGCCGGTCGTGGTTCGCTCCGCCGACCAGGGCAGCTTCACCACCCTGGTCATGCCGGTCCACGACACCGTCTCGGACGACTGAGACACGACTCTGCGACCCCCAGTGGATCGAGTATTCCGCGGGTCGCGAAATGCCCAAGCGAACAGTCGACTTCACGCGATCACACCCGATAGACCTGCTCCATGACCGCACCTCTGACAGCCCTTCTGCCCACCACCGAACGGGCGCTGCTCCACCGCATCGCCGTGGCCCAGTCGGAGGGGCGAGCTCCTTCGTTGACCGGTGCCGTGGCTCGTGACGGCCAGCTCGTATGGACTGGAGAGCGCCCTTCTGTCGAAGGGGATGAGACGGGTGCCAACACCCAGTACCGGATCGGCTCGATCACCAAGACGTTCACGGCCGTTCTGGTGATGAGGCTGCGTGACGATGGGCTGATCGACCTTCAGGACCCATTGGAGAAGCATCTTCCCGGTACGGGGATTGGCGAGGTGACGATCGCCCAACTGCTCGCTCATAGCTCGGGCTTGGGTGCGGAGACACCGTCGCCATGGTGGGAACGCTCGTCCGCTTCGCTTCGGCCCGGCCTTCCCGACGTCCTCGGGGAGCAGTCGCGCAAGCATCCCGCTGGCCGCCGCTTCCACTACTCCAATCCGGGATACACGGTTCTCGGTTCCCTGATCGAGGCGGTGAGGGGCGGTTCGTGGGAGGAGGTTCTCCGGCGGGAGATCCTGGAGCCACTAGCCATGACCCGTACGAGCATGGAGCCCCAAGCTCCTTCTGCTCAAGGGTGGGCGGTGCATCCGTGGGCCGATGTGCTTCTGCCCGAACCCGCAGAGGACCTTGGACTGATGGCTCCTGCGGGCCAGCTCTGGTCGACCGTCACCGACCTATGTCGGTTCGGCGCATTCCTCGTCGAGGGAGACGACCGTGTACTCAGCGCCGCATCGGTACGGGAGATGAGGACGCCCGCCGTACCTGCCGAGAGCGGGGAGTGGGATGCCACCTATGGCTTTGGGCTTCAGATCATCAGGCGAGACGGTCGCACGTTGGTCGGTCATGGAGGCTCGCTACCGGGATTCGTTGCCGGCCTCTGGGTTGGCGTCGACGACGGGGTGACCGCAGCGGTTCTCGCCAATGCGACCTCGGGCCCTTTCCCCAGCTTGGTTGCCACCGACCTCATTCAGATCGTGGCTGAGGCTGAACCACGTCTTCCTCAGATCTGGCGCCCGCTATCGGAGGTCGATCAAGAGCTGCTGGAGATCACCGGCCCTTGGTACTGGGGGACCCATGCCTTTGGTCTGCAACTGCTCCCTGACCGTGTTCTCGCCCTTCAACCTCTGACCGGGCCCGGTCGTAAGGCACGGTTCACTGCTGCGGAGGACGGAACCTGGATCGGGCAGGACGGCTACTACGCGGGGGAGACCCTGCGCGTAGTGCGCCGGACGGATGGTTCGATTGCCCATCTCGACCTGGGGTCGTTCGTTTTTACCCGCGAGCCCTATGAGCCGGACACCGGGATCCCTGGCGGCGTGGACAAGGAGGGATGGCGCGGGCTTCCCAGCTGAGTCTGCTGACGCCGTGGGCTTCCCACTCAACGTATCGACGCACTAGGTGCAGTCGGGCACGAGGAGAGCCGAGGAGAGCCGAGGACTGTTTCACGTGAAACGTCACCTCCGATCGGCAGGAGGCTCAGCATGTTTCACGTGAAACAGCTGATGGAACACGGGCGCGAATGCCGAGGGTGGCAGCCTCGATCTACCTGCTCATGGCCCTGGGATCAAGATCGGATACGAGCTGACCAGGGGTCGCGTCCGGTTCGGACTTCTGATCGTCAAGGAGTCGAAATGGGCCGTGTGGAAGAAACCTCGGATCAGAGCGGCAGTTTGAAGCCGATGTGGGAGGCGACAAAGCCCAGTCGCTCATAGAAGCGATGGGCGTCAGTGCGGGAGGCATCCGATGTCAACTGGACGAGTTGGCAGTTCTGGCGGCGCGACTCTTCAATGGCCCACTCGATCAACTGCCTTCCGAGACCGCTGCCGCGCTCATCGGCGTGTACCCGAACGCCTTCGATCAGAGCTCGGGTGGCGCCACCTCGGGCGAGCCCCGGAATGATGGTGAGCTGGAGCGTGCCCACCACCGTGCCTCCACGTACCGCAACGGTCGGGTGTTGATGTGGATCGGCCTTGAGCCGCTCGAATGCAGTCCTGTACGGAGTGAGGTCCTGAGGAGACTCCCGGGTGGCTCCCAGCACATCATCAGCGAGCATGGCCACGATCGACGGTAGGTCGGTGTCCTCGGCGGGGCGTATCTCAAGATCGCTCATGACTCACACTCTAGGCAGGGACTCGAAGCTCCTCGACGGTCCGTACCAGGGGCGTCAGAGTGGGATCTGTGGCTGCCTGGTCGAGAGCCGCACGCAGCGCTGTGTCATGCGTGGGGCGGGCAGCAGCCAGCAGGGCCAGACCTGCGTCCGTCACATCCGTATAGATTCCACGGCGATCGGTGTCACAGAGATAGCGACGCAGCAGCCCACGGCCCTCAAGACGGCTGACCAGGCGGGTGGTGGCGCTTTGGCTGAGGATGATCGCTTCAGCGACCTGCTTCATCTGTAGATGGCCGCGAACATCGCCATGCTGACGGCTCAGGACCTCCAGCAAGGAGAACTCCCGCACGCTCAGGCCATGGGCTCTCTCCAGAGCCCGTTCGATGTCGGCCTCGATTCTGCCGTGGAGCAAGGAGAAGGCGGACCAGCCCTGGGCGAGCCAGGTGTACGAGGGGTTGGTCTCGGCCATCGGTCTTCCTCCTTCGTGCCCAGCGACCTTTCCCCGATGGTGATGGTCAAGCACTGACACCCCGGGGAAGGTGGGGGCCGCAATATACCGCGTCCGCAACCATCAGATTCGCTCGGGGAGTGTCCGCGATCCTTCTGGGATGTCTGTGCAAGAGCCTTGCTCTCAAGGGAAGTTGGGGGTTAGCCGGCTGCCACCGAGAGTGGGGCGAAGCGGCGGGACCAATCGCCGGGCAGCTCGTCGATCCCATGGGTCATCACGGTGTTGAAAGCGACGGAGTGCAGACCATGTGCCTTCAACCAGGTCAGAAGTTCTTGATGGCGATCGTCGATATCGGTGCGGAAGGGCCGGTCCGTGGCCGGGGCGAGCGAGGTGATCAGCGCCTGGGCGGTCCGGGTGTCCCGGGCGATCAGAGGTCCGATGACATGGGTTTCCATATTGGGCCAGGCTGCGGCGTAACCCGTCAGCTTGCCGTTCTCCTCGGCCACACGAAGATGGTCGGCGAAGGCCGGTAGGCGCGTGATCATATGGGTTCGGTCCGGACCGAACACTTCTGTGTCGAGCCGTACGATGCTGGGCAGGTCCTCGGCGGTCGCAGGCCGGGTGATGGAAGCGGCCCAGGCGACATCCGCCGGGGGCCGGAAGTGTCCGCGGACCATCTCCGCTCGTCCCACGGTCGTGAAGCCCAGTCCCTCATAGAGCAGTTGCCCTTGTGGGGTGGCATGCAGCGTGAGCGGTGTGCCACTGGCCTCCTTGAGCACATGCTGCATCATGCGTCGACCGATGCCTTGGCGCGCATGCTGCTCAGCCACCAACATCATGCCGATCGCAGCCAATTCGGGACCGTAGGACATCACGGTGCAACAGGCGGCAAGCCCCTTGCCGGAGGGGTCATCGATGCCGTAGGCGGTTCCCGCGGTCAGCAGCAGGGACCACTTGTGCTCTTCCCTGGGCCAGCCGCGATTCTCCGAGAGATCGGCGCAGAAGAGCAGATCCTCCCTGGTGAGACGACGAATGTGCGGTGAGTCTGGGAGCGAGGTCGGCATGAGGATCAGGCTGTCTGACGCAGTGATCGTTCGTCTAGTGCTTTCCGGGAAGTGGCCCCACCCCGGAGTCTTCGCCCACGCCGGGTCAACCCCCAAGGCTTCAGTACGGAGAGAACCATCATCAAGAGGTAGGCGCACAGAGAGACAACGGGCCCCATCACCAGATCGAGAGGTGCGTTCAGCGACCCTCCCCCAGAGATGATCTCCGCTGCTTCGTTCACCCCTGGGCGGAGAGCGAACACCGAAGCCGCCGTAGTGGCTGCTGTCAGAAGGAACTTGGTCAAGACCCAGCGATGCCGGGCAAGGCCCCAGGCCGTCCCCAAGGACAAGACCACGCCGGTGATGAAGGTCAGCAGCGCCGACGGAAGAACCAGCCAGTCCGTGAAGACCTTCATCGACTGGACGCTGGAGTCGATGGTGGCCGAAGACTCGGAGGTGCTGGCATTCAGCGCCAGAGCCAACAGCCCCAGCGTGACCCCCAACCAGGATGCGGCGGCGCAGACATGGACGACAAGAAGTGCCCGCCGGGTTGGTCGCTTCAATGGTTTCACGTGAAACACCGTGCCGAACCGACCGCTTCGACGCATCTGACGGCGGGAGTAGCCGCTGCTACGCGCCATGGCGTACGAGCCTGTCTGTGCCGCTCCACAGAGGGAGCGGCACTGTAAGGCAAGCGGCTGGAGATAGAAGGAGTTTCCTCGCTTTGAGCCACGCAAGGTCCACTCCCTGTAATGATACGACTACGGAGATGGCGAGTCGTGCCGGAGATCGTGGCAGACAGCAGTCCTGGGGCAGGAGCACTGAAGTGAGGCACGTTCCGAGCAGATGGAAGTGCGGAGACCGAACAAGAGATGTTCGAGGCGAGGCAGACAATGGACGCTCCGACAACTACCGTGTCGGCCGGCAGATCAGGTGACAACGGTTCCGACGAAGGCATAGCCCCGCCGGAGCCCTCCCCGGATGACCTCCGGACACCACCGGCCGAGGCCGCCCGACGGCAGACCACCCAGCGCTCCGGGAGCATGGGGGGCGAACAACGGGTCGGTGAGGAGCGCACACAGCGTTCGATGGACTACCCGCCCCGCTTCTACCCTGTCCACCCGGCCGAAGGCCGTGGCTCTCAGCCGCCGGACACCGCCGTCCCAGCCCTGGACCACCGCTCGCACCCCACGAAGCCCATGAGCGCTCCTGTGTCAGTGGACTCCAGTGCTCAGTCGACTGGTATGCCCTTCGGCGAGGCCGCGGGCGCTGGTGCAGGCACAGGCGACGGTGTGTACGTCCCGGTCGAGCACTCCGCCCATCCTCACCGAGATCCAGATCGCGGAGATACCCCGGCCCGAGAGGAACTCCCCTGGCCGCGCGAGGCGGTCAGCCCCCTGGGCACCCCCACCCGACTGCGCCTACCCGGTCAACACCAGGCCCTGGCCATCGAGCAGGGACCCGTAGCCGAACCGTCGAGGCCGACCATGAGCCCCGCCTCGACATCCGAAGTGCCCTCCGATGCCGAACTCGTTCGACGCACCTTGGCCGAGATCGAGCCGACGGCGGACCGGGTCACCTCCTACTTCTATGCCCTGCTCTTCCTGGGGCACCCCGAACTACGCCCCCTGTTCCCGGTCGCGATGGACACTCAGCGCGACCGGCTGCTCAAAGCGCTGCTCACTGCCGCCGAGCACATGGACGATCCGGTCGTCCTCACCGAGTACCTTCAGCATCTGGGGCGCGGACACCGCAAGTACGGGACGCAGGCCGCCCACTACCCCGCCGTGGGCGAGGCCCTTCTCGGCGCCTTGAGCCGATACGCCACACGGACCTGGGGGCCCGAAACCGAGGCCGCCTGGGTGCGTACGTACACCACGATTTCGCAGATCATGATTGATGCCGCAGCGGAGAACGAGGTACAGGCCCCTGCCTGGTGGCATGCCGAGGTCGTCTCCCACGATCTTCGAACGCCCGACATAGCCGTTGTCACGGTCCGCCCCGACCAGCCCTATCCCTTTGTCGCCGGGCAGTACACCAGCGTGGAGACTCCCTGGTGGCCACGGGTCTGGCGCCACTACTCCTTCGCCAGCGCACCGCGCCCGGACGGACTTCTCTCGTTCCATGTGAAGGCGGTGCCCGCCGGTTGGGTCTCGGGAGCGCTGGTTCGCCATGCCCGCCCCGGCGACATCCTGCGGCTGGGTCCTCCGGCCGGCTCCATGACGGTCGACCACTCCACCGACAACGGTCTGCTCTGCCTCGGTGGAGGAACGGGAATCGCCCCCATCAAGGCGCTGGTCGAAGACGTTGCCCAACACGGCACCCGGCGGCCGGTCGAGGTCTTCTACGGCGCGCGCACGGACTTTGACCTCTATGACATCGACACCATGCTGCGGCTGCAGAAGACGCATCCCTGGCTTTCGGTGCGCCCCGTTGTCGACGACCGAGCCCACTTTCCTGATGCGGTGAGGGCGTTCGGCCCCTGGCACGAGTACGACGGCTATCTCTCCGGGCCTCCCGGGATGATCCGTAGCGGAGTGCATGCCCTACGGGGCATCGGCATACCACCCAACCGCATCCGCCATGACTCCTTCGAGGACCTGATCACCGTCGGGAGCTAGCGGGCGGACCGACCACACACGGCACGTCGTCGGTGCGCCAAGGTGACGACGACAAGAGGCAGGCGACAGGAGGCAGGAGGCGGGCACGGGTCGGTCCAGCAGTGGACCGGATCGTTCTGTTCGATCCATCAGCCCAGGTCATGGGCGTGCAGTGCGCGCACTCCCTCGATATTGCCGTCCAGATAGTGCCGCAACGAGAGCGGTACGAGATGGACCGCGGCGATACCCACCCGGCTGAAGGGAACCCGGACGATCTCGTACTCCCCACATGGCTCGTCGATCTCCGGGCCGTGTCGGAGGGACGGGTCCATGGACTCCAGACGGCAGACGAAAAAGTGCTGCACCTTGACCCCGGCGATCCCACCACCCGCGATGTGCTCCACGGTGTCGACGAAGCAAGGCACCACATCGGTGACCTTGGCACCCAGCTCCTCGTCCAGCTCCCGGTGCAGAGCAGCGATCACTGTGGTGTCCGTCGACTCGACCCCGCCGCCCGGCGTCAGCCAGTACGGATCGAGCCCTGGCTTGGTGCGCTTGATCAGAACGAGATCGTCGCCATCGAGCAGGACGGCACGTGCGGTGCGCTTGACCACGGGACGTTCGGTCATGGCTAGAAAATGGCCCATGATGGCGGTTCTGAAACTCCTGGGGCGCGTTCGTTCACCAGTCGCTCGCTGCCCGCAGCAGCCACTCGTGCGCCCGGGCGATCGGAGGAAGCGCCAGCGTCCCCGTCCTCACCACGAGGAAGTACGTCCGCAACGGGGGTACCGGAGGGTCCAGCAACGCCACGAGGTGGCCCCGTTCCAAGGCGTCCTCACAGAGGTATCGCGGCAGCACCGCGAGGCCGGCCCCTGCCGCCGCACTCTCCAGTACCGCCCTGAGGTCCGGCGCGATGACGGCCCCTGCGGCGGCCGGACGCGAGTCGAAGACCGCGGCCCAGTAGCGGGCCACCAGGGGGAGCGACTCATGGACTTCCACCACGGGCAGTTGCTCCAGCACCACATGGCCGCGGCGTAACACCTCCGGGCCCAGTCGGGCCGCCCACCGCGGGGAGGCGACGAGGACATGCTCCTCGTCACAGAGCGGAGTCGCGGTGAGGAGGCCGCCGCGGGGACGGGCTGTGGTGATGGCCAGATCATGATGGCCGGCGGCCAGCCCTTCGAGGGTCTCCTCGGCGTTCCCGAACGAGGCGCGCAGGGCCAGACCCTGGGAGATCAGCGGGGTGAGGGCGGGCAGGGCGCGCAGCGATGTGAATTCTGGTGGTCCGGCCAGATGCAGGGTCCGTACGCCGGATGTCTCGTCCAGTCCGGTCTCGGCGATCTCGACCAGGGCGTCCAGGTGGGGAGCGGCGCGATGCGCGAGCTCATCACCGATGGTGGTCGGAGTGACACCACGTGCCTGCCGAAGGAAGAGCGGACGGCCCAGTTGGCGTTCAAGGGTGCGGATCTGGCCTGTCACCGCTGGCTGGGAGAGTCCCAGCAAGGCGGCGGCTCGGGTGAAGGAGCCTGCGCGGTGGACGGTGACGAATGTGCGTAGCAACGCCAGATCCATGTCGAGCGCCCCTCTCGACCGACGATGCTCACGGATCGGACAACTATAAATAAGTCGATAGGTCGCTGTCGTTACTGTGATTGGACACTGACGCAGAGTCAACTAGCCTTGGTCACGAGGTTCTTCGGGGGGATGAACCGGGGCGGTCCGAGCCACGAGGGGGGAGGTTCGGACCGCCCACCAACAGCTTCGGACCTTCTGTCCTCGACGGGCGCCTGCTTCGACTGCCCGAGGATCCCTGCCCGTACCCATGGGTGCCCCCGTTCTCACCGCCGAACCGCATTCGCGTGTGACCGTCCTGTGGAGCCTTTCCGTCCGGGCCTCGATGCACCGCCGTACGAAGATGGATCGCAGTCAGCGCAGGGGTGCTGTCGGCGGCTCGTCGAGTGCCTCGTCCAGCGCTCGCAGCACATCGGCCACCAGGTCCTCCGTGTCCTCCGCGCCCGCCGAGAGCCTCACGAAGCCCTCGGGCACCGCATCCCCGCCCCAGCGGCCCCTGCGCTCCACCGATGAACGCACGCCACCGAAGCTCGTGGCATCGTCCACGAGTCGCAGGGCGTCCAGGAACCTCTCCGCGTGGGCCCGGTCGGGCAGCACGAAGGAGACGATCCCGCCGTAGCGCTTCATCTGGAGCGAGGCCAGTGGGTATGAGGGATCGGTGGGAAGCCCCGGATAGCGCAGCCCACCCACTTCGCTGCGCTCGCTCAGCGCCCGTGCCAGCGCCAGTGCGTTGGTGCAGCTGCGCTCGATCCGCAGCTGGAGCGTGGCGAGCGAGCGGTGTGCGAGCCAAGCCTCCATCGGCCCGGGAATCGCGCCGACCACCTTGCGCCAACGCCGTACGTTCTCCGCCAGGTCGGCATCGCGGCAGCTCACATGACCGAGGAGGAGATCGCCATGGCCGGTCAGGCCCTTGGTGTCACTGGCGACCGAGAAGTCCGCGCCCAGTTCCAGCGGGCGCTGTCCCAGCGGGGTCGCCAAGGTGTTGTCGACGGCGACCAGAGCGCCTGCCCGGTGCGCGGCCCCCGTGAGCCGGCGGATGTCGCACACGTCGAGCCCGGGATTGGACGGGCTCTCGATCCAGAGGAGCCGTGCCCCGTCCAGGACCGACAGTTGGCGGTCGTCACGCGTCGGTGCCGTTCGCACCTCGACTCCGTACGCCTCCAACTGTTCCCGCACCAGAGGCAGTGCCTGGTAGCCGTCACTGGGCAACACCACCGCGTCCCCGGTTCTGAGCTGGGAGAAGAGCACGGCCGAGATCGCCGCCATCCCGGACGCGAAGGCCACGGTCTCGACCGGGACGCCCGGCGCCTCCAGCTCGCCGATCGCCCTCTCCAGAAGGGTCCAGGTGGGATTGGAATCCCTTCCGTAGGTGTACGGTCCGGTCGGTTCTCCCGGCAGATGGAAATGGGCGGCGAAGACCGGACCCGGCAGGGTCGGCTCGTGCTTCACCGGCTCGGGCAATCCGGCCCGTACCGCCCTTGTCCCGTCTCCTGGGCCCTGTGCGCTGTTCATCGTGTGGATTCGATCCTCGTCGTGCTCGGTTGAGTCGTGCTCGGCTGTGGTGGGCGGTGACCGGGTCCGGCGCACCGAAAGTCCTGAAAGTTCCGAAAGTTCCGAAGAGCAGGATCCGTGCGGCCTCAGTCCTTGTCGGGCAGGGCGACGCTGAGCGCCCAGGAGACCAGCGAGATGATCAGGCCGCCCAGTACGGCGGTCCAGAAGCCTTCGACGTGGAAGTTCAGATCGAGCTTGTCGGCGAACCAGGACGTCAGCAGCAGCATCAGCGCATTGACGACCAGTGTGATCAAGCCCAGTGTGAGAACGAACAGTGGCAGGGTCAGCAGTTTCACGATCGGCTTGACGACCGCGTTGACCAGCCCGAAGATCAGGGCGACCACGATGAGGGTCGTTGTTTTCTTGCCGGTGCTGTCACCGGTCAGCGTGATGTCCGAGAGCAACCAGATGGCGATGGCCAGGGCCACAGCATTGGCGATCGTCTTGACGAGAAGATTCATCATGCGTCTGATCGTGGCAGACATGATCGGACCAACGGCAGGGGCGGATAGACGATGAAGGCATTCCGACTGGACGAACTGGAGATCGAGAGGGCCGCCAACGACGGCGCTTACCTCCAGTTCTTGCGCGAGCGGAACATGTCCGTCGGCCTCTATGCGCTGGACTCCGGCGATCTCGATCCGCAGCTTCCCCATGGCGAGGACGAGGTCTACTTCGTCGTCAGTGGCCGCGCGGCGATCACGGTAGGTATGGAGACGACCCAGGTCAGTCGAGGCAGTGTGGTCTACGTACCCGCCGGGGTGCCGCACAAGTTCCACCACATCACCGAGGACCTACGGGTGATGGTGGTCTTCTCTCCTCCCGAGAGCTGAGGTCCCCGCCCACGGTTCCTGCTCCGAGCGGAGCCGGCTCCGCCCTGGTCCCTAGGGGGTCGGTCAGGGGAGAGCAAGGGCTGCCGGGGCCCCGCTCACCCCATGGGTCCGCCTAGCATCGAAGGCAGAGGTCAGGAGGTTCAGCAGACCCCTCGTGGGACACCCGGGGCGTCCGGTGGACCGATGATGCACAGAGGAGAAAGAGGTAAGGCGATGGCCGTGCGGGAGATCTTCGCTGGACTGCCCTGGTGGGTGAAGTGGGTTGCCGTTCCCGTGGTCGTCCTGTCCGTCTTCGGGGGGCTGATCGCCAACGTCCTCGGATTCGTGGTCAGCCTGCTCTTCAATGTGCTGCTCTTCGTGGCCCTCGTCGCCGGACTCATCTTCGTCGTACGGAAGTTCACCGGTTCCCCCAGTTCGCGCGAGGATTGGTAGGCGCTCCCCGCAGGGGTGTTAACCCGGCCGGGGGAACGGCCGGCAAAGCCCAGGTCCCTCCAGTCTGACGGCCATTACAGTGGCAAGCCGTCCCCCGGCCCCCGGAACTCCTCCCTTCAGGTAGGTTCCGGGGCGGCCGTGCGGCGGGCGCGCGGGGGCGGCCCCCGCGGGCGGGCACGGCGCCCGTCACCATGCCTGGGGGTTGACCTATGGCCACAGCTCCGCACGCTGCCCCAACGCTGATCACTTCGGTGCAGCGGGCCCTTCGGCTGTTGGAGGCCGCGGCCTCCCATCGGGACGGTGCGCCCGCGAAGCAGCTGGCGAGGGAGGCAGGCATTCCCCTTCCCACCGCCTACCATCTGCTGCGCACCCTGACCCACGAGGGCTATCTGCTCCGGGAGAAGGGCGTTTTCGTCCTCGGTGGCGCGGTGGAACGACTCGCGGTCGGCGGTGCTGTGCAGAATCGTCGCAGCAGACTTGAGGAGTCCCTCCACCACTGGCGGGACGCGCTGGGCGTCCCCGTCTACTTCGCCCTGTACCGCGAGGGCGAGATCGACTTGGTCGCGTATGCCGACAGCCCCCATGCCCCGGCCGTCTCGGAGTGGGCGAACTTCCGGGAGACTGGCCACGCCCACGCCGTGGGCCAGTGCCTACTGAGCCAACTCGACGACGCCGCGCTCGGGGACCACCTCGATCGTCATCCCGTGCAGCCCGTCACGCGGTACTCCGTGTCCGATCGCCGCGCACTCGTGGAGCGGCTCGCCGCCACGGGTCGTACGCAACCGGTGGTCGAGCGCCAGGAGTACGCCTTGGGCACGGTGTGCGCTGCCATCCCCATGATGGTCGGGTCCAACGCAGCCGCGATGGCCATTTCTCTACCCCTCCATCAACAGGAGAGGTTGCTTCCCGCAGTCGAACAACTACGCAGCGGAGTTGGCGAGCTGCTCGACGCGCTGGCATTCTCTATCAGTATCTGAAAAATCACTCCTTGTAGTCCTCTAGCGTGTGCAGCACGATTACGGCAAGAGCGCCAGGGGGATCATTCCTGGCCGTTTTCGGCAGGCTTTCAGCGGGTTTCATTCACTGCGGGGTAGACGATGCGCGAGTCGGTCCAGGCCGAGGTCTTGATGAGTTTCCTTGTCTCCGAGGAGCTGTCGTTCCGGATTCCGGTGGAGCTCCGGTATGCGACGGACGATCCGTACGCTCTGCGGATGACCTTCCATCTACCTGGAGACGCGCCTGTGACCTGGGTCTTCAGTCGCGATCTCCTCTTGGACGGGGTGCTGGGGCCCAGCGGTGACGGTGATGTGCACATCGGCCCCACGGGCCCGGAGGAGCTGGCCGACATCGCCATTCGGCTCCAAGTCGGCGCGGACCGGGCCCTGTTCCATGTGCGTACTGCACCGGTCGTGGCCTTCCTCGACCGCACCGACAAGCTGGTGCCGCTGGGGCAGGAACGAACCTTCGGAGACTTCGAAGGGAATCTGGACAAGGCCCTCCAGGAGATCCTGGCCGAGGAGAACGCCGGCTGAGGCCGCGGTCACCTGCGGAGGGCGGCGACGGGGTCCCCCCCGACGCCCCCCAACGCCTCCCCGGACGCCTCCCCCGACGCCTCCTCCACTCCGGAACCGCACAGGCCGGGACCCCGGGGCCAAGCGAGGGCCGAAGGGGCTGCCCACCCCGCTCCGACGCTACTTCTTGCGGCGTCGCCCCTTGCCCCCGCGCGTCAAGACCCCGCCGCTGCCCGGCAGTCCGCCCTCGCTGCGCCGCCCGGTGGGCTCCGCCGTGCCGTCCCCGGCCGTACGGGGAGCACCCAGCCCGCCGGGAGCACCGCTGCCTCTTCCCGCTTCCGCCTCATCACCAGCGGCCGTGCGGTCGGCGGACACCACCAGCGCTGCGAGTGCCGTGGTGACCGGAACGGAGGCCACCAGACCGATCGAGCCGATCAAGGTTCGGACGATCTCCTCCGCCACCAGTTCGCTGTTGGCGACCGTGCCCACACTGCTCTGCGCGATCGAGAAGAGCAGCAGGAGGGGCAGCGCCGCGCCCGCGTAGGCCAGCACCAGCGTGTTGACCACGGAGGCGATGTGGTCGCGTCCGATCCGGATGCCGGCGCGATACAGCGCGCGGGGCCCCATCCGCGGGTCTGCCTGGTGCAACTCCCAGACCGCGGACGTCTGGGTCACCGTGACGTCGTCGAGCACTCCGAGCGAGCCGATGATGACTCCGGCCAGCAGGAGGCCGCTCATATCGATGTTCGGGTACAGCCCGTGGATCAGACCGGTGTTGTCGTCCGTGTTGCCGCTCAGATGCGCCCAGCCGATGTAGAGCGAGCCGAGCAGACCGATCAACAGAAGGGAGATCAGGGTGCCCAGAACGGCGACCGAGGTACGAGCGGTCAGCCCATGGCACAGATAGAGGGCGACCAGCATGATCGCACTGGCCCCGACCACCGCGACGACCAGCGGATTGGACCCGTCCAAGATGGCGGGCAGGATGAACAGGGTCAGTACGGCGAAGGAGATGACCAGCGCGATCAGCGCCATCACCCCACGCATCCGTCCCACGAGCACCACGGCGAGGGCGAAGATTCCGGCGAGCAGGGTCATCGGGAAGCCACGGTTCACGTCGATGACGGCGTACTGGAGGTCGCGCGGGGCGTCGGGAGCGTACGCGACCACCACTTCCTGGCCCTGTTGCAACTGCCGCGATGCGTCGGGCTGGATGACTTCGGTGAAGACGCGCCCCATGTCCTTGCCCGTGGTGAGCTGGACCTTCGCCTTCTTGCACTGGCCCTGCTGGCCGTTGACCGCCTCCCGGCCCTCGGGTGTGCTGGTGTCTCCCGTCGGCGGCACCTGGGCGACGTTCACGTCCTTGCAGTCGACCCGCTGCACGCTCGTCACCTTGCCCTGCTCGGTCTGCCGGTCGAATCCGACGCCGGTGCGTTCATGACCGGGCGCTGAGCCGGGCCAGAGCACGAGGAGCCCCACGACGACCGCGGTGGCGAAAGGAATCAGCACCGCGGCGATCACCTTGCGAAGGTGCCGTGAAACGGGCATGGCGGGGCCATGGCTGTGCGAGTGCGAGTGGGAGTGACCGGACGGGGCGGCAGGAGAGGGACGGCCCGGAGGATGGCCGTGGCCGTGGCCGGACCCGGACCCGGGGCCGTGGCCGGGGTCGGCGGAAGGGACGGGCGTGGAGAACTGCCCAGCGGACTCGTAGCCCCGGGCGTCGTGCGGGACGGGCCGGTCCCGCAACGCCGCGTCCGGAAGGCCGTGGTGGCCCTGCGGGCCGGGGGCGTACGGCGGCTGGCCCGCGCCGTAGCCCTGGGTCGGCGGGTGCTCGGGGACGCTTCCCGAGTCGGCTGCGGGGCCCGCAGGTTGGCCCTGGGGCTCGGACCACACAGGCATCGGCCGCCGGCGCGGCGGAACGGAGTTTGGGGGAGAGTCCGGTGTCTCCTGCGAGCGCTCCAACGACTCCCGTGGCGGACGATGGGACTCCGGAGAGACAGGTCCCCACTGGGGATCGGGCCCTTGCTGGGGGTCGGACGGCGAAGAGGTCACCGACCGATCATCGCAAGAACGGCAGGGGGCCTCTGTTCAGCGCGCCAGAAAGGGCGCTAGCGTGGTGGCACCTTTGCACACGCGGGAGCTCGGAGCACCGGGCTGAGAGGGCGCTGACCTCCGTAGAGCCGACTGGCCTAAGCCAGCACGGCAGTGACGGAAGCCGCTGCGTCGACCGCCGAACCTGTTACCGGGTAATGCCGGCGTAGGGAGTAGGTCTTATGACCGTTCAGGATGCACGCACGTCTGCCGTCGACCAGGTCGGATCCACCGAATCGGGCGACGCCATCGAATCCGCCGCTTCGACCGGACGGAAGCCGGGCTGGCACAAGGGGTACGTCGAGGGCTCGCGTCCCGACCTCCGGGTGCCCGTTCGACAGGTGCACCTCACCAACGGGAAGGACGTGACGCTGTATGACACCTCCGGCCCGTACACCGATCCCGTCGTCGACACCGATGTACGGCGTGGGCTGGCGCCGCTGCGGGAGAACTGGATCATCGCTCGGGGGGACACCGAGGAGTACGCGGGCCGTCCGGCCCGTCCCGAGGACGACGGACTCAAGCACACCTCCCCGCGCGGCGGACTGAGGAATCTCGACGCGGTCTTCCCCGGCCGACCGCGTCAGCCCCGTCGAGGGCGCGACGGACAGCCGGTGACGCAACTGGCGTATGCGCGCCGTGGCGAGATCACTCCTGAGATGGAGTACGTCGCGATCCGCGAGAACGTCTCACCCGAGGTCGTACGGGAGGAGATCGCCGCAGGTCGGGCGGTGCTGCCCGCCAACGTCAACCATCCGGAGATCGAGCCGATGATCATCGGCAAGCGATTTCTGGTGAAGGTCAACGCCAACATCGGCAACTCGGCGGTCACTTCCTCCATCGAGGAGGAGGTGGACAAGATGACCTGGGCGACCCGGTGGGGTGCTGACACGGTCATGGACCTGTCCACCGGACGCAACATTCACACGACCCGTGAGTGGGTGCTGCGCAACTCCCCGGTCCCGATCGGGACGGTTCCGCTCTACCAGGCGCTGGAGAAGGTGGACGGCCGGGCCGAGGAGCTGAACTGGGAGATCTACAAGGACACGGTCATCGAGCAGGCCGAGCAGGGCGTGGACTACATGACCGTCCATGCGGGGGTGCTGTTGCGGTACGTGCCCCTCACCGCGCGCCGCAAGACGGGCATCGTGTCCCGTGGCGGCTCGATCATGGCCGCCTGGTGTCTCGCCCACCACAAGGAATCGTTCCTCTACGAGAACTTCGAGGAACTGTGCGAGATCCTCGCCGCCTATGACGTCACCTACTCGCTCGGTGACGGGCTTCGGCCCGGGTCGATCGCCGACGCCAATGACGAGGCGCAGTTCGCCGAGTTGCACACCCTGGGGGAGCTCAACCGGATCGCCAAGCGGTTGCACGTGCAGACGATGATCGAGGGCCCCGGTCACGTTCCCATGCACAAGATCAAGGAGAACATCGACCTCCAGCAGGAGATCTGCGAGGAGGCCCCCTTCTACACGCTCGGCCCGCTCACCACCGATGTGGCGCCCGCTTACGACCACATCACCTCCGGCATCGGAGCGGCCATGATCGCTTGGTGGGGGACGGCGATGCTCTGTTACGTCACTCCCAAAGAGCACCTGGGGCTCCCCAATCGTGACGATGTGAAGACCGGTGTGATCACTTACAAGATCGCAGCGCACGCCGCCGATCTCGCCAAGGGACATCCGGGTGCCCAGGAATGGGACGATGCGCTCTCCGATGCGCGTTTTGAGTTCCGCTGGGAAGACCAGTTCAATTTGGCGCTCGATCCGGATACCGCAAGGGAGTTCCACGACGAGACGCTGCCGGCGGAACCGGCGAAGACCGCCCATTTCTGTTCCATGTGCGGCCCCAAGTTCTGCTCGATGAAGATCAGTCGCAGCATCAATGAGCAGTTCGGTGGCGATCAAGCGCAAAAGTCCGACGAGGAGGTCTCGGCGGGCATGCTCCAGAAGTCGAAGGAGTTCGCGGCCAGCGGCAATCGGGTCTATCTGCCCATGGCCGACTGATCGGGCAGCGGGCTGACTTCCTCCCGTGCCGAGTCACGTCGGTACGGGGGCCTGGGGTCGGCCCGCTCGGGGTCGGGCGAATCGCCGGTGAGGCGCTCCATGGGGCCGCGGGTGGACAAGGCCCCCGCAGGGTGGCGGGGTCTCGATGTCGGGGCACCTCGGCGCGGGCCCGATGGGGCATTCGCCGTACCGCACTCATGTTGTCCCGCACTCATGTTGTCCCGCACTCATGTTGTCCCGCACCCACGTTGTCCCGCACTCACGTTGTCCGGCACTTCACACCCGGACTCACGCTTCCTGCGCGCACCGCGTTCATCCGCCGGGCCCGAATCGTCTCCACGGCGCCGGCGTTCGGCCGGACCGTGGAGACGACGGGTCCCGCGTCCGATGGTCGGCATCCCGCACGGACCATCGGACGGGATGGTCAGTCCGGCTGGTGCTCCGGACCGCCGAAATCAGGGCTGGAGAAGTCAGGGCTGGTGAAGGTGGGGCGCTGCCCCTTGGTCGCGCCTTTGCTGGGACTGGAGTAGTCCGGTCCGCTGTATCCCACCTTGGGGATACGGCCCAGAGGGCGCGGCGGAGCGGTGGCGGCGGGGTCGACGCTCGGGTCGTTCAGGGCCGCCTGGAGGAAGGGCAGGATGCCGCGCTCCACCAGGGCGTGTCGCCAGGCGTCCTTGGCACGGGCCACCTCGTCGGGCAACTCGTCCGGTGTCTCCACCGCGTGCACCTGTGTTGCCCCGTTGCGCAGGGCGGTCACCAGCAGTCCGATGCCCGCGGCCAGGGTGGCGACGGCGGCGAGCGCACCGAAGAACCAGCCGGCGGACACCAGCGAGCGGGCGATGGTGGGAACGGGCTCCAGCATTCTGAGGCTGTAGCCGATCAACAGGAAGATCACTGCTGCCGTGCCGGCGAGCACTGGCGCCAGGGCGCCGATCACGGCTGCGAGTCCCGCCCCCCGCTCGGCCGGCCCGTCCGGTGCCTGTACGGAATCATGGGTGACCGCCGACGCTGCGGATGCGCGGGTTTCCTCGCGGATCTTCACATAGTGCTCGTACTCGGCTGCGGCGGCGCCAGTGATCGACGCCGTCGCGTTCAAGGCCATCGTGCGTAGTTGTGCTGCATTCAGTCGCTGCCCTATGGCAGCGAGATCAGGTCGGTCCGGCGCATTGCGCAGTGCCTCTTCGAGGACCCGCTCATATTCGGCGCGGTCCTCGTTCAGCAGGTGCGGAGCGCTTTTCATCTGCATCCCCCGATGCTCCGTAGGGCCCGAATCGCCCGCTTTTGACGGACGGTTGGGCGGAAACGGAGGAGAGCCTGCTACGGATATGCAGATGGTAGAGCGGTTACGGCACGGCGTGACAGGGGGTTTCCATAAATCGGGGTCGTGCTTTGCTAATCAGGCAGGGGAAGTTGGACGACCAGTAGCTTTCCGGCCATGGTGACTCCGCCGTCCATGGCGATGGCGAGCCCGTCCGCGTACACATGGGGTCCATCGATGACCGTGCGTTCGGTCTCTTCCCCGTCCTCGTTCCCGACCTCGCCCAGCAGATAGGGAATAGGGCTGTGACCGTGCACGATGCGCTGGCCGCCGTAGGCCGCGAGCAGGTCTCGGACGGCTTGGGCGCCTCCCTCGTCGCGGAAGGCGAACCGCTTGGTGAGCTTGCGGAAGAGGTCCCAGCACTCGTCGGCGTCATTGCGGGTGAGGATCTCGTGAACGGCTTCGTTGACGTCCTCGATGGTGGAGCCGTAGTCGAGGTAGGCCGTGGTGTCCGAGTGCATCAGCAGATGCCGGTCCTCTTCGACCACGGCGTCGAGCCGGGCCATCCACTGCACATGGACGTCCTGGAGCCGGTCCATGTCGGCCTTCTGCCCGCCGTTGAGCAGCCAAGCGGCCTGGAAGGTGGCGGTGCCCGCGCCCGAGTTGACCGGGGTGTCGCCGAAGCGTTTGGCGCCCAGCAGGAGCAGTTCGTGGTTGCCCATCAGGGCCTTGCAGTAGCCGCCGGCCGCTGCGGCCTCGGCGGAGAGCCGCATCACCAGGTCGATGACGCCGATGCCGTCGGGACCGCGGTCGGTGAAGTCGCCGAGGAACCAGAGACGGGCGTTGCCCGCGGCCCAGCCCCCGTCGCCGTCGATCAGCCCTTGGGCGGTGAGCGCGTCGATCAGTTCGTCCAGGTATCCATGGACATCGCCGACGACGTAGAGCGGGCCAAGGCCGTCGGAGGTGGCCGCGGCGCCCGAGGTGGTCGGCATCTGGAGCGTGTCGTTCTCGGTGCTGCGCCGGATCACCGGCAGGTCGCGCTCGGTGGGGGTGTAGCCCTCGGGCACTTCGTCCTCGGGAATGGCATTCCCGGGGTGCGTGTCGTGCGGGGGCAGACGGCTCGGCTGTTGGTGCAGGGGCTCCGGTGTGGACGGCTGCGGTGGGACGGGAGCCGGGTGCGGCGAAGGGGACTGCTCCGAGGCCGTGGACCCCTGGGGCATCGGTGACATGGGGTAACTCTGTGGTGCGTGGGGTGTTTCATGCTCTCGGGACACCTCAGGAACCTGGGCAGCCTGCTGTGCCTCCATCTGCGGTGCGGATTCTGAGGCCGTGGGCTGGGGAGCCGACGGGGGCTCCTGCTCCTCGGCCAGCTGCGACTGTACGGGCACCTGTGCATACGGTGGTACGCGGAAATCACGCAATGTCGCCGTCCGCACCACGGGTCCCTGACCGGCCCCCTGAGTCATCGACCCCTCCACCACCGTCGCGCCGCAGTTCACCTCTCGGCCCAGCCTGGTCAGGGTGGTCCGCGGTGTCGTGCGCCCATCATAGGAATGAGGTCCGCGCTCTGTGACGCACCAGGGGTGGTGAATCCGTCCCCACCCCTGACACGACGGTTGTTTCGTCCTGATTGAGGAGTTCTATTCCGAAGAAGGCGAGCGGGGGGCACTCACCGTCGTCCGGGGGGAGCGGCGCTGCGAGGAGGTCCGAACGATCAGTTCGGTCGGTATTACCTGCTCGACCGGTCGGTCCTCGTTGATTCCCTCGATGGCGTCGATGAGTAGTTGGACGACTGCTGTGCCGATTCTGCGCGGCTTGAGCGAGAGGGTGGTGATGGGTGGTTCGGTGGTGGCGTAGACGGTTGACTCGCTGCAACAGACGAGAAGAAGATCTTCGGGTACCCGTAGTCCGTAGCGACGGGCGGCGGCGAGCAGATCGGTGCCGTTGGGGTCGAAGAGCCCGTACACGGCGTCGGGGCGGTCCGGTCGGGCGAGCAGCCGATCGGCTGCGACGGCTCCGGCACACGGATCGTGTGCCGGGTAGGACTCGTAGACGGGATCCTGGCCCACCCGTTCGCACCAGTTCAGGTACGCGGTCGTGGATAGGCGCGTGTACGTATCCGTGGTGGTGCCGGTCAGAAGTCCGATCCGGCGGGCGCCTGCGTCCGCCAGATGGTCGAGTAGGTCGAGTACGGCGGCTTCATGGTCGTTGTCCACCCAGGCGGTGACGGGCAACGTACCCGCCGGGCGTCCGTCCGAGACGACGGGCAGGCCCTGGCGGACCAGCTCGGTCACGACGGGATCGTGGTCCGATGGATCGATGACGACGGTGCCGTCGAGGGCGACGTTCGACCAGACGTCGTGACGAGAGGTGGCGGGGAGGATCACCAAGGCGTATCCGCGGGCCAGAGCCGCCGAAGTGGCGGCTCTCGCCATCTCGGCGAAGTACGCGAACTCGGTGAAGGTGAAAGGTTCATCCCCGTACGTCGTCACCGTCAGGCCGATGAGCCCCGACTTTCCGGTGCGTAGAGTGCGGGCCGCTGCCGATGGGCGATAACCCAGTCGGTCGGCGACCTCTCGGACATGTCTGCGGGTGGCGTCCGGTAGTCGCCCTTTTCCGTTGAGCGCATCCGAGACAGTCGTGATGGAGACACCGGCTGCGGCGGCGACGTCTCGGATGCCCGCCCGACCTTGCCGGCTCCCCCGGCGGGATGTGTCCGTCCGGCTCACCTGGTGCTTCCCTGCTGCTGTCATGGCGACCCGATAGTAGGGCTCGCGTGGGCGGTTGGACTGGTCGCATATTCAGTCGTTGACAGGCACGTTTATGCATGATCATAACGCATCAACTACCTTGAAATGTAAGGAAGTTACACGTTGTGCCTACGCCGTTTCGGGTGTCTTACGCTATTGACCTAGCGGGTGGTCGATGTTTCGAAGAGGTCTCAACTCACCTCTACGGGGGATGCGCGCCACGGAGTGAGCCACCGGCGTACGCCATGGAAGCGAGCGCTCCCCCCATTTCCGTACTCCGCCCATACGCTCCGGGCCGGAATCCTCATAGGGTGAGGAGCATTGGTTCCGGAGTATCCGAAATGCTGGTTCCGGAGTGTGGTCGCCGCGGTGACGGAAGGGCTGTTGCCCGCGGTGACGGACGGTCGAGGAGGACCTGCGGTGAGCGAGACGAGTCCCAAGCTGCGCGCCGAGCTGGACGGCATTCCCACCTACAAGCCCGGCAAGCCCGCCGCGGCCGGCGGCCCGGCCGCCTACAAGCTGTCGTCCAATGAGAACCCCTATCCGCCACTGCCGGGAGTGATGGAGACGGCGATCGCCGCGGCGCAGGGCTTCAACCGCTACCCCGACATGGCCTGTACCGGTCTGATGAACGAGTTGGCGGACCGTTTCGCCGTGCCACTGGAGCATCTGGCGACCGGTACGGGCTCGGTCGGCGTCGCTCAGTCGCTGGTGCAGTCGACCTCGGGCCCGGGTGACGAGGTCATGTACGCGTGGCGATCCTTCGAGGCTTATCCGATCATCACCCAGATCAGCGGTGCGAAGTCGGTGCAGGTGCCGCTGACCTCGGGCGATGTGCACGATCTGGATGCGATGGCCGATGCCGTCACCGAACGGACCAGGCTCATCTTCGTCTGCAACCCCAACAATCCGACCGGTACGGTCGTCCGCCGCGCGGAGCTGGAGCGGTTCTTGGACCGTGTGCCGACCGATGTGCTGGTGGTGCTGGACGAGGCGTACCGGGAATTCATCCGCGACGCCGATGTGCCCGACGGCATCGAGATCTACCGGGACCGCCCCAACGTGGCGGTGCTCCGGACGTTCTCCAAGGCGTACGGGCTGGCCGGGCTGCGCGTGGGGTTCGCCATCGCACATGAGCCGGTGGCCGCGGCGCTGCGGAAGACGGCGGTCCCCTTCGGCGTGAGCCAGTTGGCGCAGGACGCGGCCGTGGCGTCCCTGCGGGCCGAGGACGAGTTGCTCGGCCGGGTCGGCTCGCTGGTCTCGGAGCGTGCTCGGGTCCATGAGGCGCTGGTGGGGCAGGGGTGGACCGTTCCCGAGACCCAGGCGAACTTCGTGTGGTTGCGTCTGGGGGATCGGACGCTCGACTTCGCCGCCGCGTGCGAGAAGGCCGGAGTGGTCGTGCGGCCGTTCGCGGGGGAGGGCACCCGCATCACCATTGGCGAATGCGAGGCCAATGACCTGCTGCTGCGGACCGCCGAGGAGTTCCGTAAGACTCTTTAGGGCCCGCTGCGGCCGGTGGTCGTACGCCGGGAGGGCGCTCGGTCTCGCGTGCCCCCGGTGTTGACTCCGCCGCTGCCCCCTCGATCGTGCTGCCCCGGACCGGTTCTCGGTCCGGGGCAGTTCTGCGTCCGCAGCGTCCAGAGAAATGCCCCGGCTAGTACCTCCGGTCGTGGCCCCGGACGGCCCCGCTGTGAGGTTGGAGACATCGTCGACCCCTCCCTGAGGCGTTATCGGCCGATTTGCCAGGTTGAGGATGGGGCTCAGCTGCTGGTGGCACCCTGCGTGCACTTGCCCCGGGTCCACCTTGGGCCCCATCGACCCCTCCCGTAGTCGGTGCGTATGCCCCCTCCTGAGCCGTTCGGCCCAGGCGCCCCAAGGGCTCCATTGGGGCGTCCGTAGGGCGACCCGGCCGGATTGTCGGGAAGAGGACCCCCGGCCATTGGTGCGGTTTTCGTATGAGTCATAATCCTTGTGAATGTGAACGCGTTCACAAGCGTGTCCTGTTCATCCCGCGATAGCTGGGATTAATCGGGCAAACTGCCGCACGACCTCGTCGATGTAAGGAGATGACGACGTGGACTTGGCTCTGGCGCCGGAGACGTTGGCGCGATGGCAGTTCGGCATCACCACCGTCTACCACTTTCTCTTCGTTCCCCTGACGATCTCCCTCGCCGCCCTCACGGCGGGCCTCCAGACCGCCTGGGTACGGACGGAGAACGAGAAGTACCTCAAGGCCACGAAGTTCTGGGGGAAGCTCTTCCTGATCAACATCGCCATGGGTGTCGTCACCGGCATCGTGCAGGAGTTCCAGTTCGGTATGAACTGGTCGGACTACTCCCGCTTCGTCGGCGATATCTTCGGCGCCCCGCTCGCCTTCGAAGCGCTGATCGCGTTCTTCTTCGAGTCCACCTTCATCGGGCTGTGGATCTTCGGCTGGGACAAGCTCCCGAAGAGGATCCATCTGGCCTGCATCTGGATGGTCTCCATCGGCACCATCCTGTCCGCGTACTTCATCCTGGCCGCCAACTCCTGGATGCAGCACCCGGTCGGGTACCGCATCAACGAGGAGCGGGGACGGGCCGAGCTGACCGACTTCTGGCGTGTGCTCAGCCAGGACACCGCCCTCGCCCAGTTCTTCCACACCATCACGGCGGCCTTCGTGGTCGGCGGTGCGTTCATGGTCGGCATCGCCGCCTACCACCTGGCACGCAAGAAGCACATCCCCGTGATGCGGACCTCGCTGCGCCTGGGACTGGTCACCCTGATCATCGCCGGTGTCTTCACCGCGATCAGCGGCGATGTCCTCGGCAAGGTCATGTTCCGGCAGCAGCCGATGAAGATGGCGGCGGCCGAGGCCCTGTGGGAGGGGGAGGCCCCTGCGCCCTTCTCGATCTTCGCCTACGGCGATGTGGACGAAGGTCACAACAAGGTCGCCATAGAGATCCCCGGGCTGCTGTCGTTCCTCGCCAACGGCGACTTCGACTCGTACGTCCCCGGTATCAACGATGTGAACAAGGCGGAGCAGGAGAAGTTCGGGCCCGGCGACTACCGGCCCAACATCCCCATCGCGTACTGGGGATTCCGCTGGATGATCGGCTTCGGCATGGCGTCCGTCACCGTCGGACTGCTGGGGCTCTGGCTCACCCGCAAGCGGTTCCTGCTCCCCGAAGCGCTGCGGACCGGCGAGGAGGAGGTGCCGAACCTGGTGCTCTTCCGCAAGAAGCCGCTGGGTGCCCGATTCAGCAACTGGTACTGGAAGATCGCGCTCTGGACCATGACCTTCCCGCTGATCGCCACGTCCTGGGGCTGGATCTTCACTGAGATGGGACGTCAGCCCTGGGTCGTGTACGGAGTCCTGCGGACCAAGGACGCGGTCTCCCCCGGAGTGTCCCAGGGTGAGGTCCTCACCTCCATGATCGGCTTCACCCTGCTCTACGCGATCCTCGCCGTCATCGAGGTCAAGCTGTTGGTCAAGTACATCAAGCTCGGGCCGCCCGAGCTGACCGAGGCCGACCTCAACCCGCCCACCAAGATCGGCGGCGATGACCGTGACGCCGATCGTCCGATGGCCTTCTCGTACTGAGGCCCTGAGGAGCTGCTGAGGCATGGAACTCCACGACGTCTGGTTCGTCCTGATCGCCGTCCTTTGGATCGGATACTTCTTCCTCGAAGGGTTCGATTTCGGGGTCGGGGTCCTCACCAAACTGCTGGCCCGTGATCGACGCGAGCGGCGGGTGCTGATCAACACCATCGGCCCCGTCTGGGACGGCAACGAGGTCTGGCTGCTGTCCGCGGGTGGTGCGACCTTCGCCGCCTTCCCGGAGTGGTACGCCACCCTCTTCTCCGGCTTCTACCTACCGCTGTTGATCATCCTGGTCTGTCTGATCGTGCGCGGAGTGTCCTTCGAGTACCGGCACAAGCGCCCGGAGGACCGTTGGCAGACCAACTGGGAACACGCCATCTTCTGGACCTCCCTGATCCCGGCCTTCCTCTGGGGCGTCGCCTTCGGCAACATCGTGCGGGGCGTCAAGATCGACGCCGAGATGGAGTACGTGGGCAACTTCTTCGATCTGCTCAACCCGTACTCGCTGCTCGGCGGGCTGGTGACCCTCTCCCTCTTCACCTTCCATGGGGCGGTCTTCGTCGCACTGAAGACGGTCGGGGACATCAGGACCAGGGCGCGCGCCCTCGCCCTGAAGCTGGGTCTGGCCACCGCCGTACTGGCACTCGGGTTCCTGATCTGGACCCAGCTGAACCACGGTGACGGTACGAGCCTGGTGGCGATGGTCATTGCGGTGGTGGCGCTGGTAGTGGCCATCGCGGCGAACCAAAGGGGTCGCGAGGGCTGGTCGTTCGCCTTCTCGGGGGTGACGATCATCGCCGCGGTGGCGATGTTGTTCCTGACGCTGTTCCCGAACGTCATGCCCTCCACGCTGAACGACGCCTGGAGCCTGACGGTCACCAACGCTTCCTCAACCCCCTACACCCTCAAGATCATGACCTGGTGTGCGGGTATCGCCACCCCGGTCGTCCTGCTCTACCAGGGCTGGACGTACTGGGTGTTCCGCAAGCGCATTGGTACGCAGCACATCGCCGATGCCCACTAGTGGGGGATGTTTCACGTGAAACCGATCGATCCGCGCCTGCTCCGATACGCCCGAGCCACCCGGCTCTTCCTTCTCGCAGTCGTACTGCTGGGACTCGTCGGGGCGGCGCTGGTCGTCGCCCAGGCGATGCTCATCGCCGAAGTGGTGGTCGGAGCCTTCCAACAGGGGCTTTCAGTCTCCGATCTGACGACACCGCTGCTACTTCTGGCGGCGGTCGCGGTCGGTCGGGCGCTTGTCTCCTGGTTGACGGAACTCGCTGCCCACCGGGCCAGTGCAGCCGTGAAATCGGAGCTGCGGGGTCGACTGCTGGCCCGGGCCGTGGAACTCGGCCCGGGCTGGCTCAGCCACCAACGCACGGGATCGCTGGCCGCCCTCGCCACCCGTGGGGTTGATGCGCTGGACGACTACTTCTCTCGCTACCTCCCGCAGTTGGGGCTCGCGGTCGTGGTCCCCCTCGCGGTACTGGCGAGGATCGTCACCGAGGACTGGGTTTCCGCCGCCATCATCGTGGTGACCCTGCCGCTGATCCCGCTCTTCATGGTGCTGATCGGGATGGCGACCCAGACGCGGATGGATCGCCAGTGGCGGTTGCTGTCCCGGCTGTCGGGCCACTTCCTCGACGTGGTCGCCGGGCTGCCCACCCTCAAGGTCTTCGGTCGGGCCAAGGCCCAGGCCGAGTCCATCCGCACCATCACTTCCGAGTACCGCCGGGCCACCGTACGGACCCTGCGGATCGCGTTCATCTCCTCCTTCGCCCTGGAACTGCTCGCCACCCTGTCGGTGGCCCTCGTTGCCGTCACCATCGGCATGCGGTTGGTCCACGGCGACATGGACCTCTACACCGGACTGGTCATCCTGGTCCTGGCTCCCGAGGCATATCTGCCGATCCGCATGGTGGGGACGCAGTACCACGCGGCTGCCGAAGGGCTCTCGGCCGCCGAGGAGATCTTCGAGGTCCTCGAAACTGACCCCGCACGGTCCGCGAAGAACGGCACACGGAAGGTGCCCGCCCAGACCCTGCGGGCAGCGCTCGGACCCGATGAGGCGATCGCGGGCAGCCCAGCAGGGCAAGTGTCGATGGCTTCGGGCGGTGCGCGGTTCTCGACGGGTCTGGCACCACGGCTGGAACTGGAGGCGGTGACCGTACGCCATCCCGGGCGCAGCGAACCATCCCTGGATTCGACCTCACTCGATGTCCACAGTGGCGAGACCGTCGCCATCGTGGGACCGAGCGGCATCGGCAAGTCCACGCTGCTCGATGTGGTGCTCGGGTTCCTGGAGCCGACCGAGGGCCGCGTACGGATCGATGGAACCGATCTCCATGACCTGGATCTCGGCCGTTGGCGCGAGCAGATCGCTTGGGTGCCGCAGAGCCCCTACTTCTTTGCGGGCACGATCGCCGAGAACGTACGGCTCGCCCGTCCGGACGCCGATGACCGTGCCGTGCGGGACGCCCTGAGGGACGCGGGCGCGGATGGTTTTGTGACCGCGCTGCCCCAGGGGATCGAGACGACCTTGGGCGAGGACGGGGCCGGACTTTCGGCTGGTCAACGTCAGCGGCTCGCCCTTGCCAGGGCGTTTCTCGCGGACAGGCCCCTGCTACTGCTCGACGAGCCCACCGCGGCGCTCGACGGGGAGACGGAAGCCGCCGTCGTCGATGCGGTGAGGAGGCTGTCGACCGGCCGGACCGTGCTCCTCGTGGTGCACCGACCGGCCCTGCTCGCCGTGGCGGACCGGGTGGTCACCCTGACGCGCAGTGCAGAGCCCGCCGTGGAGTGCCGTCGACCGGCGGTGACGAACGCCCGCGACACCCAGCCGACCAGTACCAGTACCAGGACCGTGATCGGGGTCACCGACTGGGAAGCACTCGGAGCATCGGCGGCCGACGACGGATATCGGCTCGCCGAGAGCGCTGGTCCCGGAGCCTCCGTCCTCACCCGGGTACGGCAGGCCGCCGGACGGCAGCGCGGGCGCTTCGGCCTCGCCCTGTTGCTGGGCAGTCTCGCCCTGGGCTCGGCCGTGGGGCTCATGGCCGTCTCCGGGTGGCTCATCTCGCGGGCGTCCGAACAGCCTCCCGTGCTCTATCTGATGATGGCGGTGACGGCGACCCGTGCCTTCGGTATCGGTCGGGCCGTCTTCCGGTACGCCGAGCGGCTCATCTCGCACGACGCGGTCCTGCGCATGCTCGCCGAGCTGCGGATCTCGGTCTATCGAAGGCTGGAGTCGATCGCTCCGGCCGGACTGCGGCGCAGCCGTCGCGGTGATCTCCTGTCCCGTCTTGTCACGGATGTGGATGCCCTCCAGGACTACTGGCTCCGCTGGCTGCTGCCCGCCGGTTCCGCGGTCCTCGTCTGTGTCGGGTCGGTGGGCTTCACCGCGTGGTTGGTGCCGGAAGCGGGTGCGGCCCTGGCCGTGGGCCTCCTCTTCGCCGGCCTTGCGGTGCCACTTCTCAGCGGACTGATCGCACGGCGGGCGGAACGGCAACTCGCCCCGGTGCGCGGTGCGCTCGCCACCCGAGTGGTCGACCTCCTGCGCGGCACCGCCGAACTGACCGTCGCCGGTGCGGTGGACACCAGGCTCGCCGCGGTCAGGGAGATCGACGGAAAGCTCACTCGGATCGCTTCGCGCGGCGCAGCCGCCACCGCGCTCGGCGGTGGGCTCTCTGCGCTCGCCTGCGGATTGACCGTCGTCGTGGCTGCGATGGCCGGTGTACGGGCGGTCGGGGACGGCACGCTGAGCGGAGTGGCCCTGGCGGTCGTCGTTCTCACTCCGCTCGCCGCGTTCGAAGCGGTGACCGGACTGCCGCTCGCCGTGCAGTACCGACAGCGTGTCAAGCGCAGTGCGGAGCGGGTGTACGAGGTGCTGGACGCCCCCGTACCCGTGGTGGAACCCTCCTCGCCCGTGACCGCGCCGACGACCGCGTTCCCCCTCGAAGTGCGGGGGCTGAAGGCACGGTACGCGGACGGGGACCGCCCGGCGATCGATGGTCTCGACCTGACCCTCACACCGGGCAAGCGGATCGCCGTCGTCGGACCGTCGGGGTCGGGCAAGACCACGCTCGCTCAGCTACTGCTCCGGTTCCTGGACGCCGAGGAGGGGACGTACACCCTCGCCGGTGTCGATGCCGGGACGATCGAAGGGGATGACGTCCGACGGCTGGTGGGGCTGTGTGCGCAGGACGCCCATGTCTTCGACAGCTCGGTGCGCGAGAACCTTCGGCTCGCCCGTACGGACGCCGACGACGATGAACTGCGGCGGGCGCTGGCGCAGGCCCGGCTGCTGGAGTGGGTCGACGGACTGCCCCAGGGACTTGGCACCCTGGTGGGCGAGCACGGGGCGCAGCTCTCCGGAGGTCAGCGCCAGCGCCTGGCGCTGGCGAGGGCGCTGTTGGCCGACTTCCCGGTGCTGGTGCTCGACGAGCCTGCCGAGCACCTCGATCTGGCGACAGCGGACGCGCTGACAGCGGACCTGTTGGCGGCCACCGAGGGACGGACGGCGCGCGGATCGGCGACCGTACTGATCACCCATCGGCTGCGCGGGTTGGAAGAGGTCGACGAGATCATCGTCCTTGCGGAGGGGCGAGTGGTCCAGCGCGGGACCCATGCCGAATTGCTCTCGGTGGACGGGCCGTTGCTGCGGATGTCGGAGCGGGAGCGGGCGGCGGATCGGTTGGGTGCGCAGCTCGCCACGGCCAGTGGCTGATGAGAGCACGGCCCTCCCGGACCCGTTTCCAGGGTCCGGGCAGGGCCGTGCTCTGGCGGCGGGCCGGGCGGACTCTCTGAGATGGCGTTGGGGTGATGGACGGAAAGGGGGCCAGCGCCAGGCGCATCCCCGTACCGTCACCACGGGGACGCTGCGCACGATGTGCCGCGACGATCGGAGGCGCTGGAGGCCATCTCCTAGCACAGCCGACTTTCCTCATGAATGAGGTATTACTAGTCTCAAAGGCATGAATGTGGATCCGGACGACTCCCACGACCCGCTCGAAGCCGCCACCCAGGCGACGCGAAGCCTCCAGGGTCTTTCCACGGAGTTGACCGCCCGCGTCCCCCAGCTGTTGGAAGCCATGCGTTCCGTGGGGACCGGTCTGGAACTCCACTCCACACTCGACCGGATCTGCGAGACCGCCGCGGAACTCGCGGATGCCCGTTACGCCGCCATCGGAGTCGTCGACGAGGAGGGCAAGGGCCTCTCCGACTTCGTCACCTACGGGGTGAGCGACAAGGTGGCCGACCGCATCGGCCACCGCCCGGACGGCCACCGGGGACTCCTCGGAGCGCTCATCCACGACCCGGCACCCGTCAAGCTCGCCGATCTGACCTCCGACCCGCGGTTCGCCGGTTTCCCTGCCGGACATCCCCCGATGCGGACCTTCCTGGGGGTGCCGATTCGGGTGCAGGGCGAGATCTTCGGCAATCTCTATCTGACGGAGAAGAACGGCGGCGGCGATTTCAACGACTACGACCTCCACATGGTGCGGGTGCTCGCGACCGAAGCCGGGATCGCCATCGGCAACGCCCGGCTCTACGAGGCGGCCCGTCAGCGCGAGCGATGGATCGACGGCTCGGTCGCTGTGACCACCGCGCTGCTCTCGGGCGGTGACGCAGATGACGCACTCACCGTCGTGGCCGAACAGGCGCGCCGACTCGCGGACGCGGCGGCCGGGATCGTGATGCTGCCCGCCGCGGACGGCGGGCTGGAGATCGTCGCCGTCTCCTCAGCCCAACCGGTGACCTCGCTCGGTGCCGTCGCCCCTCCGGAGAGCCCCGTCGTCGCCAAACTCCTGGCCGGCGAAGCGGTCTTCATGACGGACGCCGCCACCGACCCCCGAGTGATCACCAGGCTCGCCGCCCGGTACGGACCGAGCATGATGCTGCCGTTGCAGAGCGGAGGCCGGGTGCTCGGCGCTCTGGCCACCCCCCGGGCTCGTGGCGCCCGCCAGTTCAGCGAGGCCGAGCGGACCTTGGCCACTCAGTTCGCCGCACAGGCCGCGCTGGCCTTGATCATGGCGGAGGCGCAGCGGGACCGAGAGCGCCTCGCCGTCTATGAAGACCGTGACCGTATCGCCCGTGACCTGCACGATCTGGTGATCCAGCGGTTGTTCGCCACGGGGATGATGTTGGAGGGTGCACAGCGTCGCTCGCTGGTACCCGCGGTTCAGGACGGAGTCGGCAAGGCCGTCGATGAACTCGACGTCACCATCCAGGAGATCCGCACCGCCATCTTCGCCCTCCAGCAAGGCCCCGCCGAGGCTCCCTCCGGGCTGCGAACCCGGGTACTGCGGGAGATCAACATGGCGGCGGTCCCCCTTGGATTCAAGCCGGGGCACCGGTTCCACGGGCCCGTGGACACCGTCGTCAGCGAACTCACCGGCAAGAACCTGATCGCAGCGCTGCGCGAGGCGCTGTCCAACGCCTTCCGCCATGCGCAGGCGTCCCGCATCGACGTCGTCGTCGACGCCACCGTGAAACTGCCCGATGGAACGGACGGGGTACGGCTCACCGTCGCCGACGACGGGGTGGGCATTCCGGACGGCGGTCGGCGCAGCGGTCTGCGCAATCTGGCCCGGCGGGCCGAGTCCCTGGGCGGATCCAGCGTCTGTGAGCCGGGCATCGGGGAGGACGGACAGGGGACGACCGTGCGCTGGGAAGCACCCCTCTGAGGTATCCGCTCTGTACGACGCGGCAGTTGTGACGTCCACCGGTGACCCTCAGGCAGGCAGGCAGGTGGGTAGGTAGGTAGGCAAGCAGGTGGGCAGCTAGGTGGGCCGTTGCCCGCGCGCGAGGGGCGTCCGACGGCCGGTGGGTTCTGGTCCAGGTGGCCGTACGACACACGGACGGTCCCCGGATTCGCCTCCGCTCCGGGTGACGATCCCGGTATGAGCTGGAAACGCTTGAGGTTCCCGGGTCGGTCATCGCTCGGTCCGGTGGCGGTGGGCGCGCTGCTGCTCGCGGTGGTGCCCTCGGTCGCCAGCGCCTCCGAAGGGCCGGAGATCCCCGCCGGCGCCGAGGTGGTACGGCTCTACCAGGCGGCGGCCCGGGCCACCACCGCCTATGAACGGGGGCGGCGCGCGGCGCATGCACAAGAGGCGACGGCAACTGCCCTCCAGTCCCGCCTCGGCCACCAGAGGCAGGAGCTCACCGCCCTTCAGGACGCCATGGGAGCGGTCGCCAGCGCTCAATACCGTACGGGCGGTCCATTGGCCCAACTGTCGCGGCTGCTCATGGCCCGGGACCCCGAGGAACTCCTACGCGCCCGCCGCTACGCCCGGCAGGCCGAGGAGCACGTGGGACGGTTGATCGGGCAGGCCCGACGGGTCGAACGGCGACTCTCCGCCGACGAACGGGAGGCGCGGGCTGCTTGGCGCGATCTGGAACGTCGTAGGGCGGAGCTGGCCGTGGCGAAGCGGCACATCGAGGCGACGTTGGAGAAGGCGCAGCGGACGCTCCAGGAGGAGGCGGACCGCAGCGCCCTGGCCGGTTCCTGTCCGGGCGCGGTACGACTCGACCAGCGCGACACCGTGCCCCCGAAGGGTACGAAGGAGTCTTGGGTGACGCCCGTCGAGCACTATGAACTGTCCGCGGGTTTCGCCAGTTCAGGGGAGCGGTGGGCGAGCCGGCACACCGGTCAGGACTTCGCCGTGGGCATCGGTGAGCCGGTCCGCTCGGTCGGTGCGGGACGGGTGGTGTCGATCTCCTGTGGTGGCTCGTTCGGCATCGAGATCGTCGTACGGCACGCTGACGGCTACTACACCCAGTACGCGCATCTCGCGTCGGTCACCGTCGAGGGCGGGGAACGGGTCGCTGCGGGGCAGTGGATCGGTCTGGCGGGCACGACCGGGAACTCGACCGGTCCTCACCTCCACTTCGAATCGAGGCTCACGCCCCATCTGGGGTCGGGCGTCGACCCCGTCGCATGGCTGCGCGAACGCGGGGTGAAGGTGGCGGCCCCGAAGGCCAGTACCGGTGCGGCCGGTGAGAGCAGCTGATCCGGTGCGGCCAGTGAGAGCGGCTGATCCGGGTGCTTGCCGGACGAGGGCTACTGCCTTGCGTGGAGATCGCGCAGGATCTGCTCGATGACGATGGCCACACCGTCCTCGTTGTTCGCGGCGGTCCGCCCGGAGGCGGCTGCGATCACATCGGGGTGGGCGTTGCCCATGGCGTAGGAGGTCCCCGCCCAGGTCAGCATGTCCACGTCGTTGGGCATGTCACCGAAGGCGACGACTTCGTCGGCGGAGATGCCGCGCTGGGCGCAGCACAGGGCCAGTGTGCTGGCCTTGCTCACGCCGGGGCCACTGACCTCCAGCAGTGACGAGGGGCTGGAGCGGGTCAGGGAAGCCATTTCGCCAGCGACCGTACGAGCCAGGGTGAGGAAGGCGTCCGGCTCCAGTTCACGATGGCGGACGAGCAGTTTGATCACTGCGCTGGCGGGGTCCGAGACGTCCTCGGAGAGCAGTTCCTCGGCGCTGCCGACCGTGGTTCCGGGGTCGTAGAAGTACGGGGGCGGATAGTCCGGTTCATGGTGGAAGCCGGTGGTCGTTTCGATGGCGAAGGTCACCCCGGGGGCGGCGGCGCGGAGTGCGTTGACGACGGCGAGGGCAGTGGGCCGCTCCAGCGGGCGGACGTCGAGCAGCTTGCCGCCGGCGCGGAGATCGACCACGGCCGCCCCATTGGCGCAGATGGCCAGGCCGTGACCGTGGACGTGTTCGCTGACGGCATCCATCCAGCGAGCGGGGCGGCCGGTGACGAAGAAGACTTCGATCCCGGCCTCTTCCGCATCGGCGAGGGCGGCGATCGTGCGCTCCGAGACGGACTTGTCGTCCCGCAACAAGGTGCCGTCGAGATCGGTGGCGATCAACCGGACGGCTGCGGGCAGCTGACGGGTATCGGTAGCTGAAGTCACCGTTCCATTCTCCCGTACGACTCGCACGGGCGTGCGGAAGGGCGCACATTTGAGGGATTGACCGGGGGGTCAAGGTGGTAAACGGGTGGTCAGGTGAGTGAAGAGGGGCGCATGAGGGGCGCGTGACACCCTTCCGGCGCCTCTATGGCGGCGGGAAGCCGCGAGAAGGCGACTGAATACGACGCATCGATCCAGGGCTCCCCGGGCCGCTCCGAGGTGGGGTACCCCCCTTCGGAGCTTCCCCGTACGCTCAAGGCATGCGTCTGAGCACCGTGATTCTCCCGATCCGTCCCTGGCACGACGGTGGCCGTGACGAATGGCTGTGGGCCGAGCAGCTCGGTTTCCACACCGCGTACACCTATGACCATCTGTCGTGGCGCACCTTCCGTGACGGCCCCTGGTACGGCGCGCTGCCGACGCTCACCGTGGCTGCCGCCGCCACCTCCCGGATGCGCCTGGGCACCCTGGTCACCTCGCCGAACTTCCGCCACCCCGTGACCCTCGCCAAGGAACTGATGTCCCTGGACGACATCTCCGACGGTCGTTTCACCTTGGGCATCGGAGCAGGTGGCAAGGGCTTCGACGCCACGGCGCTGGGCCAGGAGGCATGGACCCCCAAGCAGCGGGCTGATCGGTTCGACGAGTTCCTTCCGCTGCTGCACCGGCTGCTGACCGAGGAGTCGCTGAGCGAGGAGGGGGCCTTCTACTCGGCGGTGGAGGCCCGCAACGTTCCGGGCTGCGTGCAGCGCCCGCGACTGCCGTTCGCGGTAGCCGCGACCGGGCCGCGGGGGATGCGGCTCGCGGCCCGGTACGGCCAGGCATGGGTGACGACGGGGGACCCGGCCATCTTCGAGACGGGGACACCCGAGGACTCGCGTGTCGCATTGAAGGGGCAGCTCGATCGATTGGGCAAGGCATGTGCCCAGATCGGACGGGACGCGGCGGAATTGGAGAAGGTCCTGCTCACGGGCTTCACACCGGACCGGGGGGCACCCCTGGAGTCGGTCGATGCATTCGTGGACTTCGCAGGGGCCCACGGTGAGCTGGGGTTCACCGAGATCGTGATCCACGCCCCGATCCCGGACTCGGACTTCGCGTCGGACCGCGGAGTCTTCGAGCGGATCGCCACGGAGGCCCTGCCTCAGCTGGGGATTCCCAGCCAGTGCGATGACTCCCCCGCTCGATCCGGTGGGCGGACGGGGCAAGACCGATCGGCACCGCTCGGCTCCTGAGGGCAGCGAGGGTGGAGAGCGCCGGAGGGTGAGCGGGCAGACACGGGTAGTCGCTAGCGGCCAGGGAACCGTAGGTACTCCGGTGGGACCGTGTCGGTGAGCCACACCCCGTTGGCGCTGACGAAGAAGACATGGCCTGCCCGGTGCATGGCCCCGCAGTCCACGGAGAGCACCACCGGCCGCCCCCTTCTGGCGCCGACACGGGTGGCGGTCTCCCGGTCGGGCGACAGATGGACATGGTGGCGGTTCATGGGGCGTAGCCCCTCCCCTCGAATCGCTGCCAGATGAGCGGCGACGGTGCCGTGGTAGAGGTACGCCGGGGGTTCGGCCGGCGGCAGCCCCAGGTCCACCTCGACGGTGTGACCCTGGTTGGCGCGGATACGGGGGCCGTCGACGGTGAAGCGGCGCTATGGTCCAACTCGGATCGGGTCAGCGGGAAACCGTGCTCCGCCGCCGCCCGCATCAGCACGTCGATCGCCACCCAGCCCCCGGCGTCGAGCGTGATGCCGATGCGTTCGGGACTGTGGCGCAGATGCCGGGAAAGGTACTTCGATACTTTTACCGTACGGCGGTCGTCAGGGGTCTTCGGAAGGGCTTTCGCTCTGGCCCGCGGGGGTTCTGAAGCTCTGTCCATGAGCCCAGCGTGCCTCTCCTCTCCTGGCCATCGCCACGGAAATTCTTCCCGTACCAAGGTTTGATCCACAGTCAACTTGATTTATCCACAGGTCAATTGAAAACTCTGTGGATAACTCCCCCTGTGTATCAGTCGCTTTGGCCAAAATCCCTAGCTGGATGCCCCCTTGGTGCCAGAGCATCCAAGGTCCTTGTGGAAAGCTCCCGTTCTGTCGCGGCGGTGATGAATTCCGACGTCGCCTCCTCGCCGACAAGCCTCTGCACGGCCTGAATTGTGCGCGCGGGAAGGGCGACGGGACGGGTCTCCTGACTCATGGGGAGGGCAGCGTCCGAGGTCAGATGATGCCGAAGGTGGCGGGCGGACAAAGTGCGCATGGCACGGGCCAGTTCGGCATCAACGGTCTGCTGGGCCAGAGGACGCAACCGCCGTACCAGTTCGGCGGCCTCGACCGCATCTGCATCCGTGGGTGGACGCCCGCCCAGATAGCGGGCGAAGACATGCTCGGTGGTGAACTCAAGGAAGCGCTCGGCCATGCTCTCCACCTGAATGCGAAGTTCCCTCAGATGCCCGGATATTGCCGCCATGGGGACTCCGGCAGAGTGCAACTCCACCGCGACCGATAGTTCCTGGGGGCTCGGCACCACGAACTCCCCTTCCCTGTCCGGTACGAGCTCCAGCACTCCCAACGCGACGGCCTCCGCGATCGTGGTGGTGTCCGCCGCGCCACCGAACCTCTCGACGAGTTCCTCTCGGGTGATGCGCCCGGCTTCCTCGTCCGACCAAGGCCCCTGCACTTCGGCGACGAGCCCCAACAGACCGCCAAGCCCCCGTCCGGCGTCCCACGCTTCGAGCAGTTCCTTGATCGACGCGAGGGTGTAGCCGCGCTCCAGCAGATCCGCGATCTGACTCAACCGGGTGAGGTGCGCAGAGCCGTAGACATTGGACCGCCCGCGCCGCTCGGGCTTCGGCAACAGCCCGCGGTCCTGATAGGCGCGGATCGTCCTCACCGTGGCACCGCTGTGGTGGGCCAGGTCCTCGATCCGGTACTCGGCTTTCTGCGGGGCGCGTTGGTCCACTCGGCTCGGTGGCTGCGCCGACCGTGATGGTTCCATCGAGAGGCTCCTTCCTTCGCTGGTGTTCGGATGCCGACGTAGGGCAGGCCGTTCTCCGTCCCACCCGAGCACTGGGGCAGCCGTTCGGCGATCGTCGACCTGCCGGGCTGATCACTGGCCGATCCCGGTGTTCGTACGATGCGCCGCAGGGCCACCGGACGAGACAAGGTGGGAGGGGGCCAGTACGGGCCCGGGCCGGTGGTCTCACGAGCGCCCCCGCGCGAGCGATCTTGGTCAGAGCGGCGGATCCAGCCGCGCGAAGCGGCGCACCACACGGGGTGCCACCCGCGACAACAGCAGTCCGCTCCGGGCCTCCGGTGTCACCGGCACCACGGCCTCATTGCGCAGCGTCGCCCGCAGTACGGCATCGGCCACCTTCTCCGGTGGGTAGTTCCGCAGCCCGTACAGTCGGTGCGACTTCTGGCGGCGGCGGCTCTCCTCGGCCTCGTCCACCCCGACGAAACGAGCGGTCGACGTGATGTTCGTGTGCACGAAGCCCGGGCAGATCGCCGAGACTCCGATGCCCTGCGCCGACAGTTCCGCCCTGAGGCACTCGCTCAGCATCAGCACCGCGGCCTTGGACGTGCTGTAGGCGGGGAGCGTTCTCGAAGGCAGATAGGCCGCTGCGGAAGCGATGTTGACGATATGGCCGCCCTGGTCCCGGTCCGCCATCTGCCGGCCGAAGAGCCGACATCCATGGATGACGCCCCAGAGGTTGACGTCCAACACGTCCTTCCACTCCTCGGCGGTGGTCTGAAGGAAAGGTCCGGACATGCCGATGCCCGCATTGTTGACCAGGACGTCCACCACGCCATGGTCGCCGGCCACCTTCTCGGCGAGCTTCTCCATGGCATCCGCATCGCTCACGTCCACCACCTCGCTCCAGGCGTCGGAAGCACCGACCAGCCGTGCTTCCTCCGCCGTGGCCAGCGCGCCACGTTCATCCCGGTCCACTGCCACGACCCGCGCTCCGGCCCGCGCGAACGCAAGCGCCGTGGCCCGTCCGATGCCGCTGGCGGCGCCGGTCACCAGGACCAACTGGCCACCGAACCGTTCGGCGTACGGACTTCGGGAGCCGGTCTTCGACCGCGACCCCCCGATGGCCGTGCCAGCCCTCTCAGCCTTCTCAGCCTTCTCAGCCTTCTCAGTCGGCCCAGTCGGCCCAGTCGGGACAGTGTTGTCGGCCGCCTTCTCATGGGTCAGTGCGAAATCGGCGACCCATGCGGCCACTTGATCGGGTCGGGTGCGCGGAACCCAGTGTTTTGCCGGCAGGGTCCGCCTGGTCAACTGCGGCACCCACTGGGCGATGTCGTCATAGAGCCGCTCGGAGAGAAATCGGTCGTGGAGCGGAGTGATCAGCTGGACGGGCACATGTGCGTGGGCGTCGGTGCGTGGACGCCTTCCGCGCGCACGGACGTTGTCCCGGTAGAGCCAGGTGCCGTGCGCCGCATCGGTGGGCAGCGACGCAGCCGGATAGTTCTCGTCGGACAGCCGCTCGGCCCGCCGGACCAGCGAGGGCCACCGCTTGCCCAGTGGCCCCCGCCAGGCGAGTTCGGGGAGAGCGGGGGTGTGCAGGAGATAGACGTACCAGGACCGGGCGCTCTGATCGACGAGTTGACCGATCCGCCCGGGCGTGGGCCTGGTGAGCCGCCGCTTGTACCAGAGCGCCAAGTGGTCCAGGGACGGCCCGGAGATCGAAGTGAAGGACGCGATGCGCCCCTCGGTCCGGCGTACGGTCGCGAACTCCCAGGACTGCACCGACCCCCAGTCGTGCCCGACCAGGTGTACCGGCCGGTCAGGGCTGACGGCGTCGGCCACGGCGAGGAAGTCGTCCGTCAGCTTCTCCAGGGTGAAGCCGCCACG
The DNA here is from genome assembly GCF_042753785.1 of Streptomyces sp. NPDC059256. Classification (NCBI taxonomy): domain Bacteria; kingdom Bacillati; phylum Actinomycetota; class Actinomycetes; order Kitasatosporales; family Streptomycetaceae; genus Streptomyces; species Streptomyces sp. NPDC059256. The sequence goes on along the minus strand of NZ_JBHYZO010000002.1, from coordinate 204,413 downwards.
CAGCGGCTTGGGCGCCGAGGAGGCCCCGTGGCCCCGGACGTCGTACAACACCACGTGGAAGCGGTCCGCCAGCCGCTGGGCGACGGGGCCCCACATCTCCTTGGTGTCCGGGTAGCCGTGGACGAGCACCACCGTCGGACGCTCGGGGTCGCCCAACTCGACCACGCACAGGTCGATCCCTCCGGTGCGGACCCGGCGCTCCCGTGCTTCTTCGAGACTCACGTCTGCTCCCATTCCTGCACTTCGGTGTCCGTCCGTCCCTGTCCCTCCGGCGGAGGGACGACCATGCGCTGAAGTACCAGGCGGGTCCCTCTTCCCCGGGGACGGCGACGGGGATGACGGAACCTCCTGCCTGGTCTGACCGTTCACAGCATCAGCAAGCATCAGCAAGCATCAGCAAGCATCAGCAAGCATCAGCAAGCATCAGCAAGCATCGACGCCGCGCTCACCCATCGATCGCGGTACGCAGCCGTAACGTGACACTGATGAATGTGACAATGCTCGAAGGCTGCGTCAAGGGCCCCGTTCCTGCCTGTGGATAACCCTGGTCGCCTCCCGTAGCCCGTAGCCCGTAGCCCGTAGCCCGTAGCCCGTAGCCCGTAGCCCGGAGCCCGCAGAGTCCACAGAGCCAGACGAAGGTCCGGAGCAGGTCCAGAAGGTCGACGTCGAGCCGGCTGGTTGTCCTCTTTCGTAGGGACCCCTTACGGGCCCGTCACCCTGGAGTCGGACATCGATCCAGCCGCCAGGGTTGACGCTCGATGTGCGGCGCGCCACTACCGTCGAACTCGTGACTGTGATCGCGACCGAAAGCCTGAGCATGCGGTTCCCCAGGGTGACCGCTCTTGACCGGCTCTCTTTGGACATCGGACCGGGTGTGACCGGTTTGGTGGGTTCCAACGGAGCTGGCAAGTCCACATTGATCAAGATCCTGCTGGGTCTGTCGCCCGCCACGGAAGGCCGGGCCTCGGTGCTCGGGCTCGACGTCGCCACCAGCGGTGGCGCCATCCGCGAGCAGGTGGGCTACATGCCCGAGCACGACTGCCTGCCGCCCGATGTGTCGGCCACCGAGTTCGTCGTCCACATGGCGCGCATATCCGGGCTGCCGCCCGCCGCGGCCCGGGAGCGGACCGCGGACACCCTGCGACACGTGGGCCTCTACGAGGAGCGGTACCGCCCCATCGGCGGCTACTCCACGGGCATGAAGCAGCGGGTCAAACTGGCTCAGGCCCTGGTCCACGACCCCAAACTGGTCTTCCTGGACGAGCCGACCAACGGCCTCGACCCGGTCGGCCGGGACGAGATGCTCGGCCTGATCCGCCGCATCTACGCCGACTTCGGCATTTCGGTCCTGGTCACCTCACATCTGCTCGGCGAACTTGAGCGGACCTGCGACCACGTGGTCGTCATCGACGGTGGCACCCTGCTGCGGTCCAGCTCCACCAGCGACTTCACCCAGAGCACGGCCACCCTCGCGGTCGAGGTCACCGACACGGACGAGTACCCCGACGGCACCACCGCCCTGCGGAAACGGCTCACCGACGCAGGACTCACCCTCCACCAGGGGGTCGAGGACGGGCTCCCCGGAGCCGGACACATCCTGCTCGTCGAGTCGACCGGTGAGGAGACGTACGACATCGTGCGCGACACCGTCGCGGACCTCGGGCTCGGACTCGTCCGCATGGAACAGCGGCGCCACCACATCGCCGAGGTCTTCCGTCCGAGCGGTGAGCAGACCGCCACGAACGGCACCGGGCAGGCCATGGAGGTGCAAGCCGGATGAACACTCAGAAGACACAGGCCCCCGCGGCCACGCGCATCCACAACATCGGCTACCGGAACTACGAAGGGCAGCGCCTCGGCCGCGACTACGGCCGCCGTTCGCTGTACGCGCAGTCCCTGCGCGGTGCCTACGGACTCGGCCGTTCGGCCAAGTCCAAGGTGCTGCCGATGATCCTCTTCGGTGTGATGGTGCTGCCCGCGGCGATCATCGTTGCGGTCGCCGTCGCGACCAACGCCGGCAAGCTCCCCGTGGACTACACCGACTACGCGATCATGACCCAGCCCATCATCGGGCTCTACCTCGCCTCGCAGGCACCGCAGTCCGTCTCCCGCGACCTGCGGTTCAAGACGATGTCGCTGTACCTCTCGCGCCCCATCGAACGTTCCGACTACGTGCTCGCCAAGTACGCGGCGATGGCCTCGGCGCTGTTCATCCTCACCGCCGCTCCCCTGGTGGTCCTCTACCTGGGTTCCCTGCTCGCCAAGATGGACTTCTCCGACCAGTCGAAGGGGTTCGGCCAGGGCATGGTCTCCATCGCGATCCTCTCCGTGCTCTTCGGCGGGATCGGTCTGGTGCTCGCCGCACTCACCCCGCGCCGCGGCTTCGGCGTCGCCGCCGTCATCGCCACGCTCACCATCAGCTACGGCGCCGTGTCCACCGTGCAGGAGATCGCCCGCGCCTCCGACTCGGAGGGCGTCATCCAGTGGTTCGGACTGTTCTCGCCCGCCTCGCTCATCGACGGCCTCCAGACGGCGTTCCTCGGCGCCACCTCCACCTTCCCCGGCGGGGCCGGTCCCGGCGCCGGCGTGGGCGTGGTCTATCTGCTGGTCATCTCCGCGCTCATCGTCGGTTCGTACGCCGTGCTGATGCGCCGCTACCGGAAGGTCGGGCTGTGACCACCATCAACATCGAGCACACCTCGCGGTGGTTCGGAAACGTCGTGGCCGTCAATGACGTCACGATGACCATCGGCCCTGGTGTCACCGGTCTCCTCGGCCCCAACGGCGCCGGCAAGTCCACCTTGATCAATATGATGGGCGGCTTCCTCGCCCCCTCGACCGGGCAGGTCACGCTCGACGGCCAGCCGATCTGGCGCAACGAGTCGGTCTACCGGCAGATCGGAGTCGTGCCCGAGCGGGAGGCCATGTACGACTTCCTCACCGGCCGGGAATTCGTCGTCGCCAACGCCGAGTTGCACGGACTCGACGACCGGGCGGCCCAGCAGGCCCTCGCCACCGTGGAGATGGAGTACGCGCAGGACCGCAAGATCGCCACGTACAGCAAGGGCATGAGGCAGCGGGTCAAGATGGCGTCCGCGCTGGTCCACGACCCTGCCGTGCTGCTGTTGGACGAGCCCTTCAACGGTATGGACCCCCGTCAGCGGATGCAGCTGATGGATCTGCTGCGCCACATGGGGGCCACGGGACGGACGGTGCTGTTCTCCTCGCACATCCTGGAGGAGGTCGAGCAACTCGCCTCGCACATCGAGGTGATCGTCGCCGGTCGCCACGCCGCGTCCGGCGACTTCCGCAAGATCCGTCGACTGATGACGGATCGCCCCCACCGCTATCTCGTGCGCTCAAGCGACGACCGTGCGCTCGCCGCCGCACTGATCGCCGACCCCTCCACGGCCGGAATCGAGGTGGACCTCGCCGAAGGCGCCCTGCGCATCCAGGCCGTCGACTTCGGCCGGTTCACCCAACTCCTGCCGCAGGTGGCCCGTGAGCACTCCATCCGGCTGCTCACCGTCTCACCGTCGGACGAATCCCTTGAATCGGTCTTCTCGTACCTCGTAGCGGCCTGAAAGGAGCTGTGACGTCATGTACAACCCCACAGTCGCCCGGCTCACCTATCGGGCCGTCCTCGGCAGGCGCCGGGCCGCGATCCTCTTCATCCTGCCCGCACTCCTGCTGTTCATCGCCACCGCCGTCCGCATGTTCAACGGCGTGGACGACCAGATTGCCGCGGACCTCCTGGGCGGGTTCGCACTCGCCGCGATGGTGCCGCTGATCGGTGTCATCGCGGGAACCGGATCGATCGGCCCCGAGATCGACGACGGATCGATCGTCTACCTCCTCGCCAAGCCGGTGAAGCGTTCGACGATCATCTTCACCAAGTTGATCGTGGCGATAGCCGTGACGATGGCCTTCTCCGCCATACCGACCCTGATCGCCGGCTTCATCCTCAACGGGAACGGCCAGCAGGTCGCCATCGCCTACACCGTGGCGGCACTGGTCGCCTCCATCGCCTACAGCGCGCTGTTCCTGCTGCTCGGCACGGTGAGCAGGCACGCGGTCGTCATCGGACTGATCTACGCCCTGGTGTGGGAGGCCCTGTTCGGCAGCCTGGTGCCCGGGGCGCGCACCCTGAGCGTGCAGCAGTGGGCGCTGTCGCTCGCCGAGCGGATCGCGGGCGATGGGCTGATCGGCTCGGACGTCGGACTGCCGCTGGCGGCCTCGCTGCTGGCCGGGGTCACGGTGGTGGCCACCTGGTACGCGGGTCAGAAGCTTCGGGTGTTGAAGCTCGCCGGCGAGGAGTGAGCGCCGGCCGCGGCGGTGACCGCGGCACTTTCGACACTGGATCGGCCCCCGTTCGGTAGACCCGATGAACGGGGGCTGACCCATGTCCGGGAGCGGCGGGCGTGCGGGGGTGAATCCCGACGGGGCGGCCGTCGACACCGTGGCCGGACCGAAGGGACGTTCGTCGAGGCGGCGTTGGCCCGGTAGCCCGTCGTTCGAGATGCATGTCAGGGGCACCCAACTCCCCGACGCCCCACCAGGATGGGGGAGATCATCGCTGCTCAGCAAGGTGGACGACGGTCAAAGCGCCGGCCCACCCCTGGTCCGTCGGACTGCCCGGCCCACGTTCCGGGCAGTCAGCAGGCGATCTGTATGGACCCACAGCCCTAGAACCTTTCGCCCGGCAGCCTGGTCCTCCCGCCCGATCCGACACCTCGCCTCCGCCCCTAGCGTCATCCGCATGACCAGAATCGGATTCCTCGGTACCGGCAATGTCGCTCGGGCCGTAGCCGCTGGGGCAGCGGCTGCGGGCCATGACGTCGTGCTCGGCTCACGCGATCCCCGCACCAAACCGCCCGGCTCCCTACCCGTGGTGTCGCTCGCCGACGCCGTCGATCACGGTGAGGTGGTCGTCAACGCGACCCCGGGCACCGAGTCCATCGCCCTGCTCACACCCTTCGCACCGCAGCTCGCTGGCAAGGTCCTGCTCGACATCGCCGTGGGGCTCACGGAGAGTTGGGAGCTCGCCCACCCCAACTCCAGCATCGGTGAACAGATCCAGGAGGCGTTCCCCGACGTCAGGGTCGTCAAGACCCTCTGCACCATGGACTCGACGGTCATGATCGCGCCTGAGAAGCTCGCCGGACCCAGCACGGTCTTCCTCTCCGGCCAGGACGCGGATGCGAAGGCGCAGGTCTCCGAGCTGCTCAAAGACCTCGGCTGGCCGGCTGCCACCCAGCTGGACCTGGGGGGCATCGAGAGCTCCCGAGGGCAGGAGCACCTGGCGCTTCTCTTTATGTCCGTCGCCACGGCGCTCGACTCGCACACGTTCAACTTCACCGTCGTACCCGGCCGGGGAGCCCCCTCGACGGGCTGACGCCATGCCTCCGCAGGCCCGGCGCAGGGAAAGAAAACTCGGTGGCGCCGAACCGCGGGCGAGGGCAGAGTAGTTGCATCGGACGTACACACGTACGACCGATGTCACCTACCGGGAGAGGAGCGCGACGATGTCGGGGTACATCAGTCCGAGTCCGTCGAGCTCCCCACAGGGCAGCGACGCGGGGCAGGCAGCGGAGTAGCCGTCAAGGCTCCGCGGAGCCGCTCGCGAGCAACTGCCCAGGGGGCGGTCGCTTCGAGCGCGCGAGAGCGCGGACCGCCCCCTCCCGGAGGATTGGCCGAGTGGTAAGGCACCGGCTTGCTAAGCCGTGGTCGGGGAATCCCCGCGCGCGTTCGATTCGCGCATCCTCCGCAGAATCCCGAATCCAGAATCCAGAATCCCGACCCACGGCTCTCCGCGTGCATGCCCGCACGATCACCGGAGGGTCGGCCCGAGTGGCTTATCGGCGGCGGTCAGCCGACGAGCAGCTTCTCCAGCGTCTCCGCGATGCCGTCGTCCTCGTTGGAGGTCGTGACGTCGTCGGCGACGGCCTTGAGGGTGTCGTGTGCGTTCGCCATGGCCACCCCGTGGGCTGCCCAACCGAACATGGGGATGTCGTTGGGCATGTCACCGAAGGCGATGGTGTCAGCGGCGCGCAGCCCCAGCCGACGGGCGGCGATGGACAGACCGCTCGCCTTGGAGAGCCCGAGCGGAAGGATCTCCACTATCCCGGGCCCCGCCATGACCACGTTCACCAGACCGCCGATCGTCTCCGTCGCGATCGCGGCCAGCGCATCGTCGTCCAGCTCGGGATGCTGAATGTAGATCTTGTTCAGAGGTGCGGTCCACAGCTCGGCGACCGAGCCGAGGGGGATCACCGGAAGCGGCCCCTCCTGCACGGCGTAGCCGGCGCTGACCAGCACTTCCCCGGCCAGCCCATCCCGACTCGCGGCCAGTGCCAAGGGCCCGATCGCTCCTTCGAGCTTCGCCAGGGCGATCTCGGCGATCCGCCGGTCCAGGGTGAGGGAGGTCAGCAACCGGTGCTCTCCCGCGTGGTAGAGCTGGGCGCCCTGACCACAGACGGCCAGCCCCTCGTACCCCAGATCGTCCAGGATGTGCCGGGTCCAGGGCACGGAACGCCCGGTGACGACGATGTGCGCGGCGCCCGCCGCGGTGGCCGCGGCGAGCGCATCCCGAGTCCGTCCCGATATGGTCTCGTCGCCGCGCAGCAGCGTGCCGTCGAGATCGGTGGCGATCAGGCGGTACGGGAAGGGGGCGGCGGGGCTCACTTGGTGATCGGCTCCAGGATCTCCCGGCCACCGAGGTACGGCCGCAGCACGGGCGGCACTCGGACCGAACCGTCGGCCAGCTGGTGGTTCTCCAGGATGGCCACGATCGTGCGCGGTACGGCGCACAGGGTGCCGTTCAGCGTCGACAGGGGCTGCACCTTCTTGCCGTCGCGCATCCGGATGGAGAGCCGGCGGGCCTGGAAGCTGTCGCAGTTCGATGCGGAGGTCAGCTCGCGGTACTTGCCCTGCGTGGGGATCCACGCCTCGCAGTCGTACTTGCGGGCGGCGGAGGCGCCCAGATCGCCCGTGGCCACGTCGATCACTCGGAAGGGAAGCTCAAGAGCGGTCAGCCACTGCTTCTCCCACTCCAACAGCCGCTGGTGCTCGGCCGCGGCCTCGTCGGGCGTGACGTAGGAGAACATCTCGACCTTGTCGAACTGGTGCACCCGGAAGATGCCGCGGGTGTCCTTGCCGTACGTCCCGGCCTCTCGGCGGTAGCAGGGCGAGAAGCCCGCGTACCGCAGGGGGAGCTTGTCGGCCTCCAGGATCTCGTCCATGTGGTACGCGGCCAGCGGCACCTCGGACGTGCCCACCAGGTAGTAGTCGTCCTTCTCCAGGTGGTAGACGTTCTCCGCGGCCTGGCCCAGGAAGCCGGTGCCCTCCATGGCCCGCGGGCGGACCAGGGTGGGGGTCAGCATCGGGATGAATCCGGCCTCGGTGGCCTGGGCGATCGAGGCGTTGACCAGGGCCAGCTCCAGCAGTGCGCCGACGCCGGTCAGGTAGTAGAAGCGCGAGCCGGAGACCTTGGCGCCGCGCTCGACGTCGATGGCGCCCAGCGCCTCGCCGAGCTCCAGGTGGTCTTTTGCCTCGAAGCCCTCGGCAGCGAAGTCGCGGACGGTGCCGTGGGTCTCCAGGACGACGAAGTCCTCCTCGCCGCCCACGGGCACGCCCTCGTGGACGATGTTGCCGAGCTGGAGGAGGAGGCGACGGGCCTCCTCGTCCGCCTCGCCCTGTACGGCGTCCGCCGCTTTGACGTCGGCCTTCAGCTGTTCGGCCCGCTTCAGCAGCTCTGCCCGCTCTTCGGGGGTCGCCTTGGGGATGAGCTTGCCGAGGGACTTCTGCTCGGAGCGCAGCTCGTCGAAGCGGACCCCGGAGGACCTGCGTCGCTCATCGGCGGAGAGCAGGGCGTCGACGAGGGCGACGTCCTCTCCACGGGCGCGCTGGGAGGCGCGAACACGGTCGGGGTCCTCACGGAGCAGGCGAAGGTCAATCACCCCACCAGGCTACCGGTGCGACGTCGCTGCTCGGCCACTGGATTACGGCACCGACTGACCTTTTGTCGCTATTGGGGACTTTTTGGGGTAATTGCTACCTTTAGTATAGAAAAATAGGCAAGGCGTCACACAAGCGCGTCCCATTCGCTGGAACGAGCTACCCGGCCCGGGCTGGCATTGACTCATATCCCCTCTGTGGTGTGCGACTTGACGTTCGGTTGTCCACAGGTATGTGCACTTCCGGAAAGTTATCCACAGGCTGTGCGTGATTTCTGTGGATGGTCGTGCAGTTCTTTCCCCGGCGGCCGTCGAAGCCTTGGGAGTCGCCCCTCAAACCCGCCTCATGCGCGCATTTAGGGGTTAATTGCCCCCCATTTAGAGTTGATCAATGGAATCAAGGTGACGCGTGGGCGATGTGGTGCACGCGGTATCCCCTGGGGTTGGGGCGGCAACGGTGGAGCGATCGGACCGATTTATCGACTGAGCAGGAGTGAGTTGTCGACTTGTCCCCAGGTCGAGAACGATGCCTGTGGATAACCCTGTGGATGATGAAAATCGGCAGGTAGGACTGTCCTCGACGGCGGGTTCCGAGCCGGTCCTGTGCCGGTCCTGTGCCGGTCCGGGCCGGTTTCGGCCCGGAGCTGAGCGCGCCCTGAGCCGTTGTTGAGCCGGTTCTGACTCTGCCCCTGCCGCCCTTGCCGATACCAGCCGAGCCCCCATCCACGCGAGTGGCGCGGGAACTGATCCCGAGCCACCGCCCACCCTCGGCCCCGCCCCCGTACCCCACCCCCGTACGCCGGCGCGGCGGAACCACCCCGTCGCCGGTCGCAGACAGGCAACACCGACGGCAACAACGACGGCAACACCGACGGCAACTATCGTCGGAACACCCATGGAGGAGATCGGAGAACCGATGGAGGAGAAGGGGGAGGTCGGTCAGGACCGTCCGTCCTGACAGCGGGCCAGCCAGTCCGACGCCGCCGTGAAGTCGCCGTCAGAGGTCCCGGCCCTGGGCTCCTGCACCTGAGCGGGCGAGACCCCCGCCCGTGGGTACGAGCCGAGGAACCGCACGTTCGGACAGATGCGCTTGAGACCCATCAGTGCCTCGCCCACCCTCCGGTCGGAGATATGGCCCTCGGCGTCCACCGCGAAGCAGTAGTTCCCGATGCCCGCGCCCGTCGGCCTGGACTGGATCAACATCAGGTTGACCCCGCGCACGGCGAATTCCTGGAGCAGTTCCAGCAGTGCACCCGGGCGGTCGTCGCCCAACCAGATGACCACGGACGTCTTGTCCGCACCCGTCGGCGCGGCCGGCCTGGCGGGGCGTCCCACCAGCACGAAGCGCGTCTCGGCGTTCTCCGCGTCATGGATGTCCGTCACCAGCGGTTCAAGGCCATAGGTCTTAGCGGCGAACTCACCGGCGAACGCGGCGTCGAACCGTCCCTCCTGCACCAGCCGGGCGCCGTCCGCGTTCGACGCGGCGGACTCCCAGACCGCGTCCGGCAGATGCGCACGCAGCCACTGGCGCACCTGGGGCTGGGCGACCGGATGCCCGGTCACCGTCTTGATCGCGGACAGTTCGGTGCCCGGACGCACCAGCAGCGCGAAGGCGATCGGCAGCAGCACCTCGCGATAGATCATCAGCGGCTCGCCCGAAGCCAGTTCGTCGAGGGTGGCGGTGACACCGCCCTCCACGGAGTTCTCGATGGGTACGAGGGCGGCGGCGGCCTCCCCGTTGCGCACCGCGTCGAGCGCGGCGGGCACGGACACCATCGGGACGAGCTCGCGGGTGGCTGCCTCGGGCAGCGTGCGCAGTGCGGCCTCGGTGAAGGTGCCCTCGGGACCCAGGTAGGTGTAGCGCGTGGCTGACATACACGTCACCCTAATGCGCCGGGCCGGTGGCGCGGGCCGACCGAGGCGGGGCGCACACCCCGCCCGTACCGTCCCCGCCGGGATCGGGCCGGCGGGGAGACGGTCATGACTCCAGCAGCCGCTGTCCCACGTACTCGCCCCTACCCGCGCCGCCCGGCACCGCGTACAGGCCGCTCGCCTCGTGCCGGATGAACTCCGACAGGGCGTCTCCCCGGTCGAGCTTGCGCTGCACCGGCACGAAGCCCCGCAACGGGTCAGCCTGCCAGCAGATGAACAGCAGCCCCGCGTCCGGAACACCGTCCGGCCCGATGCCGTCGTGGTACGAGAACGGGCGCCGCAGCATCGCCGCACCGCCGTTCTGTTCGGGTGCCGAGATACGGGCGTGCGCGTTCTCCGGGATGACCAGTTTCCCATCGGACCCCCGCGCATCCAGTGCGAGCTTGGTGGTCTCCGTCCCTCCGGTGAGGGGGGCGCCGTCCGACTTGCGGCGGCCGATGATCGCCTCCTGCTTCTTCAGCGGGAGCCCTTCCCAGTCGTCGAGGAGCATTCGGATGCGCCGTACGACCGCGTAGGAGCCGCCCGTCAGCCACTCCTGATCGGACCCGGCTGCCACGAAGATCCGCCGGTCGAAGTCCGCCTCGGCCGGTTTCGGGTTGTTGGTGCCGTCGACCTGCCCCATCAGATTGCGCGTGGTCATCGGTTGCGCGGTCGCACCCGCCGAACGGTTGAAGCCGTTCATCTGCCAGCGCACCCGGGCGGTGCTCCCCGCCACCCGCTGTACCGCGCGCAGCGCGTGGAAGGCGACCAGGGCGTCGTCCGCGCCGATCTGTACCCAGAGATCGCCGTGTGATCGTCGGGTGTCCAGTTGGTCGGCCGAGAAGGCCGGCAGCGGATCGAGCCCTGCCGGGCGCCGTGCGACCAGCCCCGTCCGGTCGAAGAAGCCATGGCCGAAACCGAAGGTCACGGTCAGCGAGGAGGGGCCGGCGTCCAGCGCGACGCCCGTGTCCCTGCCCGCCTGCTCGGCCGTGTCGCCCGCCATCAGCTCCGCAGCCAGCGCCGACCAGCGCCGCATCAGCGCCGCGGCCTGGCCGCGACCGGCACCGGCCGTCAGATCGAATGCGATCAGATGGCCGTGCGACTGCATCGGCGTGGTGATCCCGGGCTGGTGGTCACCGTGGAAGGCGACTTCGGTCGAGCCGACCGTCGACAGGGCGGTCGGCCCGGGCCCTGCCCCCGCGGCGTGGGCCATCGCCCCACCCGCCGCACCCAGCGTCAGACCCGCGGCGCCAGCGGCACCGGCGGCGGTCAGCAGTCGCCGCCGCGAGACCCCGTCCGCTGCGGGGTCGGTGGTGGACACCGGGACCGCGGTGTCTGTTTCTACCGGTTTCACTGGCCTAGCCGATCTTCACGTTCTCGTCGACGGTCACCTGATCGAAGTCCGAGGTGCGTACGGTCACCTGGACCTTCCAGTCGCCGGGCATCGGGATCTGCACCGACGGCGCTGTCCAGTGTCCCGCGGCGAGTCGCTGCGGGGTCGTCGGCAGCGGACCGATCTGCTTGTCCTCAAGGGTGAAGGAGACCGAGACCTCCGGGACGTCCAGTGGGGCGCCGGCCGGATCGTCGATCCACAGATGCAGGGCGTTGGCGCCCGGGCTGGCCGGATCGAGGGTGAGTCGTACGGTGCCCTTGCCGTTCGCCCCGCCGGTGTCGAACGGGATCTTGAGCTCGGCGGGCCCCTGTGCCACCGCACCCGCGGCGGAGCTGCCGGTCGACTTCGCGGCCTCCTCCTGGGTGCGTCCCGGCTCGGTGGTGGTGAGCACCGTCGTCACCGCGAGGAGCACCACGGCGATGCCCGCTTCGGCGAGCACCGATCGGCGCAGCCCCGACCTGACCGGGTCGGCGTCCCGCGCCTTCTTCCGGCCGGCGCTGGCCACCGCGGCCCGCTGGCGGGCCAACTGGGCCTCCCGTACCGGGTCGGTCGCCGCAACCGTCCCGCCGGCCGCCGTGGAGACGCCGACCACGGCGGTCTCCGTCTCGGTTTCCTCCGCTGTCTCCGTTGCTCCCGGTGTGTCGTCTGCTCCCGCTGTGTCGTCGGATTCGGTCTGCCGGCCCAGCCGCTGGGTCCAGCGTCGGGACAGCCATGCGACGCCGAGCAGCACGCCCACCAGCGCCACCTTCAGCAGTAGCAGTCGCCCGTACGAGGTACCCGTCAGCGCCGACCAGGAGCCGACCTGCCGCCAGGACTGGTACAGCCCGGTCGCGGCGAGGGCGACGACGCTGATGAAGGCCACCCGGGAGAACTTCCGTACCGCCTCTTCCTCGATCGAGGGGCCTCGGTACAGCGTGGTCAGCAGCGCGCCGAGCCCACCGAGCCAGGTCGCGACGGCCAGCAGGTGAATCACGTCGACCGGCATGGCGACGCCGGGCTGGATGCCCGTCGAGGCGTGTTCGGACAGGGCCCAGGTGGCGGCGATCCCGGCGGCGACGACCGTACCGCCGACAGCGAGTCCGAAGGTGAGGTCCTTGCGGCCGACGCCCGACTCGTGATTGTCACCGCCATCGTCACCGGGCGTACCGTCCGGTTCCGCATCCCTTCGGGCGTACGACCCGAAGAGCACCGCGATGAACAGCGCAGCCGCCCCGAGCAGCAGCAGTCGGGAGACCAGCGCCGCGCCGGTCTTGGATTCCAGTACGTCCCTGAGCCCGCTCAGCTCGAAGGCGTCCGCGAGCTTCCCGGAACCGGTGTACGGCGAGCGCAGCAGCAGCATGGCCAAGGTGGCGGCGGTCAGCGTCACCCACCCGTGGATGATGAGCCGCTGCACCGGACGCACACCGGCCCCGCGCTGCCAGCACAGGAGGATGAAGGAGGCGCCGCCGACCATCAGCACGAAACCGGTGTACGCGGCGTAGCGCGCGATGTCGTAGAGGACGCCGACCACTCCCGTGCCCGGCTCCTGCGCCGACAGTGCCACCTCCGTGGAGGAGTGGGCGCCGATGGAGAAGGTGAACGCGCCCGAAATCGGATGGCTGTCCGCCGAGACCGCCCGCCAGGCGACGGTGTAGGTGCCCTGGGGCAGGTCGGGGAGGAGTTCGACGCCGTAGGCGATCGTCCCGCCCGTGGAGAGATCGCGGACCGTGGCACGGTCCGCGCGCTTCCCGCTGGGTTCCAGGACGCGGATCGAGTCCTTGCCCATGGCGATCTGTTCGGAGAAGGTGAGCTTCACCTCGGAGGGGGCGGTGGCGACCACCGCCCCGTCCTGCGGATTGCTCCCGGTGAGCGCGGCGTGTGCCGATGCCGGGGCCGCGCCGAAGAGCAGCAGGCCAAGGACCGTGCCGAGCAGCACGGTCGCGGCGAGCACGCGTCGGTGCAGCGGGCGCCGGGCCCCCGGGCCGGTGCGCGGATGCGAAGGCCCGGTCGGGAGCGCTCCGAGGAGCGGGGCGGTGGCTGTCATGACTTAGTCAGTCCCCTCGGTACTCAGTGCTTCGCCGGGTTGTACGTGGGTTCCTTGACCGGGAGTTCGACCGTGATCGGGTCGGACTTCTCGAAGTGCAGCTTGACCGCCACGGTCTGGCCCTTCTTGGGCTGTTCCTTGAGCTGCATGAACATGATGTGGCTGCCGCCGCGCTCCAGATTGAGCTCGCCGTTGGCCGGCACGGCGACGGAACGCAGCTGCCGCATCTTCTGGCCCTTCGACTCGTGGATCGTCACGTTGTCGGAGAGCGCACTGGTCACGGCGGTGAGCTCGTCGGCCGCCGAACCGCTGTTGTGCACGGTCAGAAAACCGGCGGCCATGTCGTTGACCGGCTGTGGCATAAAGGCGCCGTCGACCTTGAGCTCCGGCTCCTCAGGGGTGCTGGAGCACCCGGTCAGGGCCATGGCCGTCCCGAGGGCGATGGCCCCCGCGACGGCCCTGAACCCGTGCGGTGCCCGGGCGCTTGCACGACCCGGGCGCCGTGCCACCCCTGTCCCCTCCCTCATATGCCTTGTGTCCCTCATGCCCCTCACGGGTTCTCACCGCGTACGAGCTTGGGCAGATCCTTGGCGTACTCGTCGGCGCTGGTGTCCTCGCCGTACAGCACATAGCCCTCGTCGGTCTTCGGGGAGAACGCGATGACCTGGGCGCCGTGCATCGAGACGACCGTGCCGTCCTTCTCCTTCGTGGCCGGATCGATGCCGATGCCCATCTGCCGCGCCCCCGCCTGGATCGTCGGGAAGTCACCGCTGAGCCCGATGAACGACGGGTCACCCGCACTCGGCAGCCACTTGCCCAGCGAAGCGGGGGTGTCCCGCTCGGGGTCCGTGGTGATGAAGACGACCTGGAGTTTGTCCTGGTCGGCCTTGGGGAGCTGCTTCTTGGCGATGGCGATGTTGCTCATCGTCAACGGGCAGACGTCCGGGCACTTGGTGTAGCCGAAGAAGATCATCGTCGGCTTGCCCTTGGTCCGCTCCCGCAGATCGAACTTCTGCCCCTTGGTGTCCGTGAGCACCAGATCGGGCTTGGTGAACGGACGGTGCAGCACGGTCCCCGGCTTGGTGTCCCCTTCGGCCGATACCTCGGCGACGGAGGACTTCGACGTGGGCTTCTCGTCGGAGTCCCCGCTACAGGCGGACAGGGTGAGTGCGGCCACGACGGCCATGGCCGCCAGTGCGGTCTTCTTGCGCATGAGAGAGATCCCAGAGGTGGTGTACGGGTGTGTCAGGCGACGCGACGGCGGCCCGCGAGCACACCGAATGCGACTCCGGCAGCGCCGACGACGATGCCGATGACCGCGAGGACGCGAGCGGTGCCATCGGAGTCATCACCCGATGCTGCCTTGCTCTCGCTGCCGGCCGTCGAGCCCTTGTCGTGGTGCGCGTCCTTGGCTGTCTTGTCAGACTTGTCGGTCTGCTCAGTCTGTTCGGTCTTCTCGTTCTTCTCGTTCTTGGCGTCGCCGGTACCGCCGTGGTGGCCTTCCGCAGCCGCGGTGAGCTCCAGGACGGGGGCCGGCAGCGCGGCCTCCTTGCCTTCCTGCGGCACCTCGATCCAGCGCACGACCTCCTTGTTGTCGTAGGTCTGGAGCGCCTTGAAGACGACCTGGTCGGCGTTCTCGGGCAACTGGCCCAGGGAGACGGGGAACTGCTGGAACTGACCGGGGCCGATCTTGCCGCCGGCCGCGGTCCAGGTGATCTTGGAGACTGCCTCAGTGATCTTGTTCCCGTGCACCTCAAGCGGCTTGGCCAGCTTGGACTTGGTCACCTGGACGGTCCAGCCAGGCACGGGCTGCGGCAGCACCGAGGCCAAGGGGTGCTCGGTCGGCAGATTGACCTCCAACTTCACCGTGGAGGCCGTGTCGCGCTCGTTGGGGACCTTGAAGTTGACGGTCGCGTAGCCGCCCTTCGCGGCCTCGCCCTGCGGCTGGACCGACACATGGGCGAAGGCGGTGCCCGAGAGCAGCAGCACGGACAGGGCACCGGCACCGGCCAGGACCGTGGCGGCACGTGAGACGCCGACGGAGGACGTACGGCGGGAGGCGGGGGCGGAAGAGGACGTACGGCGGGAAAGGCTCATGGCGAAACGCTCCACAGGGTGATGAGGAGAATGAGGGCGTGCCGGCGCAAACGCATGCGCGAACACCACGGCCCCGCTCCCGTCGAGTGGGCCGTGTCAGGCTGCGAGGACGAGTCGCGCCGGTGGCCCACGCCTGATCACCGTGTGCTGGAGCGTTTCTGCTGTGAGGTCCGCGGGACGGTCGTCCGCGGCTCGCGGTCCGCGCACCGCAGGTCCCTGCTCGCGTACGAGACCGACGCACAGGGCCCGGACGAGCGCGAGTGCTGCCCGCAGCGGACACAGTCGGGCCGCGCGAGCCATCTCCTGCGCCGCCCCGGACGACAGCCGGACCAACCGGCCCAGCGCCAGGTCTCCGTGTCGCAGCAGCCAACCGGTCACCAGGGCGGCCAGCAGATGGCCCATCACCATGGCGAGCGACGGCAGCAACGACGGCTGGGTGACTGTGTTCTCCACCACATGGGAGCCGGCGCCGTGCGACGGCGGGGCGAGACCCGCGGTGGTGACGATCCGGTGCGCGTCGGTGGGGCTGAGGGAGGCGCCGCCCGCCCCGCACACCAACTTCGCGGCCATCTTGACGAAGACGTCGTCGGCGGTCGGCGCGAGGCTCAGCCGGTGCTGGCCGACGCCGAAGAGCAGATGCAGGGCGAGTTGGCCGCCGCCCAGTGCGCCGGCGACCGCCGGCAGTGAGCGCACCCGGCCCGTGAACGGCATCACCAGGGCGAACACCCCGATGAGACCGGCGACCACCGTCCACCCGGGGACCGTCGCACCCGATGCGAGCGCATGTCCCGTCGCCGCCAACACCACGCAGACCGCGGTGAACACCGCAGCCCTCAGCAACCGCGGACCCGTTCCGGCAGGGACACCGGACAGGAGCGGCACGGGCGGCAGCGGCCTCGGGGACGACATGGCCGGCCCATCATCCCACTGGGCGCCCGACCGTGGTGAGGCAGGTCCGGAAGGTCCTCTTCGCGGGTGCGAAACGTCCCGCGAAGGGGGTTTTCCTACACCCCGCTCATGGCGGCGCGCGTCGGCCGAATGAGCGCAATCACATCCGCCCGGTGCTTACGGACCCCGTCCGGGGGCAATACGTAACGGTATGTCGAGCCGCAGCCAGGAGGCTGGAGCATGAGCATCTGGTGGTCACTCCACTTGCGGCGCGAAGCCGCGAGCATTCCGCTCGCACGGCGCCTGTTGCTCGGCACGATGGAGACCGCGGGAGTCGACCCCGACATCTCGTTCGACCTCTCCGTCGCGCTCAGCGAGGCGTGTGCGAACGCCGTCGAGCACGGGGGCGGCCGTGGTCCCGGAGAGACTCCCGGGGCCTATCGGGTCACCGCGTACCTGGACGGCGAGAAGTGTCGTATCGAAGTAGCCGATTCGGGACCGGGCTTTCCGTCCCGTCAGGGCAGAGCCAGGATCCGCCCCCGCGTCCAGGCCCCCACGACGGCCGAGAACGGTCGCGGGCTGTGTCTGATCGAGCAGCTCGCCGACCATGTGCATTTCGGCAACAGGCCCGGCCGGGGGGCCGTGGTCAGTTTTGACAAGGTCCTCAAATGGCGTGAGGGCGCGCTGCTCAAGGTCTCCTGAGCCCCCTATGGGTCCCAGAAGCCTCGGCAGCGCGCCCTCAGGCTCCACCGGCCGGGGGCAGTCCCCCCGATCCGAGCACGCGTCGCGGTCCGTACGCACCAACCCCTGCCAGCACGTCAGGACCGGTCCGTCCGACTACGCGGTGAGCGCGGCCATCCATGCCTCGACCTCGTCGGCCTGACGCGGCAGCGCGGCGGAGAGGTTCCGGTTTCCGTCCTCGGTGACCAGGATGTCGTCCTCGATCCGGACGCCGATGCCCCGGTACCCCTCGGGCACGGTCAGGTCGTCCGCCTGGAAGTAGAGCCCGGGCTCCACGGTCAGGCACATGCCCGGCTCCAGCGTCCCGTCGACGTACGCCTCGTTCCGCGCGGCGGCGCAGTCGTGGACGTCCATGCCGAGCATGTGGCCGGTGCCGTGCAGCGTCCAACGGCGCTGGAGACCGAGTTCGAGCACCCGCTCCACCGGTCCCTCGACCAGACCCCACTCGACGAGCCGCTCGGCGAGCACCCGCTGGGACGCGTCGTGGAAGTCGCGGTACTTGGCACCCGGCTTCACCGCGGCGATGCCGGCCTCCTGGGCGTCGTACACCGCGTCGTAGATCTTCCGCTGGAGCTCGGTGTACCGGCCGTTGACGGGCAGGGTACGGGTGACGTCCGCGGTGTAGAGCGAGGTGGTCTCCACACCGGCGTCGAGCAGCAGCAGATCACCGGAGCGGACCGGGCCATCGTTGCGCACCCAGTGCAGGGTGGTGGCGTGCGGGCCCGATGCGCAGATGGAGCCGTAGCCGACGTCGTTGCCCTCGACGCGGGCCCTCAGGAAGAACGTTCCTTCGATATACCGCTCACTGGTGGCCTGAGCCCTGTCCAGGACCTTCACCACGTCCTCGAAACCGCGGGCCGTGGAATCGCACGCCTTCTGGAGCTCGGCGATCTCGAAGTCGTCCTTCACCGCGCGGGCCTCGGAGAGGTAGATGCGCAGTTCCTCGTCGCGCTCGGCGGTGACCTTGTCGGTGAGCGCGGCCTCGATGCCCGCGTCGTGCCCTCGTACGGCACGCACCGGACCCGTCGCCTCGCGCAGCTTCTCCGTCAGTTCGCGCACGTCCTTGGCGGGCAGCCCGAGCAGCTGCTCGGCCTCGGCCAGCGAGTGCCGGCGGCCCACCCACAGCTCGCCCTGACCGGACAGCCAGAACTCGCCGTTCTCCCGGTTGGAGCGCGGCAGCAGGTAGATCGACACCTCGTGGCCGTCGGCGGTGGGCTCGAAGACCAGCACACCGTCCTCGGTCTGGTCACCGGTGAGGTACGCGTACTCCGTCGAGGCACGGAAGGCGTACTCCGTGTCGTTGGAACGCGTCTTCAGATTGCCCGAAGGGATCACCAGTCGCTCGCCCGGGAAGCGCTGCGACAGGGCGGCACGACGGGCGGCGGTGTGCGCAGCCTGAGCTATGGGCTTCAGATCGCTCTGCTCGGTGTCCGCCCAGCCACCGGCCATGTTCGCCGCCAGCTCGTCGGACACGCCCGGATACAGGCCGTTCTTGCGCGGCTTGACCGTCTGCTCTTCTTCTTCCGGGGTACTCGGGGTGAGCTCCTCGGCCACGTCTGCCTCCTCGATACAACACTGGACCGGAGTCCATCGTATGTGGGACGTGAAGACCGCCCGGGGCTCTGTGAGAAGCACCCCAAAACGGGCAGGGCCAGATGGTGGACGAAAACCGACCCGTAGCCGAAAAACGGTGGTACCGGAATCAGCCGGCAAACTTGGCGAGGATCAGTCGAAACACACTGCGAGCAGCACGATGTCCTCCTCGCTCGCCCCTTGGTCCAGACCTTCCGGAACGAGTTCTCGCAGTACGTGGTCGGCGATGGCCCCCGGGTTGCCCCGAGCCACCTTGGGGACGCCCGCAGCCGCCGAGTGCAGTCTGGCGAAGGCCCGGTCCATGGTGCCCCCGGTGCGTCGCAGCAGGCCGTCCGTGTAGAGCAGCACCGTTTCTCCGGGTGCGGGGGAGATCTCCACACTCGGGGCCTCCCAGCAGGCGAGCATTCCCAGCGGCGCGGACAACGAGGTCTCCACGAACTCGGTGCGCCGCTCGCCGATCACCAGCGGCGGGGTGTGCCCCGCGCCCGCGAGCACCATCTTCCTGGCGGCGGGCTCGGCATAGGCGAAGAGGGCGGTTGCCGTACGGGCCGGTTCGGTCAGCCGGAGCAGCAGCTCAAGATCGGAGAGCACGGCAACGGGGTCCTCGCCCTCCATCACGGCGTACGCCCGCAAGGAGGCCCGCAGCCGTCCCATCGCCGCCAGTGCGCTCGGTCCCGAGCCGCTCACGGACCCGACGGCGAGCCCCAGCGCGCCTTCCGGCAAGGGCAGGGCGTCGTACCAGTCGCCACCGCCGAGCGGGCCCGTTCGGTGGCGGGCGGCCAGCGTGACCCCGGGCAGCCGGGGGAGTCTGCTGGGCAGAAGCTCACGGGCGATGGTCGCCACCGTCTCGCGCGCCGCATCCAACTCCAGCAGCCGGGCCAGATGCGTCGTGGCGAACCGCAGATAGAGGTCGATGAGCCGGCGCTGCCGTTCCTGCGGGGCGTTGGGCACGTCGTACAGCCAGACGGTCGTGCCGAGGGTTCCGGCCGCGGGGGACGTCAGGGGCTGGGCGTAGCTGGCGGCAAAGCCGAGGTGGGCGGCGACCTCGCGGAGCCGCGGATCGAGCGAGGTGTCACCGAGGACGTCGGGGTGGCAGACGGGAACCGCTGCTCCCCCCGGCGCTTCGGGCGCTCTTGTCGGTGCTCCGCCCGGTGAGACCTCGCCCCATGCATCGACAGGGACATCGACAGGTGTGTCTGTCGGGGCACCCATCGGGCCCCATGGATAGACCGGATCGATCGGGTCTACCCGATCGCGAGCCGGCTCGGGGGCCGACTCGGGGGCGTGGCGATCCTCCCGGCCGTTCACCACGGCCGCTCGTGCTCCCCGCTGCTCCTGCTTCTGTTCCTGTCCCTGCTCCTGCTTCTGCTCCTGTTCTGACCGACCGCGTACGGGCGCCTCCCGGTCGCCCGCTGGCGGAGGCAGCGATCCGTACGCATGGGCGGCGTACGGAATCGTCTGGAGGTGACCGAGTTCGGCATGGCTGAGCCCGTGGCCCCTGATCCGGCCGGGGCGGCGATGGGGGTCGAGGTCCGGGCCGGAGCGGCAGGTCCGATCCAGTGGACCGGTCCCGAGGTCGACCGCGGTCGTCGGTGGTTCGAGCACCACCATTCCGCGCCGTGCGCCGAGCAGGGCGGCACCGGCTTCCAGCAGTTCCTCAAGTGCGGCGTCGAGCGTGTCGGTTCCGGCGAGCCGCTCGGTGAGCCCGCACAGCGCGGTCAGATCCGCCACTCGGCCGTTGAGTCGGTCCCGGAGTGCCGTATCGGGCGGGGCGGTGGATTCACGGGGTGCGCTGGTGCAGGAGTTCGGGCCGCAGTGCGATCCTCCGCCGCGCACGCCCTGTCCGCTGTGCCCGCCGGGGTGCCCGGGGTGCTGCTCGTCGTCCGCGCCGGGGCCGGAACAGCACCCCGTGCCTGAACCCCCCTCCGACAACGCCTCCCATGTCTCGGGGGGTTCTTCGAGAGGGGCGGGAACGGCAGGCATTCCCGAAAGCGCCGCCGGAGTGTCCGTGGAAGGGGAAAGTGCTGAGTCGATTCCAGCCACTTTCGGCACGTGAGGGGCGCTCATGGCAGTCGACTTTTTGACTGGTGCATTTCGCTCAATAGCATTGCAAACCCCCAGGTGATTCTGGGCCGCTACCCATGTGTCCACATGTACACGCACGAGTAAGGGAATGTCCAGCATTGCACCAGTGGGATTGATGGTGTCTGGGGGAGCTTGAACGTTCCTTGAACAATTCTTGAACTTGGCCGAAAAATGCACCTGATGGAGGTCAATTGAGGTCGACTGAGGGCGTTCGGCAGTTGATCCCCTCGATGGATCACTCCGGGGTGGGAACCCTGAAGGGTGCATCGGCGGAAGCGTCATACCAAGCGTGGTGGGTACGTAAACGGTGATGGCCAGGGGCAGTTGGCACCGCCTCGGAACCTTGCGACCGGCTCAGGCGTCTTTATCGACGCAGGGCGCGCCAGGAGTCCACGGCAGATCCCCACAGCGGTGGGGCTGATCCGTTATAACGGGACAGAACGGCAGGCGCTGACAGCAAGCGCCAGGCGCGCGCCATGCTTGGCCGCGCGTTCAACGGAGCACAGCCCACGTTCGGCCCCCGGCGGCGATCCTGTCGCAGGCGAAGCGGGGGTGGCCCGTGCCACATCGGCAGCGGGCGGTGATACGCCGACCAGTTCTCTTCGTACACCCAATAGACATGTGTACGCCCGGTGAAGCTGCACACATGGTCTGATGTTTACCTCGGCGTTCAACGGAAAGGAACGAGCGCTCATGCGCGAGATCCTCGGAAGGCGACGCAGGCTCCGGTTTCGGCGCAAGAGGGGACCTGTACAGCCGGCACAGCTGGAAGCGGCGCTCACCTGCGCCACCGAGTGGCAGTGGCCCGTACTCCCCGGCGTGGGACCGAAGGCGGCCAGCACTCGCGGTGGCGGTGACGCCCGTGGCTCCGGCTGCGGCTGCCCTGACCCCGATTGCGTGGTGCCCGGTGCACACCCCTTCGAGCCTGGACTGCTCGCAGCGACGACGGACGAGCGGATGGTCCGTTGGTGGTGGACGAACCGTCCCACCGCCCCCCTCATCCTTGCCACCGGCAAGAACGCACCCTGTGCGGTGAGCCTGCCGGCAGTGGCCGGGGCCCGCGCGCTCTCGGTGCTCGATCGCATGGACCGGCGCTTGGGACCGGTGGTCGCCACCCCCACGCGATGGTCGCTGCTGGTGGCGCCCTACAGCCTGGAGCAGCTCGGCGAGCTCCTCTACGCCAAGGACTGCGTGCCCAGCTCGCTGCGGTTCCACGGCGAGGGTGGCTACCTGGTCCTGCCTCCCTCGGAGACCGGGCTCGGCCAGGTCCGTTGGGAACGGGCACCGCTGGCCGGTTCGGCCACTCCCTGGTTGCCTCCGGTGGAGGCTGTGGTGGACGCCCTGGTGGAAGCGAGCACCAGCGCGCCCGACGGCGGAAGCCGTCTCTCGTACTGACCCGTTTGCCTTGCGTGACCCTCGCACCGCTGTCGTTGACATTGACTCTGGTGGTGCGACGCAGTGGGAACGATCGGGTGCCGCAGTTGTACGGCCGCCAGTGCGTTGTGCGGGATGCGACATCGATCCGGCGCTCCGCCTGGGGCCGGCAGGCATACGGCGCCCCCGGGCGGACACCTTCCGTCGCTGGGCGATCGACCCGTCCCGGGCCCACCGGCGCGACGGAGTCGACAGCCGGCACTCGGAGAACGGCCGGAAGGAATCGACTTCGCAGCCGTCCGCCCGATGTGATGCGGCAGTGGGGTTCTCTTCAGGACAGGCACCGCTGGGCCCTGCGGAGTGGGGGCGGTGGCCTCCGGAGCCGTGCTGTCACTGCAATGCCATGGGCCGGAATTGAGTTCCGTACCGGCGTGGAACATCACGCCCAGCAACAGCCTGGAACATCACCCGGGCGGCATACCGTACGGATCATCCATCGGTTCGACGCGGGCGACGGGCGCGGATCGAGTAACCGCGGAAACATTCCGGTGGTAGGGCCAACGGTAGGGCCATGCACTTTTGGTCCGTTGCGAAGTGCGAACGGTTCATGATCTCGACTTCGCCGGACTCCCCGGGGAGAGGGGCGGCAACTCCGTTGCGCCGCAGGGCCGTTGGCGTTTGCTGACGCACTGTCACTGGAGGTGATCCCTCCGTGGAAAGACAGACGCCCGGTCGCTGGCGACGGGGGATGCACCAGCGACCGGGCTTATAGAACGGTAACAAGAGATCTGCTGTTCGCAAATTCGATCTCGGGTATTCGGACAATGATTCAGTACGCCATAGCGGGAGTTGTGACTGGAGTCACTACGCTGGTTCTGCCTCTTGACGAGGCAGAACCAAGCTCCCAAAGCGTCCGTTCTGAACGCGGTTTCGCGCCATGGCTCCCTCCCCGCCGATATGGCAAGGACGGCCGCCGACCGGGTGCGTGCCCGCCGGGCGCGAGTGCCTGCGGACGCTGCCGGGTCGGCTCAGAGCCGTGGTGTCAGGAACCTCAGCTCAAGGTGACCTGACGGTTGGTGAGACCGCTGCGGGCCCGACGCTCGGCGGGCGACAGGGGCGCGTCCTCGGTGAGCGCCTTCGCCAGCCGGTCCGCGAACTCGGCCGCGGGCTTCTCGCACTCCTCGGCGCTCATCGTGGTCGGCAGGTCCCAGACCGGGACCACCAGCCCGTGGGCGCGGAACGAACCGACGAGCCGGGTGTCCTCGCCGAGCGACGCCTCGCCGGCCGCGTACAGCCGGGCGAGCGAGTCGAGCAGCTTCTCCTCCGGGTGCGGCATGACCCAGCGAAGGTGGTTCTTCTCCGGTGTCTCGCACCAGTACGCCGCATCCACACCGGAGAGCTTGATGGTGGGGATGGCGGCGGCGTTGGCCCGCTCCAGGGACGCTGCCACCTCGGGGGCGGACTCCTCCGACGACTGGGGCACCCAGAACTCGAAGCCGGAGTGCACCTTCGGCTCGAAGGGCGCGTCCGGGTCGAGGAGGTCCTGAAGCCGCGGAGCGTCCCCTTGGTCGACGGCCCTGGCCGCGGGGGCAACGGGGTTGCCGGGCTCGATCGCCAACGCCCGGTTGAGGGTGTCGGCAAGATCGCGGCTGAGATCGCCGCTCGCCGTGTCGTTCTGGAGTCCCAGCAGCACCGAACCGTCATCGCGACGCAGCGCAGGCCAGGCCATGGGCAGTACGGTCGCCAGGGTCACGGAGGGCACACCGTCGGGCAGTCCGCCCTTGAGCGTGAGCTCGACCGTCGCGGCGGGCACCAGTTCGCGCAGGGCGACCCAGTCGCATTCGCCGGGGAGGCCGTCGAAGGGGCGCTGGACCAACTCGGTGACGGCATGGGCTGCGGCGCGACCGTGGCACGCCTTGTAGCGGCGCCCCGATCCGCAGGGGCAGGGCTCACGTGCTCCGACCACGGGCACGGGCTCGTTGCCACCGCGGCCCGAGTGGGGCTGAGGCTTCGATGCCTTGGTCTGGGGGCGCTTCTTGGCCATGGTGCGGCTTCTCCCGATAGCGGCGGAGGTGCTGTGTTTGCGCGAGCCTAGTCGTCCGCCGCTCTGGTGCCGGCAACCGGCCGCCCGCACACACGCCGTCGAGGGGTCTGGTCGGGTCCGAGTGCCGTACGAGCACCGGGGCACCGTACGACCACCGGGCGAGTGCCTATGACCACCGGGCGGTCCGGGAGACCGGTCGGGCAACGGGAGTGCCACCGGCTCGGGCGTCGAATGCGCGAGTGCGCGCAGAGCACCAGGAGGGGCCGAGGAGCCTAGGGGCCGCAACGGAACTCGCAGAAACTCGCCGAACTGACGGAACTACGGGAATGCCCCACAGAAAAGTAAAGGGAGAATAAGGGAAATGTCCTTGGGGAATTTTGGCGGCCAAAGCCACGGGGCGGGGAGCGAACACCTGGTGATTCGCCCATCGCCCTGCCCCTGAGAGATCGGGTCGAGCTGGTTTTCGTCGCTCTCCGTCATCCTGGGCCAAGGATGACGCTCGCACAGCGGTCGTCGGCTGACCGCCCTGATCTGTCTTGCTCGTGTTTGGCCGACGGCGGGAACGCGGGGAGCACTCCTGTACCGCGTTGCCGCATATGCCAAGTATCTATGTCATAGGTCTGGCGCACCTCGCTCATCAGCTGAGATCGTCATAGACCTCCGAGAAGTTGAATCCGGGCCCAGTGACGCGCGTAGCAAAATCATCATGGCGGTGACCCTTAGTGACGACCACCCATACGGTGACTTCACCCGTGGAGCTGTCGCGCACGCCCCACTCCTGGGCCAGGGCACTGATGATGTTGAGCCCGCGACCACCCCTGGCGGTGACCGAGGGCGTGGCGGGAACGGGACGGGTCGGACCGCCTCCGTCCGTCACCTCGACGGTCAGCCCACCGGTTCTGTCGAAGCGCCACGCCGCGCGAATGCTTCCGTCGCCCACCTCCGCATGTCCCAGTGGCCTGCCATGCCGGCAGGCGTTGCTGAGCAACTCGGAAAGAATGAGAATCGCATCGTCGACGACCGATTCGGACACCCCGCCGCGGCGCAACTGCTCCCGCATCCGGTGCCTTGCTTCACCCACGCCTGCAGGGCCATGGGGTACGGCCATGCTCGACGACGTGGGCACTTCTTGTGCCACCACCAACGCCACCCCCGAGACCTCCTTTGCCCCACGCCACCGTGTGGATGCCCCATTGGACTGGACCGGAAACCGGTCGGAGGCGGGCCTGTGGCGCACTCTTGGCTGGTGAGCACGGTCCGAACGCGCCGGTGCACACCCTGTGATGCAAGTGGCAGCTGCTGTCTCTGGTGACAGGTGTCAGTCGGTCCGGCCCAGCTGGCTCAGCACCTGCCGCGGCCGGTTGGTGATGATCGCTTCGACACCGAGTCGGGTGCAGAGCTCCACGTCCTCGGGCTCGTTCACGGTCCACACATGGGCACGGTGGCCCGCTTGGTGTAGCCGCTCGACATAGCCGGGATTGCCGCGCAGGATCCGGATGCTCGGACCCGCGATCCGCGCCCCGGCCGGAAGTCGCCCGTCCCGCAGCCGGGGGCTGACGAACTGCATCAGATACACCGTGGGGATCGTCGGTGCCGCCGCCGCGATCCGATGCAGCGAACGGGCGGAGAAGCTCATGATGCGTACGGGCGAATCCGCGGGTGCCGTCGGCCCGGCGAGGCCGAACCTGCTGAGCAACTGGAGCAGCTTCTCCTCCACCTGGCCCGCCCAACGGGTCGGGTGCTTGGTCTCGATCGCCAACTCGACCCTCCGCCCCGAGTCGGCGACCAGTTCGAGCAGCCGTTCCAGCGTGAGTACCGACGTGAGGGACGGATCGCCCCAGTCGGGACTCTCCACGGAGTCCTCGCGGCCCTTCCAGGTACCGAAGTCGAGGGTGGCGAGGTCGGCGAGTTCCAGGGCGGAGACGGCGCCACGACCGTTGGAGGTGCGGTTGACGCGGCGGTCGTGAACGCAGACCAGATGGCCGTCGGCAGTGAGGCGGACATCGCATTCGAGTGCGTCGGCGCCGTCGTCGATGGCCTTCATGTAGGCGGCAAGTGTGTGCTCCGGGGCGTCTTCGGACGCTCCTCGGTGAGCGACGACCTGAATGTGGTGCTGCCGTGCTTGAGTCACCTGGGTCATGGTGTCATCGAGAACGGGAAGGCGTGTGCAGGGGCCCGTCTCCGGCACTTGTCGACAGCCGGTGGCGAGCTCGCTCGGCCGCCCCGCAGGTGCGCCCGCTTTGTCGGAAGTAAAGGATTGCTGGAATACGCACAGGTCCTGCTTACAGTGGCCTGACGAGCCGTGGGAAATGCTGACCTGGACAGACTGGGCCGGCTGACGAAGCGGACACCCTGCTGAAGTGAGCAACCGTGGGCGACCGGGGCCGAGGGATCTCGTACATCCCGAGCATCTCGTCGATCTGCAAAACCTGAGGAGAAGAGAGCTGTGAGCACTGAGAACGAGGGCAACGAGGGCACTGCGCAGCCGGCCGCCCCGTCCGTACCTCCTGTGCCGGCAGTGGCTCCCGGTGGATCTCCCGCGTCGGCTGCGGCACCGGAACCCCCCGCGGCCGGGGGACCCCAGGGAGCACCTGCGGCGCCCGTCGCTGACGGCCCGCCCGTCCCGCCACCTGCCGCCGCCCCGGCGAGCGCTGCCGGCCAAGGCGCCCCGGGCCATCAGCCGGGCGCCGGCGCCTTCGCGGCGCAGCCGGACCACACGACCGCCACACAACACGGCGGGCCGACCCCAGGTCACGGTGGCCAACCTCCTCAGGGAGCTGGCTGGCCGCCAGCCCCGCCCACCCTGCCCTCGTACGGTGCCTACGGCGCGGCCCCCGCGGGCGGTTCCGGAGGCCATGACGGTTCCGGCTGGGGAACCCCGGTCCCGTCGAGTGGCGAACCCCGGCGCAAGAGGCCGGGCGGACTGGTCGCGGCTGTGCTGGTCGCGGCGCTGGTCGCGGGCGGAGTCGGCGGTGGCATCGGCTACTGGGCGGCCGAGCGCAACGACGACGGCATCAACTCCACGACCGTCTCCGCGGCGGACACTCCGAAGGACCTCAAGCGCGACCCGGGCACGGTGGCTTCCGTCGCCTCGAAGGCGCTGCCGAGCGTGGTCACGATCGAGGCGAAGGCCAGCGGGGGCGGGGGCGACATCGAAGGCGGCCAGGAAGAGGGCGGTACCGGCACCGGCTTCGTCTATGACCAAGAGGGTCATATCCTCACCAACAACCATGTGGTGGCCTCCGCCGCGGACAGCGGCACGCTCTCGGTGACGTTCTCCAACGGCAAGGAGTACGACGCCGAGGTGGTCGGCCGGGCCCAGGGATACGACGTGGCCGTCCTCAAGCTGAAGAACGCCCCCGCAGGACTGGCACCGCTGGCCCTCGGCGACTCCGAGAAGGTGGCGGTCGGGGACTCGACGATCGCCATCGGCGCCCCGTTCGGCCTGTCGAACACGGTCACCACGGGCATCATCAGCGCCAAGAACCGCCCGGTCGCCTCGGGGGACGGCTCCAGCGGCAAGAACTCCTACATGAGCGCGCTCCAGACGGACGCCTCCATCAACCCGGGGAACTCGGGCGGCCCGCTGCTCGACTCCCGCGGCGCGGTGATCGGCATCAACTCCGCGATCCAGTCCACGGGGGGCGGCTTCGGCCAGACCCAGGCCGGCTCGATCGGCCTGGGCTTCGCGATCCCGATCAACCAGGCGAAGAACGTGGCGGAACAGCTGATCAAGTCCGGCGAGCCGGTCTACCCGGTCATCGGAGCGACGGTGGACATGGCGGGCAAGGGCTCCGGCGCCAAGATCGCCTCCCAGGGCGCCGGCGGCACGGCAGCGGTGGTCGCGGGCGGCCCGGCCGCGAAGGCGGGCCTCAAGTCGGGCGATGTGATCACGAGCTTCAACGACAAGCCGATCGACAGCGGCCCGACGTTGATCAGCGAGATCTGGAACCACAAGCCGGGCGACAAGGTGACGGTGACGTACGACAGGGCCGGCAAGGAGAACAAGGTCACGCTCACCCTCGGCCGGCGCGAAGGCGACAGCTGACCCCTGACCCTCCCACCAACCGCCAAACGAAAGGCTGCTGCGTGCCTCACCCCGGGGCCGGTACTCTGTAGGCCGCTCCACGCCAGCCGGCAGGGGCGTTGGTGGGTTGCCCGAGCGGCCTAAGGGAACGGTCTTGAAAACCGTCGTGGCAGCAATGTCACCGTGGGTTCAAATCCCACACCCACCGCCAGGTCAAAGTATGTGCAGGTCAGAAGGGGTGCTCCTCAGTGAGGGGCACCCCTTCTATGTTTGGCTGGTTTCATCCTGACCCGCCCAACCCTCTCTTTGGCCAGTGCGTATGGGCCATCTGTGGGCCAGCCACCCACCCGTCCGTTGGGTTCCTCGCGGTGAGCTGATTCGTCCGTGACTGATCACTGCTCAAGCTCTTGGCCTAGAGCCGAGACAGCGTTCGCGATGCTGTGTCCGACCCGCTGACGCCGTTCTCGTACCCGGGCGCTCGTGCCGTCGGGCGGGCCCGCAGTGGTGGGCCGACCGTGCCGGGTGGTCGGTGCTCGTGTCGCGGTCGGTACCCGCCTCAGCTGCTGGGATGTCGCAGGCTTCCCGTTCGCATCCCTAGACAGCACGCGCTACTCTGCTCGAACAGAAGTTCGATGAGACTTTTCGGGGTGATTCGTACGAGACTGGCAAAGGGGGTCAGGTTGGGAGGTGCGGCATGGAGGGTTTTACCCATCTGCATGTCGCGTCCGGCTACTCGACCCGCTATGGCGCCTCGCACCCCCGTGACCTGGTGGTACGCGCTGCTGAGCGGGGGATGGCGGCGCTGGCGCTGACCGATCGGGATGCGGTCACCGGGGCGGTTCGATTTGCCAAGGCGGCGCTGGAGCACGGTGTGCGTCCCATCTTCGGGGTCGATCTCGCTGTGGAGCCGCTGGTTCCGGTGCGCCACGACCGTTCACCCCGTCGTCGTACCCCCGTACGCGGTGGAGCCCATGTCCCCGAGCCTCCCCTGCGCGTCACCCTGCTCGCACAGGATCGGGTCGGGTGGGCGGCGCTGTGTCGGCTCACCTCCGCGGCCCATGCCCATCCCGTCGGCGGTAACCCCGTCGTGTCCTGGGAGGCGCTCCGGCGGTACGCGGGGGGCGGTACGGGGCTGTTCGCCCTGCTGGGGCCCGTGTCCGAGCCGCTGCGGGCGCTGGCCGATGGGCGTTCCGATCTTGCCGAACGGCTGCTCGTTCCCTGGCGCGAGGTCTTCGGTCCTTCGCTGCGGCTGGAAGCCGTCTGGCATGGTCATGCCGGAGCCGGAGCCGGAGCCGCGGTAGGGGCAGGTGCAGGGACCGGGGCGGGTTCACTGCGGCTTGCCGCCCGGACGCTGGGGTTCGGTGGTCGGGTCGGGGTGCCGGTCGTCCTGGCCAATGCCGTCCGTTACGCCGATCCCTCCCAGCACCGCCTCGCCGACGTGCTGGACTCGGCCCGGTTGCTGCGCCCCATCGACCGCCGTCGGTTGGATTCCGGGGAGCGCTGGCTCAAGGGTCCCGATGCCATGAGGGACGTTGCCGAGCGGATCGCCCGGGCCGCGGGTGAGGAGGGCGATGCCTCCCGACTGCTCGCCGTCACCGAGGACACCGCAGGGGCGTGCCGGTTGGACACCACCGCCGACCTCGGTCTGAAGCAGCGGCACTTTCCCGAGCCCGGGACCGTCGGGGCGAAGGATGCCGTCGATGCCGCGCGGGTGTTGCGGGAGCGCTGCGAGGCCGGGCTGGTTCGACGGGGGCTCGACGGTGATTCGGCCGCTCGCACCCGTCTCGAAGAAGAACTGGCCATTATTTCCGAACTGGAGTTCGATACTTACTTTCTGACCGTCGCTCAAGTGGTCTCCGATGTGCGGGAGATGGGAGTGCGGGTCGCCGCTCGGGGCTCCGGTGCCGGCAGCATGGTCAATCACGTGCTCCACATCGCCACGGCCAACCCCCTCGACCATCGACTGCTGTTCGAGCGCTTTATGTCGCGTCGCCGAGCGGATCTACCCGACATCGATCTCGATGTGGAGTCCGCTCGTCGGCTCGATGTGTACGACCGGGTCATCGAACGGTTCGGGCGGGAGCGGGTGGCGATCACCGGAATGCCCGAGACCTATCGGGCCCGCCATGCGCTGCGTGACACGGGGCTTGCCCTCGGTATCGCCCCGGCCGAAGTCGACCGCATTGCAAAATCGTTTCCTCATATTCGGGCGTCCGACATCACGACCGCCCTCGCCGAGCTGCCCGAGCTACGCCAACTGGCAGCCGAAGCCGCCCCGTACCGACTGCTGTTCGAACTCGCCGAAGGTCTGGACGCGCTGCCCCGCGGGATCGCCATGCACCCCTGCGGAGTGATCCTCACCGACTCCTCGCTGCTCGACCGTCTCCCCGTCCAGCCCACCCCCACGGGCGGCTATCCGATGGTCCAGGCCGACAAGGAGGACGTCGAGGACCTCGGGATGATCAAGCTGGACATCCTCGGGGTGCGGATGCAGTCCGCGATGGCCCACGCCACCGCGGAGATCGAGCGGGTCACGGGTCGCCATATCGATCTGGACGACCCCCGCCAGGTGCCGCTGGACGACCACTTCGCCTTCAAGCTGATCCAGGCGTCGGACACCCTCGGCATGTTCCAGTTGGAATCGCCGGGGCAGATGGACCTCCTCAGCCGGCTGCAACCCCGCGACCCGCAGGACGTGATCGCCGACATCAGCCTCTTCCGGCCGGGCCCGGTGGCCGGTGGGATGCCGGAGCAGTACGTCGCGGCCCGCCACGGCCGGCCCGTACCCAGTCCGCACGAGGATCTCGAACCGATCCTCTCCGACACCTACGGAGTGCTGATCTGGCACGAGCAGATCATCGAGATCTTCCACCGGTTCACCGGCTGCGACCGGGCGTTCGGCGATCTGGCCCGGCGGGCCCTGGGCACTCCGGGCCGGTTGCCCCGGGTCCGCGACTGGTTCCATCGGGAGGCGTCCGCCCGCGGCTACTCGTCCGATGTGCTCACCGCCGTGTGGAAGACCATCGAGGGCTTCGGTGCCTACGGCTTCGCCCGGGCCCACGCGGTCGCCTTCGCCGTGCCCGCCCTGCAATCGGCCTGGCTGAAGGCGCACTACCCCGCCGCCCTCTACGCGGGGCTGCTCGAACACGACCCCGGGATGTGGCCCAAGCGCGTCATCGTCGCCGATGCCCGACGCCACGGCATCGCCGTGCTCCCCGTCGACATCAACCACTCCGGTGCGGACCACACCGTCGAAAGGGCACCCGACGGCACCTGGGGCGTACGGCTGTCCCTGTCCGAGGTGCGGGGCATCAGCGGCGATGAGATCACCCGGATCGCTGCCGCTCGTCCCTACGGTTCGCTGTCCGACTTCTGGCAGCGGGCACGCCCCAGCCGGCCGACCGCCGAACGGCTCGCCGACATCGGTGCGTTCCATTCGGTTCGTGGGGAGATGACCCGCCGCGATCTGCTGCTCCAGATCGCCGAACTCCACCGCCAGTACCGTGGTCGCCCCCTCGACGACGGTCAACTACCGCTCCGTACGGATGAACCGCAGGCCCGGGGCGCTGGCCTGCCGGAGATGACGAGCCGGGAGGAGTTGGGCGCCGAACTACGGGTCCTCGGCATCGATGTCAGCAGGCATCTGATGGACCATCACCATCAGTTGCTGAGGGAGCTCGGTGCCACCGACGCCCGGCACCTCTCGGAGCTGAAGGCCGGTGAGAACGTCCTCGTCGCCGGTGTGCGGGCCGCCACCCAGACCCCGCCCATCGCGTCCGGCAAGCGGATCATCTTCGTCACGCTCGACGACGGTTCGGGCATGGTCGACCTCGCCTTCTTCGAGGACAGCCATGACGACTGCGCCCATACGGTCTTCCACTCCGGACTGCTGCTGGTCCGCGGCACGGTCCAACGCCGGGGTGGACGCAGCACGGTCGTCGGGACGATGGCCTGGGACCTGGAGGCCCTTGCCGTGGCCCGCCGTGACCAGGGTCCGGAGGCGGTTTACCGGTTGCTCGGCCCTGCCGTCGCCCCCGTGGCAGGAACGTCCGGAGCACGGGATTCCCGCGGTCGCCGTCCCCGGCGCACGATCGAGCAGGAGACCGGAGCGAGCCTCCATCCCTGGGCGGACCTTCAGCCCGCTGGTGATCTCAAGACGCCCGATCTGTCCTCGCTCGGATACACCAGTCCGGGGAGCGCGGGATGAGTGCCTGGGGCAGCGCGCCGTACACCGGACCCGTTCCGCGGGGCGGTCGATACGTGCTGCGCATCCACTACCACTTGGGGGACCGTTTCCACCGTGTCGACGGCTGGGACGACTCCGAGCGTTACCTACGGCTCATCGAGCAGCTCCACGGGGTCACTCCCCGGGTCCAGGCGATTCCTCCCACCGCCGTCGACTGCGACATCTCCGGTGCGTTGCGGTACTTCCACCGCGGGCCCTATCAGCTCGCCCAGATGGTCCAGATGCGGATCAGAGCGCTCCATGATGTTGACACCACCCTGGGCCTGGCCGGCAACCGGATGCTGGCTGCCATGGCTGCGGATGCCACCGCACCTGGTGAGCTCACCTGGCTCCGACCCGAACCGGAAGCCATTGCCGGGTTCCTTCGTCCGCGTCCGGTGGGGGCGCTGCACGGGGTGGGTCCGGCCATGGCGGGTCTCCTCGTACGGCACGGGCTGCACACCATCGGGGCGGTTGCCGACACACCCGTGGGCACTTTGCAGCGGCTCCTCGGGCGTACGCAGGGCAGAAGGCTCCATGAACGGGCCCACGGTGTGGACGAACGTCCCGTGATCCCGCAGGCCCCGGCCCGTTCGGTCAGCGCCGATCACGCTTTCGTCCGTGATGAACTCGATCCGGATCAGCACCGCCGGGCCGTTCTCGCGCTCACCGAGCAGTTGGGCGTCCGGTTGCGGTCCGAGGGACAGATCACGGGGCGGATCACGCTGAGCGTGCGGTACGCCGACGGCTCCACCACCACCCGTACGCGCACGTTGTCCGAGCCCACCCAGCACGGCGTCGCGCTGGTCCGGGTCGCGTACGACCTCTACGAGACGCTGGGACTGCAACGGGCCAGGGTCCGGGGGATCTCCCTGCGGGCCGAGGAGCTTCAGCCGGCCGAGTGCGCGATCACCCAACTCACCTTCGACCCTGTGGACGACCGGGCCCGACGCATCGAGGCGTCGGCCGACCGTGCCCGAGCCCGCTTCGGTCCATGGGCGGTGCGGCCCGGGACGCTCGCGGACGTGTGAGCCACGGCCTCGGGTGCCCGGGGCCCGTGCACGGGGCCGATTCCGTGTACGGGCGGCGGTCAGTGGCGGGGGCTCGATGTGAGTCGGGCGGCGGACGCGATGGTGGCGCGCGCCTCGCGTTCGGTCAGACCGGTGCGGACGGCCGCATGGGTGAGCGCCGGCGCCAGGGCATTGCCGATGCCGTTCTCGTACGCGCGACAGGCGGCCCAGAACAGCCGTGCGTTGCGCTGGCCTTCGGGTGCGACGAGTACGAACTGGACGAGTCCGCGCCCGTGTTGTCGATGTGGTCCTGCGGGTGCGGTGGGCAAGGGGCGTACGGGGGGTGCGATCAACTGGAGGAGTGCGGTGGGGCAGGGGGCGGGGGAGAGCCCGGCCGTACCGGGGGCGAGCCGATAGGTGCCCTGGGCGGTGACCGAACCGGGGCCGACCAGATAGCCCCCGGCCCCTCGGACGTCGATACCTGGGGCGATCCTGCTGGCCGAGTTCGGCACCACGACGTCGGACGGACCGGTCAACCAGAGATGGCGGCCACCGCTCGGAGTGAGGACCGTGATCGTCTCCGGGATGGTGAAGAGGTGGCGCAGCGCCAGGTGATGGAGTGCGGCAAGGGAATCGGTGGTGGATTCCTGTGTCTCCATCGTGCCCAGCACCTCCATGGCGGCCAGGGCCGCCAGCGAGCGGGTGGAGTTCCTGGAACGGCTCGGCGCACTGCTCGACGAGGCGGAGACGGGTGCCCATGTGCTCAGTGGGCCGCGGGTCGGCGGATGTTCCCTCGCCCGTTCCGGTGGCCCGGTCGACTCCGGGGCGCCCGGTGGGTGGGTTCCCGCACCTGGCGTCGCGTCGGGGCGGCGCTTCAGCGGCTTCACATCGAGGTCCACGCCGATCAGATGGTGTGGGGGTCTGCCGCAGGCGATGCCGTAGCCCGTGGCCCAGGGTGCGGCGGCGAACAGGGCCCGGATTCCGGCCGGGTCGACGGTGGCGTCATGGATTCCGTGTCCGGGCAGGCCGCACTCCCCGCGGCAGTGCGTCGGCTCGATGTCGTCCCGGTGCGGTGAGCGCAGGGCGGGCAGCTTGTTGGACGAGAGCGGGATGACCGGAAGTCCGCGCTCGGCGGCGAAGAGGGCATGGGCGAGGGCCAGGGCGGCGGTCTGCCGATCGATGGTGGCCATGGCTCTATTTTCGTACGAATGTTCGACGAAGGGAAGGGGGGAGATCGCTCTGGGAGGTGCGGTGATGCGGTGCCGATCCGAGCGGCGGGAACTCCTCCGGGCCCGTCCAGACGGTGATCCGACGGCCGCTCACCCCGTACACCTTCGGCTGTACGTCTCCACCGAGGTCCCCCCGGTCGGCGCCGGGCACGGCTACCGAGGATCGCGGCCGGGCGCGGACCGTACGAGAGCCGCCCTCGGATCACCGTCCTGATGCGCCCCGCGGCGCGCCCGTCCGCGAAGCCCCACACCGCTGGCCCCTGTCGACCGGCCGGCCCAAGCGCATCGGCAGCGGAGGAAGACGAGGTCAGCCGGTGAGAGCGGGGTGGTCATCCGCCCGCCCCCTCCCCCGTCCCGGGCACTCAAGCCCTTCGGACGGCTGGCTGTCGAAGGGTCGCCCTCGATCTCGCCACGCCAGGGCGGAACCTTCTCTTCCGAGGTGACGGGGCATTGGCGCACCCGTCCGCGGAGCCGGAACACCGCTGCGGCGGCCCTGAGAACCAGGTCATCGCCTCTGAGGGTCTCCTCCACCTACAGGAGGTGACCACGACCATCCCACTACAACCTGAGAGGGACATGTCTTCAGGACCTGTGGCCGATCCCCGCGGGTGCGCCCGCTCCTAGCGTGGAGCCATGACCACGCCAGTCTGCACAAGCGCTTCGAAGGCTGCCGTGCCGGTGCCTCCGTCGTACGGGGCCGACGCACGGTATGCAACGCATGCTCGCTACTCGTCGTTCTCGTCGTACGTACGGGCGCGGGGGCCCGTACTGCTGCGCACGGCACGTTCGCTGACCGCCAATCCGAGCGATGCGGAGGACCTGCTCCAAACCGCGCTCACCAAGACCTATGTCGCCTGGGAGCGGATCGAGGACCATCGTGCGCTCGACGGCTATGTCCGCCGGGCCCTCCTCAACACCCGCACCTCGCAGTGGCGCAAGCGCAAAGTGGACGAGTTCGCCTGCGATGAACTGCCCGAACCCGACACCGTGCCCGCGCCCGACCCCGCGGAGCAGCAGGCCCTGCGCGACGCGATGTGGCGAGCCGTGATGAAGCTGCCGGACAGACAACGGGCCATGGTCGTCCTTCGGTACTACGAGGACCTCAGCGAGGCCCAGACCGCCGAGGTGCTCGGGGTCTCGGTCGGCACGGTCAAGAGCGCGGTCTCCAGGGCGCTCGGCAAACTGCGCGAGGACGCGGAGTTGGCGCCGGTGCGCTGACCAGTGTCAGGGCACCTCGACCGGCTCGATGCGTCTCACTCCCATGGGTGAGCGCGTGCGGGCGTCGACATCCTGCCCGGCCGTGCCCGC
The DNA here is from genome assembly GCF_042753785.1 of Streptomyces sp. NPDC059256. Classification (NCBI taxonomy): domain Bacteria; kingdom Bacillati; phylum Actinomycetota; class Actinomycetes; order Kitasatosporales; family Streptomycetaceae; genus Streptomyces; species Streptomyces sp. NPDC059256. The sequence continues at coordinate 168,510 of NZ_JBHYZO010000002.1, read as the reverse complement.
CAAGGCCCATCCGGCACCGCTGCGGTGCCCTGTCCTGCCACCCCGCACGTCCGTTCTGCGGCGGTGCGCGGGTTCTTGGCGCCGGCCCTTCGAAAACACCACCGTGGGGTCGCGGTAGGGACCGTCGGTAGGGACCGTGGGGTCGCGGTAGGGCTCTTCGCCGTATCCTCCCGGTCGCGCGAGACCCTGCCCAGGCCGCACGGTGAAGGTCCCGTGGCGCTCGTCGAGGGGCATGTCGATACTCCTCTGGCAGTAGTGACATACCACTTGGTATGTGCGCAGAATCTGCACACCGTTACTGCCACGTAGCGCCAGCGCCCACCAGGAGGACGCCGTGCTGAGCACCATGCAGGACATACCGTTGACTGTCACCAAAATCCTGCGCCATGGAATGACCATCCATGGGAAGTCGCAGGTCACGACGTGGACGGGGGAGTCCGAACCGCAGCGCCGCACCTTTGCCGAGGTAGGTGGACGAGCCACGCAGTTGGCCCATGCGCTCCGTGACCAACTGGGCGTCGACGCCGATCAGCGTGTGGCGACCCTGATGTGGAACAACTCCGAGCACGTCGAGGCGTACTTGGCGATTCCCTCGATGGGCGCAGTGCTCCACACCCTCAACCTTCGGTTGCCCCCCGAGCAGCTCGTCTGGATCGTCAACCACGCGGCCGACCGCGTCGTCATCGTCAACGGGTCGCTCATTCCCCTCCTCGCCCCCCTCCTGCCGCACTTGCCGACTCTTGAACACATCGTCGTCGCGGGCCCGGGTGACCGGTCCCCGCTCGCCGAGGCCGCTGCCCAGGTCCACGAGTACGAAGAACTCATAGCCGGCCGGCCCACCACTTTCGACTGGCCCGAACTGGACGAGCGCACCGCCGCCGCCCTCTGCTACACCTCCGGCACCACGGGCGACCCCAAGGGCGTCGTCTACTCCCACCGGTCCATCTATCTGCACTCGATGCAGGTCAACATGACCGAGGCGATGGGACTCACCGACCGCGACACCACCTTGGTCGTGGTGCCGCAGTTCCATGTGAACGCCTGGGGACTGCCGCACGCCACCTTCATGACCGGCATCAACATACTGATGCCCGACCGCTTCCTCCAGCCCGCTCCCCTCGCCGAGATGATCGAGAAGGAACGCCCCACGCACGCCGCGGCCGTACCCACCATCTGGCAGGGCCTGCTGGCGGAGATCACGGCGAAGCCCCGTGACATCAGCTCCATGAAGCAGGTCACCATCGGAGGGTCGGCCTGTCCGCCCGCGCTGATGGAGGCGTACGACCGGCTGGGCGTTCGGCTCTGCCACGCCTGGGGCATGACGGAGACCTCCCCGCTCGGCACCATGTCACACCCTCCGGCCGGGCTGACCCCCGAGGAGGAGTGGCCCTACCGCATCAGCCAGGGCCGCTTCCCGGTCGGCGTGGAAGCCCGACTGATCGGCCCCGCCGGCGACCTCCTGCCGTGGGACGGCACATCCGCCGGTGAGCTGGAGGTCCGCGGACCCTGGATCGCCGGCGCGTACTACGGGGGCGCGGGCGGCGAGGACTTCAAGCCCGAGGACAAGTTCAGCGAGGACGGGTGGCTGAAGACGGGTGACGTGGGCGTCATCGCCCCCGGCGGGTATCTGACCCTCACCGATCGGGCCAAGGACGTGATCAAGTCCGGTGGTGAGTGGATCTCCAGCGTCGAGTTGGAGAACGCCCTGATGGCCCACCCCGAGGTCGCCGAGGCGGCCGTCGTCGCGGTACCGGACGAGAAGTGGGGCGAGCGCCCGCTCGCGACGGTCGTCCTCAAGGAGGGGGCGACCGCGGGATACGCGGAGCTGAAGGAGTTCCTCGCCGAGAGCGTCCCCAAGTGGCAGCTGCCCGAGCGGTGGGCGGTGATCGCCGCGGTCCCCAAGACGAGCGTGGGCAAGTTCGACAAGAAGGTGATCCGCCGTCACTACGCGGACGGCGCACTGGACGTCTCCGAGGCGTAGCCGTACGCCCGCGAGGGCCCGACCGGCCCTCGCGGGCACCTTCGTAGGGGCCGTACGCCGAGTGCCGCGCGGCACTCGGTCGCCGTTCCGCTCGGAACCTTCTGAGGCACCCGGTCGAGCACCACAGCCGATCCCGTCGGTCAGTTCGTTCGGTCAGTTCGTGCCGATCTTCGCCAGCAGATCCACGATGCGCGCCTGCACCTCGCTGCTCGTGGACCGCTCCGCGAGGAAGAGCACCGTCTCGCCCGAGGAGAGACGCGGCAGATCGGCCCGGTTGAGGCCCGCCGAGGTGTAGACGACCAGGGGGGTGCGGTTCAGCTGGCCGTTCGCCCGAAGCCAGTCGATGATGCCCGCCCGGCGGCGCCGGACCTGCATCAGATCCATGACCACCAGATTCGGCCGCATCTGGGCCGCCAACGTGACGGCGTCCGTGTCCGCCCCCGCCCGGGCCACCTGCATGCCCCGCCGCTCCAGCGTCCCGGTCAGCGCGAGGGCGATCTCCTCGTGCTCCTCGATCAACAGCACCCGCGGCGGGTGCTGCTCACTGTCCCGCGGTGCCAGGGCCTTGAGCAGGATGGCCGGATCGGCGCCGTAGGCGGCCTCCCGGGTCGCCTGCCCCAGCCCAGCCGTCACCAGCACGGGCACCTCGGCGGCGACGGCCGCCTGCCGCAGTGACTGGAGAGCGGTCCGGGTGATGGGACCGGTCAGCGGGTCCACGAAGAGCGCTGCGGGGAAGGCCGCGATCTGTGCGTCCACCTCTTCTCGGGAATGCACCACGACCGGGCGGTAGCCCCGCTCGCTCAACGCCTGCTGGGTCGAGACGTCGGGGGCGGGCCACACCAACAGCCGGCGCGGGTTGTCCAGCGGCTCGGGCGGCAACTCATCGTCCACGGGGTGCGGCTGCGGGCGGTTCGCCACCTCGACAGCGCCACCGGGACCATCCAGCGGCTCGGGCCCCTCAGCCCCTTCGACCGGTGCGCCTATTGCGTAGGCCCGTCCCTCGGACCGCTCGACGGGCCGCCGGGCGCCCTGCTGAACGGGCGCGGGCGGCTGCGACGCGGGATGCGGCCGGGCGGCCGGCTCCGAGCGTTCACCGTCCGGGGGCGTACCCAACTTGCGGCGCCGACCCGACCCGAGCCCCTGGCCGCCCTGCTTGTCGGGGTGGGGCCTGGGCTCGCCCGGCTGCTGGTCCGCCTCGGGGGGCTGGGTGAAGGAAACGCCCTGCCCGAGCGTGCGCACGCTGAATGCCCGCCCCTGAGAGGAGTCAGCGGGCAACGGCTCCTCGGCGGGCAGCGGCTGTGCGATGGACTGCGGTCCCGCGGAGTGCGGCGCCACATGCTGTGAGCCGGACGACTGGGCCCCGCCCGGCTGCGCCGACACGCTCGGCGGCTGCCCGGTGGCGGGTGCGCCCGGGGTGGCGTTGTCAGGCGCGCCCGACTCCCCGAAGACGGGAATCGGCAGGGAGAGGGGCCCGGTGCCCGGCTCGGGCATCGGGCTCTGGCTCGGCGCGGACTCGTCCGCAGCCGCCGTGTGCTGCCCGACCGCCTCCTCGGCGGGTACGGGAGTGAAGGCCGTGCCCATCGCACCGGGCTCATGCCAGCCCTGCGGCTGCGCCAGCTCGGCGGCCCGGCGACGGCCCGTCGGCGTCGGATGCTGCTGCGGCGGGGTGTGGCCGGCACTGGGATCCGTACGGAACAGATCGTGTTGACCGGCCGGTGAGACGTCCGCCTGGCCGGGCCCGACGGGCGCGCGATCGGCATCGGCCGGCGGCAGGGCGAACGCCGTACGTCCACCTTCCGGCGCCTGCGCGGGTGCGGGGCCGAGTGCCCGCCGCGCTCGGCGTCCGCCCGGCGCGGCCTCGGCGCCACCGGACAACTGACGCGCCGGCACCGGTGCGCCCGTGGGCAGCTCGTGCCGTACGCCCTGTGGCCTGCGCTGGAGCCCCTGGGCGTCAACGGGCACGCCCTGTGGTGGCACGGTCTGGCCGAACGCGGCGCGCCCGGTCGGCGCGGCACCCTCGGCTGCCGTGACCACGGAACCCTCGGTCGGCCTACCGCTGCCCGCGGTCACCGCCACGGGACCCTCGGCGGAACTGGGGCGCCCACGCCGCCGTCCGGTCCCGTCCCCGCCGTTCGTCTCATTGCCGTCCCCGGAGTCCTGCGCGGGGATCATGCTCCGCCCGGCCGCAGCCGGCAGTTGAGGCTGGTCCAGATGGGCCCTGCGTCGACCCGTCGGCGGTGCGTCGGGCGACTCATCGGCGCCCTGGGCCGCCAGCGGGCTCTCCAGGAACGCGTCCGTCGAGCCCCTGCGCGCCCGTCGGCGCCCGCCCCCGGCTGTCTCCGGAGACAGCTGCTGTTCCGGCAGGGCGACTTCGCTCCCCGTCGCGCCGTCGTCAGGAGCGGCGGTGACCGGTTCGGCGGCCGGCGGAACGTTCCCCGTCCCCTCGCCCAGCGGCACTTCCAGAACGTACGCGCTACCGGTCATGCCCGGCACCTCATGCGTCTGGAGCACACCGCTGTGCGCCTGCACGATTCCCCGCACGATCGGCTGGTGCACCGGATCGCCACCGGAGAACGGGCCCCGCACCTCGATCCGTACGACCTCGCCGCGCTGCGCCGCCGCGACGACGACCGTGGAGTCCACATAGCCGCCGTCGGGCAGCAGCCGGGCCTTGCCGGTGGAGTCCACCCCGGCGACATCCGCGATCAGATGGGCCAGAGCGGTCGCCAGCCGAACGGCGTCCACCTCGACCTCCATCGGCGGAGCGTGCACCGCGAACTGCACCCGCCCGGGGCCGATCAGCTCCACCGCACCCTCGACACCGGCGGCGACCACCCCGTCGAGCTGGGCCGGGCCCTTGTAGAGCCGCTCCACACCCGCGTCCAGCCGCTGGAAGCCGAGGACGTTGTCGATGAGCGTCGTCATCCGGGCGTACCCGGCGGCCAGATGGTGCAGGATCTGGTTGGCCTCGGGCCACAGCTGCCCCGCCGGGTCGGCGGCCAGCGTGCCCAGCTCGGAGCGGAGCTCCTCCAGAGGCCCGCGAAGCGAGCCGCCGAGCACCGCGGTCAGTTGCTCATGGCTGGCGGCCAGCTCCAGATAGCGCTCGTCCTGCCGCTCGATCTCCGAGGTGTAGCGCTCCGCCTTGTCCGCCAACTCGACGGTGAACTGCTCGGTGGTCTCGGCGAGCTCCTCGGTCAGCCGCTCGGTGGTCTCCGCGAGCTTTTTCTCCAGCTCCTCGGTGGTGCTCTCCAACTCGGCCGCGTGGGCCTTCTCCAGCTCCTCGTACGGTCGCCGGTCGGTGAAGGTCATGACCGCGCCGACCAACTGGTCCCCGTCGCGCACCGGTGCGGTGGTGAGGTCCACCGGCACCTGTGAACCGTCCTTCGCCCACAGCACCTGCCCCCGCACCCGGTGCTTGCGCCCCGACTTGAGGGTGTCCGCCAACGGCGACTCGGCGTACGGGAACGGCTTGCCGTCCTCGCGCGAGTGCAGGATCAGCGGATGCAGCTCCTGGCCGCCGAGGTCGCTGGCGCGGAAACCGAGGATCTGGGCAGCCGCCGGATTGACGAGCACCACCCGACCGTCGGTGTCCGTACCGACCACGCCCTCGGCCGCGGCCCGCAGGATCATCTCGGTCTGCCGCTGGGAACGGGCCAGTTCGGCTTCCGTGTCCACGGTCCCCGAGAGATCACGCACCACGAGCATCAGCAGTTCGTCGCCGGTGTAGCTGGCGCTGTGCATGTCGTACGCCTTGCGCCCGTCCTCAAGACTGGCGCTCGTCACCTCGACGGGGAACTCCCCGCCGTCGGTGCGGCGGGCAACCATGCGCGTCGGCTTGGTCCGCCCCCGCTCGTCCGCCGCCTCGGGGCGGCGCATCGAGCCGGGAATCAACCGCGAGTCGAACGTGGGCAGCAGATCGAGCAGCCCGCGCCCGACGAGCGCGGTGCCCGGAGTCTCGAAGAGCTCCAGGGCGATCGTGTTCGCGTTGACGACCGTGCCGTTGCAGTTGACGAGCACCAAGCCGTCGGGAAGTGCGTCGAGTATTGCCGCGAGGCGAGCAGCGCCTCGGGATGGCCTGCTGCTCACGACGACGGTTCCTCCCTGACCTACAGCGTGTGTAAGGGACATTCGGTTCCCCTCGTGCTGCTTGGGTCTCCGCCTGTCACAGGAGGGAGTCTAAAGGCAGCAGATGAGAGTGGGGCGGTGGATCGGGGGGAGGGCTGCTCCGGGTTTCGTGTACATGCCGTGACCTAGGCACTGTCACCTGGTGCTGGGCAGTACCGGCTCCATGGTTCGCCAGCGGGAGATTTCACATCCGTCCGTCCGGCTGAACACGGCGTCCACGGGCCGTCCCTGCCAGGTTCCGGTCACCCGGGCGGTGGCGGGTCCACCCGACTGCTGGGTGCACATCTGCCCTTGGGGCACCGGAGCGAAGGGGTTGCTCCCCTCCCGCGCGATCTCGTCGAGTCGGTTGCAGGCCCGCTCGGCCGCGGGGTGGGTGCCGCCGGCGCCGCCCGATGAGCTGCACTCCAACTCGTACCGTCCGTCCGCACGCGTGTACCCCGTCTCGGAGACGATCACGGTGAGCCGATCGGCCTCCGACGACAGCAGCGGGGAGGAGAGCAGCGGCAGCGGGAAGGGCAGCGTGGTGGCTCCCGCGACGGGCACGGCGGCGATGAGTGCGGCGGCCGACGTGGTTGCGGTGAGGATGATGCGACGCAGCATGGACGCTCCTGGATCTCGGTCGAGGGGCGGCGCCCGCGACGACCTGCGCCGCACGGGCGACGGGCTGACGCCCGGCCGCCGACCTCGGCGAGGGTCACCGCGCGGGAACCGCCCGCGACCTCCGCGCACGGTTCCCGGCCGGGGCGGGTGCCCCGGCGTCCCCAACGCTTCTAACGCTCAGCGCGCCCACGCGTTGCGCAACCCGACCGCAGCCAACCGTGCGCGCGTCCACCGGCACGGCCAGCGCTTTGCCCTGTGGCCGACCTGGCTAGTACCGTGGTCCGCGATTGGTGACACCGCGCTCGTCTGTGTCATCATCTGCACACCACTCGCGCGCTGTGAGTGTGCTGGAGGCGTCGCCTAGTCCGGTCTATGGCGCCGCACTGCTAATGCGGTTTGGGTCTTAAAGCCCATCGAGGGTTCAAATCCCTCCGCCTCCGCCAGCTTGATCACTGAAGCCCCGTCCGCATGGACGGGGCTTCTCTGCTGTTTACGAAGATCACCCAGCCTGGCCCGCCCGCTCCTCGCGGCCTTCCACCAGCTCACTCGATCGATACGTTTCCGCAGGTCAGAGTGTGTTTGCTCAATGGATTTCACCTGACGGCGCAGGTCATGTAATGTTGTTCCCGCAACGCCGACCGGCCGAAAAGAACCGGAAAGCCAAGCACTCGTAGCTTAACGGATAGAGCATCTGACTACGGATCAGAAGGTTGCAGGTTCGAATCCTGCCGAGTGCACACAGGTCAAAGGCCCCCTGGGAAACTTCCAGGGGGCCTTTGACATCAACGGGTGACATCAACCCCGCTGGTCGGGTCCATCAGGCGGCCGAAGATTCTCCCGGAGCGTCGTTCTCCCTCCCATCCGGATCGTCAATCCCCAGCGCGTCATCCATCCGATCGGCAGCGGCCCTGAGCGTCGTCTGCATGACGTGCGCGTAGGTGTCGAGCGTCATCGTGATCGTGCTGTGCCCAAGGGTCTCCATGATGGTGCGGGCATCTACGCCCTGAGCGAGCAGCAGCGATGCGCAGGTGTGACGCAGATCGTGCACCCGGACCCGCCGCACCTTGGCATGGGTGCAGAGGATGGTGAGCATCCTGTTCAGGCTCCGGGGGTCGGTTGCCCGGCCGGTGGACGTGGTGAAGATGAGTCCGGTCGGCTGATGATCGAGAGGCTGCCACCTCTCACCGGCTACCCTCCGCTCCTGCTCTTGGGCGGCCCGGTGGATGGTGAGTGCGTCCACGCACCGCCTTGGGAGCGAGACGGTACGGATGGACCTGGTCGTCTTCGGGGTGCCGAAGATCAGTTCCCGGCGGATTCGCTGAAGATTCCGGCGGACTCGCATCTGGCCCGCCGCGAAGTCGATATCCGCCCAGGTGAGGCCGAGAACCTCTCCGCGTCGGAGGCCAGTGGAGATCAGCAGCAGCCACAAGGCATAGAGGCGGTGAGATCGAGCGGTCTTCAGGAGCAGCCGGGCTTCTCCCACGTCCAGGGGGCGGACTTCTTCACGCTGCACGGTGGGGGTCTCCACGATCTTGGCGACGTTGCGGGCGATCAACTCCTCACGGACTGCCTGCTGAAGAGCGGACCGGAGCACGGCATGGACGTATTGCACGGTCCGGGCCGAGGGGCTGCGCTTGCAGCACTTGCTCACGGCGCAGCAACTGCGTTCCTCCTTCGGTCGGGCCACGTCGACACCCCGCAGGCAGCACAGACACCCGCTCTTGAAGTCAGCCAGGAAGAGTCGGACATCGGTGGGGGAGAGCCGGTTGAGCCGTTTCTTTCCGAGCGCCGGCCGGATGTAGAGGCGGGACAGACCTTCGTAGCTGTTGAGCGTCGCGGGCTTGAGCCGAGTCGGGGCGATCGCAGCGAGCCAGTAGGTCAGGTAGTCCCCGAAAGCCATGGCCGATGTGGCGGCAGGGATGCCCTGTCGGGTCTTGTTCTGCATCTCAATCAGCTTCGCGCCCACATCTTCCCGGGTCCGGCCGTAGACGAATTTCCGGACCCGAGTCCCATCGGGCCGATAGACGTAAGCGGCGGCCTGGTAGCGGCCGTCCGAGCGCTTCGTAATGGTGCCTTCTCCGTTGGCACGCCTCTTGGCCATCAGGCAGCCTCCTCAAGCTTGTTGCGCATGTACGTGTTCAGGGCGTCCAGGGGAATCCGGCGGGTGCGACCCTCGGTGTAACTGGGCAGGGCGCCGGAGCGGATGAGGTCGTAGACCTTGCTGCGGCTCAGTCGCAGGGCGTGCATGACCTCGGGGACCATGACTGCCTGGTGGGTGGTGGGCAGGGCAGGGCGCATGTCCTACTCCTTCGGGGCCTTCCGCCCCCTCCTCGCAGGTCCGCTACATCCGCCACGGCTGCTACGTCGCAGGTCAGGGCAGGGCTTTGGTGTAGCGGTGGGGTGGGGTGTAGCGGATGGGTCCGCTACGGGGGTTGGTGCGTGTAGCGGCTGGGTGGTGCCTGTAGCGGGGGTGTAGCGGGTGTGGTGGGTAACACCCGCTACACGCTTGTCGCTGGTCAGGGCCGGTTTAGTCGGTGGTTGTGGCGGGTGTAGCGGCTACAGCCTGGTTGGGGGTGGGGCAGTACCGCTTCCACGCGTCGTGCAAGTCGCTGGCGTAGTAGCCCTTGACGACTCCGCCAGCGGTTCGGATGTTGCGGGCCTTGATGGGCTGGTTGTCGGCGGTGACGTACTCCCCGAGCCGCTGGGAGAGTTGACGGGCGTCGATCGGCTTGCCGCTCATGTCCGCCCACGGGGCTTCATCCATGGCGGTGAGGCCAGCGAGGATTTGCGCGGTGGGCATCCGGTCCGAGCCGTTGAACACCGTGTCGCGCAGGTCGGTGAGGAGTCGGATACCGAGACTGGCTTTGTCCCCCGCTGAGGCTGCGGTCACCAGCTCGACGCAGGCTTCCCGTGCGCGCTGGGGCCAGTGGCCCCCGGCAGCGTCGGCGACCGCTAGCAGGGGCTCCCACACGTCGGCGGGTCGGTCGGTGACCCCTTCGGGCATCTCAGGCCATGCCCCATCGACGCGGGTGCGTACCTGCTCGGCCCAGGTGGCGAGCTGGTCCCGCAGCGCGTTGCCTTCTTTCTCGTGGATTCGGGCCCGGAAGGCTTCGACGTGCTCATTCGGAGCGCGGCGCCGCATGCGGATGACGACGGAGCGGGTCAGGATCGTGTCGGGCAGCCAGCCCAGTCCTGCCATGGCGACGGCCGCGTAGGAGGGGAACGCCTGGACGGTCTGATTGCCCCCGTCCCCGACGCACCGGTACGAGACACCGGACCGTCGGTGTCCTGCGTTCAGTAGGCCCCGGAGCTCCTCGTTGTCCTTGGCTTTCGGGCCGAAGACGGTGTCGATCTCGTCGAAGAGGATGCTCGGTCGTGCGTCCATGCCGGAAACCGCTCGGAACAGTGCTGCGGGGGAGGCGTTCACGGCGTGCATGGGAGCGGGAATGAGCGTGCCGCAGATCTCCAGCCCCCGAGTCTTGCCCGACCCCGGCTCTGGGGAGAGGAACGCCAGACGGGGGGTCGACTCGAAGCAGTCCAGCAGGTGGGTGTGGGCGTTCCACAGGACCACGGCCACGTAGGCGGCCTCTGTGGGGAAGGCGTTGAAGCGGCGGTGGAAGGCTTCCACCTCGCTCAGCAGCGCTGCACCGTCGATGGGCGCGCTGGTGTTCTTCGGGGTCATGCGGCGGCCCTTTCGTCGGTGCTGCGGAGCGGGCAGTTCGTCTGGTGCTCGGTGTGGTCGGTGATCAGGGCGAGTACGCGTCCGTGTCCGATGGCGCTGCGGTTGCGTCCGCAGGCGCACCAGCTGGTGGCGGTGGGGGTGGTGCCGCGACCGGGGGCACGGATGGTGAGCCAGGCGATCGGCTGCCGCCCGTCCGGGGTCGGGTGCGGGTCAGGGCGAACAGATGATGCGGACGCCCTTCGGGCGACGACTTTCAGCGCCCTACTGCCGTCCGTGGTGGAGGCCGGTTTGGCGATGCTGGGGCGGGTGGTGGGTGGTGAAGAGACCACCCCCGCGCCCTTGCTGGTCGGCTGCTGGGTCATGCCGCCCTCACCGCGTGGTTGAGGCCACGGTTCACGGCGCGTTGCGCGTATGACTCGGGGACACCGACCGAGACAGCGGCGTCGATGATCTGCCACCCGATGGCGTCCAGCCCGCACGGTCCCGCGCACCGCACGTGCTGCCCTGCGAGGAACCGAGCCACCCCGAACGCCTGCGAGCTTGCGCCTGAATCGGTCCGGGCCCGCACCATGGCAAGTCCACGGTCCAGACCGGTGCGGATGTATCGCTCGGTGTGTCGGCATCCGCTTGCTGCGGTCGCGTCCCAGACCGCTCGTGTCGAGGAGCGCGCGCGGGTGGTCTCTTCGTTCTTCACCACCAGGGCGAGCACGGCATCCGGCAGCGTGGCCATGGTGCCGGTACCGGGGCCGAGCCAACGGGCATAGGCCATGCGGCTCTTGATGTCGACACCGGGCAGGACAGCGTTCGCGGACTGCATGGTGCCGCGGTAGATCCAGTGTTCGCCGCGGGTGGTGGGCACGGTCCGGGTGGCGGGCAGGGTCTCGCGTGCCCATGCGACGGCGGTGGGGTTGTCGAGGTCGACGACGGTGAGTCCTGCGCCTGCGGGGTGGTAGGCGATGCCGTCTGCGTGGTGCCAGTCGGCTGCCCACTGCGGGGAGGTGAGTACCTGCGGGTTGGTGGTTGCGGCTGCCCATGCGTGGCAGGGGAGCGGGCACCCGCATGGGCCGGGGACGCGCATGCTTGGTCGTCCGCCACAGGCCATGTCTCGGCAGGCGGTGCAGTTGGCGGGGGGACGCTTGGCCCGGAGTGGCAGCACGGGCACACCTGCGTCTGCGAGGGTCAGGGCGACCGGTAGTGCGGTGGTGCGGTCATGGGTCATGCTGGATGTCTCCAGTTCGTCGTTAGCGTGCTGGATCGAGGGCGGCCCCGCTTTCATTGGCGTGAGTGAGGGGTCGCCCTTTTGGTGCTGTGGGTGGGGTTCGGGGTGGGGGTCTGTGACCCCTCTAGGGGGCACTACTTCGCAGGTCAGACCCCTCTACCGGGGGGCTCTACCGCTATAGAGGGGCCCCGCTACTTCGGGGGGTGGGGTAGAGCCCTGGGGGGCGGGGCTAGTTCGCGGTGGCGGTAGAGGGGGAGGGGTCTACCGTCCGTGCTGCGAGGAGGAGTTCTTCGGGCACGGCTGCTTCGAGATCGGCGCGGCGGTAGCCGGCGAGGTTCTTGCCCTTGATGTTGATCTGCTTGGTGGTCCGTTTGACCCCGGCCGCGTCCAGCTCGGCGGCGAGCTTGTCGAGGTCCCAGTCCCCGTAGCGGTCTTCGTCCGCGTTGACGAGCCGGGCGAGGAGGTCGACGGAGTGCATCCGGTCGGAGTGCCGCATCACGTCCAGAACGTCAGACAGGACGGGTGCAATGGTGACCCCTGCCCGACCAGCGACCGCGGCCACATCCCCGGCAGCGTCCCCGGTGATCTGCCCCAGCGGCTCACGCAGGGCCCGGCCCTTGAGGGCGAGAGCGTTGAACTCTGTGGTGGTCAGTAGGTCGTTCTTGACGGTGGCGTAGGAGGCGGGTCCGGTGACCAGGACGGTGACGCCCTTGTGTTCCTCGGAGAGCAGGGAGGCGTCGGCGCCCATGGCGGCTTTGCCCGACCCAAGAACCATGTCCGACGATGTCTTGTCGGTGACCTGGGTGCAGCACCGGATGGTGATGATCTCCCGGAGCTTGGTCGGCACGCTCTTGGCGTCCGGGCGTTGGGAGGCGTAGTTGGAGATGAATCCGGCTGCCGGGCCGCGGCGGGCGATCCGCCCGAGGTCGTCCACGACGGCTTCACGGTCTTTGTCGTCCATGGCGAGGAAGGCTTCTTGCAGCTCGTCGACGGTGAGGAAGATGAACGGCATCTGGTACTTCTCGATGATCTGCGGGGTGAGCTTGCCTTCCGGGCAGATGGAGGTGGGCAGCCCGCGGAACAGGGCGAAGCGTCGCTCCATCTCGGCCAGCAACTCGGCCAGCATGGCTTTGAACGCGTCGATCGCGTCCTCTTCGGCGCCGAGGACGAGGCGGTGGGCGACGTGCCGCATGCCCATCCAGTCCTGACCGCCTTTGAAGTCGGCGACGTAGTGCCGCACCCACGGGTCGAGCAACCCGGCCGCGGTCATCAGACGCTGCGTGAACGTCTTACCCCGGCGGGGGAGTCCTCCGAAGAACATGGACTGCCAGATCACCGGCACCGAGACGCGGTTGCCCCGTGCGTCCTGCCCGAACGGCACGGCGTCCCAGATGGAGAACCGCTCCATCGAGGCGAGCGGTGAAGGGACCGGTGCCGCGAGGTAGGGGTCATCGTCCGCGACCCACATGGACACCCGGCCGGCGTTGCCGCCTTTCGCGGCCCGGACGCGGGACATGATGACCTGGATCTCATCCACCCCCAGCTCTTGGGCGATGACCTCACGCTTGGCGAGCACGTCGGACGCGGTCTTACCGCCACCCCGGGGGAGGTCGAAGATCACCGCCCACCCGCGGCCGTCACGGACCGGGCCCATCGAGCACGACACCCGCGGAGCATCCCTCTCCGCATCCTTGCCGCTCCCGCTTTTCAAGAGGCCAGCGGCACGCAAAGCGTCGTTCAACTGCTGTGCGGACATGTCCACCTTGAGCGGCGGCGCACCCTGGTCGAGGAACGCTGTTTCCTTGCCCCGTCCGAGGTAGGCGAGGGGGACGGCGACCGCGGTGGTGATCCCGGCTTGGAGCATCGGGGGTGCCAGAGCGATACCGATCGCGGCGGCGGCGGTGGCGGTCGCGGCGGCCCCGAACCGCCAGCGCCGGGCGTGCGTCCGTGCTGCGTGGGCGAGTTGGAGCTGTATCGCCAGTTCCACATCCCCAGGCCGACCGTGGCACTGGACGCGCAGGGCCTTCACTGCGGCGGTGTGGTCCTGCGCTGCCAGCGTCGGCCACAACCCCGCGACCGCCCGATAGAAGCCACGCGCGGCCAACAGGACGGCTTTGACGAGGTATTTGGGGGTGCGTAGGGAGTGGTAGCGGCCGTGCCACCACGTCAGGCGAACCAACGCTGCGGTGTTGGCCTGGATCGAGGCTCGGGAGCGTGCCCACGCGGGCAGTACCGGTGCGTCGGGCACGGTGAGCCAGTCCGCAAGCGGATTGTCCGGCCGGTCCACTGCCTCAACCACACTCCCGGCAACCGTGTCCGTGGCATCCGGCTTGGTCAAGGCCACCGAGACGATAGGAGCCCGGGTGGCACGGTGCTCATCGAGACTACGAACACTCCCCAGATCGATGGCATCAGCCATGATGGGACTCTCCTGCTCTGCCTACAGGTAGGCGGGTCAAGCCGGGGTGACCGACGTTCTTTGGCGAGAGGGGCGGTCACCCCGGGCACAGCTACTTGGATTTGGCGGCGCGTTCCTGCCGCTTGCGGGCACCGTCGATGACCTGCTCCACCCGACGCTCCAGGTCGGTGAGGTCGACCGTGCCGTGTCCGTGGCGGTCGGGGTCGGCGATGCCGCGCTTGGCCATCCGGAGCACCAGCACGGCGACCTTCGCTTTCTCAGCTGCGGTCAGCCGCGGTTCGTCGGTGTGGTTCATCGACGGGCCTCCTCGGCGTGCTCGTTGGCGGTGTCGAGGGCTGCGGAGAGGGCAAGGCGTGCGTACACGTCCGCGAGGCGTACGGCGTCGAGGGACGGCATCGGCTGTCCGGGCAGAGTGGCCAACAGGCGTTCGGCTTTGTCGCGGTATTCCTGGCTGGTCATGGCTCCCGTTTCTGGTGCCGGGGCTGTCCCGGCTCCCCACCCCACCCGCGCATGGCGGGCAGGGCAGGCAGCCGTCAGGCCCGTTGGTCGTCCTCGTAGAGGCCATAGAGGGAGGGGTCAAGCACCGGTTGCCCAGGGGTGTCATGGACCTGCGTGCCGTACTCGATCAGCGCGTCGCACAGGTAGTACTCCGCCTCCGCTGCCCGCATGGGATCGACGGTGTTGACCACGTCCGCGAACGTCCAGCCGTTGAAGTAGGCCAGGGCGTTGGGGTCGTCTCGCAGTAGTTTCCGCAGTCTGCGGTCAGCGGCAGCGGTGTGAGCGGCGAACGCGGCGTCGGGCACGTCGACTGCGTTGCTCATGTACATCAGCCGCTGGAGGCGGTGGGGTGTTTCCTCGGCGAGATCCTGCCGGGCCTCCAGAGACATAGCGGTCCACGCTGGCAGCGGCCGTCCGTCCTGTCGGGGGTATGAGGTCATGGCTCCCGTTTCTGGTGCCGGGGCTGTCCCGGCTCCCCACCCCGCCCGCGTGTGGCGGGCAGGGCAGGCAGCCGTCAGCGACGGCGCAGGGAACGCACGTTCTTCGCTGCGGCCTTGCCATCCGGGCCTCCGACGGATCGCACGACGGTGACGAGTCCGTAGGTGATGGCGATGACGACCAGAGCGGCCACGGCGAGGGATACGGCCATGGAGGTGATCGCGGCGACCAGCAGCGGACCGAAGTACACGCTGGCCCCGACTGCTCCGGCTCCGATCCCGGACCCGAGCGCGACCCGCTGAACGGTGCGGTCGGGTGGGGCTTGGTGGATGTGCTGGTGCACGATCTGCGGCACCTGCTGTGCGGGGAGGTCGCCAGGGTTGATGTAGGCGTAGGTGTGGCTGCCGTCCGGCAGCCGCACCCGGGCAGGGGTGGGTAGGGACTCCATACGGGGCTCCTTGTGGTCCCTCAGGGGTTGGTGTGTGCGTCGGCGACGATCAGGTGTCCGATGTGTTCGCCGGCGACGGGGAGGACGGCGTTGCCGTAGGCGGCAAGTTGGTCCACCCGACCGGGAAGCCCATCAACCAGCAGATCCACGTCGGGTTGGGTCGCAAGCCAGGCCTGCGCGGATTCCCGGCGCGCAGCCAGAGGAAGGCCAGGTAGTCCTCCAGTTGTGAGCGGTGATCGCCGGTCTCGGCCCTGGTCCAGGCGATTCCGTTGTGTCCCATGGAGGCGCGGGGGGTGGGCCACGAGGTAGAGCCGTTTACGGGCTGCGTGGGGGGCTCCGAACTGGGGTGCCGATAGCACTGCCCAGACCGCATCGAACCCGCAGTCGGCCAGGTCACCGAGGATCCATCCGAAGGCGTCGGCATCTCGAACAAGGTCCCCGACGTTCTCCAGGACGACGTATCGGGGTCGTAGGCGGCGAACGACGTCAGCCATCGCGGGCCACATCCACCGTTCGTCCGTGGTGCCGAGTCGCTTGCCGGCGAGGGAGAACGGCTGGCAGGGGAATCCGCCGGCCACGACATCGACGCCGGGTCGGGGCTGGCTGTCCCACCAGGCGAGGGTGGTACGAACGTCGTCATGGCGAGGGACCTCCGGCCAGTGGTGGGCCAGCACGCGCTGGCAGTACGGGTTGATCTCGACCTGTCCGACGGTCCGCATCCCGGCTCGTTCCAGGCCGAGTTCCAACCCGCCGATCCCGGAGAACAGGGACAGCACGGCCAAGGGCGGGTCGGTGGCGATCACGGTCTGACCGGGCAGGGCCGGCGAGGGTCCGGAATCCAGGAGCCGGCGGGCCCGGTCCAGCCGGGCGAGCGCGCTCATGCCGCCACCGCCCCAGACTCACCGCTGGTGACCCGTTCTGCCCGCAGCGCGTCGCGTAGGGTCCGGCCGTTCGCGGACGACGTCCGCACGGCTCGGCGGATCGCTTCCCCGGTCAGCTCCGAGTCGGGCCAGTCGGCCGTGGTCGACCGGGCTTCAGCGAGGAGTTCGTCCGGGGTACGGTTCGGTCGACTCGACCGGGCCGACTCCGGAATCGGGCCAGTCGACCGTGCGGCAGGAGTCGACTCCACCCCGACCGGGTCGGCTGCATCGGGTTGGGCGGTCTGCTCAGTCGACTGGCCCGGTGGCAGTTCAGCCACCGTAGGAACGCCGGAGCGGGTCGACTCCTGCAGCTCAGACCCCGACCGACCCTCCCAGTCGATTTCCACTGATTCATACTGGTCTGCGGTCGGGTCTGACCGCTGCTGGTGGTGCAGAACCTTGGCGACCAGGTCCGACCCGAAGTAGATCGACCCGACCGGCAGACTCGTGGCGAGGAGGACCAGGGCCCAGTGGGCGGAGTCCCATCCGGCCAGTCGACTCCAGTCGACCACCCCGCTGCCGGTCGGACCGTGCAATCCGTGGACGTAGTTGAGGACCAGCGAAGCGATCGTGTAAGCGGCAAGTACCCGCAGCGCGAAGTCCCGATCCGGGCCAGTGAGTACGAGTGCGGCGACCAGGGCCAGCGCCATCAGCCCGTCGACCACGAACGGATACAGCAACGCTGCCGTCCCGTCCGCACCCGTCGCGGTGGCGACATCCCGCAGCGCGTTCCACGACACCCGAAACGCCATACCGACCACAGCGACCAGAGCAGCGACAAGGAGCCCCTTCGCGAAGCGGTTCACCGGTCGCCCTCCTCGATCTCATCGAGGTCCCCCGGGGTCCACATCCACGACCCGCCCCACCAATCCTCAGACGTGCCATCCGGGGTCGAGGGCGGGGCAGCGACCGGAGCGGGCAGACGGAGCAGCCGACGCAGGAAGCGGGGGATGTTCATGCCGCACCCCCCGCCACGGTGGAGCGGTTGGTGAGGGCACGACGGGCAGCGAGCACCCGCCGCCGAGCACGGCGGATACGGCGTTCGTCCAGCTCCGACACCGGACGGTCCAGGACACTGATCTCCACATCCAACAGATCGACCTCGGCCGTGATGAGCGGCATCTCCCGGTCGATGATGTTCAGCTCGATGGGGGTGGGCTCACGGTCGGGGAAGGCGGGGGCGGTGTCGACCGCCCGAAGGGGCATGATGGTCATGAGTCGCGTTCTCTCCCTAGCAGGTGGAAACGGCTCAGCACCCCCCGGAGCTGCAATCTCCAGGGGGTGCACCGTCTCGTGGGTGTAGATGGGGCAGGTACGCCTACTTCTGGGTGATCGTGATGCCAGTCGGCTCGTATCCCCTGCTACGCAAGCTGCGCTCGGCCGCCTCCTCAGCGGCCTGCGGCGAGGACGCGGTCAACGTGCCCTGGGCGCTCGTGATCTCCCCAGGGGTAAGGGTGTCGACGAGCCTTTCGGCGTGGAAGTGGTACGTCGGCACGAGGGTCTCCTCTACTTCTTCTTGTTCTCGTCCTTGCTGATGTCGGTCAGGTTCTGGTCGAAGGTTCCGGGGCCCTCCAGCAGGGCGTGCACGATGATGTCGGCCGCACGCTCCGGGTTGCCCTCCGCGATGGCGGCCTTGGCTTCGTCCCTGCGGTTGCTGAGGAATCCCATGCGTTTCTCCTTGGGGATGCGGGTCCGGGGCTGTCCCGGCTCCCCACCCCACCCGTGCGAGACAGGCAGGGCAGGCAGCCGTCAGCGCCGCACTACGGGCCGGGCGATATCGCGGTGGTAGACACCGACGTCGCCGAGCCCCGCATCCCGCAACCGCTCCGCCACAGCGTTGGCGACCGTCGGCGCACGATGCCGACCACCCGCACACCCGGCAGCCACGGTCACTACTCCGCCACCAGGGCCCGACGCGAACGCCACCGCCGCACGGGCGGCGGCTTCGACCAGATCCGTAATGCCGGGGGTGTTGAGCACGGCCAGCCGCACCGGTTCGTCAGCGGCGGTCATGGTCCGCAGCTCCGGGGACACGTGCGGGTCCCGGAAATGCGCCCTGAGGTCGATCGTCAGATGCGCGGTAGGCGGCGCATCGTGCAGGTAGCCGAACGAAACGATTTCTACGCGTGCGCCCATCAGCGACCACCCCGAGCACGGGCGTCGGTCTCGCTGCGCTTGTTCGCCTCAGCCAGCTTCCGGGCCAACGCAGCCCGCTCCGTTTCTGTCATCCTTGTCACCACAGGTGACCTCCACATCAGGTATGCCTGTCGCGCCGTCCGGAGTTCCAGCTCCGGACGGCGCATCTAGTTGGAACCCATCCGGCTCCCCTCAACCCCACCCGTCGTCATGTACGGGTGAGGGAGGCAACCGGCCGTAGCACCGAACGGCGCTGCGGAAGTTGGTCAGGGCTTCACCGGACGCCGTTGCCACGGCAGGCCAGTCCCGAGCCTCAGAATCGGCGCGTCATCATCACTGCTCTGACGCGACAGCAGAGCGGCACATGCCAGGTGGCACCCCGAAGGGTGTTCTCCAGAGCCAGCACGAACGAACCGCCCACGGCATCACCCGGCCGCCCACGGGGACAGGGGACTCTCACCCCCATCAAGCTCACTGTTCAGTTCTCAAAGACCGAGCGCTTCCTTCAGACCCTCAGTCGAGAGCCCTCCAGGCGTTGTAGCCATTGTCCGTACAATGGCTACAGGCAGGATGTTGGCAGATCGAAGGGCGCTTCGCAAGGGCATTGGCCACATTGACTGGACAATGCGTTCAACCAGCGGCTTCTATGGAGGCATGGCAGTGACGCGACTCGGGCGAGCCCCGATGTACCAGCAGATCGCGGACGCACTCCGCGAGCAGATCGCCGATGGCACGTTGGCGTCGGACGCAAAACTGCCCACTGAGGCAGAACTTCGAGCGCGGTACGAGGTGTCCCGAGAGACTGTGCGCAAGGCGCTCGGGCTGCTCGTCAACGAAGGGCTGGTGATCTCGGCAAGGCCCCAAGGGCACTTCGTGCGTAGACGGCAGCCGATGGTGTTCCGACCACAAGCTGAGTTCCGGAAGCGGCCCTACTCGCCCGAGATGGACGCATTTAGAACGGAGTTCTCTGAAGAGGGACGTGAGCCACGGCAAGAGATCGAAGTGGCGATCGTGGACCCGCCTGCGGAAGTGGCGAAACGCCTGCGTCTCGAACCAGGTGAGCTTGTGGCTGTGAGGAAGCGCGTGCGCTACCTAGACGGTGAACCGTTCAACATCAACGACAGCTACTTTCCGCTGAGCATCGTGCGTGACTCAGAGATCATGAGGCCCGAAGACATCACCAGGGGTGCGAACGAAGTGCTCGCAGATCTGGGATATCGGCAGGTGCGTGCTCTTGATGAGATCTACATCAGGATGCCGACCCCTGACGAGACGCACCGCCTTGACTTGAGCCCCGGTACCCCCGTTGGCTATCACGTGGTTACCGGGCACACCGCAGAGGGGATGCCCGTTCGGGTCGCCATCAGTACCCTGCCTGGTGATCGGCACGTCATTTCGTACGAGCGTTTCCGCACGGAACCGAGCGAAGACGCATGACCGATCTTGAGATCAGAACCGCGATCCTCGCCGACCTGGGCACGATTGAAGGTCTCCTCACGGAGGCATCCGTCTGGCTCGCCTCACTAGGAATCGATCAATGGCAGTACCCGCCGCACCGCGACCGCATCGTTCAAGCGATTGAGCGGGGCGAGTGCTTCCTCGCAGTCCAGGACGGCCACCCGATCGCGACATTGCAAGTGGATTCCTTCGCTGACCCCGAGTTTTGGGGCGTGTCCGATCGGCCGGACGCCGCTTTGTACGTGCACCGCATGGCAGTGAGCCGAGAGGCGGCAGGGGGGAGTGTGGGCAAGGAACTGCTGAACTGGGCGGTCGACCGAGCGACAGCAGCTGGTAAGTCGTGGCTACGACTGGACGCCTGGAAGGACAACCCGGGACTGCATCGCTACTACGAGCGTCGCGGATTCGAACTCGTGCGCATCGTTGATCTGCCCCACCGTAGGTCAGGAGCGCTGTATCAGCGTCCGACGGGACCCACCCATGACATCAGTCCCTGACATCAACGGCCACATACATCGGCGCACAAACACGGACCGAAGTTCCTTTCCAGCGCCGGTGTGTTGCAGCAAGTGGGGGCCAGTTGGGCCCTGGGATCAGTAACGCACTCGCCTACGGATCAGAAGGTTGCAGGTTCGAATCCTGCCGAGTGCACACAGGTGAGAGCCCCGCTGGATCATTCCAGCGGGGCTCTTTCGTTGCCGTACAGCAGCGAAGTACAGCAACCGTGTCAGCTGGTGGTGCCACCCATGGCTTCGGACAGCTTGCCGATCGCCTCCCGCACCTCCTCTTCGCTGGCTTCGGCGTAGACCTCCATCGTCATGGCGATCTGCGAGTGCCGAAGGATGCGCTGCGCGATCTTCGGGTGCACCTTGAGGGCGACCAGGAGCGAACTACAGGTGTGCCGGGTGTTCCGTAGCGGGATCACTCGAAGGCCGGCCCGCCGTGCGCGCAGGGCGAACATCCGGGTGAGGTGCCCGGCTCGATCGGGGTCCCGTACTTGGTCGTGAAGATCAGATCGTGCCGGTCCTGCCAGAGGTCACCCGCGGCAGTCCGGTCCCCCGTCTGTTGCGCGCGACGCATCCGAAGCGCCTTGAGACAGAGCGACGGCGCAGGAGCACGGCCGACATGGTGATCAACATGGGGTTTCCCCTCAGTCACTGGCTTGGCCGTCGAGCCGCTCGATTGCACGGTCGGCCCGTTGGAGGCACCGCCCATCGCATCGACGAGTTCCGGCAAGGACAAGGTCAGACGCGCGTACTCTTCGAAGATCCTCTGGGCCTCTGCTTCCGAGACCAGATAGGAGCGAGTTCGTTCCCAGCCAATGCCGGAGGCCAGGATCGCCGTAGCCGCCTGCTCGGGTGTGATGGGCCCAGGCCCTTCGCCTACCGGAGGGAGTGCCACTGCTCCCATCACCCGCCTGACGGTCAATCAGAAAGGCGCACCGCTCGCCTTGGGGCAGTTCCACCTCCCAGGGGAGGAACTGAAAGTCTAGGACCCGCTGTAGCCCGAACTTGCAGGACGCTGGTTCAACTTTCTCTATGTCATCAAGGCGCCTCGCTCTGCCCGTGGCGCGCGGCCCGGCTGCGGCCGGGCCTGCCGCTCGTGTCTTCGCCACACTCCGGCATGGCCCATCTGGCCCCGCCAGCGGGTCTCGACCCAAACCGGGCAGGACACCAGCCAAACTCGCTCCGCCGACCTTCTTTCTTAGCGATACCCGAAGACCCTAAGTCCATCACGACCTACCCGCATATCACCACCTCTATCAGGGGCAGATGATCGATAATCGATGATCTGGAACCCTGTGAAATCGCACCTGGGCGCCACCTAAGGTGCGTATATGGCAACAAGTAGCGGAGCCGCTGGGTTCTGGAGTTACACCCACCGCGATGACGAGATCGAAGACGGGCGAATCAGGCGACTCGCCAACAAAATCGCAAACGAGTTCGAGGTTATCACCGCAGAGGAATTGCATGTATTCCTTGATAAGGAGGATATCAAATGGGGTGACGAGTGGCGCAATAGGATTGACACGGCTCTCACGGGTTCGACTTTCTTCATGCCTATTGTGACGCCCCGCTTTTTTAAAAGCGAGGAATGTCGTAGGGAGGTGCTGACCTTTTCTGGCCACGCTGCTAGTTTGGGGCTCGACGAACTATTGCTCCCAATCATGTATATCGATGTCCCTGGGCTCCACAAAAGCGACACGTCCGACGACGTAATGACGCTCATCGCAAAGAGGCAGTACGAGAATTGGACCGAACTCCGACTGGAGGACGAAAACTCGCCAAAATACCGCCAAGCCGTACACCGCCTAGCTACCCGCTTGGTCGAAATCCTCGAACGCGCGGCGGAAGTTGAACCTCCGCCCGTCAATTTGGCCGAGGATGTCAACGCAGAAGAAGAGCCCGGCATGCTCGAATTGATGGCTGAGGCAGAGTCGGCCCTGCCTCGATGGGGTGAAGTGATGTCCGAATTCGCGATCACGATTCAGGAGATCGGCGAAGCCGCGAGGGAAGCCTCGGCGGACATGGAAAAGTCTGATGCCCGCGGTGCCGGATTCGCGGGCCGACTCCGAGCTGCCCGCCAACTTTCTGAACAAATTAAGGAACCTGTGGAAAGGATGAGTGAACTTGGAGTGCAATACTCCATGGAGTTGGTAAAGGTTGACCCGGGCATTCTTGGAATTCTTCGCCAGGTGGAATCCGAGGGAGCGGAGACTTACGAGAGCGAGCAGGCCACAGAATTCTTTAAGGCGATTCGAGATTTTGCCCAGATCGGACGAAGGAACATGGTATCGTTCCAAGAATTCTCAGACTCCCTCCAAAGGGTCTCAGGCTTGAGTAAATCGATGCGCCCCCTGACTAAAAAGATGAGAGGGGCTATCCAGAAAGTGATGGACGGGCAAGCCATCATGGACGAGTGGGAGCGTCGAATCGACGAGGTCACTGGGTAACGAGTCTCTGTCGAGTTCGAATCAATTGTTGTTTCTGCCCAGCGCTAGATTGACCTCAGCCCCGGTAAAATATCAATTTTCGCCGTGCTCCCCTTCTACCAAGGGCAGTAAAGGATGACCGGGTCTGGGGCTCAGCCAAGCCTTGGGCCGCGGTACAAGGTGTCTTCGTCTGGCGTGGGGCCGTGGTTGAGGTCAGGTGCGCAGCGTGGGCAGGCGAACAGGGTTCCGTCGGCCCCGCTCGCTTGGGGAGCCCATCCCACTCGCACGGGGGCAGCTGTCCTGCGACCGCACTTAACGCATCTAGGTGTGAAGGCCGCTGGGGGAGGAGAGGTGAGCGATTCGGCGATCACAGGAGCGGTCCGTCCGGAGAAGTCCCGATGGGGACGTGCGGGAGGTCGAGGCCCTTCCCCGCGTGTACGAGAACTCGACGCGGGAGGGGCACGGTTCGGAGCCGGATGGTGTCGTCGAGTTGCACGTACGGCCTGAGGAACGGGGTGTCTTCGCCCCTGAGCGGTGTGTGGCGTGCGATGACGTGAGGGGGTGTCGGAGTGGTCCATGGAGCACCCCAGACCGATCGCGGGCTCGGTGCCCTGTGTGTTGTCACGGGCGAGGCTGTCGCCGGTCGGTGACGTCCGGAGCCGGGGAACACCCATTGCAGGGCATGGCGAAGCAGTCGGGTAATAGGCTTGCGCATACGTCGGTCAGCTCCTCAGAAGCTGGTCGGCCAGCCTCGGCAGGCCGGTCCTACGCGGTCTGCCGAGGCGTCGAATGGGTAGGGGGGTCACGCCCGTGCGCGATCCCCGAGAGTCGCTCCGGCTCGGTCGGCGATTTCCATGGCCAGCCCCGCCACCAGCGCCCGAGCCAGTAGGTCGGCGGCTTCCGGGCTTACGGAGCCCAGGCACACGAGTCCGTCGCCGTCGACGTTGACATCGGCCCGCAGGCCGGGGAAGTCCGTCTCCAGTCCGAGTGTCTTTAACGCGGTCGCCAGGGCCGTTGCGCCACGGTGCCCCTTCGACCAGCCACGTACGTAGGGGATTCCCGGCAGTAGATCTTCTGCCCGCTTGGCGGTCACGCCTCTGCGATCCGTCATGTCGTCACTCCTCTCGTGCTGGGCCGGGGGGTCGGTCAGTTGCCAGTTCCGTCTGTCTGGTGCACGCCCCGTCCGCCACCCACTCACACGAGAGGGCACGCTCCAGGAGCTGGGCCAGTCGTTCCGCGGTCTCGGGTGACACTCGGCCCAGTTCGACCAGGCCGTGCCCGAAGGCGTTCATCTGTGCTTGCAGATAGGGGAAGTCCTTCTCCAGGCCGGCTGAGACCAGGGCGTCCCTCAGCCCGGCGGTCGCATCCCTTGCCGCGTACCAGGCGCCGCTGTCCGTGGGGGACCAACTGGCCGCATCACCCTGCATCGGCGTGTGCTTCCGCTGCTTCTTCAGCGATCGCGGCCTCTGCGGTCGGGTACCGCTCGCCGTACCTGTCGACCCGCTCCACCAGCCGAGCCGAGGCGACCAGCAGCACCGCCAGGGCGATCACCCGAAGCGGAAAGGCTTCCGCCAGTCGGCCAGGAGGGTTGAGCCACTGATACCGATCACTCGCGAGCGGCATGGGACCCGGGACCACCACACACGACCCCAGCTCCAGGTACTTGTAAGCAGGCATCGTGCCGTCAGCCGCCTCCCTCGCGAGAGCCCGCTCGAACCGGTCGCGGGAGCCTGATGCGAGGAAGAACCCGACCTGCTTCGCACGTGTGTCGACGATGACCGCGCCGGTGGGCATCACCCAGCGCTGGAGCTGATCGAAGGTCTCCACACCGATCCGTTGGTCGATCACCACCACGTCGAAGTGCCGACCGGTCGAGAACGTCTGAGGCGACCGCAGGTCGTCCTCCCAACGGGCCCGGCACTTGTCCGGATCATCAGCGGCAGCGGACAGCCAATCCATGCCTCGCTTGGTCATCGTGTGCACGTCGCCCACCTCAGTCAGTCGTACGGCGACCGGTTGCCGTCGTACGACCAGCCTCGTGAACGAGGGCCAATCAAGGCAGATGACGAGGGGTGACAAGGGGTGACGAGTCTCGTCACCCCCTGACCGGGTTACTTCTCACCGCATCGCGCGAAGTCCCATATTTCGGGAAGCGAGAATGCGCTCAACTCCCTATATTCGAGGGAGGACGATGGCGTCTTGCATGAACTCCGCCGGGGGAGGCAGGGATTACCGACCGCAGACATCCCATCAGCGATCTTCTGGCTGACGCTCGCAGCAAGCGAGGCTGGAGCCAGCCGCGACTCATCCGCGAACTTCGGCAGGTGGCAACGAGGCACGGCCACACTCTTCCGTCCGACGCCAGTGTGAAACGCCGCATCGCCAGCTGGGAGAACGGCCATGGCGTCCCAGACGGGTTCTATGGCCCGCTCCTCTGCGAGGCTCTCAACCTCACCCCTGTGGAACTGGGTCTGCACTCGTTCGCGGAGTTCGGCGAGTCCGTCCTCGATGCCGGATATCCCGAGAGCCCAGCGGCGGTGTTCGCCAATGTCGAAAGGCTCTGGCGAGCGGACCTCAACGGCCATGAGCCCCTGCTGACGTCCAGCCCGTCACAGCCGGCATGGAACGAAGCCTCGCTCCGCTGGCTCGTGGCGCCGGAAGCGTCCTTCCCCGCGCAGCCGTCCAGCGAAAGCCCCAGAGTTGGGCTCGCCGACATCGCGGTGATCAAGTCCACCGCCGACATGTTTGCTCAGCTCGATGATCGATTCGGCGGGGACCACGCCAGGCAGAGCTTGATCCAGTACCTCAGCCGTGATGTCGTCCCGCTTCTTTCCGGCCGGTACACCCAGGCCGTTGGCCGAGCGTTGTTCTCGACAGTCGCCGAAGCAACGCTCCTCGCCGCGTGGATGTCGTACGACGCCTGCCACCACGGGCTTGCACAGCGATACCTTCTCCAGGCGCTCAGGCTCGCCCAGGACGGAGACGATCGCCGACTCGCGGGAAGTGTTCTCTCCGCGATGAGCCATCAGGCCACTTTCCTCGGGCGGTACGTGGAAGGTGCGACTCTCGCACGGGCGGCCCGCATGGGGATCTCGCGTGTGGCGACTCCGACCCTGCTGGCACAGTTCCATGCGATGGAAGCGCGTGCTCTCGCCCGTAGTGGGGACGGCCGGGGCTGCGAGATCGCTCTCGCCGAGGCGACGCGCGAACTGGATCGACGCAACAACGACGACGAGCCGGAGTGGATCACGTACTTCGACGAGGTGGAGTTAGCCGCGGAAGCCGCCCACTGCTTCCGTGACGTGAGCAGCGCCCGCCAGTCGGTCAGCCACGCGGAGAACGCGATGAGCGGTACCCATGTTCGGAGCGACTTCTTCGCCACGATGGTCTTAGCGGACGCCCATATGCACGCCGGTGAACCGGAGGAAGCCTGCCGAGTGGCATCAGATGCCCTCGATCTCGGCGAGCAGTTGAAGTCCTCCCGGTGTGTCAGCTACCTCGCCGAGTTCCGCCAGAATCTCGCACGGGCGGGCACCACAGCCGCGGTCCGGGAGTTTGAGGAACAGGCCGCGGACCACCGGCTCTGGCTCGCCGCAGACAACCTCACCCGCACCTGAGGCTGGTCAGAACGGCTGCCAATCCTTCCTGCTTCCGCCCGTCCGAAGCGCGTGTACCCGTCGTACGAACTCCGTCGCGAACTTCGGATCTGTCGTGACCTGATGTCCGACCCAGAGCGTCATCTTCAGCTCTCGGAGGTCAGCCAGCACGGGGTATCCGGGCCAGTTCAGCAGGTCGAATCCGGAGTGGTAGACGAAGGAGTCGTACTCGGCCTTGGTGTGCCAGCCGAAGCGCTCGTAGTAGAGCGCCGTGAGAACGAGGTCCCATTCGCGTTGGGCCAGGGACACCCCGTCGAGATCGATCAGAAGGGGCTTGCCGCTCCTGTTGCGGATGGCGTTGCCGACGTTCGCGTCCCCGTGGATCATGCCGAAGTCGAGGACCCAGTCAAGCCGGTCGTACTCCTTCTGGATCTTGTTCGCACGCTCGTCGAGGAACGAGAGATCGTCATCACTGACGCCGTGGATACTTCGCAGAGAGTCCCAGACATCCCCGAAGGGGTCGTAGTACGGCAGGCCCAAGGAGTCCGGTTCCTCAAGCCAGTGGAAGCGCCGCAGTAGATCGCCCAGCTCTGTCAGGTCCGCGTACTCGTCATGATCCTGATCGCTCACCCAGAAGGTGACGACGCGCCCCTGCACTGTGAACGGCTGCTCCAGGCCGGGTATCACCCGAGTCGCGGGGAAGCTCTCGGCCTCCAGCCACCGAGCCACCCGAACCACCCGAGACATGTTCGACAGAGCGTCCCGATCCCGTGCGATACGAACGATCACCGGTGAAGTCTGCAATCGATACACGGCGTTGGAGCCGAGCCTCAACAACTCCGCCCCCGTGGAGTCCAAACCGGCGGCCCGGCACGCTTGGACCAGAACACCTCCTGCCGCCTCCGCAGTGAACGCGGCCCCACCCTCAGCGCCCGAAGTCATACATTGAAGTTACAGGCCGATGAGTCATGGCGGTTCGAGCTGCCGGCAAGCGGACTGGATGACGGCAACGCTGACGGCAACGACAACGAACACCGGCTGTCGGCCACTCTCACGAGCGCCCAGGGGGAAGGGGCTTTGGGGGACCTGCCGCAGGCTCGCCCGATCCTACGGATCAGAAGGTTGCAGGTTCGAATCCTGCCGAGTGCACACAGGTGAGAGCCCCGCTGGATCATTCCAGCGGGGCTCTTTCGTTGCCGTACCGCAACGGAGTACCGCAACCGTGTCAGCCGGTGGTGCCGCCCATGGCTTCGGACAGCTTGCCGATCGCTTCCCGCACCTCCTCTTCGCTGGCTTCCGCGTAGACCTCCATCGTCATGGCGATCTGCGAGTGGCGGAGAATGCGCTGAGCGATCTTCGGGTGCACCTTGAGGGCGAGCAGGAGCGAGCTACAGATGTGCCGACTCCTCCGTCTTGGTCTCCCGGTGGAGGAGCTGCCGCCCTGCCCGCTGGATCTGGTGGTCCACGTACAGCTCACCCGTCTCGAAGTCGACGGACTTCCACGTCAGGCCCAGCACCTCACCACGACGGAGCACGAGCACCCAGGCCGCCAGAAGGTGATCATCACGGGCCGCCCCATGTTCAACAGCGCGGCGAAGAAGAGAGGTTTGGCCTTGGGATCGAGTCCCGTTGCCGACTTGCCCTCATGCACTACCGCCCCTTGGCCGGGGTGCCTGGCATCGAGGTGCGGACCCACGCCACCACGCTCCACAACTCGATCTATCGCGCTGACGATCAGGCGTTGGTCAATGCCCACGTCTGGGGCGTGAACGCCTACGGTGCTCCCGTATGGCATCTTCGGCGTAGCGGAGAGGGCGGCATGTTCGACACGTACGCCGGCAGCTTCGACGCGGTGTGGGAGACCACGACGCCGGTACGGGAAGGGTGACCATGGCACGGACCGAGTACTACGACGACCCAGCGGCACCCGACCCGAACAGCTTGGTGGTCGCCGCCTCCGCCGTGGTCACTGACGACGAAGGGCGTGTGCTCCTTCAGCGCCGTCGGGACAGCGATCTCTGGGCGCTGCCCGGTGGCGGCATGGAGATGACCGACTCACTCCCGGGAACGGCCGTTCGCGAGGTGAAGGAGGAAACGGGTCTGGACGTGGAGATCAGCGGGCTCGTGGGCACGTACACCGACCCTCGGCACATCATCGCCTACTCGGACGGTGAAGTGCGCAGGCAGTTCAACGTCTGCTTCACCGCCCGCATGATCGGTGGCCGGCTGGCGATTTCGGACGAGTCCACGGAGTTGCGGTTCGTCCGGCCGGAGGAGATCGACCAACTGCCGATGCACCACACGCAGCGACTCCGGATCCGCCACTTCCTGGAGCGCCGTGAGCGGCCCTATCTCGGCTGACCTCCTCAGGCTGCAGTGACGGCGGCCCTGGTCGCAACGAAGCCGTACAGAGGCCGTTGATCACGAACACGCCACTGATCAACGGGGACAGGGGGGTCGCAATGGAGTCACTCGGATATGCCTTCTTCGCTCTGATCTGGGGGGTTCCCGTCGTCGCGGTTGTCGTTGTCGTCGGTGTCTGCGTGCTGGTTGTTCGGTGGCGGAAGCGGGCCATTGCTGCCATGGAGCGGGAGGAACGGGAAGAGCGGGAGTCGGGGTAGCCGGCGGTGGGCGGCCCTCGTTGGTGGTGCGTACGGGGGCGGTCCAATGGGTGGGTGAACGGATGACGGTCCGGCCTCGGGGCGGGGCGGTGCTAGGTGTTTGCGGTGAACAGGACTGCTCGACGGGCCTTCGTTGCCAGGGCGAAGAGTTCCCGTACCTCTGTCAGGCCCTCGCGTGCCCAGTGGAAGTCGCCCCGCAGGCCCAGGTCGGAGAACTTCCCCCACAGCCAGCCCTCTTCCACCTCCGCCAGGGCTTTCGCGGTCAGGGACACCTGGCCCGGGGGCACCAGGCGGGTCAGATAGTCGCTGTCGTCGGTGAGGGAGTGGCCGCCGAGGATTGCGTACCGCAGGGGTGTCGGGCCGGTGAGCAGGCAGCGGTGCAGCGGCTCCCAGGTCCTGTCGGTGTCCGCAAGCCAGGGGGGCTCCCACTCGGCTTCGATGTGCGACACGTACGAGGTGACTTCCGGCCCGTCCGCATGTGTCAGTCGGACCGCGTCCTCGGCGGGGATGGCGAAGTGGCGGCCCAGACCGGTCACTCGGAGTCGTTGGATGCCGCTGTCGGACGTGGCCACTTCGTCCAGCATTGCCCGGCAGAGCTCCCGGATCAGCAGGTCCGTGCCGTGCGGTTCAGTGGACATGGACTCCCCCGGTCAGCTGCGGCTTTCCGCGCGGGACCAGGGCGACGCAGAGGGCCGCGCTGATCGCCGCGGTCACGGCGAGCAGGGTGTACGCGCCGGTGAACCCGGCGGACGTGCCCTGGGCTATGCCGGTCGCCGCGGCCGTCGACACCATGGCCACACCGACCGAACCGCCGACCTCGTGGAAGGTGTTGACCACTCCGGAAGCGAGCCCGGCTTCCTCCTGGGCGACCATCGCGAGGGCGGTCGTGGTCGCGGTCACGAACACCGCACCGATGCCGAGCGAGGCGACGGCGAGGCCCGGCAGCAGGGTGACGTACACGTTCGCTGCCGTCGGGGCGAACGTCAGCAGGGTGCTGCCGGCCGCCGCGACGGTCAGGCTGCCCACCGCGCAGGCCCGGCTGCCGATCCGGCCGACCAGGCGTGACCCGAGATGGGCGCCCAGGGCGACGGCCACTGCCACCGGGAGGAAGAGCAGTCCGGTCTCCATCGGGCTGAAGCCCCGCATGTGCTGGAGGTGGACGGAGCTGAGGAAGAAGTACGAGATCAACAGGGCGGTGGCGATCAGCATCAGAAACGATCCGGCCACTACCGGACGGCGGGTCAGCATCGTCAGGTCCATCAGCGGTTCCCGGGTTGACCGTTCGACCGCCGCGAACCCTCCGTACAGGGCGACGGCTCCGATGAGCGCCAGTAGGGTCAGCGGGTCGCTCCAGCCGCTGTCGCCCGCTCTGACCAGGCCGTAGATCAGTGTTCCGGTGGCGGCGGTGACCAGCAGCGCGCCGGGAACGTCCAGTCGGACGGGCCTGGGTGCCCTGGCCGGTACCAGCGCGGGCAGGGCGGCGAGCAGGGCGAGGCCGACGGGGACGTTGACGTAGAAGACCCAGGGCCAGCCCGGCCCCGCGGTCAGTGCACCGCCGAGGAGTACGCCCGCTGCCGAGCCGGTGCCGCCGATCGCCGCCCAGACCCCGAGGGCCTTGTTGCGCTCCGCGCCGTGGAATCCGGTGGTCACGATCGCGAGGGCGGCGGGGGAGAGCAGGGCCGCGCCCACTCCTTGGGCGACCCGTCCGCCGATCAGCGCGGGGGCGTTCTGGGCGAGCCCGGTGAACAGGGAGGCGGCGGTGAAGATCGCCAATCCCGCGAGCAGGGTGCGGCGCGCACCCAGGGCGTCAGCGAGTCGGCCGCCGAGGAGCATCAGTCCGCCGAAGCACAGGGTGTACGAGGCGACGACCCAGGTGAGCGTCGCCCGGTCGAGTGCGAGGTCCGCGGCCATATCGGGCAGGGCCACGTTCACCACGGTGACATCGAGGACCAGCATGAACTGGGCGACGCAGATGAGGGCGAGCACCGTCCAGCGCCGGGGGTCGGGGGGTGGCTGGTCGTGGTGGGGGTGCGTGGGGTGAACGGGCGCACAGGGCACGGTTGCTCCTCGCTCGGCGGTGGGCCGCGGGTGCGGCTCCCTGAATAAATGAACCGTACAGTTCAGTACAGATGAACTCAACAGTTCAGTTCAGATCTGGACTAGGCTCGTTGCCCATGAGCGTGGACAAGGAGCTGAGCCCGCAGCGGCCCGCACCCAGCGGTCCCCGGGCCGAACGCAAGCGGGAGGCCATCGTCAAGGCGGCCCGCGACCTCTTCCTCCGTGAGGGGTTCGGGGTCGGCATGGATGCCATCGCGGCCGAGGCGGGCGTTTCCAAGGTCACCGTCTACAACCACTTCGGGAGCAAGGAAGCCCTGTTCACCGCCGTGGTCGCGGGTGCGCTCGACGAACCCGTACAGCAGGACTCAGCCGCTCCGCTGGCCCGGCTAGCCGATGCGGAAGACCTTCGCCCGGCATTCGTCGATGCCGCCCGGTCCTGGATCGGCGCCGTGCGCAACGACCATGAGTTCGCCGCCCTGCGCGCGCTCGTCGCCGCGGAGCTGCACCGCTTTCCGGAGCTGGGGAGGGCCTGGCACCGCGATACCCCCAGCGGTCATCACCCCGTGGTCGCGAACACCCTCCGGGCGCTCGCCGAGCAGGGAAGGCTCGTCATCCCCGATCTGGAGGTCGCCACGCTCCAGCTGTACGCCCTGCTGGTCCATCCGCACATGGTGTTCGGCCATTACGGCACGGTCATGGACGACGATCTCACCGAGCGACTGCTGATCAGCGGCGTCGATATGTTCCTGGGCCAGTACGCTCCGCACTGATCACCCCGCGCCTGGCGGCCTGAAGACCGGCCTGGAAGCGCGTACGGGCACCCAGTACGTCCATGATCCGCCGCATCCGGCGTTCCACCGTGCGCTGGGCCACTCCCAGTCGACGGGCGATGGCCTGATCCGTCAGGCCCGAGGCGGACAGTGCCAGCAGGCGTTCATCGTCGTAGGAGAGTTCATCGAGCGGGCGATACTCCTGCGGGCCCTGGGGTACCGCGCGTTCCCACAGCAGCGTGTGCAGGGCGACCAGTCCGTCCAGCAGGGTGGACGGCGGGACGACCAGCGCATCGCCTGACCGGTCCAGGGCGACGACCGCGATCCGACGGTCCGCGATCACCAGGTTCAAGGGCGCGTCCAGCAGCGCACGACTCTCCTCGCCCCCGTCGGAGCGCACGTCCGCGATGCGGCGATCGTGGATCGTACGTCGGCGGACACCCGCCGCTGCCGGCTCGCACGGTACGGCGTACGGGGGGCGGTCCACGATGAGCAGCTCTTTCCGGGCGGACCGCTGTACCAGGGCCACCTGCTGCGCCACCTGCTCCGACTCGCTGAGCAGCTGTAGGGCGGGCAGGCCGTCGACCTGGTGCCGCGCGGCTGATCGAAACGCGTCGCCGAGCGCGGCGGCCGACAACCTGGCCCGTTCGAGCTCTCCTCGGCGCTGGAGAGCCAGTACCTCGATCGCCGCGTCGGGGGGTGCGGGGCGGAACCGCACCGGGCGGCCGGGAAGCCTGGTCAACAGGCCGCGCTTCTCCAGCGCGCGGGTGCGGCGGCGCACCCGAGCCGCGTCCCAGCCGGTGGCGGTGGCGAGTTCGGCGATGGTGGCACGGGAGCGGGTCAACAACGCCCGGTAGAGCCGCTCCTCGTCCGCGGGAACCCCGAGGGCGGCCAGCAGTCGATCCGGAACGCCGACGATGTCCGCGCTGCCCGTCACTGCGCCTCCTGAGGCTGATGGGGTACTGACGGTAGGGCGGCCACCCATGACAGGTACAGACCTCTGTCGGACCTTGGACGGGTGCGGCGACGGGCTGGTGCGGGTGGGTGCGGGTGGGTGCCGGGTGGGTGTGTGGCCGGGGTGGACGGGGGGCGGCTGGCAGGTGCCGATGGGGCGGGTGGTGAACGGTTCGGTCGGTGAGCGGGCTCGTCGCGAACGGGGTGTCGGGAAGGCGACAGTGGCGGACATCCGGCGTCCGGACCCCTTCCGCTTTGGTCCAGACCAAATACCGTCGAAGTTTGTCATGTACGCCGCGCTGTAGGGCCCCGCCGCCGAATATCCCGCCCCCACACCCCCCACACCCTCCCCCCACCAGTTCGCCCCCCACGGCCCGAACACCCCCCACGTCTCGCCCCCACGAGTCCCCCCCACGGCCCGAACACCCCGTAAGCGCCCGCAAGTCCCTGTCAGTCCAGCCGCAGCCCAGTAACAGGCCCCCGCCCGCACACCCACCGGCCACCCACCCAGCACCGCCCACCAGCGCCTGACAGAGATCAACGGCCGGGGCAGACAGTCGCCCCGGCCTTCAGAACACCCAGCACGGACTGAGCACGGCCACGCACCCCCTACCCCCTCAGGGAGAGCCATGTTCAACCGACGCAAGATCACCCCAAGACGCACCCGGCACAGACTCGTCGCCCTCCTCGCCGTACTCCTCCTCCCGCTCGCCACCCTGACCGGCCTGGCCTCCCCCGCCCAGGCAGCGGGCACGCTCACCGCGAGCTTCACCACGCAGAACCACGGCTCCTGGTGGCGTGGTTCGCTCGTCATCAGCAACAGCGCGCCCACCCCCGTCACCGGCTGGACGCTGGCCTTCGACCTGCCTCCTGGGACCACGCTCGGCGGCCACTACCACGGTGACGCGACCGTCAGCGGCAACCGGGTGACCGTCAAGAACGCCTACTACAACGCCACCGTCCCGGCCAACGGCACCACCGAGCCTTGGAGTTACTGGTTCCTGGCCACCGGCCCCGTCTTCACCCCGACCAACTGCACGGTCAACGGGGACAAGTGCGATGGCACGCCGGATGTGCCGCCGGGTCTGCCCGGCCAGCCGCAAGCGACGACGGTGACCGCCCGCACCGTCTCGCTGAGCTGGGCTCCCTCGCCCGCCGGCGACTATCCGGTCGCCTCGTACGACGTGTTCAACGGCAGCACCGTGGTGGCGACGACGGCCGGGCTGAGCGCCACCGTGAGGGGTCTGACCCCGGCGACCAGTTACACCTTCACCGTCCGGGCCAAGGACAGCCGCGGCAATGTGAGCGCAACGGGCCCACCGCGGACCGTGCAGACCGTCGATCCGGCCAGTGATCCGGTTCCGCCGACCGCACCCGGAAACCTCCGTTCCACCGGCAAGAGCGCATCCACCGTGGCCCTGGCCTGGAACGCATCGACCGACAATGTGGCCGTGGCCGCGTACGACGTGTTCCAGGGAACCACCCTGGTCGCCACGGTGGCCACGACCTCGACGACCGTGACCGGACTGTCGCCGGCCACCGCGTACACCTTCACCGTCAAGGCGAGGGACACCGCGGACAACTCGTCGCCCGCCTCCAACGCGCTCCCCGCCACCACGGACGACGTGGCCGGCCCCGGCAACTACTACAAGGTCGGCTACTTCATCCAATGGGGTCTCTACGGCCGCCAGTACTTCATCAAGAACCTCGACACCTCGGGGGCCGCGGCAAAGCTCGACGTCATCAACTACGCCTTCGAGAACGTGGACCCGGTGAACCTCACCTGCCAGGCGGGAGTCACCAAGGGCATCTCCGGCAACCCGCAGGACCCGAACGAGGGCACCGGCGCGGGTGACGCGGACGCGGACTACGGCCGTCCCATCTCCGCCGCACAGTCCGTCGACGGGGTCGCCGACGACGGTTGGGGCAAGCTCCGCGGCAACTTCAACCAGATCAAGAAGCTCAAGGCCAAGCACCCGCACCTGAAGTTCGTGGTGTCGCTCGGCGGCTGGACCTTCTCCAAGTACTTCGCTGACGCGGCGGCCACCCCGGCGTCCCGGGAGAAGTTCGTCAAGTCCTGCATCGACGTCTGGATCAAGGGCAATCTGCCCGTCTACAACGGCGCTGGCGGTCCCGGGACCGGCGCAGGCGTCTTCGACGGCATCGACATCGACTGGGAGTGGCCCGGCTCCGAGGGCCACGCGGGCAACCACTGGGGGCCGGCCGACAAGAACAATCTGACGGCGCTGCTCGCCGAGTTCCGTACGCAGTTGGACGCGCTCGGCGGCGAACACAAACTCCTGACCGCCTTCACCCCCGCCGACCCCGCCAAGATCGAGGCCGGCTGGGACATCTCCAAGATCTTCAACTATCTGGACTTCGCCAATGTCCAGGGGTACGACTTCCACGGCGCGGGCAGTGACAACTCCTGGGAGCCCCTGCGCGCCGGGCACCAGGCCAATCTCCGCCGCGATGCCCAGGACCCGTACACCTTCGACTTCAGCGTGGAGAAGGCGATCCAGACCTATCTCGACGCCGGAGTGCACCCAAGGAAGTTGACGATCGGCTTCCCGTTCTACGGGAGGGGCTGGAAGGAGGTCGCGAGCGGTCCCGCCGGCACCAACGGCGAGTGGCAGAGCGCGAACGGCGCGGCACCCGGGCAGTTCCCGGAAGAGGCCGGGACCAGGGGTTACCACAACCTGATCAGCAGCTTCCCGAGCATGACCGTCTACCACGACGAACAGTCCATCTCCACCTACGGCTACACCGGCCCCGGTGGGCAGTGGTGGAGCTTCGACGACGCCTGGTCCATCGGCAAGAAGGCCGAGTGGGTCAGATCGAAGGGGCTGCTGGGGGCGATGGTGTGGGAGATGTCCGGAGACACACCCAGCGGTACGTTGATGAACGCCCTGCACACGGGGCTGCCTTAGAAGGGCCCGGTGTCGATCGGCTCAGCAACCGAACGACTGAACGACTGAAAGAATGAACGACTGAGCAGTTGACCGGGTGTGGGGGCGGCGAGTCGGTGGCCGCCCCCACACCTGTGTTCCTGAGACTCGCCGGCGTCAGGGAGTGAGGGCATGTCAGGGGCTCAGGGCGTCTCCCAGTGGGCATCGACGAACCCCAGCGCCCGGTTCATTGCGATCGCGCGGGTGTTGGCCGGGTGGTGGACGGTGCGAACCGTGTGGACACCGTGCAGCCGGGCGAAGTCAAGACCGAAGGTCTTCATGGCGATGGAGAGGCCCCTGCGCCGGTGGGGCGCTGCCACGCCCGTCATCTCGTTGAACACGAACCGCCCGTGGTGGGAGGTAGCCGCCATCCCGATCCAGGTGTCTCCGTCGAGGGCGATCACCACCCCCCGCGGGTCGAAGGAGGCCACTTCCAGCCGCTGCTTGACGTACTCCTCGTACGAGTAGAACTCGCCCCGGCCCGGTATGTCGGCAGAGCATTCCCTGTTCAACTCGTACAGCGTCCGGCGGTGCTCCGGCGTATCCCCCAACTCGGCCAAGGTGGTCAGAACGAGACCCTCCTTCCGGCACTTCTCCACCTGTCTGTTGAAGCGTTCCCTATCGAAAGCACGCACGTCGAGTTCGAGTCGCACCCACTGCTGGACCATGCATTGCCTCCGTCTTGCCCTGATCGCTTCACCGCCATCCTCCTGGGCGCGAACGACAAGGGCAACGAGGTCCCCTCGACGGCTCGATGGAATCGACAACGGGATGATGCGGTGGGGGAGAAGTCCGCTCATATGGGTGGAGTACATGCGGACAAGCCCGGCAGATGGGTGCGGGCCAGCAATCTCTCAGTCATGACCCATCACCTT
The DNA here is from genome assembly GCF_042753785.1 of Streptomyces sp. NPDC059256. NCBI lineage: Bacteria > Bacillati > Actinomycetota > Actinomycetes > Kitasatosporales > Streptomycetaceae > Streptomyces > Streptomyces sp. NPDC059256. The sequence goes on along the minus strand of NZ_JBHYZO010000002.1, from coordinate 131,832 downwards.
GGACGCGTCCTCGCCGTACTGGCTCTGGCCGTCATCCCCATCGTCCCCGGAATTCCCGTCATCTCGGGGGTCCCTGGAATTCCCGGAACCCCTTCGGTGCTCGCTCAACCCGCTTTTGCCGCTGCCGCGGAGGTGGCACAACTGGAAGATGCCATCTCGATCATTCCGACCGAGGACGAGAACCGCGCCGGATATCACCCCAGTTCCTTTCGGCACTGGAACAAGGGCAGAGACACCGCGGACGGTTGTGCCACCCGGGAGGAGGTGCTGATCGCAGAGGCGGTCGAGGCGCCGGAGGTCGGCGCAGGCTGCAAGCTGACCGGAGGCCGCTGGGTCTCGTACTACGACGAGCAGTCGGTGACCAAGCTGGCCAGCCTGGAGGTCGACCACGTCGTGCCGCTCGCGGAGGCTTGGGGCTCGGGTGCATCCGCCTGGACCGCGCAACGCCGGGAGGCGTTCGCCAACGACCAGGGCGCCCCGGGCACGTTGGCCGCGGTCACGGTCCGTAGCAAGCGCGAGAAGGCGGATCAGGATCTCACCGGCTGGCTCCCGGCCGCCCCCTCTCAGCAGTGCCGGTACATCGGCGACTGGGTGGCCACCAAGCTCCGCTGGGGGCTCACGACCGACAAGGCGGAACTCGAAGTGCTGAAGCTGTTCGCGGACGGGCCGTGCGAGACCATCGTCATCTACTACACACGAGTGCCGGAGTAACCCACATGGGGGAATGATCTGCTGAATGGCGCGGCAGCCGTGACCATCCGGTCGGTTTCGTGGATACACCGTTCGTCGACGTACACAACGAACAGGTGGACGAAACGGACATGAAGGTCAAATTCCCCCTTACGGTGCTGGGCGCGACGGTTCTGGCATCGGTACTCCCGGTAACCGCGGCAATGGCCGACGAGACCAACATCGACTCCCACAACGGCCCTCGGATCTCGGTCATCCACATCGGACAGATCGATGACCCGATGGAAGACGTGCTGGAACACGCCACGATCTTCGGCACCAACGACGTCCTGGACACCACGCACGTCCTCAACTGAGACCCGGCGGGCGATCGTCACATTCCGTATCCGCGTCGGCGAGCAGAGGTGCTCCGCCGGCGCGGTTTCGTCTGCCCGGGCCCGGGCCGTGCACATCCATCCCCGGTCCCTGTGCTGCTCGGAACCCCTCGATCGCGGAGAGTGACTCCCAGGGTGGAGGGGCACTCCCCCGCCCGCGCCCGGTTCACTGGCGGGCTCGCCGCGGCCGGGTGATCATCGAGCTATGAGTCCCAACGGTCCCACCATCCACCTCGCCCAGCAGCCCGAAGCCGATGAGCTGCTCGCGCGCAGTCCGCTGGCCGCACTCGTCGGGATGCTGCTCGACCAGCAGGTCCCCATGGAGTGGGCGTTCTCGGGCCCGTACACGATCGCCGGCCGGCTGGGCGGCGATGACCTCGACGCGGCCGAGATCGCCGCGTACGACCCCGATGCGTTCGCCGAACTGCTGAAGCAGAAGCCCGCCGTCCACCGCTACCCGGGCAGCATGGCCAAGCGGGTGCAGGTGCTGTGTCAGCACCTCGTGGACGAGTACGACGGCGAGGCGAGCGCCGTGTGGCAGGGCGTCGACAGCGGCGCCGAACTCCTGGCCCGCCTCAAGGCGCTGCCCGGCTTCGGCGAGCAGAAGGCCAAGATCTTTCTCGCTCTGCTGGGCAAGCAGTACGGGGTCCAGCCCAAGGGGTGGCGTGAAGCTGCCGGCGTATATGGCGAAAAGAACTCCTTTCGCTCGGCGGCGGATATTACGGGACCAGAATCACTGGCCAAGGTGCGCGCCCACAAACAGGAAATGAAGCAGGCCGCGAAAGAGGCGAAATCCGCCAAGGGTGGCTGACATTGGGTGTTTTGACGGCCGCCGCCGCAGCTCATCCGATGGCAATGAGATGAAATTCGGCGTGAGTTGGGGCACAGGCATTCCCAGATCCCCGGCATTGTCGCTAGCTTCCCTTCGACCCAGTCCATTCCGGGAAGGAACTCTGTGAAGGCATCCCGTCGCAGAGCCGTGGCCACCCTGGCCGCCGCCACACTCGCGACCCCGCTCCTGCTGGCATCTGCCTCCCCCTCTGCCGCCGATCGCCAGGACCCGGGCGGGCAGGCGGCGCAGAAGGCCGCGAAGCTGGCAAAGAAGTTGGTGGCCAAATCGGACGTCGACGACGCCCATGACCACCTGGAGAAATTCCAGCAGATAGCCGACACGACCGGCGGCCACCGGGCCGCGGGCACGCTCGGTTATGACGCTTCCGCCGCGTATGTCTACCAGCAGTTGAAGAAGTACGGCGGCTATGACGTCCGGTACGAGTCTTTCGACTTCATCTACACCGAAACCCTCGCCGAGAAGCTCTCGGTCGTCACGCCCACGCCGCGTGACATAGCCATCAAGGCCATGACGTACACCAAGTCCACCGCGGTGGGCGGCGTCAAGGCCGATCTGGCTGCCGTTCCTGCGGACGCGACCACCGGTTGCGAGGCCACCGACTACGCATCCGGGACCTTCACCGGCAAGATCGCGCTGATCAAGCGCGGTGGCTGCACCTTCGCCGAGAAGCAGGCGGCGGCAGCGGTGGCGGGCGCCACCGGAGCGATCATCTACAACAACACCGCGGGCGCACTCGGAGGCACCCTCAGCGATCTGGCCTCCGCCAAGATCCCCACGGGTGGAGTCACCCAGGCCGAGGGCGAGAAGCTGGTCGCAGACCTCGCCGCCGGGCCGGTGAACGTCTCCTTCGAGATCCGTCAGCTCCAGCAGAAGCGCACCACGAACAACGTCATCGCGGAGACCCGCACCGGCAACGCGGCCAACACCGTGATGCTCGGCTCGCACCTCGACTCCGTGATCGAGGGCCCCGGCATCAACGACAACGGCTCCGGTTCCGCCGGTCTGCTGGAGGTCGCCGAACAGCTGGCCAAGGCGGAGAAGCGGCCCACCAACAAGATTCGCTTCGCCTGGTGGGGCGCGGAGGAGAGCGGCCTGCTCGGCTCGAAGGCGTACGTCGCCGGCTTGAGCTCCCTCGGCAAGAAGGAGATCAAGCTCTATCTGAACTTCGACATGATCGCCTCGCCGAACTACGGGCTGTTCGTGTACGACGGCGACAACTCCGACGGTGTCGGAGCCGGCCCCGGGCCTGAGGGCTCGGCGCAGCTGGAGCGCGACATCAACGAGTTCCTCGACAAGCGCGGCACCCCGCACGAGGGAACCGACTTCAGCGGTCGTTCGGACTACGGCCCGTTCATCGAGGTCGGCATCCCGTCCGGTGGCACCTTCACCGGTGCTGAGGGCATCAAGTCCGCGGCTCAGGCAGCGAAGTTCGGTGGTACGGCCGGTGTGGCCTACGACCCGAACTACCACGCCAAGGGCGACGACATCAACAACATCAGCCTGAAGGCGTTCAAGGTCAACATCGGCATCATCGCCAATGCGGTGGGCACCTACGCCCATGACCTGAGCTCCCTGCGGAAGCCCGTCGTCTCGGTCCCGACCGAGCCCGGCACCGGTAGCGGTGGCGGACTGCACGACGGCCACGAGGACGTCATCGAGTAGCCTCACCCGCTGATACGTTCCGGCTCCGCCCGACGCATGACGTGCGCCGTGCGGAGCCGGAGTGCGTTCGGGCCCTCATCCACCGGGGCGCCACTGCGGGTGAGTGAGGTCGAACCCCAGGCCGACCAGGGCGGCCGTCCGCAGACGTTCCCGTACGACCGGGAGCTGAAGGGTGGTCTCGGCCCGGGCATAGGGCCGTACGAGCGCGCTGTCCTCGCCGCGGAGCAGCGCTTGCCGTTCCCTTACGTGCGGCGGTGGCGGGGTGGGCCAGGCGATGGTCGCCCGCGCCAGATGGAGGCTGCCGCGGTGGGTCCTGGTGGGCCCGGCGGCCGGCGGGACCTCGCGATGACGTCCGCTGCCCCGCAGTAGGTGCATGGTCCGGGCGAGCACCCGAGTGATGACGGTGAAGACCCGGGTGATGGCGTTGAGCATGGATGGCTACGGCCCTTCCGTGTCGGCGTGGTTACTCAGGGGGGCGATCTTCTTGACCGCGCGCTCGCGCTGTAGAAGGCCCCAGCTGTCCTTCGGATGCTCGTCGAGCGGGAGCAGCCGCCCCTTCTCTCGACAGCGCGGGCAGGCGTACAGGGTCCTGCCGGGACCGGAGTTGGCGTGCTCGATCGCCACCGCGACGGCGTTGTCGGTGCACTCGTCACACCCTGCGCAGTGATCGTTCGTCCGTCCCACGGGTTTCCCCTCGGTGATTTCCGCCCAAATTGCGCTGCTTTCTTCGGTGCGGACATGGCCGTAGCGGTCAGCTGCTGCGAGAGCGACGAGGATCGCGGTCCGAGCTGTGGGGCTCAGCACGTCCGGTACGTCCGCCTCGATGCGTACGCCGTGTTCGGTCGTTTCGATCCGCGGCCGGTTGCCGGTGGTGGCCGCGATCATGCTGGCCAGTGCTGCGACCCGCGCGTGCATAGGGAACAAGCCCCCTCTCGGTGAGCATGTGATCACCCTCGGTAAAGCTGAATATTCAGCTTCAACCTGATGGGTTAGCTTTGTCAATGTCGACGAACAACCCCGGAGTGGCCCATATGCCTCGTGAGACGCCGTACTTGCAGGTGGCCGACGCTCTGCGCGTCCGCATCAAGGCGGGTGAGTGGGCGGTCGGCGACAAGTTGCCGTCCAGGGCCAGGTTCGCCGAGGAGTACGGGGTCGGTCAGAGCGTTGCGCAGCGCGCCATGGAGCGGCTCATCATCGAAGGGCTTCTCGAAGGCCGCGCAGGTTCGGGCACCTATGTCCGGCGCCCGCGCGAACGGCTGCGGATGGTTCGTTCTCGCCACCGGGAACGCCGTGGTGGTTCGCCGTTCCGCGCAGACATGCGCGAGCACGGTCGCGCCGGTGGTTGGGAATCCCGGAGCGAGGCCCGCACACCGGCACCGGATCACATTGCGGAGCGCCTGGCGATCGACCCTGGTGAGCCGTGCGTCCTCACCCGGTACGAGTTCTTGGCCGATGGACTGCCCGTTCAGCTGTCCGAGTCGTGGGAGCCCATGGCGATCACGGGTGACACCCCGATCGTGCTGCCTGAGATGGGCCCGCTCGCTGGTGCCGGAGTGGTGGATCGGATGCGGTCCATCGGGGTCGACGTCGAGACGGCGGTCGAAGTACCGCGCCCTGCCCGCGCAACACAGGAGCAGGCGAATCTGCTGGGCATCTCCGTGGGCGACCTGATCACGATCATCGAGCGCACCTACTACGACGCTCAGGGCCGTCCGGTGGAGACCGCGGACGTCGTGGTCGCCGATGTGCGGTGGGAGATCGCGTACGAGATCGCCATCGAGCAGCCCGACGACTGAGCGAACCGGCTCAGCGCCGGCCGGCGGTCATCGCCGCTTGCGCGATGTTCCGAACAGCGAACGGGTGATCTCGCGTCCCAGCTGGGTCCCCACCGAGCGGGCGAGTGAGCGGAACACTCCGCTCCCCACCACCTGTTCCACCAGGGAGTCATCGCTCCGTGGCGTCCCCTTCGCCTTCGGTGCGGCCCTTCCTTCTGCCTCCGCGGCCGGGGACTCGACCGGCGCTGCCTCGGCCGTGTCCGCTGTCAGCTTCTCGTACGCGGACTCCCGGTCGATCGCCTCCGCGTACCGCTCGTACGACGGCGACGACTTCACCGCCGACTCCAGCGCCGCCGCGTCGATCGGCCCCATCAGGGACCGGGGCGCCCGCAGCCGGGTCGCTGCCACCGGGGTCGGTGCGCCACGGTCGCTCAGCACCGTGATCACCGCCTCGCCCGTACCGAGCCCGGTGAGCACCTCCTCCAGGTCGTACGGGGACTTGGGGAAGGTCCGTACGGTCGCCTTGAGCGCCTTGGCGTCCTCGGGGGTGAAGGCCCGCAGGGCGTGCTGCACCCGGTTGCCGAGTTGTGCCAGCACATCGGACGGCACGTCCTTGGGCGTCTGGGTCACCAGGAAGACCCCGACGCCCTTCGAGCGGATCAGTCGCACGGTCTGGGTGATGGACTCCAAGAACGCCTTGCTGGCCCCTGTGAACAGCAGGTGCGCCTCGTCGAGGAAGAAGACCAGCTTGGGCTTCTCCGCGTCCCCGACCTCCGGCAGATCGTGGAAGAGGTCGGCGAGCAGCCACATCAGGAAGGTCGAGAACAGCTGCGGCTTGTCGCGTACGGCAGCCAGTTCCAGTACGGAGACCAGCCCGCGGCCGTCCGGTGCCGTGCGCAGGAACTCGGCCGTGTCGAACTCCGGCTCCCCGAAGAAGTCCCCCGCCCCCTGTTGTTCGAACGCCGTGAGCGAGCGGAGGATCACCCCTGCCGTGGCCGTGGAGAGCCCGCCGATCGTCTTCAACTCGGCCTTGCCCGCATCGGACACCAGGAAGGCGGCCACCGCCCGGAGGTCCTTGAGGTCCACCAGTTCGAGGCCCTTGGCGTCGGCGTAGTGGAAGATCAGGCCCAGCGACTGCTCCTGAGTGTGGTTCAGCTGGAGCACCTTCGACAGCAGCACCGGGCCGAAGCTGGTGACCGTCGCCCGCAGCGGGATGCCGGGTCCGATGCCACCGAGGGCGTAGAACTCGGTGGGGAAGCCCTCCGCAGTCCAGGTCTGGCCGACCTGTTCGGCGCGCTCCCGCACCCGGTCGTCCGCCGTGCCGGGCGCGGAGATCCCGGAGACGTCCCCCTTGATGTCGGCGAGGAAGACCGGGACCCCGTTCGCCGACAACTGCTCGGCGAGCAACTGGAGCGTCTTCGTCTTGCCGGTACCGGTGGCTCCGGCGACCAGGCCGTGGCGGTTGAGCATGGCGAGCGGAAGGCGAATGGGAGCCTCGGGCAAGCACTTTCCCTCCCAGAGAAGTGCGCCCAGATCGAGTGCCGCACCATCGAAGGAGTACCCAGAGGCGATGTTCTGCACGGGTTGCGCCGTACTCTCGGCCATAAGGGACCCCTGATTCTCCAGCGTTGGGCGTTTTGCCCAGGATCGCACTCGGCTGTCATGGCTGCGCCCGGAGCCGCTTGCCCGGTAGGCTTTCCGTGTGATCTTCAAGCGCATCGGAAACGGCCGGCCTTATCCCGACCATGGCCGGGAAAGCACCCGGGCATGGGCGGACGTCGCGCCGCGCCCGGTCCGCCTCGACCAGCTCGTCACCACCAAGGGGCAGCTGGATCTCGAAACGCTCCTCGCCGAGGACTCCACGTTCTACGGCGACCTCTTCGCGCACGTCGTGAAGTGGCAGGGCGACCTCTATCTGGAGGACGGTCTGCACCGTGCCGTGCGGGCGGCGCTCCAGCAGCGCCAGGTCCTGCACGCCAGGGTGCTTGAGCTGGGCTGAGCGGGCCCTTCCTGGCCTCGGCCCGAATGCCTCCCCGACAGTCGCCGATGACCCTTTCGGGGTTTTTCAGAGGCCGTACGGACGCAAACGGTTGATCGTTTTGTAGGCTTGGACGCCGGGTCGCATTACGCTGCGCCCATGAGCATGCTGACTCCTCCCGGCATGGGTGGAAAGTACCGCATCACGGGCGATCGATATCCCCGGATGCGACGGCCCCGCAATCGCCGCAGGATCGTGGTGGCCGCGATTGCCGCTGTGGTCGCCCTCGGGCTGGCCGGCTGGGGAACGGTCCAGCTCATCGATGTGTTCAGCGGTGACGGCGAGACGACGACCGCCGGACGCAAGACGGACTGCAAGCCCGTCCCCGGGGCTTCGGCACAACCCGTGGTGATGCTCAGACCGGCGCAGATCACGGTCAACGTCTACAACGCCACACCGCGAGGCGGTTTGGCCAAGACGGCGGCCGATGAGCTGAAGGCGCGGGGCTTCACGATCGGCAAGGTCGGCAACGCGACAGCGGCGTACGACAAGAAGGTGCCGAGCGCGGGTCTGCTGTTGGGTTCCCCCACCGCGGTCAAGGGCTCGTTCCAGGTGCTCGGCACCCAGGTGAAGGGCACCACGAGCAAGACCGATGCGCGCAAGACCGCCGATGTGGATCTGATCCTCGGCACCGCGTTCACCACGCTCGCACCGAAGCCGGCGGCGGACGCCGCACTCGCCGCGCTGGCCAAGCCGGCCCCCGTACCGTCCGGGAAGTGCTGACGGGACGGCCCGCTGCGACGAGGACACCTCGTACTCCCAGCAGACACAACCGTGCCCCGGACCTGGCTTCCACCAGGTGCGGGGCACGTGTTCGGCTTGGGCCCTCGGCCCTTCGTCGCTCTGACGGGTGGCTAGTCGGCCGTCCCGTACATGCGGTCTCCCGCGTCACCGAGGCCGGGCACGATATAGCCCTGCTCATTGAGGCGCTCGTCCACCGAGGCCGTCACCACGGTCACCGGAGCTCCCGCGAGCTCTCGTTCCATCACCTCGACGCCCTCGGGCGCCGCCAACAGCACGACAGCCGTCACATCGTCGGCACCGCGCTTGATCAGCTCCTGGATCGCCGCCACCAGCGTGCCACCGGTCGCGAGCATGGGGTCGAGGACGTAGACCTGGCGGCCTGAGAGGTCCTCGGGCATCCGGGTGGCGTACGTCGACGCCTCCAATGTCTCCTCATTGCGGATCATGCCGAGGAAACCCACCTCGGCCGTCGGCAGAAGCCGCACCATGCCGTCGAGCATTCCGAGGCCGGCCCGGAGGATCGGCACCACCAGCGGACGGGGGTGCGAGAGCTTCACGCCCGTCGTTCCCGTCACGGGGGTCTCGATGTCCACCTGCTCGGTGCGCACGTCCCTCGTGGCCTCGTAGGCGAGCAGGGTGACCAGCTCGTCGGCGAGCCGCCGGAAGGTCGGGGAATCGGTGCGCCGATCGCGCAGCGTGGTGAGTTTGTGCGCCACCAGCGGGTGGTCGACGACATGAATCCGCATGTTCACCACAGTAGCCCGGTTCGCATCAAGGAAGGTTCGAGAGGGAAGGTGGAGGCAGACGTCCAGCCCAGGGGTGGTGTGGCCGATGCCGGAACCGGAGCATCCGGAGCGGGAGCGCGAGTGGCGCCTGAAGCAGGGAACGGAGGGCAGGGAAGGCGAAGAGGCCAGGAAACACGAGGGTGAGAGCGAGATCGACACGGAGCGTAGAAAGCGCCGGGCCCAGTTCCTCCGTGAACTGAATGAGGCCAAGGCGCTCCGCGACCGTGTGCAGCCCCGACGGGCCCGGGCGGCGCGGATGCGTCAGCAGATGCGGATGCGAACGTTTCGTTGGTAGATCGTTTCCCGCCCCGCCGGTACCCGCTCGAATGAGCAGCCGGCATGGGTCCGTGGGCTCGTGTGCCCACCCGTACGGGCCTGTGGGCTTCAGACGGGCATCTGCGCAGGGACCCACCCTCTTCGCCGATAGGGAGCCCGCCCCTCGGCAGGTCGTGCACGGCGTTCGCGGCACCGGGCGTGGTGGTCGGGTGCGGGGTGCTCGGGCGTTCTCACCGCGTGGGCCGCTGGGTCCGCTCGGTCCGTTCGCCCCTTTGCCCCATCGTCCGCCTCCGCCCATGGGGTGATGTGTGCCCCGGGCGCCCTTCCCCCCGGCGGGGGCCATGTTCACTCCCGGGTCGTCGGGCGGACGTCCTCGGCCAGGGCGGTGTGCCTTGCTGTCGCTTCCCGTCCCCGCAGGATGCCCACCCGGTCTTCGCCCCGGTCGGAGCGCCTTTTCAACGGCTCGTTCCTGCCTCCGGCCCTGCCGGCACGACCGGAGTGGGCCGTCCCGCAGACCCCTTGCGACACACCGGTGAACACGCTCTCAGTGAGGTCCGCGGCGCTTCTGCGAAAAGGCCCAGTTGAGAACTGGTGGCCGACGCAACGACCGAAGACCTCTCGCAAAGCTCAGCTTTCTGCCACGATTCCGAGTGGGTGGGGCACGAACCGAGGCCCTGCCCAATCGTCACACCTCTGATCAGTGGGAGAGTCACGGTGTACTTCGCCGCACTGCTCGCGCGCACTCAAGACGGGTGGGAAGCGAGCGACACAGAGCTCGACGATGTGGAGACCCTGTCCGATTTGGCCGATCTGGCCCGCGAGGCATCGGTGGACGAGGAGACGGTTCTCCTCTTCATCGAGCAGGAGGACGCCTGGTTCGGCGTCGTTCGGGTGGAGGGCGAGGACGATCCTCGTATCTTCATCTCGGACGCGGCGGCTGCGGCTCGCTCCTCCTATGGAGAGATCCTCACCAATGAACTTCTCGGCAGGGACGAGGACGACCCTGCCGACGACCTCGACGCACTCGACCTCGACGGAACCGAGGACGGGGAGCCCGATGACCACGATGGCGCCCGCACCGCCGCGGAGCCTTCGGCGACGGGGGACGCGGTGCCGCCCGGGCCCGTGGGCGATCGGGACATCCTGTCGGACCTCGGCCTCTCGGATAAGGAGCTGCTGGCGCTGGAGACGGATGTACTGCCGGAGATCGCGGACGCCCTGGGCGTCGCCGATGTGCTGGAGACCGTCCGGTAGTGACGGAAGCAGCATCTGAACGGGACCCCGTACGGGGTCCGTGGGAGGCGTCGATGCGCCTTGCCCTGGCGGAGGCCGAGCGGGCGGCGCTGTCCGGTGATGTGCCGGTCGGTGCAGTCGTGCTCGGCCCGAGCGGCGCGCTCCTCGCCGTCGGGCACAACGAACGTGAGCTGACGGGCGATCCAACCGCTCATGCCGAGGTGCTGGCCATCCGCCGGGCGGCCGAGCAGCTGGGCGGTTGGCGCCTGACGGACTGCACCCTGGTGGTCACCTTGGAGCCGTGCACGATGTGCGCGGGCGCGATCGTGCAGTCCCGGGTGGACCGGGTGGTCTACGGGGCGGTGGACGAGAAGGCGGGGGCGGCCGGTTCGCTCTGGGACGTCCTACGGGACCGTCGACTCAACCACCGGCCCGAGGTGATCAGCGGTGTGTTGGCCGCCGCGTGTGCCGGGCAGTTGACGTCCTTCTTCCGCGACCGCTGATCGGGTCCGGGCACCACCGGGCATCAGCCGAGGGGGCATCCCGCACCTCGTGCACGCTCTGCGCAGTGGTGCTCGGCCCTGTGTGAGTAGGGTCAGACGCAGGCGCTCGCGGCTGGCCTCCCGGACGGTCCCGCGCCATCCCGTGTCGTTCCGTGCCGGTCGCGGCCCTCGTGGGAGCCCGATCCGGCAACGGGTGGGCACCTTGCTCCGATCGGTTCGGATAAGGATTTCAGAGCACGGGCCACTTTGGGCTAAGCTCTCTCCCGGTAGCGTGTCCGAGCGGCCGAAGGAGCTCGCCTCGAAAGCGAGTGTGGCGTAACCCGTCACCGAGGGTTCAAATCCCTCCGCTACCGCTTCTCACACCCTCTGATCTGCGGAAACGCGATCAGGGGGTGTTTTGCTTTCTGACGCGGGTGGATGTCTCGGCACGGCGGCCGTCATCTCCCTGCCCCTTGATCGCCGACGCGCCTGGGCGGTCCGGGCGTACTCCCCGCACGGCTTCCAACCCGATCTGGTCGAGTCCGCCGCCGAGCGTGACGACGTCCTCTTGGTTGATCTGCCCACCCTCTACGAGGAGTGATGCCCCGAGCCGGGCCGCCGTCGACTGCCCCATGACCTGCTCACGCCGGCAGACGGGCCCAAGAAGCCCCGGCGCGGGTGAGGTCGGCCGGGGCTCTGGGGCGGATGGGTCGGGGGGAGCAGCATCGGGGGATACCGCTCCCCCCGGCGTGGGATGCCGGCTCCACAAGCCCGGTGCCGCGGAACGGGGGAAACACGCGGCGGTGGGCCCCGCAGCGTGGGGCCGGTCCCTCGCCCGCCGGATTCCTGCCAGATCCAAGCGGGCTCATGACCATGGTGCTCCGTCGCCCGGCGCAAAGGTGTCGGCAAAGGGCCTCGATCACAGGGCCCTTGGTCCATAAAGCCTCGGTTAGACTTCCGCGACTCTCCACGATGATCAGATGATCGGAGAGCCGCAGCGGGCCGTAGGGGGCCACAGAGGTCCGTCGGGGAGACAGGGGCTGATGGTGCAGGCGAAGAAGGTTGCTCTCTATATCGTGGTCGTCTTCGTGCTCTACACGATCATTACGTCTCCGGACAAGGCCGCCGAGCTGGTGCAGATATGGTTCGAGGGCATATCGGACGCAGCGAAGGGCGTGGGCGAGTTCATGACCCAACTGGTCAACTAGGACCGCTGCCCGTTCGGACACACGAGGAGTGCCCCTTGATCCGCCACCTGGTCCTCTTCAAGCTCAATGAGGGCGTCCAGCGCGACGAGCCGCGCGTGGTCGCCGGCGCGGAAGCCTTCCGGAAGCTGGGCGGGGTCATCCCCGAGCTGGAGTTCTGGGAGTGCGCCTGGAACATCACCGACCGGCCGATCGCCTATGACTTCGCGATCAACTCCGCCGTCGTCGACGTCGATGCGCTGAAGCGCTATGTCGAGCACCCCGATCATCAGGCCGCTGCTGCGCAGTGGCGCGAGTTCGCCACGTGGGTGATCGCCGACTACGAGTTCTGATCTCCGCGAGCGCCGCTGCTCGTACGGCGCTGGTTGCGCGGGTCGGTTGCGGTTGATCTTCGGATGACCTCCCATGGCCCTCATTTGGCCCCTCACCTCTCCGGGTGAGGGGTTTTTGAGGTTTAAATCCCAACTTGCCTTCAACACGTCGATATCTGGTGCTTGCACACAGTGGACATGTCTTGTGATGCTATGACCGCTTTTGACGGATGAGTTGACCGTGGTTGACCGCAAAGGGGTGGCGTAACGTGCCGGCCAGTACCGCACCTCAGGCGCTGCCCCAGAACGAGCGTCCCGACGACCGCCCGCCGTGGGCCCGTACCCCGGAGTCGGGGGTGAGCGGCCCACTGCCAGGCCCGACCCCGGATCCACGCCCGGGCACCCCCACCGCCCGGGGCGCCGTGACCGTGGAGTCAGTCGGCGCGACGTCGGAGACGACCGCCCCGGCGGACGGACTCCTGTTGGTCGAGACCGATGACGACACCCCGAGGACCCGCGCCCAGAGCAGGGGGGCGGACACCCGGGCGCTCACCCAGGTCCTCTTCGGCGAGCTGAAGGGGCTTGAGGTCGGAACTCCCGAACACTCACGGGTGCGCGGAGCGCTGATCGAGGCCAATCTGCCCCTCGTGCGGTACGCGGCAGCCCGCTTCCGCAGTCGCAACGAGCCGATGGAAGACGTGATCCAGGTCGGCACGATCGGCCTCATCAATGCGATCGACCGCTTCGACCCCGATCGAGGTGTCCAATTTCCTACGTTTGCGATGCCCACCGTCGTGGGGGAAATCAAGCGGTACTTCCGAGACAACGTTCGCACGGTCCATGTGCCCCGGCGGCTCCATGAGCTATGGGTCCAGGTGAACGGGGCGACCGAGGACCTCACCACCCTGCACGGACGCATCCCGACGACCGCCGAGATCGCCGAGCGGCTGAAGATCGGCGAGGACGAGGTGCTCGCCTGTATCGAGGCCGGGCGCTCCTACCACGCGACGTCCTTGGAGGCGGCTCAGGAGGGCGATGGGCTGCCGGGTCTGCTGGATCGACTCGGCTACGAGGATCCTGCGCTGGCCGGGGTCGAACATCGGGATCTCGTTCGCCATCTGCTGGTGCAACTGCCCGAGAGGGAGCAGCGGATTCTGATGCTCCGTTACTACAGCAATCTGACGCAGTCCCAGATCAGTCAGGAACTGGGTGTGTCCCAGATGCATGTGTCAAGGCTGCTGGCCCGCAGCTTCGCCCGGTTGCGATCCGCAAATAGGATCGAGGCTTAGCTGTAACGGGTAGAACCCATTCAGGCAACTTTCAGCCAAACCGGAATGCGCATACCCCTTGCTTCCTGCGGGGATTCATCAAACGCGTATCGACAAATCGCTTCGACGCGTTGCCGACATGTGACATTCTGCGGGAGACGCGTTTGCCGCAGCCTCGCCGCCGGTATCTCAGGTGCAGGCTGCGTTCCTCCGTTGGTCGCGGCCACCGCGACCGTCCGCGACCTCAAGGGGGTGGCATGTCCGCAGAACAGGGCAGCTCGAAGGTGCTTACGCTCACCAAGAGCGCTCCCGCACCTGTCACGCCTGACAGCTCGGAAGTCATCGACACTCGTACTCTTTCCCGTTCCTTGTTCCTTCGCCTGAGGGCGCTGGACAACGAAGGGACGAGCGAGAGCCCCGAGCGCACCTATGTGCGTGACACGCTCATCGAGCTGAACCTCCCACTCGTGCGCTATGCGGCAGCCCGCTTCCGCAGCCGCAATGAGCCGATGGAGGACATCGTCCAGGTCGGCACGATCGGCCTGATCAAGGCGATCGACCGCTTCGACTGCGAACGGGGCGTGGAATTCCCCACGTTCGCGATGCCGACGGTCGTGGGCGAGATCAAGCGCTTCTTCCGAGACACGTCATGGTCGGTGCGGGTGCCGCGCCGACTCCAGGAGCTGCGGCTCGCGCTCACCAAGGCCAGCGACGAGCTGGCGCAGCGCCTCGACCGCTCGCCCACCGTGCCCGAACTGGCCGCCGTACTCGGCGTGTCGGAGGAGGACGTCGTCGACGGCCTCGCCGTGGGCAACGCCTACACCGCATCCTCGCTGGACTCTCCGTCCCCCGAGGACGACGGCAACGAGGGCTCCCTTGCCGACCGCTTGGGATACGAGGACACCGCGCTGGAAGGCGTGGAGTACCGCGAGTCCCTCAAGCCCCTGCTCGCCAAACTCCCCCCGCGGGAGCGGCAGATCATCATGCTGCGCTTCTTCGCGAACATGACGCAGTCGCAGATCGGCGAAGAGGTCGGCATCTCCCAGATGCACGTCTCCCGCCTGCTGACGCGCACGCTCGCGCAGTTGCGTGAGGGTCTGATCTCCGACTGACGACGATGTGGAGGTCTGCACTCCGGCGGGCGATCGTCGTCCGTTGGTCGGCAGACCTCACGAAGCGCGGTTGGGGCACCCGATGGGATGGTCTCGGGTGCCGATCGCCACTTCGGATACGACCCCGCGGCCGGGCGCCCTTCGGGAATGCCCCGTCGATGCGGGTGGCGGCCCGCCCTGATGGGTGGTCAACCCCCCAGATACCTGGTGCGAGGCCATCGCACACTCTCCCCGGTGACCACTTCCCCGGGCCAACGCGGCTGCGCCACCGCTGACTTCGGGGTGCGTGCCCTTCGCGATCACCGCAGCGCTGCCGGGCGACGCGCCGATCCGGCGACGCCATAGGGCGCCTCATCGACCCGACTGATTCCGGCGGGGCTTCGGAACGCTCCCGTCCGACCGCGCCTGATCCCGCCTTGTTCCGACTGATCCCCACTGATCCCGACTGATGCGAATTCGACGACCAGGGCCGCCGCCGACGGCCGGAGCCGTGCTTCCGGGCGGCCGGGGCGAGCCGCCCGCCCGGTGATCGCGCGAGCTGTGCGGTCGGTGTTACCTGACCGCCAGCCAGGTCACCACGGCGAGGACGATGACGCCGCCCACTACGCCGAGGATCAAACCGATCTTGGGTCCTGAGCGGGGAGCTGCTGCCCGTCGGCGGCTGCCGCCCTGCGGCGCAGCCTCATCGACGAACGCGCGGAACATCTGAGTGCTGCCCGCGGGGTCGTGGTTGCCCTCGGGGCCCTGGCCTTGGGGAGCATGCGGGTTGTGTGCCATGGGCCACGACCCTAGCGAATCCCGTGTTTCGTCCCCAACCCCGGGTGCGCCGCCGCCCGCAGCGGACGGCGGCGGAGTTTTTGACTTCCTTTACTCCCATCCGGGGATTTTCGTTTGCCTGCGGCAACCAACCACTTCTATGGTTGCCCTAAGCAATAAATCTTTGGGAGGGCTGGGCGTCGTGGCCGCAGACAGTCAGTACGCCGAGTTGGCGCGCCAGATCAGTGCCATCGGCGCACTTCGCAGAGGGCTCGCCCGAACCCTGCCCGCCGAATGCCCTTCCGCCTTGGCCGCCGTGCTCTCCCTCCTGCACCGCCATGGCTCGATGCGCATCAGCACACTGGCCGACCTGCTCGCCGTCGACATATCCGTCACCAGCAGACACGTGGCGCACGCGGTGGACTGCGGCTGGGTCGAACGCCTCCAGGACCCCGGTGATCGAAGGTCGCGCATCCTGCGACTCACCGCGGACGGTCGGGTGATGATCGACGAGCTCGCCCGGCGGACGACCGAGATGTTCGCCAAGACCCTCCACGACTGGTCCGACGACGACCTGGGCCAACTCAACACCCTCCTCGCCCGGCTGCGGGACTCCTTCGGTGACGGCCGGTCGCTGCTCCATCCGCGCGATGCCGTCGGGAGCGCCGCCGCGCCGCCCGTCGTGGAGCCGCGCCCAACCGTCCGGTGACCGCCGTTGCCCCCACCGATCGACCGCCTTTTCCCACACGCCAGACAGAACAGAAGCAGAGGACACCCATGGCCACGACCGCACCAGCCGGTGTACGAGGAGGACACAGCTCGTACGACGCACCGCCGATGACCCACCGCCAGATAGTGGAGGCGCTCTCCGGGCTGCTGCTCGGCATGTTCGTCGCCATCCTGTCGTCGACGGTCGTCACCAATGCCCTGCCGCAGATCATCGGTGATCTCGGCGGTGGCCAGAGCGCGTACACCTGGGTCGTGACGGCGACGCTGCTCTCCATGACCGCGACCACTCCGCTGTGGGGCAAGCTCGCCGATCTGTTCAGCAAGAAGCTGCTGGTCCAGATATCCCTGCTCGTCTACTCGGCGGGTTCGATACTCGCCGGCCTGGCGCAGAACCCCGAGTCCTTGATCGCCGCACGGGTGGTCCAGGGAGTCGGGGTCGGGGGGTTGTCGGCCCTGGCGCAGATCGTGATGGCGGCGATGATCTCCCCGCGCGAGCGCGGCCGGTACAGCGGCTACCTGGGGGCAACCTTCGCCCTGGCGACGGTCGGCGGTCCTCTGCTCGGTGGAGTCATCACCGATACGGAGTGGCTCGGCTGGCGCTGGTGCTTCTTTGTGGGGGTGCCGTTCGCGCTGCTCGCGATGGTCGTCCTGCATAAGACACTGAGCCTGCCCGTGATCAAGCGGAAGGTGAAGATCGACTGGACCGGCGCATTCCTGGTCAGCTCCGCGGTCTCGCTTCTGCTGGTCTGGGTGACCTTCGCCGGCGATCGGTACGCCTGGGCGTCCTGGCAGACCGCCGCCATGATCGGAGGTGCGGTGGCCCTGGGCGCGGCCTTCGTCCTCGTGGAGTCCCGGGCGAGCGAGCCGATCATGCCGCTGCGGCTCTTCAAGGACCGTACGATCGCGCTCTCTTCGCTCGCCTCGCTCTTCGTGGGCGTCTCGATGTTCAGCGGCACGGTCTTCTTCAGCCAGTACTTCCAACTGGCCCGGGGCGAGTCCCCCACCATGTCCGGCGTGATGACCTTCCCGATGATCGGTGGGCTGTTCATCTCCTCCACCGTCTCCGGCCGGCTGATCACCAGGACGGGCCGGTGGAAGTCATGGCTGGTGGCGGGGGGCGCGTTGATCACCGCTGGACTGACCCTGCTCGGCACGATGCGCTACGACACTGACTACTGGATCGTCGCGCTCTCCATGGCCGTGCTCGGCCTCGGCCTCGGCATGGTGATGCAGAACCTGGTGCTGTGCGCGCAGAACCAGGTCAGCATGGAGGATTTGGGATCGGTGTCCTCGACGGTGACCTTCTTCCGTTCGCTGGGCGGGGCGATCGGGGTCTCGGCGCTCGGTGCGGTCCTCGGCGGTCGGGTCACCCACCATGTGGAGGCCGGGGTCGCTGAGTTGGGCCCGCGGGGTGCGGCGCTGGGCGACAGCGGTACGGGCGGTGGTGGCATTCCCGATCTGACGGCCGTGCCCGAGCCGATGCGGACCGTACTGGAGGCTGCGTACGGGCACGGGGTGGCTGACGTGTTCCTGTACTCGGCGCCCTTCGCCCTGGTGGCGCTGGTGCTGACGATCTTCATCAAGGAGGTCGCGCTGAGGAACCACTCGACGCCGAAGGCGACGGCACAGGAGTCCTAAAGCCGTTGTCGTGAGGCCGAGGACGGCGATGCTGGCCCTCGGCGCAGTGGAGCCACGGACCGCCCTTCGGGTGTCCCCGGCCTACCCGTCGATGCCCTCCCGGGCCACCATCGCCTCGATCCCCGCCAGCACGATCTCCAGCGCGAAGTCGAAGTCCCGGTCCCTCATCTGCGCCACCGTCTCGGTGCCGTGCACCTCCATCAGATCGGCCAGGCTCCCGAAGTTGCCCTTCAGCCGGGGCTCCTCCTCGACGGTGGCCATCGCCTCCCGGACGAACTCGTCCTGACTCATACCGAGCGCCTGGCAGCGCTGGATGAAGTGTCCTTCGACGGTGCCGAATCCATAGACGAACTGGAGTACCGACGCCAGGGCGCCCCGCTGTCCGTGGGGTGGCAGTCCCGTGTGCCCCACGATCTGCTGGAGGGAGCGGGCGAAGGCCATGGAGTGCGGCCCGATGTTCAGGAACGTACCGATCAGGGATGATGCCCAGGGGTGGCGCACCAGGGCCGTCCGATAGGCACTGGCGAGGGCACGCAGCTGCTCCCGCCACTCCTGCGCGTCGGACACATCGGGCACCCGTACGGTGGCGAACACCGCGTCGAGAGCCAGTTCCAGCAGGTCGTCCTTGGTGTCCACGTACCAGTAGACCGACATCGCCGTGACGTCCAGCTCCGCGGCGAGCCGGCGCATGGAGAAGCGGGCGGCGCCTTCGGAGTCGAGGAGTCGTACCGTCGCCTCGACGATCTTCGCGCGGTCGAGGCCGGCGGGCTGGGACTGCCTACGGCTGCGGTCCCGCTTGTCGCCCAGCCACACACTGGACCGTGCGGGCCCCTTCGCACGGTCGGCCGCACTCACCATCGCGCCGTCCTCCTCAGTCGTGTCAGCGTGCCCCTCGGCGGACCGACGGGTCCGACCGCGGGGCTTCGGTGTCCGGTGGGAGTGCTGGTCCCGTCCGGTGATCTATGTGGTCTGCTGAAGTGAGTCTGCCCGTTCCGCTCGTCTTAGCAGCAGGGCGGCCAGCAGTCCACCTGCCAGCACGGCGACGGCTCCGACCAACTGGCTCGTCTGGAGGCCCGAGGCGAAGGCGTTCGAGATCTCGGCCCGTTCGCCTTCGCTGCCCGCCGCAGCGAGCGCCGCCGGCAGGGAGGTCGCCCCGACGAGGGCGGGGACGAGTGCGGCGAACCGGGAGTTGAGGACCGCACCGAGTACGGCGACCCCCAGACCGTTGCCGAACTCCGCGAGCGTGCCGTTGATCCCGGCCCCGACACCGGCCTTCTCGGGCGGAATCGCGCTCATGATCGCATTGGCCATCGCGGGCATCGCCAGGGCCACCCCCGAGCCCATCGTCACCAGGCCGAGCATCATGCCGCCGTAGCCGTTGCTGCCGAGCAGTGCGACGGCGGACAGCCCCGACGACACCAGGATCATGCCCAGGGCGATCGTGGTGGGGGTGCCGATCCGGGCCACCAGTCGTGCCCCCACGCCGGTGAGGTTGAGGGCGACGACGGCGAGTGCGAAGGGCGCCGTGCGCAGTCCTGCGTCCAGGGGCCCGTATCCCAGGACGAACTGGAGGTGCTGGGTGAGGAGGAAGAGGGAGCCGCCCATGCCGAACGCGACGAGGATCGAACCCGCCACGGCGCCGATGAAGCGCTGGTTGCGGAAGAAGTGCATGTCGAGCATGGGGTGGGGGATGCGGAGTTCCCAGGTGACGAAGAGCCCCAGCACCAGAGTGCCCACGCTGGCCGCGAGGAGTACCTCGGTGGAGGTCCAGCCGTGTTCGGGGCCGGAGATGATCGCGTAGACGAGGGTGGTCATGCCGATCGTGGAGAGCACGGCACCGAGGAGGTCGGGGCGCGCGCCGCGGGGGTTCTTCGACTCCGGGACGAGGACGATGGCGGCGAAGAGGCCGAGCGCCACCACCGGAAGGTTGATCAGGAAGATCGCGCCCCACCAGAAGTGGTCGAGCATGATGCCGCCGATGAGCGGGCCGGTGGCGAAGCCGAGGGAGTTGACGGTGGCCCACAGGCCGATGGCCTTCACCCGCTCGGTGTCGTCGAAGACATTGACCACGACGGCGAGGGTCGTGGTCATCAGCAGGGCGCCGCCGATGCCCATGCCCGCCCGTGCGGCGATCAACTGGTCGGAGGTCTGGGCGAGGCCGCCGGCGAGCGAGCCGATGCCGAACAGTGCCAGCCCGCTGATCAGCATCTTCTTGCGGCCGTAGCGGTCGGCCGCATTGCCCGCGGTGAGCAGCAGCCCCGATTGCACCAGTGAGTAGGCGTTGATCATCCACTGGATGTCCGTGGCGGACGCGTCCAACTCTCGGGTGAGCGAGGGGATCGCCACGCTCAGCACGGTGTTGTCGAGGAGGACGACGAGTTGGGCGAGGCAGATCACGCCGAGG
Organism: Streptomyces sp. NPDC059256; assembly: GCF_042753785.1. Classification (NCBI taxonomy): domain Bacteria; kingdom Bacillati; phylum Actinomycetota; class Actinomycetes; order Kitasatosporales; family Streptomycetaceae; genus Streptomyces; species Streptomyces sp. NPDC059256. Next base: position 111,497 of record NZ_JBHYZO010000002.1, on the reverse strand, counting down.
ATCAGCCAGCGTTGGGGGTGTCGCCCGGTGATCGCCGGTTCGGATTCGGCGGTGGCCGTCATGCCAGCTCCTTATGCGGTGCATGAATGTCTCATACACCGTACAAGGATCCCCATACGCCGTATAGGCAGGGTGGGATGGCATGCCGAACCGGTGGCTCCTACTCTCCGGGCTTGATCAGATAGCCCGCGCCCCGACGGGTGTGGATCATGGGGGGCCGGCCCGCGTCGATCTTCTTGCGGAGGTAGGAGATATAGAGCTCGACCACGTTCGCCTGGCCGCCGAAGTCGTACGACCAGACGCGGTCGAGGATCTGTGCCTTGCTCAGCACCCGGCGGGGGTTGCGCATCAGATACCGCAGCAACTCGAACTCGGTGGCCGTGAGATGGATCGACAGGCCGGCGCGGCTGACCTCGTGACTGTCCTCGTCGAGGAGGAGGTCGCCCACGCAGAGCAGGGACTCCGGGCGCGCGGTCGTGGTGCCCGACCGTCTGATCAGCCCGCGGAGCCTGGCCACCAGGTCCTCCAGCGAGAAGGGCTTGGCGACGACGTCGTCGCCGCCTGCCGTCAGTCCCGCGATGCGCTCGACGGCCGCGTTCTCCGGGGTGAGGAAGAGTACGGGCACATCGGGAACCTCCCGGCGCAGTTGCCGCAGGGCCGAGAGCCCGTCCATGTCGGGCAGTTGTGCGTTGAGGACCACGGCGTCCGGCCGGAACTCCCGTACCGATCGGATCGCGTCGGCGCCGTCATCGGCGCTGTGCACCTCCCACCCCTCATAGCGCAGGGCCATCGACAAGAGCTCGCTCAGTGCTGCCTCGTCGTCCACGATGAGCACGCGGACGGGGGTGCCGTCCGGCCTGAGCATCTCGGTACGTCTCCGGGGCGAAGTCGTGGTCATGGCGGTCAGTGTGTGAGCCCGCTCTGAGAACGCCCTTGCGCGAGTCTGTGATTTCTCTGAGAAAGGTGTCCCTGAGCAACCGACACCCGTCAGGTCGTCCGGCGGGCCGCGGTACGGGCGGCTCGACGCCGTCGCCGTACGCCTTCGGGGCCGCTCGCCCCAGCCCAGGGCGCGATGGCTGCCGTTAGAAAAGACCGTCCTGGAGCGTGTCGTCCCCGCCGCCGGTGCTGGTGCTCGTGGTGGGGACCGAGACACCGGCCAGGGCATTGGCCCCGATCAAGGACCAACCGGGCAGCAGTCGGGTGTCGAGGACCACCGCGCTGCCCCCGGCCGTCCTCAGATGCAGATCGGGACCGGCGACCGCGACCAGGGTGCCCGCCACGGCCCCGCCGTCGACGAGTTCGCGCACGGCGGTCGCCGGAGCGGGCAGCCCCTGAAGGGCGAACACCTCGGTGTGGTCGACGATCTCGCAGCCCAACGGTTCCAGCGTCTCGTCCCACAGACCGAGGTCGACGGCGCGTCGATGCAGTTCTTCCACCTCGGTCGCACGCTCCCGGGCGGAGTCGGGCAGCGAGGCGCGCACGGCGCGTTTGGCGGCGTACGGGATGCGGTCGGGCACTCCGAAGGCGCCGCGCAACAACTCTTCGGCCCGTCGGGCGGCCATCAGGGGACCGCGCCCCAGCCAGCTGAAGACGATCGCACCCTGCTCCAGCAGGCGGGCGCTCCCGCGCTCCTCGCCCGTGATCCCCACCTTCACCAGTCCGGGGCCGAACCAGGCGAGATAGACGCGATAGGTCCTCGGGTCGTCGGCGAGGGTGTCAGCGGCCACCGAGTGGGCCCGCTCCAACCGGGCGCAATCGGCACAGCGCGCCTGGGTGAGGTGGCCTGCGACCTCGGTGAACAGCGGGCAGGCAGTGCCCCGAGCCCCGACGCACGAGCGGATGCCTTCGGCGCGAAAGCCGATCGACTTGCCGGGGACGAGCGGGCTGACCCGTCCGCCCTCCCAGCGCAGGACCGCCATCCGCGCACCCTGGGGCCAGCTGAGCCCGGTGCAGCGCCATGCCATGTACACCTCCGGGTGCCCGCCGCCGATCCAAGACGCGGAGATTACCGGACCGCACCGACAGCGGCTGACCCCGCGCCGCCCCCATCGACGGTCGCCGACGGTGTCCGGAGGCGTGCGACGGGGGCGGATGGCGGTGACCGCTGCTCCCGGGGTCGTATCCGAGCGCCATGAGGGTGGAAGAACTTCGGCCGGTGCGGCAACACCCCATGGGCAGTGCCTTGTTGTCAGTGCCTTGTTGCCTTGCTGCTTCGTTGTCAGTGCCGCGCACTACCGTGGGAGGCATCCCATCCGCGCTTGCTGGCTGCTGCGCGCTACGGACCGGAGCCCCGTCGACCGCATCGCGATCGGCGGGGCTCCGTCGGGAGCGCACACATGAGGCGGACCCGGGCGGGCCTCGGCCAAGGCGCCGCCCGTTCATGATTCGGCCCGCCACCAATGGGCGTCGGACGGCTCGGCGAGCAGCATCGGCGATCTGGCGAGGATCTTGACGTCCAACTGCCGCACCAGGGCGCCCAGCTCACGGGCGGATCGTTGGGGAAGCGCCCGGAGGACTTCGTCCAAGTGGTCACGGGGGAAGATCGTCCCGCAGCACTCGGGTACGCAGTGGTCGTCCGCCCTGCTCCAGGCGTCGACGGGGATGAACCACTGCTGGGAGTGATGGGCCAGTTCCCACCAGGCGCGAAAGGCCCTGGCGGTTTCGCCCGGGTAGGAGCGGGTCCGTTCGAACCGCACGATCTGGGCCGTGCAGCCTCCGGAGAGCCCGTTGATCGTCGAGTAGCGGTGACGGTCGTTCGCACGGCTGGGGATGTCGTCCCTCAGGACGGAAGGGCGCCTACGCGGCATGGCCCTTTCTGTACTCGGTCATGTCGGTCATGGGGGCAACGTAACAGCCTCCACCCGGCACCGCCAGGGCCATTTTCTCGCGGGGCACCTTCGTCGAAAAATACCCCCGGGGGTACTTCTGTTACGGTGAAGTGCATACCCCCGGGGGTAAGTGCCACACGAAAGGATCAGGCCCGTGTTCTTCATCGACACCATCGAGGTGCCCGGCCTCGGCAACCGCAGCTATCTCGCGGGCGACGCGAACAGCGCCGTGGTGGTCGATCCGGCCCGCGACCTCGATCGCGTCCTGGCCGCAGCCGCCCGGCGCGGGGTGCGCATCAGCCATGTCGTGGAGACCCATGTCCACAACGACTACGTGACCGGCGGTCTGGAGCTCGCCCGCACCACCGGTGCCGAGTACCTCGTACCGGCCGGTGCGAACGTCTCGTACCAGCGGGTGCCCATAGCCGACGGCGATCGCACCGAGATAGGCCCCGAGCTGGCCCTGCGCGCGGTCGCAACCCCCGGACACACCCCGCACCACACGGCGTACGTCCTGGAAGAGAGCGGCCGGCCCGTCGCCGCCTTCACCGGGGGATCGCTGCTGATCGGCACCGTCGGACGCCCCGACCTGGTGGAACCGCGACTCACCGAGCAGCTCGCGCGGGCACAGCACGCCTCCGCGCACCGGCTCGCCCGGGAACTCCCCGACGAGACCGCGGTCCTACCCACCCACGGCTTCGGCAGCTTCTGCTCGTCCTCGCAGGCCACGGGCGATGCGACCACCATCGGCACGGAACGCCACGCCAACGAGGCGCTGACGCGGGACGCCGACACGTTCGTCGCGGAACTACTCGCGGGCCTCGACGACATCCCCGCCTACTACACCCACATGGGCCCGATGAACGCCCGTGGCCCGGCCCCCGTCGACCTCGCGCCGCCCGCAGTCGCGGACGCCGACGAGATCTCCCGACGCCTCGCCGAAGGGGAGTGGGTCGTCGATCTGCGCAGCCGCATCGCCTTCGCCGCAGGACACGTCGCCGGTTCGCTGAACTTCGAGGCGGACGGACAGCTCGCCACCTACCTCGCCTGGTTGATCCCCTGGGGCAAGCCGATCACGCTCCTCGCCGAGTCGACCGAGCAGCTCGCGGACGCCCAGCGCGAACTCGTGCGCGTGGGCATCGACCGGCCCGCCGCTGCCGCCACCGGCACGCCCGAGGAGTGGGTGCGCGCCGGGGACCGGCCGCGGTCCTTCCCCCGGGCCACCTTCGCCGATCTGGCCGGCGCCGACGGCACACAGGTGATCCTCGACGTGCGCCGTGACTCCGAGCGCGCGGGCGCGTACATCCAGGGCTCGGTCCACATCCCGGTGCACCAGCTGCGGGCCCGGCTCGCCGAAGTGCCGCCCGGCACGGTCTGGGTGCACTGCGCCGGCGGAATGCGCGCTGCCATCGCCGCCTCGATGCTCGATGCGGCCGGGCGGGACGTGGTCGCCGTCGACGACGGGTTCGATGCGGCCCGGGCCGCCGGTCTGCCCCTGCGGGAGGGCTGACGGATGTCCGTCTTCGCACAGCCGCGCCTCACGGTGGCCGAAGCCCGCCGATGTACGACCGGTGCGTTCCCACAGGTCGACGACGTCGGCCGCCCGTCCGGCACCGCCGTTCTCCTCGATGTGCGCGAACCGCACGAGTGGGCTGGCGGGCACGCACCCGATGCCGTGCCCCTGTCGCTCTCCGCCCTCGCCGTGGGCGCTCCGCTGCCCGCAGCCGCCAAGGGGCGTCCGCTCGTGGTCGTCTGCCGCTCCGGGCACCGCTCCCGCGCCGCGGTGCGGCTGCTCACCGCCCGAGGGGTGGACGCGGTCGACCTCATCGGAGGGATGCGGGCCTGGGCGACGGCCGGCCTCCCGGTCGTTTGCGGACCCGTGGGCGACCTGAAGGACGGCTCGATCGCGTGAGTGCCCTGCTTCTCGCGCTCGCCGCAGGCGGCGTCGTCGGGCTGGTGCTGGGCGCGCTCGGTGGCGGGGGCAGCGTGCTCGCCGTCCCCGCGCTGATCTACCTCCTGGGCTTCAGCCCGCTCGCGGCCACCACCGCCAGTCTGATCATCGTCACCATCACCTCGGCCACCGCGCTGTTCGCCCACGCCCGTGAGGGACAGGTGCGCTGGGGCACGGGCGCGGTCTTCGCCGCCGCGGGAATCGTTCCCGCGGCGCTCGGCGGGGTGCTCGCAGGGCAACTGCCCGCGGCGCTGCTGACCGCCGCCTTCGCCGTGATCGCGGCCCTCGCCGCGGTCGCGATGCTCCGCCCGTCGGCCCAGGTCGAGCTGGAAGGGGTCAGGGCACGTTGGCCCGTCACCGTCGGCACGGGCGGGGGGCTCGGGGCGCTGACCGGAGTCCTCGGTGTCGGCGGCGGCTTCCTCGCCGTGCCCGCCCTGGTGAAACCGATCGGTCTGCGGATGCGCGCGGCGGTCGCCACCAGCCTGTTGGTGATCACGGTGAACTCGCTGGCCGCACTGGCGACCCGCGCGGGGACCGCCGAGGCGCTCGACTGGGCGGTCATAGCGCCGTTCACGGGGGCCGCGGTGCTCGGTGCCTGGGACGGGAAGCGGCTCGCGGCGAAGGTGTCGGGGCGACTGCTCCAGCAGATCTTCGCGTACGTCCTGCTCGCCGTCGCCGCGCTGATGCTCATGGACAGCCTGATATGAACCGGAGCTGCGCTGATATGAACCGGAGCTGCGCTGATGTGCACCGGGGCCGCGCTGATGTGAACCCGGGCCGTGCTGATATGAACCGGAAGCTCGTGGGCACCCATAGGGGTGCGGTCGCGGCCATGGGTGTGGACTTCGGGCCCGGGCACCCCGTGCAGGGGCGGCCCGGGAGCCTAGGCCAGCGAGAGGAAGAGCTTCTCCAGCTTGCCCATCATCTCGGCCCGGTCCTCCTCGGTCTTCTGGCCCGACTCGACGTCGGCCAGACACTGCTGGAGACCGGTGGCGATGATCGAGAAGCCCGCCCGGTCCAGGGCTCGCGAGGCGGCGGCGAGCTGCATCACGACCTCTGCACAGTCGCGGCCCTCCTCCAGCATCCGGATCACACCGGAGATCTGGCCCTGCACCCGGCGCAGCCGGTTGAGAACGGCCTTCAGTTCGGCACCAGCGAGATCCAGCTCCACGACAACTCCTTGATCGATACCCCTAGGGGTATTTTACCCCCTGGGGGCGCATCCCCGAATTTCCTCTGAGTCCCCCATGCGTAGCAGCTCAAGAAAGGCACACGGCAATGAACACCACCCCCGCACTCGACGTCGACCAGGCACGCACCCGACTCGGCGAACTGACCGTGATCGACGTCCGCACCCCCGGAGAGTACGCATCGGGCCATCTGCCCGGCGCGCTGAACATCCCCCTCGACCAGCTCCGCAAGGCGCTGCCTGAGCTCACCGAGGCCGGCCACCGCGGTGAGATCCTCGTGGTCTGCGCCTCGGGCACCCGCTCCGAGAGCGCCTGCGCGCTGCTGGCCGACCAGGGGATCACCACCGCGACGCTCATCGGCGGCACCAGCGCCTGGACGGCCGGCGGTCACGAGCTGGACCGGCCCACCGCGGGCCCGGCCTGCGCCACCCGCAGCACCTGGGCGATGGAGCGACAGGTGCGGTTCACCGCGGGCACGATCGTGCTGCTCGGCATCCTGCTCAGCCTGCTGCACCCGCTCTGGCTGCTGCTCTCCGCGGGAATCGCCGGCGGTCTGGTCTTCTCGGCCCTGACCAACACCTGCGGCATGGCACTGATGCTCGCCAAGCTGCCGCACAACCGCCCCAAGGCGGCCGACCTGGGCGTCACCCTGGAGCGGCTGCGTCGCGGCTGACCGCGTCCGTGACCGTCAGGGCAGCGCCCCGTCGTCAGCACAAGAGGCCCGGTGCCGCCCAACGGCGACACCGGGCCTCCTCATGAGTGCACCGGGTCAGCTCGTGGCCGAACGCCGCGCCGCGAGCCCGTCGAGTACGGCGGACAGCCCCTGGTCGAACTTGGTCGACCGGGCTGTCTGTGCGTCCGGGTTCCGGATGCCCGCGTACTGCCGCTTCAGCCGCGGGTAGGACTGGACGGCGGCTTCCGCGGCGGGCCAGATCCGGTCCAGCCACTCCTGTTCGCTCTGGCCGCTGCGGGCGAGGGAGGTGAGCCAGGCCGCCTCACTGGTCGCCATCCCCACCACGAAGGCGAACACGGTGGTCCCCACCACATCGCCCTCGTCCAACTCGAAACCGGCGGATTCGAGCACCCCGAGGATTTCGTCGGAGAGCCGCATCATGTTCGGCCCGAGATAGGCCGTACCCGCCCCGCCGAGCAGGGAGGCGAGCCAGGGGTGACGGAGGATCGTCGCGCGCAGACTGTGGGCCACCTTCTCCATGGCCTCGCGCCACTGCGGTGATCCATCGGCGGCCGGGACCTCGATCTCCCCGTACACCTCGTCCACGACGAGTTCGATCAGCTCGTCCTTGTTGGCCACATGCGAGTACATCGAGGTGGCCCCGGCGTTCAGCCGCGCGCCGAGCTTGCGCATGCTCAGGGCTTCGACGCCATCGGCATCGAGCAGTCGGATGGCCTCGGCCACGATCTGCTCACGGCTGAGCGCCGGTTGGTCCCGGCGCCGCCGCTGCGGGCGGGCCCACACCGATGGATACGCCGTCTGTTCGTCGGCCGGCACGCGGCCTCCTCTCCCTGCTGATCCGCTGACCCTCGATGGCCTCTGGACGTCCCCAGCGTAGCGCAGCTCCGTACGACGTGCGGTCTTGCGAACACTGTGCGGTCTCCGTACAGTGTTCGGCATGGAGCACGCCGTACGGAACTGGCGGTGCCAACCCACTCGTACGAGAGGTCTGTGATGGAAGCTGTTACGGGGCGTCACCCACGGCGCTGGCTCATCCTGGTCGTGCTCTGCCTCAGCACGCTGGTGCTGGTCATCGACAACATGGTGCTCACGGTCGCGGTCCCGCCGATCGTGGCCGACCTGGGGGCCACCGCCCAGGACATCCAGTGGATCATCGACTCCTACATCCTGGTCTTCGCCGGACTGCTGTTGACCTCGGGCAGCCTCTCCGACCGCTTCGGTCGACGACGGGTGATGGTGATCGGGCTCGCCCTCTTCGGTGCCGCGTCGATCATCGCCACCGTCGCCGACAGCCCCGGCCAACTGATCGCCGCCCGGGTGCTGATGGGCATCGGCGGCGCACTGGTGATGCCCAGCACCCTGTCGATCCTCATCACCGTCTTCGACGAGGACGAGCGGCCCAAGGCGATCGCGGCCTGGAGCGCCGTGGCGATGGTCGGCCTGGTGGGCGGGCCGGTTCTCGGAGGCGCGCTGATCGCCAAGTTCTGGTGGGGCGCGGTCTTCCTGATCAATGTGCCGATCGCCCTGCTCGCCATCGTCGCGGCCCTCGTGCTGATGCCGGAGTCCAAGGGGCCCTGGCGCAAGCCCGACCCGCTGGGTGCCGTCCTGTCCATGGCCGGCATGACCGCGCTGGTCTGGATGATCATCGTGCTCCCGAAGGACGGACTCACCGCCCCCGGCACCTTGGCCGCGCTGGCCGTGGCCGTGGTCGGACTCGGCGGCTTCGCCGCCTGGGAGACCCGGGCACCCTCCCCGATGGTCCCGCTGGCCCTCTTCCGCGACCGGGTCTTCACCGGCGCCAGCCTCTCCCTGGTCCTGCTGACGTTCGCCAACGGCGGGTTGATGCTCGTCCTGACCCAGTACCTCCAGTTCGTCCTCGGCTACTCGGCGACCGAAACCGGACTGGCCTTCGCCCCCATGGCCGTGGCGGTCATCATCTTCAACGTGATCGGCGCGGCCCTGCTGAAGCGGACGGGCAACCGGGTCATGACCGTCATCGGACTCCTGGTCATCGCGGCCGGCTTCGGTGTGCTCTCCACGATGTCCGTGGGCGACGGCTTCGGCTTGCTCTCCGCGGCGATGCTCCTGATGGGCGCCGGCGGCGGACTGGCCATGCCGGCGGCGATCGCTGCGCTGATGGGGGCCGTGCCCGAGGAGCACGCCGGAGTCGGATCAGCGCTCAACGACACCATCCAGCAAGCGGGTGCGGCGCTGGGCGTGGCCGTCCTGGGGGCGGTCCTCTCCAGCACCTACGCACGGGAGATGCCCGCTTCGGCCCCGGAGGCCGCACGGCAGTCGATCGGGACGGCCCTCGCGGACGGCTCACTGGCATCCGCCGCGAAGGAAGCGTTCACCGAGGCCATGTCGACCACCTTCGTGGCGGGTGGCTGCGGAGTGGTGGTCGCGGCACTGCTGGCGATCGTGCTGATGCGGCCCAAGGCACCCAGGGCACCCGAGTCTGCTGGGTCCACCGGGTTTCCGGAGGCTCCTGAGTTCCCGAACGCCGAGCAGTCCCCGAAGGCCATGAGTGAGGGAGCGTCGGACGGACGGGCCGAGACGGACACCGTGGCGGTCTCCGAAGTCCCCGCCGTGCAGGACCGCGATACCGAAGCGGTCACGAACCGCTGATGTTCACTGTTGAGGTGGGGCGGGGCCAAACGGCCCGCCCCACCTCGCCCCACCTGAACGGGTTGTGTGCGCCCGCGGTGGCGGACCGATGGTGGCCCGGGCCCGAAGGCCCGGGCTCTGCCGGTGCCCCGCGGGGTGCGCAGGGTGCGACATGGGGTGGAATGCCGAGGTCGGTGGGGTGGGAGACCTCAGCACCGGGCAACGGGGTGACCGTGCTCCGGCGGGCGAACGGGCCAACGAGCTAACGGACGGGCCGGGGAAGGGGCGACGGCTGCGGACTTAAGCCGGTACCGCAGCCGAACACCTCACCAGGGCCTGATGGATCAGACCGTGGCCGGTTCCCAGACCGGCAGCCAGACGTCGTTCTCCTCACCCGCACTCGAACAGGTGTACTGGATCAGTCGGTTGCCCTGGCCCGTGCCGCCGCGGACGTTCAGGCACTTGCCGCTGTGCCGGGCCACGATCTGGTAGCCGTTCCCCTTGGCGACGAACCGCCACTGCTGATTGGTCCCGCCGTTGCACGTGTACTGGATGACATCCGTGTCATCGGCCGTGGCCGCGCCCCGCACGTCGATGCACTTGCCGCTGTGCACGGCGGCGAAGGTGACATAGCCCCCGCCCGCATCCTCGGCGGTCCAGCGGGCGTTGGAGCCGGTCGACCAGGCCCACTGGATGACCTCGGCGCCGTCCTCCTGGGAGGCACCGCTCACATCGGCGATCTGGCCGGGGTCATCGGCCAGGCGAAGGGTCAACTGCTGGAGCGCGGGCGGCGCGGCCTGTTGGGCCGCCGTAGCGCCGGCAGGTGCGGCCGGGACCGCGGCCAGCGCCAGGGTAGCCACGGCAACACCCAGTCCGGCCAGCCATTTTCCACGTACGGGCATGGTCAACTCCTCGCGAACGAAAGGTCGTACCTATCGGCATGATCTTTTCCATGGGAGGTGCCACCCTGGGGAGCGGAACCGTTCCCGCAGTCACGGAGAGGTGAAAAAGCCCCCCGTATGGCCCGCCGGTGGACGCTCCGTGTTGACCGCCCGCAGCCCTCGCCGCTGCAACGGCCCACTGCAACGGCCCCACCCAAATCGGTGCACTGACGGATCGAGTCCCGCGGCAACGGAGCGGGATGCGAGGAGTGCTGCCGTCAGCTCGCGGCGGAGTTCGCCCGCTTCACCCGGTGGGCGGTATCCGACCGGACCTGTTTCGGGAGGACGCGGCGCGAGTTCTCATCGAACGGGATGGAACGGGATGGAACGGGATGGAGCTGGATGGAGCTGGATCGAACGGCTGGGGGCGTGGCCCGGCTGGGAGGTCGATTCGGTGGGGTTGGCCGTCCGTGACCAACCGCCCTTCAACCAAAGCCAGTGAACGCCGGTGAACGCCGATGCAATTCGATGAACTTCCATCAAGGTCAATGAGAGTCGATGAAACTTGTACCGACTTACCCACGTTTGCACGGGTTTCGATGCCCGGTGTTGGCGGGTAGACCTGGCGGCGTTGACGTTCGCGGCTTGGAGGCAGAGCACGATGGCGGTACAGGGCAATGTGAAGTGGTTCAACGGCGAGAAGGGTTTCGGGTTCATCTCGCAGGACGAAGGGCCTGATGTCTTCGTCCACTTCTCCGAGATCCAGGGCTCCGGATACCGCCAGCTGGAGGAAGCCCAGCGCGTGGAATTCGAACTGGTGCAGGGCCCCAAGGGGCCGCAGGCGGGCAGCGTACGCGTCATCCAGAGCTGATCCCCTCCCGCCCGTACGCGTACCCGATGGGGTGACGATCGGGCGGTGCCGCGAAGGTCCCGAGGGTGTTTCCGTCGGGACCTTCGCCGTGCGGTCGGACGGCCTGCCGATCAGCCGTTCCGGCCCGTGTCAGTGACCCACCCGGACGGCGCATCGACGTGGAGCGCATCGGACCCGGTCGTTGGGCCTACTGGGGGAAGACCGGCTCCAAGGGCAACTCGCGTGCGGAGGCGGTCGCCAGACCCTGCCGGCCGGCACTCGGGATCAGCACGCTCGGCTTGTCCTGGGCGCCGACCAGTACATCGCTGTCGCCGTCCCGGTCGAAGTCCCGCAGCCGGAGCTCACCTCCGAAGAAGTCGTACGCGGTGATGCTGCCGGGAATCCCCGAGGTCCCACGGGTGATCCACCGGGAACCCGCACCGCTGAGCCCCTGCTTCCCGCCGTACAGCACATGTGCGCCGCCCGCGAGCTGGGCGCTCCCGACCTTCTCGCCTGGCACGCCCACGGCGAGATCAGGGTGTCCGTCGTGGTTGACGTCCCCTGCGGAGAGCGCGAAACCGAACCACTCGAAGGGGGCAGGAGCGGTCGCCACGCCGGCGCTGGACTGGGAGAGGCGGTACCAGGTGCTGGGTCCGGTGCTCCCGCCGCGCAGCACGAAGACGCTTCCCGCCTCCTTGTTGTACATGGGGTCGCTCACGGCCAGATCGCCGTAACCGTTCTTGTCGAAGTCGGCGATCGCCGCGGCGGGCCGGTACCAGGAACCGAGGGCGTTGTACGTCTCCGTCTTGCCCGGCTTGAGCGTGGAGCCACCGCGGATGAACCAGGCAGCCGAGGTGTCCCGCCCCTTCGACCTGCCCCGGCCCAGGACGTACAGATCGGTGGACTTGTCCTTGTCGACCTTCCCCGCGACCAGGGAGGACGCCTGCTCCATCTGCGTGTTCCCGCCGGTGACCCCAAAACCGGTGACCTTGCCGGTGGCCCCGGACGTACTGAAGCCGCCGTGGTAGACCGTGACGGCGGTGGGCTGTGAAACAGCCAGGTCCGCCTTGCCGTCGCCGTTGAAGTCGCCGGTTGCGAGGGACTCGCCGAACCACTGGCCGGATACGGGCGAGTCGTTGCGGAGCGTCGAGACCTTGCCGGTGAGACCGGACTTCGATCCCCACAGGATGACGACCATGCCCTGTCGGTCCCGCTTGCCCACTTTCTGGAGGGGGTCGCCGACGGCGAGATCGGCATAGCCGTCGCGGTTGTAGTCGGCGGGGGCCAAGGACATGCCGAAGGCTTCGTTCTCCTCGACGGAGCCGGGTATGCCGGCGGTGTTCTGCGTGAACGTCCGCTTCTGCGTGCCCGGTCCGCTCGCGGTTCCGTAGGTCACGGTGACCTCGCCCGCCAGGCTCTCCGCCGTGGCGTAGTCGCGGAAGCCGTCGCCGTTGTAGTCGTCGGCGTGCTTCGCGGGCGAGGTCGCGGCGGATGCCGCAGCCGCCGTCAGGCTGATGAACCCTCCGGCGAGCGCGACGGACAGCGCGATCGCGACTGCGGCACGGAGGTTCTTGCTCATGGGCATTCGGGTCTCCTGGGCGTACGAGGGCCACTGCGGCCACTCGCGCTGGTGTGGGGCATCCCGTCCGTCTCTGCGAACCGGCTTACGAGCGGCGGGAGTACAGACAGGACTCGCCGCGGGGCCGAACGGTTGTACGGGGAACGGAATCACCGGGCGTTCCCCGGCCACGGAGGGTGGGCGAACCGAACTGTGGGGCGTGGGCGAACCGAGCCGCGCCCGTGGTCGACGTACCGTCCGACGGGCTGATGCCCCGGACCTGCACCTGGTCGCCACCGTGGCCTGCGCGGACATCACAGCGGGTACTCATGGCCGACACATTCACCCTGGGGTGGAAACGTGCCAAGGTGGCCGAATGATATGTCTGGGGTGTTGGTGATGGGAGAGCTCAGCAAGGGTGCGAACGCCCCGATCGCGGGGGTGCCGATCACGGTCGAACTGCATCGGACCGGAGATCCGGTGGATCTCACCGCCCTGCTGCTCCATGAGGACGGCAAGGTCGCATCCGACGCGGACATGGTGTTCTTCAACCAACCGACCGCGGGTGACGGGGCGGTTCGGCACGAAGCGGCCGACGGGGATGCACCCGAGCGGATCACGGTGGAGCCCGCGGCACTGCCCGATTCGGTGGTACGTGTGGTCCTGGTGGGCAGTTGCGATCCGGACGACGAGAGCCGGACTTTCGCAGGCGTGGCGGAGTTGACCGTACGGGCGGTGCAGACCGGCGCGGAACCCGTGGTGTTCCCGGTGCCCCGGATGACGGATGGCGAGCGGGCCGCCGTACTGCTGGAGTTCTACCGCAGGGGTGCGGACTGGAAGGTGCGCGCTGTCGGACAGGGGTACCGCTCAGGTCTGGCGGGTGTGGCCGGCGACTTCGGCATCCAGGTCGCCGACGAGCCCGCGCTGCCGCAGCCGGCCCAGCCCGCGCCATCGCAGTCGGTCCAGCCTTCGGTTCAGCCTGCCGTGCCGCAGTCGGGCGGGCCTGCCGTGCCGCAGCCGGACCGGCCCGCTGAGGAAGCGCCGACACTGACCCCCGCCCTGACCGTTCCCCCTCCTGCCGCCCCCTCGCCCACGGCCCCGGACCCGACCCCCGCACCACGTCCCGAGAGCCCGTCGGCACCCGCCACCCCGACACTCGGCCGACTCAGTCTCGACAAGGGCGCCCAGGCCGTCGTCAGCCTCGACAAGAACGATCGCGAGGTGGAGATCGTTGCCACGCTCGTATGGGACGGCGGTAGCGAGGACCGACGGACGCGCGGCGCTGACCTCGACTTCTACGCCCTCTTCGTTCCGGCCGAAACGGCCCTGATGGGCGCCGTGGAGGCCGGAACCAAGGCGGGAGTGGGACACACCCCCAAGGGCAACCGCTACCGCCCCGCGAACATCGACCCGGAATCCGTCGGCCAAGGACCCGACGAGGCGTCCGACGAGGAGCCGGGCCGCGGAAGGTGGCTGCGCCGCAAGAAGCGCACCCTGAGCACGCTGGGCGACCAAGACGAACGGAACGCCGTCTACTACAAGAACCTCGGGTCGGTGCAGGGCGAGCCGTACATCCGGTTGGACGGGGACTCCCAGACCCCGGGCCGTGAAGTGATCCGGATCGTGCGCCCCGACGAGCAGGGGTACGTACTCCTGTGCGCCTACTCCGCGCTGAGCAACGGCGCCGGCTCCTTCCGCAGCTTCGGCGCCCATGTCGTGATCGACGACGGCCGTGGCTCGGTGGTCACCGTCCCGCTGTACGAGGAGAGCGAGACCTCGTACTGGGTGGCGATAGGGCTGGTGGACTTCACCGCTCCCGCGGGGGCGGTCGTGCGGCACATCGAGAGGTACAGCTCCAAGGGGACCGAGCGCCGGCCGGTGCTCCATCGCGACGGGACGATCAGGATGGACGCGGGGCCCGTGGAGTTCAAGGACTTCTAGAGGCCCCGAGGCAGTTCCGGGGAATCCGCAAGCGAGCCCGAGTGATGCAGTGAGCGAGCCAGATGGGCCCGGGAAGCGAAGCCAGGGGGGTCGAGGAGCGGGCCGGGGCTTCAGGGAGTGACGATGGGGAACGACGGATCGGGAGCGGTGACCCGGGACAGCAGGCGTTCAAGGAGCGACTTGTCCCCTTCCGCCCACACCCCGTCGAGCCCCTTGCCGGCCAGGACGCCGAACAGTTGGGCCCGGCTCAGCCGCAGTGTGAGCCCCGCACCCCGCTTGGGCTTCCCCTGGAGCTGACGATGGGTCAGGGCGCCGTGGTGCAGGGTGAGCCGGTGGCTGCTCTGCTCGTCGGTCAGTACGAGGTCGATGGTCAGGTCGTCGTCCCAGGCGGTGGGCCCGTCGATGCGGATGGCGATCGAGTCGAGCAGCATCGAGGTCGGCAGGGCGGCGATCATCTCGGCTCCACCGGTGTCGATGTGCGCGGGCGACACCCCGTGGCGCAGTTCCTCTGCGGAGGCGAGGTAGAAGTTGCGCCACGGGCCGTTCTCCGCACCCCGTCCGAGCCGGTCGTAAACATCGGCCAGCGCCTCCCGCGCCGCGGCTGCGGTCGCGGTGTCCCGGTCATTGCCGGGTGTGGCGAAGACGATGTGGTTGAGGAGGGTTGCCGCGAACCGCAGATCGCCTTCGTCGACGTACGCGCGTGCCTTGGTCAACGCCTGCTCGGGCCCGCCGGCCACGTCGACGTACCGCTTGGCGAGTTCGACGGGCGGGTGCTCCCAGAGATGGGCGACGTTGCCGTCGAACCACCCCAGGTAGCGCTGGTAGATGGCCTTCACATTGTGGGAGAGCGATCCGTAGTAGCCGCGTGCGTGCCAGGCGCGTTCCAGTGCGGGCGGCAGTTGGAGGACTTCGGCGATCTCCGGGCCGGTGAGTCCGTCGTTGAGCAGCCGTAGCGTCTGGTCGTGCAGATAGGCGTAGAGGTCGCGCTGTGCGTGCAGGAAGGTGACGACCTCGTCGTGTCCCCAGGTGGGCCAGTGGTGGGAGGCGAAGGCGACGTCGTAGCGGCCGTCGAAGTAGTTGACGGTCTCGTCCAGGTAGCGGGCCCAGATGCGGGCGTCACGGACGACGGCACCGCGCAGGGTCAGGATGTTGTGCATGTTGTGGGTGGCGTTCTCGGCCAGGCACAGCGCGCGTAGCTCCGGGAACAGGAAGTTCATCTCGGCCGGCGCTTCGGTGCCCGGCGTCAACTGGAAGACGATCCGGACCCCGTCCACGGTCTCCTCCTGCCCGGTCTCCGTGATGTCCACGGTCGGCGGGATCAGGGTGATGGTCCCGGTGGAGGTCGTCATGCCGAGGCCGGCGCCGATCTGCCCGTCGGGCGCCTTGGGCAGCCGGTCGCCGTACATGAAGACGGCACGCCGGGTCATGGCGTTGCCGGCGTAGACGTTCTCGCTGACGGCGTGCTCCAGAAAGCCGGCCGGGGCGAGGATGGGGACGCCTGCCTCGGTGCCGTGGGGCAGGACTCCGCGGCCACCGCCGAAGTGGTCGCCGTGCGAGTGGGTGTAGATGAGACCGGTGACGGGACGATCGCCGCGGTGCGCCCGGTAGAGCGCGAGGGCCGCGGAGGCGGTCTCCGCGGAGATCAGCGGGTCGATGACGATGACTCCCCGCTCCCCCTCGACCAGGGTCATGTTGGAGAGGTCGAGCCCGCGCACCTGGTAAACGCCCGTGGTGACCTCGTAGAGGCCCTGTCGCGCGCAGAGCTGGGCCTGCCGCCACAGGCTCGGGTGTGCGGTGTCGGGGCACTGCCCGCTAAGGAAGGCGTAGGCGTCGTTGTCGTAGACGACCTCTCCTTGGGCGTCCTCGACCACGGCGGGGCTGAGGGCGGCGATGAAGCCGCGGTCGGCGTTGTCGAAGTCGGTGGTGTCGTCGAAGGCGAGGGCCGTCGGGTCCGACATGGCTGCTCCGTTCCGCGGTGGTCGATACTCCGGTCGGCGCCGGTTGCTGCGCGTCCACGACCCGGGGGCCTCGGTATCCGGCTCGCCGGGGACCGGCCCGGTCGCCGTCTGCCCATCTCAGCACCAAGCGTCGAGGCCCGCATTCCGGACGGATCACCCGCGCGGTCATGGGTTCCGTTGCCGCTGTTGTTCGGCGATCCACCTCCGGCCGTCCACGATGGCCTTCTCCACGGCTGCGAACAGTTCGGGCTCGGCCGGTACGACTCCGCCCTCGCCCAGTTGTTCACTCAACCCGGACTCTTCGAGGATGCGCGCCAGGGGCGGCTGTACTCCCGCGAGGACCAGACGGCCCCCGGCCTCGGTGACCCGGCGGGCGTAGCGCCCCAGCAGGCCCACCAGCGTCGATGACGGCACATCGGGCAGGGCGCGCACCACCAGGACCAACACGGCCCGCCGCGCTCCCTCGGGGGACGGCAGTTCGCTTTCGATCCGGGGGAGCTCGGCGAAGAACGACGAGCCCGCGTAGTCCACGACGGTCACCGTGTCCGGGGGGAGGCGGTGGGGCGGGTCGTCGACGCGCCAGCCGCCGCCCTCCGTACGGTGCAGGGCGACCAGCTTCGCCTGGCGTGCGACCTGGACGCAGTACAAGAGCAGGGAGAGCACGGCACCGAGCACGATGGCCTGTTGGAGCGGAAGTTCGGTGGTGGCGAGGAAGGTCAGCACCATGGCGGCCGAGGAGAGCCGGGAGGTGCGCAGCACCAGTCGGACGTCATGGCGCCGTCCCCAGATCAGCTCGACGCCGATGACCAGGATCAGCCCGCCGATCACCGGCATGGGGATGTGTTCGGCGAGCGACCCGCACACCAGGACCACCAGGGCCAGGAAGACTCCGGAGATCACCCCGGCCCAGCGGGTGCGGGCGCCGGAGCTGACGGCCACTCCCGTGCGGGACAGCGATCCGCCCGATGGCAGCGACTGGAAGAGTCCGCCGAGGAGGTTGGCGTACCCCTGGGCGCGGAAGTCGCCGTTGGCGTCGGACCGGGAGCCGTCGGGGTTGGGTTCGGCGGGGGCGATCCCCGCTGCCTGGGCGAGGGCGACGAGGGCGACCGAGACCGCTCCGACCGCCAGGGCGGGTACGGCTGACAGGTCGGGGGCGGAGAAGTTCGGCAGCGATGCCGGGATGCTGGCGATGCCACCGACGAGAGGCACGTCCACGGAGAGCACGGCGACTCCCGCACTCGTCACCACCATGGCGATCAGGAGCGCCACCGACGCCAGTCGCTTCACCGTCCGGGCGCAGGCCCACACGGCGATGGTGACGGCGGTGACGGCGGTGGTGGTGCCCTGCCAGTCGGGTACGTGCACCAGCCAGTCGACGAGTTGGGCCAGCTTGTTCCCGTGCCGGGGCCGGTAGCCGGTGGCGTCCTTGGGGACGCCGGTGATGATCTGGAGGGCGATCCCGGTGGAGAAGCCGATCATCACCGCGTTGGAGACGAAGGTCATCACGGCGCCCAACCGCAGCGCCCCCATCAGCAGCATCACAGCGCCGACCAGCAGGGTCAGTGTGGCGATGTGGCCGGCGTCCCGGGGGTCGAGACCGGCGTCGTCGAGGACGCTCTGCGAGGTCAGGGCGATGGCGCTGGTCAAGGTGGTGACCATCAGGACGGTACGGGAGGTGAGGGAGCCCACGATGGCGGGCACGACGCCCGCATAGAGGCCGGCCACCGGGTTGAAGCCGGCGATCGAGGCGTACGCCATGCCCTCCGGGATGGAGAACAGTCCGGTGACGGCGCCCGATCCGACGTCGGACGGTGTCGGTCTGCCCGGCCAGGTGCGTCGTCCGCCCGTCTTCCGCAGGCCGCGGGGCCATGACAGGTGCACCCTGGGGGGCCATGACAGGTGCACCCCGGCCCCCTTCGCCGCCGCTGCCGTCTCCGGTGAGCCTGCGGGTGGGTGGCGGTGTGCGCGAGCGGGGGAGTGCCGGGTGGGTGATCGCATACCCGGCCGGCCGCCCGATGCGCTGCTGACCGGTTCGGACAGATCTCTCATTGAGCGGCGGTGCCGTGGACGCGTCAGCCATTCCCACCTGCCCGCCAAGCGGGCGGAGTAAAGAATCCTTGACTTGATGTAAAGAGAGTCATACCTTTTCAATGTCAGGTTTGCTTTACATGGAGGGGGAGGCGTGGCGCACGAGGAGAAACGCGCTTGGATCATGGGAGGGATCGCGATCATCGGCTACGCCGTCTATCTGGCCATCGTCCTCCCACGGGCGGGCAGTGAACCCCTGACCGAGGTGTCGTACGCGGCACCGCTGCTGTGGGTCGTGGGCGCGGCGATCGGCGTGGCCATCGCGCTCGACATCGCCCTCGGAATCACCTCCCGGTGCGGCACCGCCAGGGTGGACCAACGCGACCGGGAGATCAGCAGGTTCGGCGACCACGTCGGACAGTCCTTCGTCATCCTCGGCGCGGTCGCCGTCCTCGCGATGGCCCTCGCCGAACTGGACCACTTCTGGATCGCCAACACCATCTACCTGGCATTCGTCCTCTCCGCCGCGCTGGGTTCCACCGCCCGGATCGTCGCCTACCGACGGGGCTTCCACCCGTGGTGAAACCGACCCGCATCACCAACTCCATCCGCTCCCTGCGCTTCGCACGGGACGAGATGACGCAAGCCGAACTGGCCGACCGCATCGGGGTCACCCGCCAGACGGTCATCGCCATCGAGAAGGGTCGCTACTCGCCCTCGCTGGAGATGGCCTTCCAGATCGCCCGGGTGTTCGCCGTCCCGCTCGACCAGGTCTTCCAGTACCCGGACGACGCAGAGGAGTTGCTGTGAAAGCAGTGCTACAGGACGAGTACGGACCCTCCGACGTGCTGAAACTCCAAGACGTCGAACGGCCCATCCCCAAACCGGGCGAAGTCCTCATCCGGATCCGCGCCGCCGCCCTCGACGCGGGCGTCTGGCACCTGATGACGGGCCGACCCCAACTGCTGCGGCTCATGGGCTTCGGAGTGCGTCGACCTGCCGTCCGCATCCGCGGCCGGGAAGTCGCCGGACAGGTGGAGGCCGTCGGCGCCGGGGTCACCCGTCACCGCGTGGGGGACGAGGTGTTCGGCTTCTGCGAAGGCGCGTTCGCAGAATACGTCAGCGCACCACAGGACCGATTCGTCAGCAAACCGCCGAACCTCCCGCTTGACCAGGCCGCAGCCCTCCCCATCTCCGGCGTCACGGCACTCCAGGCCCTGCGCGACAGCGGACGCGTACGACCGGGCCAACAGGTCCTGATCATCGGAGCGGCAGGGGGAGTCGGGACCTTCGCCGTACAGCTGGCGAAATCGATGGGCGCCACCGTCACCGGAGTGTGCAGCACCGCGAAGACGGACCTGGTCCGCTCGCTCGGCGCCTGCGAGGTCATCGACTACACCCGCGAGGACTTCGCCGAACGACCCGAGCGCTACGACCTGATCATCGACACCGCGGGCGGTCGCCCCCTGTCCGTGCTCCGCCGAGCCCTCACCCCGCGCGGCACCCTCGTCATCGTCGGCAGCGAAACCGAAGGACGCCTGCTCGGCGGTACGGACCGGGTCCTGCGCGCCCTGCTCATCTCCCCCTTCGTACGCCACTCGCTGCGCGGTCTGTTCTCCGTGGAGCGCTCGTCAGACCTACAGATCCTGGCCGACTCGGTCGCCGCGGGCGATCTCGTCCCCGTCATCGACCGCACCTTCCCGCTGCACCAGGTGCCCGAGGCCATCGCCCACCTCAGGGACGGTCACGCCCGCGGCAAGGTGCTCATCGCCCCGACCCCCTGACCGCGGCTGTTCGCACCTCAGGTCCCCGCGGCCTTTGACCGTGCTCGTTCGCATCTCAGGTCCCCGCGGCCTTTGACCTTACTTGTTCGCGTCTCAGGTCCCCGCGGCCGTCACCCTGCCCACGCGGATCGCCTCCACCAGGGCCGCATGGTCCCGCTCGTTCTGGTCCGCGTACACCTCCGCGAACTCGGCCACCGCACGGTCGAAGACATCCCCGCCCCCTAGATAGCCGGCGATGGCGATCCGGTCACCGGATCTGGCGTGGGCGCGCGCCAACGTCTGCCCGCAGAGCTCCCCGAACAACCGCATACCGCGCGGCACCATCACCTGCGGCGTGACGATCCCCTTCCAGTCGTGCAACTGCCGGATGTAGAAGTCCCGTTGCTTCCCGTCCATGCCCTTGACCCGGTCCCACCCCAGGAACACATCCCCCACCGCCTGCATAAGCCGCTGCCCCGCGACAACCCGCTGCCCCTGGTTCTCGTACGCGCTCTCGCCCACGTGCGCGGCCAACACCGAACGGTCCGCCTCCTTCGCCTGAAGGATCAACGGGTCCTCGGCGTCCTTGCCCAGGAGCAGCAGGATCCAACAACGCGTACCCACACTGCCCACACCGACCACCTTCCGGGCGATGTCGACCAGGTGGTACTGGCGCAACAGATGTCGACGCTCGGTGGACAGGCTCCGGGCATAGCGGTCCACCAACGCATGCAGTTCGCCGCTGAGGTCGTCGCGCCGCGCCCCCTGCAACAGATCGTCGATGGGCACGACCAACGGCGGATCCGGGGTGAACCGGCGCTCGATGCCCTGGAGCCGGGTGAGCTTCTCGAACGCCTGGAGGCTGTCGCGGGTCCGCGCCTTCGCCATGACCTTGCGCAGTCGCTGCCTACCCCTCGCATCGAGCCGCTGATCCGCCAGCGACTGGAGCTGCTCCATATCACCGTGCGTGTACCAGACATCGAGGTTGCCCAGGCCGGCGAGGAACCGCATCCGCTCCCGGTACGAACGCACCGCCGCCCGCACCACGTCCGCCCGGACCTTCGCCGAGTAGCCGTTCTCCCGACCGGCGATCACCAGACTCGTGGCCAACCGTTTGACGTCCCACTCCCATGGGCCCGGCAGGGTCTCGTCGAAGTCATTGATGTCGAAGACCAATCGTCGCTCGGGCGACCCCAACAGCCGGAAGTTCATCAGGTGCGCATCACCGCACAGCTGGGCGAGGAGCCCGGAACGGGGCGTGTCGGCCAGGTCCTGGGCCATGATCGCTGCTGCGCCCCGATAGAAGCGGAACGGCGACTCGGCCATCCGCCCGTAGCGAATGGGGATCAACTCCCCCACCCGGGAGGCCGACTGCTCCTCGATCACATCCAGTGGGTCCGTGCGTCCGGTGCCAGGGTCGAACCCGGCATGGCTCGACCTCGGCACCTTCTGCCGGGCCGCCCTGCCCAGATCCGCCCGTTCGCGGGGCGACAACCGCATGGACGGACGCAACACGTCCGTGACGGAATTCCCACTGCCCTTGGCCATGGAGCGCTCCTCCGGTCCGAGCGCGAACCGGTGGGAACACTGCCAGTCCGGCCGCCCCACCCATTATCCGGCGCCGGCCCCGCCCCGCATCTCGACCGCCGGCCCGGGGAGCCCGGCTGACCTCGTGCGATGCCCTCCGATGTGGGTGGGCGCCCCACTGATCGGTGCCCGGCACCCTGCCGGTGCTCAGGGCAACACGGTTCCGAGGCAGAGGAGCTCCGGAACAGCGAGCGAGGAGCTGGTGTCTGCGAACCTTGCTGAACGCTGCTGGATGGGACCAGAACTGAGACCACGCGAGGGACTGTTCATTTGCCCGCCTCGGGGCCGAACCACTGCAGGGCCTGACCGGTGACAGCGGCGATGCAGTCGAAATCGCGGTCGCGGTGCAGGAGAGTAAGGCCCTGCAACTCCGCTGTGGCGGCGACGACGAGGTCCACCGCGCCGGCGCTGAGGTGCTGTCCCCGCCGGGTCAGCAGTTCCTGGACCTGCCAGGCGCGATCGTAGGCGCGGTCGTCGACGGGGACCCAGCCGAAGATCATCCTCAGGTCCTCGATGGCCCGGGTGCGGTCCTCGGCTGATCGTGCGCTGTAGAAGAACTCCAGCTCGGTGATGGGGCAGGTTGCGATCAGTCCGGCTGCGGCTGCCTGGTCCCAGCCGTACTGTTCGGCGTCCCCGCGAAGGAATCGGGCGAGCGCGCTGGTGTCGATCAGAAACTGCGCCGCGCTCACCGCCGGTAGCTCCCCTTGTCGTCAAAGACGTCCAGGTCGAAGCCGCCGTCGGTAGTCGCCGCGCGCAGCCGGGCCAGAGCGAGAGCCCGGCGCCGGTTTTCCAGTACCTCCCGCAGGGCGGTATTGACCGTCTCCTTCTTGGTGCTGGTTCCCAGCGCCTGTGCCACGTCGGCCAGCAGTTCGTCGTCCAGGTCGATCACTGTGCGACTCATCCATGCACCTCCTGAGATATCAGCTCGTGTATGGAGTATATCTCCCAGGTGTACTTTGCTCGGTCTTGGTCGAGATCACCAAAGGCGACCGTGTGGACGCTGACTTCGATCTTTGAGGCGGCGAGCATGGCTATGGAAGGGCATGGGGCGGGAGGTGTCGAGATGCGCTGGATCGCCACCCTGGCGGGTGCCTTCGCGACCGTAGGGCTTGCGAGGTTTCTGCTCGCACAAGTCCGGAAGCTGATGGTGGAGTTCGCAGAGGTGATGCGAGCCTGGCGTGAGATCCGGCTGCTGCTGAGGTGTCGGCCGGAGGAGAAGGCCGGCCCCAAGCGGCGGCTGCCGCGGGGCGGCGCCTCTCGTCGAGTGGGGTCAAGACGCAGGCCAGGACGGAGAAACGTTGAAGGGCCCCGTCTTGCGACGGGGCCCTTCAACGTTAGTGCCCGGTGAGGCACTGGCGGAGGATACGAGATTCGAACTCGTGAGGGGTTGCCCCCAACACGCTTTCCAATCAGGTCGACTATCTGCCTCGTGTGTGCTGCGACTAGGACCAGTCTGACCAGCGCATATGTCCTGGGTCAACAGAGACCAGGCACAACGCTGGCACACGAAGCGTCTCGCTCAGTAGCCACACGGACACATGGATATGTCACTCGCCGTACGTGCCAAAGTCACAGAGCGTCGAGCGCGCTCCTGTCTCCCCAGACGTCGATAGGCCGTCCCTAGGCCGTTCTCCGTAGCCCTTCCGGGGGGAGTCCCCAACCCACTTGCGCACACCCGACCGGGCCCATCCCTCACGCACCACACAACGTGGATGACACCTGTTCCACACCCAGCCGAGAACGAAGGCGCACTCCACCGCACTCAGACTCACCACGCGGATGACACCTGTCCCACACCACCCACGACGTTCGACAGACGCCGTTCTCCCGCGTCGTCTCGCTCGCTCTGTCCCACCGAACTCGACACGCAGCTAGACACCGATCTTGAACACGTCGAACTCGACACAACTCGACAAGCTAGACACCGATCTTGTTTTAGCGTCCGTACGTGCGGAAACAGGTCGACACGCAACTAGACAGACATCGACACACAGCATGTCTAGACACGCGCATCTCTAAGAGATGCGCAGCGTGTCTAGCTGTCGAGCGAGACAAAGAAGAGAGCACGCCACGTTGTGACGCGCTCTCGTTCTCACCCTCTCGGTACCGCCTCACACAGACGAGCCGAGATACGTCCAGGCGCTCGCCTGCCCCTGCTTCCCCTTGCTGATCTGCGTCTTCCGCTTCGGGTCTTGCTCGAACCCCTTGAGGTGCCGCTCTGCCGTCTTGTCCGACTTCCCGATGACCTCGGCTGCTCGTGCTGCCGTCACCGGTCTGCCCACCGCCAGCGACATGAAGGCCCAGATCTTCTCAGCGTCGCTTAGGTTCTCGCCCACCTCATCGAACTTGTCCTGGCTGCTCTCCAGCTCGTGAGAGGTGCAGCCGTCCGCCCACATGCCCTCGTGGTCCTTCTTGCCCCGCCGCACGATGCTGAACGAGTCGTCGCCGTGCCCCGTCCGTGTGTGCGTCCGCTTCATACCGAGGGTGATCACCACCCATTCGCCGTCCGGCTTCCTCTCCTTGCGCTCCCCCTTGACCGTCATTTCCCAGACGTGGTCAACGTCCTGCGCCTTGGCGCTGTTGCCGCGAGCGCCCTTGGTCTCGTCCTTGCCGAAGTGGTCGATACGAACGCCGCCCACACCCCGCGACTTGAGCGGCGCGTGAACGAGCCGGTAGAGCTGGAGCCACGGAGCCGAGTCGTTCTCGTTGCCCTTGATGAACCGCGACGCAGTATCGAGGATCACCACGTCTGGCTTCACCTCATCCACGATCGCCAAGAGCTGTTCGGCCGCGTTCGCCTCCGGGTCATCCAACGTGCCGTCGAAGGCTGGGAACTGCTTGTAGATGAACCGCTCGGAGAGGGCGGCCAGGTCCTTGTCGGTGACCCCGAGCGACCGCGCACGCGTGATGATGTCGCGGAGGTTGTTCTCACGGTCGAAGTAGAGAACCCGCGCGCCCGACTCCTTACCGTCCCCTTCGTCCTTGCCGTCGCCCTTCCCCTCATCGCCGAGGAACGACCACCCGAGAACCAGGGACAGGGACCAGTCGAGAAGGAGCAGAGACTTCCCCTCCTTGCCGCCAGCCACGAAGGCGATCTGTTGCCCGCGCTCCAGGAACTTGCCCAGGAGCCAATCTGGGCTGGAGTAGTCCCGCGTCCACGCCGATGCCCAGTCGAGACTGGGGAACCGCTCGGTCAGGCCGTCGCCCACGATCACGTCTCCGCCATCATCCGCGCTGGTCACGACCGGTTCAGCACTCACGCCGGCGCTCGTGCTCTGACCCCGGCTCTCAGCACCGCTATCGGGCTGGTGTGGGACCTCCTTGGAGTACACCCTCGCCACGTCGGCGGCGATCTGTGCTGGCGTCCACTTGTCCGTGGCCGCGTCGCACTCCAGGAGCACGCCCAGCGCCTCACCCTGGCTGAGCCCGATCCGCAACAGGTCCTTGGTCAGGCCGCTCGCGAGCTTGTGCCGACCGTCGTAGTTGCCCTCCGCGAACCTCCCGTTGGCCTTATCCAGAAGGCGGCGAGGTGACATCCCACCGAGCCCCGGAGCCGTCTTGCCCGCGTACTTGCGGAACGTCTCAGCAGCGCTCACGGCGTCCTCAACGGCGACAGACGCACGCTGATACTCGCTCGCACTGCTGGCGTCCGTACGGAGCGCCTGACGGACGCTCGGGAGCGTCTGACGAGACGATGACAGGCGCACAGTGCGACAGAGCACCGGTTCGCCCTTGCGGTTGAACGACCCAGGCACCCGGAGGAAGGACGCGGGGTTCTGCTTGGCGTCGCCGTCCAGCGCCACGCGGAGAGCCTGGTTCAACTGCTTGATGACGTGCGGGGGGTGTGGGACATCCAGGGGGACGAACACGTGGTGACGTCCCACACCGCCCGACTCGTTGACCGTGGCGTCCAGCCGTTCGATGAGCGCCCTCTGTTCGTCGGTGAAGTCCTGGTCCACGTCAGCCCAGATGACGGCCGCGTCCTTTGCCTGCGCCTCACTCGGCATACCCTCGCCGCTCATTGGTACGGGGGCGAAGAACAGTTCCGCCCCCTCCCGCTCAGCCTGGCGAAGCAGGCGGCGGACCGTGAAGTCCTTCGGCTTGGCCTGAGCAATGACGTCGGGAATGATGCTTCCCCGCGCATCCCTATTCGGGCTGGAGATGAACGTAATTCGCGGCATATCAGACCCATAGGTTTCCGCGAAGAAAGCCGCAGTGTTACTCTTCATTCCGTTGCCTATTCCTTTCCAGGCGCGTTGAGTTCCAGAGAAAGCCCCTGTTGCCAGGCGGGGGCTTTTCTCATGGCTCCATCTCCAGGCGAATCACTTCGTGCGCTCGGTAGCACCCGCCGCCACATCCGAAGCGGTTGATCCATTCCTCCTGACGCTTCGCGTTCTCGCGGGAGGACCAGAGGCTGACAATGCGCTGGTCTCCGGCCGTGTGCGGCTTGCGGCAGTTCGAGACCAGCGCGTACGGTAGGTCGTCGCCCGGCTCGAATGCGCGAACCCAGATAGCGTTCCGCCACACGCAACGGGCGAATGCCAGATATGTCCTGTGCTGCCTCTCGCAGTAGTGGCGGCGGTATGCCTTGAGCGGTCGAATGGCTGTCTTCATGGCCCATCGTTTCCGTTCTTCCCTCGGCTCTCAAGTGGGTAATTACTCGGCGCTCTCGGCGGCCTTGGCCTTCCGCCGCGTGCACCACGCCTTCGCCTTCGGGTCGTCGCTGTGCTCGCACCCGTCGTGGAGGCGATCGAGTCGGCACAGTCGGCGGTTGCCCCCGGTGTTCTCGTGCTCGCAGGCCGAATGATCGATGTAGGTACGGCGGGTCTTGGGTGTTTCCATCGCTGCTTCCTCCGAATTGGTTCGGCTTCCTTGATCGAATTCTCTCAGTGGCGGATTCCGCACTCAAAGGGAAGCGTGGGGTCGAATCAGCAGGCGGATTTGAAAGTCTGTAGCTTCGCACAAAGAGATCGGAATAGCGGCCATGCAAAAAGAAAGCCCGCACTGGTGGATTACCAATGCGGGCTATCTCGTGAGTGAGCGCGACGCGTGAGCGACGACAGAGCGCAGACGTATGCGTTAGGCGCTCAGAATCGACGCGTGAGGCGCCAGAAGAGTCGAGAGTGACGAACTCTGTCGGCGAGCACTTCGAGGCGTCCTAGCGCGCTCTGAGAGCTTCTGCGCTGTCGCCACTCCATGAGGTCGAGAAACGCGTTATCGGTCGGCTCGGCAATGCGCGGCATGGCTGGTCCTTCACTCGGCGGGGCGGTGTGGGAACGGTGTCACCACTGCGCCGACGCGCGCAATCCACGCCGCTCACGGTCCGTGATCGCGCGAAAGGTACCCCTGATATGTGCACGGGCCATGAATGGGAATTCCGCAGGCTGGAGGCGGTGAGTGATTCCCGCCACATCGAGCTGGTACTCATCCGTTTGGGGGAGGGCCTAGCTCCTACAGGGCAGAGACGTCCATGAGCATCCAGTGGCGCTTACGGCACCGGTCTCGCTCGTTCGGGGTGCTGGGGTGGGTGCACTCCGAGAGGTGGTCGATGAAGGGCGACCGTGGAGGTGATGAGACGGGCTGTTCCACACCACCCAGCATCAGCCCGCTGTTGGGCAGGGCCCAGAACGTGATGCGGTGCGTGGAGGTCCACCCGTCGTAATCCTCCGGGTCGTAGACGCGGGTGATCTCGCCCATGGCCTCCAAGAGAAGAAGGTGCCGCATGGCTCGGGAACAGGACTTCCTGGACCCTGAGCCGTGTACGCACGCCTTCGCCACGTCGTAAGTCGACGGCAGGGAGGAGCGGTTACCGGCTGCGCCCTCCTTGAATTCACGGGTGATGAACTCGTGGATGCGCCTGGTTAGCGCGGTGTGAGCCTTGGCCTTCCTGGCCCGAGTCTGCGGCTTATTCGGCTGGTGTGGCAGATAGCCGTCCGCCTCCAGCTCGGCTATGGCCTCGTCCAGCCAGGAGTCAGAGATGGCCGTGGTCATTTGGGCAGTTCGCTGATGTGGCCACGGTCCACCAGGAGTTGGAGAGCCGCGTCGATAAGCTCGGGTCCATTGGCCTGCATGCCTGGGTACTGTCGCCCGATCCATTCCCGCGTGAACACGGACTGCCTATCGCGGTTATATCTCATCCGCTTCAAGATAATGAAGGCCATAGTGGGAGCGTCGGGAAGTCTCCTTGCCATCATCCAACCCGAGGCGGGTAGGGCCGGATTGCCCTGGCGAGCCCTACGGCACTTAGTCATCTCCCAAGCCGTGTCCGGGTGGTCACAGTCGGCGTGGATTCCGACCCTCTTGCCAGTCTCGACAGCTCTCCGACCTTTTCTGCACTTCAGGCGGCCAGCCTGAGTAGCAGGGTGATCACAGTCCTCATGGCTGGATTGAACCATTCCGCTGGTCCCATTTAGACCCCGTGCCTCACGGCACTTCTGGCGGTCCCAAGAAGTGCTCGGGTGAGTGCAATCCCGATGAGAGATTTGATGGGTAGAGCGGAGCCGTGCCATCTCAGTTTCCCTCCTGAGTCGTGAGCGCCAGCGCGGGACAGTGCCCCGCGGATTCGGTGTCGGACATGCAGAGAGACCGGACAGCGGGGAGGGGTCAGACCCTGCTGTCCGGTCTCAGGCTCGGCCACCCTAGAGACCGAGCTATTCCCGGTGGGGCTGACGTCACCGGGAGTTGGGGGGGCTGGTGTGGAACAGGGGGATAGTCCCCGCGCGGGGTTAAGGAGGGTAAGAAGAACCCCTGGAGCCCTGTCCCACACCAGCCGGTCTAGTGGGTCAGTCCTCGGTCGTCAGGTCGTAGCCGTCGTCCTGGCACGCCGAGAGGACGCGGTCAGCCGTGGGGCCGTCGAGACGAGCGGGACGCGCCGGGCCAGGCACCAGGTGGATGCGCTGGCGGTTCAGGTCACTGCCCTCGATGGTGATGCGGCCTTGGTCCCGGAGCCTGCCGAGAGCGGCCAGGACGTCACCCTGCTCGACACCGTGCAGGCTCGGGAGACCCAGCAGGCGGGTCGTGTAGAGACCATCTCGCACCGTGCGGTGCTGGCTGTTCACAACGCCGTTGAACACCCGCGTATCGAGGTCCAGCTCGGGACTCATGACGCGGCCGCAATCGCGGACTTCACGCGGGTGACGACGGTGCTCTCCGGCGTGGCGGAGCCGGGGTTGGTCGGCGTGAGGATCACGCTGTCCGCGCCGGTGGCAACGGGCGCTCCGGCCTTGACCCGGCCGGTGTTGTAGAGGTCCAGGAACACCGCGCGACGGCGGGCAGCGCCCAGAGCCATCAGGCTGTTGAAGTCCTGGAGGTCCATCGTGACGTTGGCCATTCGGGGCCTGCCTTTCTACTGCGGGCGGATGCCCGGTTCTACGCGGTCGGATAGGTGGGTCGTGCAAACGGCCGGCGCGGTTACGCGCCTGCCGTTTCAGCTGGTGGGGTGGCCGTAGTAGTCGGCCATGAGCTTCTCCGCGACCCGGTCGCGGGACTGGATCTGGGCGACTTCGTTGACCGAGGTGCCGGGCTGGGGCGTGCGGGAGACGAGCGGCTTGGCCGCACGCGCCGCGAACTCCTCGCCCGCTGCCTGCTCTTCCTGCCGGGAGGTGTTCATCATGGCCTCGTGAGTGCGGCGGCGATCCCGCTCCTCCCGGCTCGCGCTGAGTTCCCGCCTGAGCTGTTCGCGGGCCGTCGCCTCGGGGTGCGGAACGCGCTGCTCGGCGAGCATCCGGGTCCGCTTCTGGACGGCTGCCTCGAACGCTCGGCCCTCGGTGTCGTTGGCCTCGTGGATGGAGTCGTAGTTGCGCGGCTCGCCGAGCATCCGCCGCTGGATGACGCGGGTGCCCTCATCGACTCGCCGCGTGCCGACGTCGCCGTTGGTGTACCCACTCGCCCCTCGCATCTGGGCCATGAGGCGCGCGCTCGTGCTGTCGGCCATCTTCATCACTCCATCTCTTCGAATACGGGGGGTGTGGTACGTGCCTGTGCGGCGCGGCCTTCGCGGATGATCCGGTCCAGGTCGGGATCGAACTTCTCCCACAGGGGACGAGGCGGAGCCTGCTTCTTCCGGCGCGCTTCTCGAACCGTGGCCACGTACTCCGTGCGCTGGCAGATCTCTTCCTCGGAGAGCTTCCGCGTCTTGCACGGCGGTGATGCCGACTGGGACCACAGGCCGTACTTAGAGAGAACCCTCGACAGGAGGTAAGCGGGAGCGTCGGCAACCTCTTGGGGTAGCTCTCGCCCTTCGATCTTGAGGTGGCCTATCCGGGCCATTGCTGCTAGCTCCAGGTCCTCGCCATCCAGCGAGGGTCCGTTGGCATTGATGGCGCATCGCGTATGGACAGTGCAAACCACCACACCAGCCTCAGCGCGTCGCCTGTGTTCACCCATCGAGCGGAGCGGCATTACAGATCACCGTCCCAGACAGGGTCTCCGGTGTAGACCTTCTCCATCTCCAGGGTGAGCTTGGCAGGCATTTCCAGGCCAAGGAGCTTGGACTTCTTCATCTTGAGGTCGGCGATGGTGCGGATAACTGCATTCCGCTCCGCCACCGTCTCGGCGCCCTTGAGGTTGCTGTAAGAACGGCGGATCAGCTCATCCAAGCTGGCTTCCACGTCCGTACGCATGTCGGCGAGTGCTTCCTCACCCAGGTTCTTTCGCGCCCGAGCGAGGCGACGGTTCACGACTTCCCGGGTGATTCCGAGGGAGCGGGCAATGGCTGAACGGTTGTTACCTGCCAGCCAGAGACGGTATGTCTTCTCGGCTTCCCGATCCCATTCCGCCTCTTGCTTTGCACTACCCACGCTATCCTCCTCCTCTATTCCGGGGTAATTCCGCATTGCTTATCGGCAATTCGATGATGACAGATGCTTGACAAAACGGCAAGGAATCGCATATGGAGTACCCCGTGGGTTAATGCCGTCATAGCTTCCAGCCGCAAAATCGCGCATAGCGTAAGCGTCATGAGTCACGAGGAGTGCAATCACGAAAGGACCAGGGCGGCCCGTGCTATGTGTCGACGGAATCGAGCTGGCGCTATTGGTCGTGTCGGCGACGCGTACGAGCGGTTCATATCCCGCGTCGATACGGCGGGCGAATGCTGGGTATGGAAGGGGCATCTGCACACCGACGGATACGGGATCTTCTACGACCGCCGGGACGATCGAAGGCACCTGGCCCACAGGTGGGCGCTTGAATACTCCCTGGGTCGTAAGTTGGCTCCCGGTGAGCTGGCACGTCACAAGTGCGATAACCGCCCGTGTGTCCGCCCCGAACATCTGGAGCCGGGCACGGAGGCTGACAACTCGCGAGACCGGGCAAGGCGTAACCCTCGTGGTTCAGTCGTTCACGTGGGATGTGACCACGAGCCGACCAAAGAAGCGCGTGCCAAGTGCCCCAAGTCGGGAACCCAGAAGCAATATCGGAACCTCACGCCCGAGCAGCGTTGGGCAATCAACGTGGACACCTCGGCTGGGTCAGACGCTTGCTGGCCTTGGAAGGGAACGATCCTTCGCGGCTATGGGCGAATGCGGATTAATGACCGATCCGTCTACGTGACGCGCTGGCTCATGAGCCATGCCCTGGGGCGGGAACTCACACGGGCCGAACTCGTGAGGCATCGTTGCGACAACTCGGTTTGCTGTAACCCGAGCCATCTCGAACTTGGCAGTCACACGGACAACATGCGCGACATCGTGAAGCGAGGTCGACACCACAATGCAAAGAAGACCCACTGTAAGTGGGGCCACGCATTCGATGACGAGAACACCGTCTGGAATAAGGACGGAAATCGGTCCTGCCGCGCGTGTAGTCGAGACCGTCAGCGCGAGCCATAGGCCATCGCTCGATAACAGTTCGCCACGGAATCCAGCTCTAGCCCTTCGGGCGGCTCGCCTGTGATTGGGAGTGTCTGCCGTGTCAGCAACACCGCGCAGAACCGAGGGAGTTCGAGACCATGACCAAGA
The DNA here is from genome assembly GCF_042753785.1 of Streptomyces sp. NPDC059256. Classification (NCBI taxonomy): domain Bacteria; kingdom Bacillati; phylum Actinomycetota; class Actinomycetes; order Kitasatosporales; family Streptomycetaceae; genus Streptomyces; species Streptomyces sp. NPDC059256. The sequence goes on along the minus strand of NZ_JBHYZO010000002.1, from coordinate 79,702 downwards.
CCCGCTTCTCACACACCACCTGCGACCACTCGAGCACCAAGGCTGCTCGTGCCAAGTGCCGCAAGGAGATGCGCGGCGAAGCCGTCGCGTCGAACGTCACGGCACCCAAGCCCGTCGCCGTCACGCCGACCAAGAAGAAGGACCCGCGCAAGGTCGCCGCCGCCCCGAAGCCTGCGCCGGTCGAGACGCCGACCGCAGAGACCGCGCCCGCTGTGCCGACACAGCAGACCCCCGAGGCCGCTCCTGCCGCTGACCCCGTGGAGGTCACCCGCGAGACGTGGCGAGAGTTCAAGGAGCAGCGCGTCACCGTGCACGTGGTGGGTGTGGAAGAGCCCTTCACCGACCTTGAGCTGACCGGCTGGTCCATCAAGCTCGTCCAGTTCACCGACGCCGACGGCAAGTCGCACCGCCTGCCCGCGACCACCGTCGAGAAGGTCACTGCCTGACGTTCCACACCAGCCCCAGCAGAGGAGCCCGGTCACTCATCACGAGTGCCGGGCTTCTCGGTGGCTTGACCTGCGAGGACGCCGAGCCGGCGGAAGCTCTGAGAGCGCGTCAGGAGAGATCGGTTTGCGCTGTCGTACTCAGACACTCAGACGACGTGCGAGAAGCCGAGAGGCGTCAAAGAATCGCGTCTGGAGCTAGGTCTGCGCGTGACGCTCTCTCGCAGAGACGCGCGACGCGAACTCACGAGCCGCACATAACAGTTAGCCCCGGAGTCGGGTTACGAATCTCCATGGAATCCAGGCGTCATTCTCGGAGGCTGAGCCGTTCGTTCCTAGCGTCGCTCTCGTCATTCCAACTACGCGAGAGCGAGAGCGATATGGGAAAGCATCAGCGCCGATTCCGCTACACCCGCCAGCAGGGAAAGACCTACGTCTCGTGCACACGGTGCGGGATTAACCTCGTGCCCGCGCCGACCTCGTTCGACCTTGACCCGATCTGCCGCACGTGCACCCCTCGCCGTGAGATCTCCCAGCGCCAGCACTTCGCCTGGCTCGTCTCGGGACTCCTCGCCGCAGAGATCACCATCATGGGCGTGATCCTCGGACGAGACGGCATCGCGCAGATGTGCCGGTGGGTGGGGGACATGGTGACGCCCTGGTGATCTGAACGTTCCACACCACCCCTCGTGAGAAGAGGGTGTCGCCGAGCCAAGAGAGCCCCGCCGCGATAGAGGCTAACTACCGCGCCGGGGCTCTCGTCTGGGTGCAGCCAGTCAGGCCGCGTGCTCTGCCAGGAGGGTAGCGACCTCGGGTACGTCCTCGTACTCCTGGAGCCGAGCCAGCACGACACGGACCCGCTCGGCTGTGCGCTCGGAGGCGACGGCCGACACTATGCGGATCACCCGCTCCGCGACGACCGCCGACTCCTCAGGCTCGTTCGCATCAGCCAGAGCGATGGCGAGCCACGACAGGTAGAGAGCCATCTCCCGTGTGTGCGTGGCGTCGTAACCCGCGAGCACGTCACGGAGTAGCGGCACCGCTCGCAGCGGCCTGCGGAGCTCCGTGTAGACGCGGGACTCCATGACCTGAAGTTCCCCGGCGTCGACCCAGTACAGGTAAGCGGGCGGCTCCTCGGTCTCGTCGTCGCTCTGCGCCAGCGCCTCGGAGGCTTCTCCCAGTGCCCGCATAGCGGCGCGTGCGTTCTCATGGCCACCCGCTTGTGTGTGCGCCCACGCGACGCGGTCCCAGTAAAGGGCCCGAGCCTTACCCGGTGAGTCTGGTCCAGCGTCGTGCAACGCGGCCTGGGCCAGGGTCAGACCCTCGCGGATCTGGTCGGGCGTGCCGACGTTCGTCATCTGGTAGGCGAGCGATCCACCGAGGTTCCCCGCCAGCGTCATGTCCCCGGCCTGCCTGGCTGCGCTGAGACCGAGCCGGTAGATCCGCTCGGCTTCCTCGTGCCGTCCGGCATCGGATGCGATCCACCCGGCGATCTGTGCCAGCTCTCCGATCTGAACCAGCAGCGCGCGGCCAACACCCTGGGTGTGCGTGTTCTCGCGGTACAGCCGTACGGCCTCGCGCAGCTCCCTGAGAGCCGGGGCGATGAGGTCTCCGCCCGCTAGAACGTCGTCGGCAAGGCGCAGTCCGTGGACGCGCTTCTGTAGGTCCGTCACCTCTCCCACACCCACCCGCCGAGGCGAGCGAACCGTGAGCAGGCTAAGTGGGTCACCCTCCGGCAGGAAGTCGGCCAGGGTGGGCTGGAGCGCCTGGTCCTGATCGCTGGGGGACTGAGCGCCGTCGATGAGACGAGCCGCCAACTCCACCACTTCGCCATGGGCATTGAGTAAACGATCCAGGGACAACGCCAGCTCTGGGGACGGCAGTTGCTTGCCCGCCAGGACCCGCGAGAGGAACGCGTGGTCGTACACCATCGCCCGCGATGCAGCGCGGATCGATAGCCCCTGTGCCTTGAGCGCGGCTCTCACCGTGCGCCCGAACTCTCCGCCTGCGCTGCTCATGGTGAAAGCGTAGTCAGTCACCAGTCAGTCAACACCTAGTCACCGGTAGTGCTGGCGAATCGCTCCGAGACTCAGATCATGACCAAGCCGAAGAGTTACCCCAGCGCTCCGGTGGTACTGACAGAGCCAGCCGACATCTTGGAGCCAACTCCCGTGGAGGGATGCGCTGGCTGTATCGAGCTGGCCAACACCCGCGACCGTGCACGAGCGGGCGGTGACTGGACCACCGTGTCCGACTGCAACGTCTTCCTCCGCCGTCACCCGGAGGGGCACTGATGTCCGCCCGAATGGTGATGAGGTTCGTTGACCACACGATCCGCCACGCTCCCGAGGGCGGCGTGACGTACGAGGCGTTCTGTGTCTCGGTCGGATGCGGAGAGGACAGCGGTCCGAAGGATGAGCAGAACGCCGCCCAGGACTGGGCGCTCAAGCACACGGGTCGGACGGGTCACGACCTCTTCCGCCGCGTCTTCACCGACCACGCCCGCGTGACCCGAGCCGGTCAGGAAGACAGCCAGGGAGCGGGAGGTGGTGAGCAGTGATGCGCCGGATAGTCGGACGGTTCGCTTGGCCTGCCTGGTGCCTGGTGCCTGCTGTCGGCAGCGACCTGCGGCTACCTGATCGTGGCGGCTGCACGCGGGTCCTTATGACCCGGCCGAGACGACGAACGAGGGTGGTGTGGAACGTCCCGATGGATGTCCCACACCACCCTCTTGGTGTGTCTGGCTGTGCCCGCTGGGCTGTCCGCCGGCTGCGACGTAGGCCCAGGTCAGGGGTGGGTCAGTGACTGGACAGCCGGAGGATCAGTAGCGGTCCCCGAGCTGGTGCACGGCGTCTACCGCTCGGCGTGAGGCCATGTCCGCGCCATACCGCCTGAGCATCGCGGGTGACTTCCACCCACGCACCGCCATGATGTGCTCGCCCGAGACTCCCGCCGCCTTGAGGTCGTCGGCCCAGGTATGGCAGTAGGAGTGCGGCGAGACGTGAGCAGGGTCATATCCTGCGGCGGCGGCGATCTTCTTCACGAGCCGATGAAGACCCTGGTAGCCCAGCTCTCCGCGATTGCGCGTGCCGAGCCAGAGCCAGTCCAGGTGATCCGGAGAGTTCGGGTTCGCCATGCGGTGCTCGGCTCGTACGCGCAGGTACCGCGTCAGTGCCTTGACCGTCTTGGGCTGGAGCGGGATGACGCGGGCATCAATGGAGTTCCGATCGCCCTTGAGCGGGACGACGACCAGAGTTCCGTTGGGCAGGTCGAGGTCGTTGGTTCGAAGGTTCAGGAGTTCGTCCGACCTCAGCCCCTCGGTGAGTACGCGAATGATCGCGTGGTTCCTCACCGTCTCGAAGTCGCGGACCTTCGGAGAGCCGCCTCCCGTGACTGCCAGGCAGTCCTGGATGAAGTCGGTTGAGAGTGTCTTGGGCTTGCCCATCGGGGGAGTGGCGTAGCGCTGCAAGCGCGGATCGTCGTACGGGTTCGGGTGGTCGTACTCCTCGGCCAGGTAGAGGAACAGCGCCCGGAGGTTGCGCTGGGTCGTGCTGGTTCCGCCTGTGTAACCGCCCTTCCCATCCTGGGACTTCGGGACATCGTGCTCCGTGTAGTACCAGCGGAAGTAGCGGTTCAGGATGGCGGTGTCCACGTCGGTGAACGATGCGACTTCCACACCCCCCGCGTTGAGCTGCGGAGATCGGGTCAGCCAGCGGTGGAGCTGAGTAGCCGCGTACTTGTACGCGTTGACCGTGCGCCTCTGGAAGGGGCGACCGTGCTTGTTCGTCGTGGTCGACAGGTGTAGCTCAAGCTCTGCGATCGTCGCGAGACGTACGTCCTCAGCGCTCCTGACGCTGCGCACAGGCGTTGCTGACAGCGTGCGCGTGCTCTGTGTCGGCGACGACGTGTCGGCGCTCCTGACGCGCTGCTGTGCGCGCAGTGGGTTCCGTGCTGCCATGGGCTCGTGGCTCCTCGTGACTGGGAGCTAGACAAGTCCGAGTTACCGAAGCGTCTCGCCTAGCTCCGCCTGGATGCGGAGCCGCAGCACGAGCGGTCGCCAAAGCAGAGAAGCCCTGATCCGCATAAGCGCAGATCAGGGCTTCCCTGTATTGCCCGGTGAGAGCAATGGCGGAGGATACGAGATTCGAACTCGTGAGGGGTTGCCCCCAACACGCTTTCCAAGCGTGCGCCCTAGGCCACTAGGCGAATCCTCCGCGGCAAACAATACAAGACGCCGGGGGATGCTCGCGAACTCGTTCCCACCCCGGCGATCGGGTACTGTGTGCGGAGCCCCTCACGTGGCGCTATCTGACTGAACTCCCCCAGGGCCGGAAGGCAGCAAGGGTAGGTTGGCTCTGGCGGGTGCGTGGGGGGCGCTTGCGTTTGCCCAGGTGGGGGCGGGTGGGCTTCGGTTGTCAGCGGGCCCCGATAACCTCGTAGGCGTGTCGTCCCTTGCGCTGTATCGCCGCTATCGTCCCGAGTCCTTCGCCGAGGTCATCGGGCAGGAGCATGTCACTGACCCGTTGCAGCAGGCCCTGCGGAACAACCGGGTCAATCACGCCTACCTGTTCAGCGGACCGCGGGGTTGTGGCAAGACGACGAGCGCGCGCATCCTCGCCCGTTGTCTGAACTGCGAGCAGGGGCCCACCCCCACGCCCTGCGGTGAGTGCCAGTCCTGTCAGGACCTCGCCCGCAACGGCCCGGGGTCGATCGACGTCATCGAGATCGACGCCGCTTCCCACGGTGGTGTGGACGACGCCCGTGATCTGAGGGAGAAGGCGTTCTTCGGCCCGGCCAGCAGCCGGTACAAGATCTACATCATCGACGAGGCCCACATGGTCACCCCGCAGGGCTTCAACGCCCTGCTGAAGGTCGTGGAAGAGCCGCCCGAGCACCTCAAGTTCATCTTCGCGACGACCGAGCCCGAGAAGGTCATCGGCACCATCCGCTCGCGTACGCACCACTACCCCTTCCGGTTGGTGCCTCCCGGGACCCTCCGTGACTACCTCGGTGAGGTCTGCGGCAAGGAGAACATCCCCGTCGCCGACGGCGTGCTGCCCCTCGTCGTGCGGGCCGGCGCCGGATCCGTGCGGGACTCCATGTCCGTCATGGACCAGTTGCTCGCCGGGGCCACCGAAGAGGGTGTGACCTACGCCATGGCCACCGGCCTGCTCGGTTATACGGATGGCTCCCTGCTCGATGCTGTGGTGGATGCCTTCGCCTCCGGGGACGGGGCCGCCGCGTTCGAGATCGTGGACCGGATCATCGAGGGTGGGAACGACCCCCGGCGCTTCGTCGCCGACCTGTTGGAGCGGCTGCGGGACCTGGTGATCCTCGCCGCGGTGCCCGACGCGGGGGAGAAGGGGCTGATCGACGCCCCCGCCGATGTCGTGGAGCGGATGGTGGCCCAGGCGTCCGTGTTCGGTGCGGCCGAACTGAGTCGCGCCGCGGATCTGGTCAACACCGGCCTCACCGAGATGCGCGGTTCGACTTCGCCGAGGCTCCAGTTGGAGTTGATCTGTGCGCGGGTGCTGCTTCCCGCCGCGTACGACGACGAGCGTTCCACCCAGGCCCGGCTCGATCGGCTGGAGCGCGGGGCCGCCGCTGTGGGCTCCGCCGGTGCCGGTGGTGGACCGCCCGTGGGCTATGTCCCCGGCCCTCAGATGCACGCCCATATGCCAGGGCCGGACGGTCCGGTGTCCCGACCCTCCGCACCCGTGCAACAGGCACCCCCGGTACAGATGGCGCCTCCCGCGCCCGCCACCCCTCCGCCGGCCCCAGTCGCCCCGTCCCCGCCCGCCGACGCGCAGCCCGCCCAGCCGGCGGCCGGGGCCCGCCCCGGTGCCTGGCCCACCGCGTCCGCTCCCGGACAGGGGCCCCGACCGGCCGCTGCTCCGGCACCCACCCCGCAGGTCTCCGCGCCCGCCCAGGTCGCCGCGGCGTCACCATCGGCTCCCGTCATGGCGCAGGGCGCCGGCCAGGTGCGCAACATGTGGCCCGAGATCCTGGAAGCGGTCAAGAACCGTCGTCGCTTCACCTGGATCCTCCTCAGCCAGAACGCGCAGGTGGCGGGCTTCGACGGCACGACCCTCCAACTCGGCTTCCTCAACGCCGGCGCGCGGGACAACTTCGCGAGCAGCGGGAGCGAGGAAGTGCTCCGGCAGGCCCTCTCGGAGCAGTTCCACGTGCAGTGGAAGATCGAAGCGATCATCGACCCCTCAGGCGGTACGGGAGGTCCCGGTCCCTCCGGTCCGGCCGGTGGCGGTTCCGGGTTCGGCGGAGGCCGCCCCGCTCCGGCCGGATACGGGTCAGGTTCGGGTGCCCCCGCGCCGCGTCCCGCTCCCGCGCCTTCGGCGGCGCCCCAAGGCGGCTCCGGCGGTCCGTCCTCCGGGTCCGCCGGACCTATGAGCCAACCTCCTGCCGCGCAGGAGCAGCGTCCGAGTCAGCCCGCGCCGTCCAGACCGGTGGCCTCGGAGCCGACGCGCACCGCTCCTGCTCCCGTGTCCACTCCGCCGCCGGTCTCGCCCGAGGACGACGTCCCCGAGGACGACGATCCGGATCTGGTGGAGTCCGCGCTCTCGGGCCATGACCTCATCGTGCGTGAGCTGGGGGCCACTGTGGTGGAGGAATACACGAACGAATAGGACGGCTCTGCTCGGAGGGCCGTACGAGAGCACGGTCCGCGGCGGTTAGGCTGACGGGCGTGAAGGTCCTCGTCATCGGCGGCGGCGCCCGCGAACACGCCCTGTGCCGCTCTCTCTCACTCGACCCCGACGTCACCGCTGTGCACTGCGCGCCCGGAAACGCCGGCATCGGCGAGATCGCGGAGCTGCACCCGGTCGACGCCCTCGACGGCGATGCAGTCGCCCGACTCGCTGCCCGACTGGAGGTCGGGCTCGTCGTCGTCGGACCGGAGGCGCCCCTCGTCGCCGGTGTCGCCGATGCCGTACGTACCGCTGGCATTCCCTGCTTCGGACCGTCTCGCGAGGCCGCGGAGCTGGAAGGCTCCAAGGCGTTCGCGAAGGACGTCATGGCCGCAGCGGGAGTGCCCACGGCCCGTAGCTATGTCTGTACGAACGCACAGGAGATCGACGCCGCGTTGGACGCCTTCGGGCCTCCTTACGTGGTGAAGGACGACGGTCTCGCCGCTGGTAAGGGCGTCGTCGTCACCTCTGATCTGACTGAGGCCCGTGACCACGCCATCGCCTGTGGCGGCGCGGTCGTCATCGAGGAGTACCTCGACGGCCCCGAGGTCTCCCTGTTCGCCATCACCGATGGCGAGACGGTCCTTCCGCTGACCCCCGCCCAGGACTTCAAGCGTGCTCTGGACGGTGACGAAGGCCCCAACACCGGTGGCATGGGTGCGTACTCCCCACTGCCCTGGGCCGATCCCAAGCTGGTGGACGAGGTCATGACGACGGTGCTCCAGCCCACCGTCGACGAGATGCGCCGCCGCGGTACACCGTTCTCGGGGCTGCTGTACGCGGGTCTTGCGATCACCTCCCGTGGCGTACGGGTGATCGAGTTCAACGCCCGCTTCGGTGACCCCGAGACCCAGGTGGTGCTGGCACGGCTGCGCACTCCGCTCGCGGGGGTGCTGCTGCACGCCGCCAAGGGCACGCTCGTCGACGAGCCTCCGCTGCGCTGGCACGACGAGGCGGCGGTGACCGTGGTCATCGCTTCCCACAACTATCCGGACACTCCGCGCACCGGCGACCCCATCGAGGGGCTGGACGAGGTCGCGGCGCAGGATGCGCCCCATGCGTATGTCCTGCACGCCGGTACCAAACAGAACGGCGACGCGGTTGTGAGTGCGGGCGGGCGGGTGCTGTCGGTCACCGCGACCGGCAAGGACCTCAGCGAGGCCCGCGAGCGGGCCTACCGGGCCGTCGCCCGGATCAGGCTCGACGGCTCCCAGCACCGGACCGACATCGCTCGCGCGGTCGCTGAGGGCTGATCGAGGGCTGATGCAGTGGGGCGGCGGCACTCCTCGGAGGGTTGCCGCCGACCTCCGCGAGGTAGGCGACCGAACCCCGTACCTCGTCTCGATGTGTATGTGACGGGACGAGCGACCGTCCTCGACGTGTGCGCTGTCGATGTGCCCATCGGGAGCGCACGGTGACGGTGCCTGCCTGTCTCCGCACCCCGCATGCAAGCGCGCGCCCACTACGGAGCGACTACGGGCGAGCGCGGAGTGTGTGAGAAGCCGTGCGAATTGGGAGTGAACCCAGCGCCTTCTCAGCCCGTCCTCACCTTTGCCCAAGGCCATTCCATCGAGTGACGACTGAGCCATCTGGATGACGACCGCCGGGACCCCAACTATGGTGCGGCGCAAGCGTTCCGGCACTTGGCTCATCGGCATTGCGATGTCAGTGACGGGTGTCACAGTGGGGGAGTGACCTTCACCGTCGCCATGCAGAGGGGGTGAGGACCGGCGTGTCCGGTACCGGTATGGGCGAGTCGATCGGCTCGCAGGCCGCGCGATTGCGCGCGCTCGCCGTATTGCGCATCCGCAGCAGGGCGGTGGCGGTCGCCCTGCTGCCCGCCGCCGTGGCCGTGGTGTTGTTCGCCGGCGGTGTGACCGGTCATATGAGCGGGGGCGGCTGGGACACCGCACGCTGGGTCACCTCGGTGTGCGCGCTGGTCGTGCTGGTGCTCGCCGTGGCCGTCGCGGCGGTGATTGTGCGTGCCGAGCCCGCGCTGAGCCCCACCGTCGAGCTTCCCGAGAGATCAGCCCCCGACCTCTACCGCCTGGTGCGGGACCTGGCCGAGCGGCTCGATGTGCCCCCTCCCTCCGCGCTGGCGCTCACCCCCGACTGCGACAGCTGGCTGGAGGACCGCACCCACCCGGCGCACTCCCTTCGCCATGTGGTGCGCAGCGGTCCCCGTGTACGGCGTTCGACGGAGGCGCCGGTGCTGGTCATCGGCTCCCCCTTCCTGTGGTGGATGCGTGTGGCCGAGTTGCGGGCCGTGCTGGCTCCCGTCGTCGCGGGGACCGCGCCGTCCGCGCACCCGGACATAGCCGCCGCCCGACGTTTCGTACGGGGGTTGGACGCGGCGGTCGCACTGGCGTCGGACTCCGCGCAACGAGCCGTCCGATCGACCCCGCGGCGACTGCTGGGACGGCTGGCCTTCGGTTTTATCGGCCCCATATCCCGGATGCTGCTGCGCAGTTGTCACACCTACGCGGGGGAGATGGAACGGGGCGTGGCCGCAGCCGCGTCCGAGCGGGCCCAAGCTGTGGACTACGGTCTGCGGATCGTCGCCCAGGAGCAGGTCGGGCTGGCCTACGCGGGCTGGGACAGGCTCCTGACCAGGGTTGCCCTGCCGGCCTGGCGGATGGGTCGCTGGCCCTCCCGCTTGGATGCCGGAGTGGTCTCCGCGCTCACCGAACTGTCCCGGCGCGACCGCCTCGCCGAGGGCTTCGCCTCCCGGCTCGGGGAGCGCCCCGCCTGCGATCTGCTGGAAGAGCCCGGTGCCGTGGACGAGGCCGCGTCCCTGCTGGCAGCCCGCCTCTTCCACGGAGGCCCTGCGGAGACCGGTGTCAACTGGTCACCGGTCGGTTGGCAGGAGTATCCGGAGGAGGTCGTGGACCGGAAGTGGCGTACGGAGGCGGCCCGGCTCCATCGCGTGCTGGACGGTCTTGGAGTGACGCCTTCGGAAGGCCCCGACGGTCCGACGCTCGCCCGGGTGATCACCCACCTGGGCCGGCCCGCGCCCGAGGTCGGGGAGAACCTCGCGGCCGGCATCAGCGCCGAGGTCGCGCGGGAGGAGGCGGCGGCGGCCAGTGTTCCCGTGGTGCGGAGCCAGGGCGACGCGTTGAACGGATGGGGTGCCGACCCCCTACCGCTCTTCCCCCTACAGCCCCCGCGCACGGGGCGGGAACTGCTCGCCGACCATGTCACCGCGATGGTCTGCTGTGCCGCCGTGGACACCGCGGGTGCCGCTCCCGGGCTGGACTGGTTGGACGGGCCAGCCCTGCTGATACGGGGCGAGCGCTCGGCCGATCTGATGTCGCCGGTCCTGAGCCTGACGGAGGACGGCGATCCCGGACCGCTGCGGGCCTGGCTGACCAGGACGGGTGTTCGCGCCGAGAAGCCCGTCCGGCTCGTCTAGACCGCGCCCCGCCGGCTTCCTGCCTCCTCCCGGCCGCGTTCTGCCCGGCGTACGACGCCCTTCCCCGCTCCCGTGCGCCCCGCCCCTGCGCACCTCTGTTCGCGCGCACTCCCCCGTGCCGGGGGGCTACTCCTGGTGCCCGGAGGCGCACGGCCTCCTCCTGCCCGTGCTGCGGGGGCGTTCCCGTACGGCCGTTGCGGATGACGGCGCCCCGCGTGCGGTGGCACCCATCCGGACGCCGACCTCGCTGATCCACATCCGTGCCGCACTCCATGCATGGGCACCCCAGCCATGTGCACCCCATCCGTGCATACCCCATGCATGCGCATCGGGTTCGCGCGCACCACATGCGCCCACCACGGCAGAAAGCTCACTCCCTCAACAATTCGCGACGAAGGGTGACGGTCCGCGTGCGTTATGTGATGTGCTGGGGATCGGCGCCGACCATTCGGCGTAGCGCAGTTGTCCGGGGGCATTGAGGGAGGGCGCATGGGGGCCGAGCAGATCCGGCGGTGGGAGTCGGGTGCGCTCGCCCATGCGGTGACGGACCCCTTCGGGCAGGGCCCCCTCCCATGGCTGCGCGGCTCCGAGAAGTACGTGGACGCCAGCGGCCAGGTCGTCGCCTGGTACGCCGAGCCCGATCGGGGCCGTAGCGCCAGGGCACCCCGTACCGCCGATGATGTGCGTCGCCAGATCAAGGGGTTCGCCTCGACCGGTGCCGTGGCCCCCGGTGAGGCGATCGACTTCCACATCACCGTGGACCCGCCGCAACAGTTCTCCGTCGACATCTACCGGATCGGGCACTACGCCGGCGCCGGGGCATCCAAGATCGCCACCAGTCCACGGCTCTCCGGGATCGTGCAACTCCCACCGCTGACCGCCGACCGCACGGTCTCCTGCCACCACTGGTGGCTCTCCTGGCGGCTCCAGGTCCCCTCGTACTGGTCGGTCGGCGCGCATGTCGCCGTCCTCACCACGGTGGACGGCTACCGCTCCCACATCCCCTTCACCGTGCGCGACAACAAGCCGGCGGATCTGCTGCTGGTCCTGCCGGACATCACCTGGCAGGCGTACAACCTCTACCCCGAGGACGGTCGTACCGGCGCGAGTTTCTACCACGCCTGGGACGACAAGGGTCGGCTCCTCGGCGAGCGGGACGCAGCCGTCACCGTGTCCTTCGACCGCCCCTACGCAGGTGCCGGGCTCCCCCTCCACGTCGGCCACGCCTACGACTTCATCCGGTGGGCCGAGCGGTACGGCTACGACGTCACCTACGCCGACGCCCGCGATCTCCACGCCGGCCGCGTCGATGCGACCCGCTATCGCGGGCTGGTCTTCCCCGGCCATGACGAGTACTGGTCCGTGCCCATGCGCCGCACCGTCGAGGCGGCCCGCGACCAGGGCACCTCGCTGGTCTTCCTCTCCGCGAACTCCCTCTACTGGCAGGTCGAGCTCGGCCCGTCCCCCTCCGGTGTCCCCGACCGGCTCCTCACCTGCCGCAAACGCCGAGGCCCGGGGAAGGCCGCCCTCTGGCGTGAGATCGACCGGGCGGAACAGCAACTGCTGGGCATCCAGTACGCCGGCCGTGTCCCCGAGCCGCACCCCTTGGTCGTACGGAACGCCGATCACTGGCTCTGGGAGGCGACCGGCGCCGGCGAGGGCGACGAGTTGGCCGGCCTGGTCGCAGGTGAGGCGGACCGCTACTTCCCGCGCACCGCGCTCCCTGAGCACCGGCGCCGCATCCTCCTGGCCCACTCCCCCTACCGGGACGGCAAGGGGGCCCTTCGGCACCAGGAGACCTCCCTCTACCGGGCGCCGTCCGGTGGGCTCGTCTTCGCTTCGGGCACTTTCGCCTGGGCGCCCGCCCTCGACCGCCCGGGCCATGTGGACAGCCGAATCCAGCGCGCAACCGCCAACCTGCTGGACCGCATCTGCAAGCGGGACTGAGAGCGGGACGGAGACCGGGACGGAGAGGACTAGAGCGGGACGGAGAACGGCCGCCGCTTTTCCTTCCCCTACGAGCCCAGACAGCGCCCTTACGACCGTTTGAGTGGCCCCGCGATAGGGCTCCCATCCTCCCGGGCACGCTGAGCTGCGCCGCTGAGCTGCGCCCCTGCACCGGAGTCCGTCGTTCCATACGGGAGAATCGACGCTGTCAGTCAGAGCTACGGGGAGGAACCATGTCCGGTTTTGTGGAAAAGCCCGAACCGCTTCAGGTGCCGGGGCTGGTGCATCTGCACACCGGCAAGGTGCGGGAGCTGTACCGGAACGAGGCGGGCGACCTCGTCATGGTCGCCAGTGACCGTATCTCCGCGTACGACTGGGTGCTGCCGACGGAGATCCCCGACAAGGGGCGGGTCCTCACCCAGCTCTCCCTGTGGTGGTTCGAGCGCCTCACCGACCTCGTCCCGAACCACGTCCTGAGCGCGGAGCTCCCCGATGGCGCCCCCGCCGACTGGGCCGGGCGCACCCTGATCTGCAAGTCACTGCGGATGGTCCCCGTCGAGTGCGTCGCCCGCGGCTATCTCGCCGGCTCTGGCCTGGTCGAGTACGAGGAGTCCCGCACGGTCTGCGGAATCGGCCTCCCCGAGGGGCTCAGCGACGGCTCCGAGCTGCCCGGGCCCATCTTCACCCCCGCCACCAAGGCCGCGGTCGGCGACCACGACGAGAACGTCAGCTACGAGGAGGTCGCCCGGCAGGTCGGTGTCGAGACCGCCGCCCTCCTGAGGCAGACGACCCTCGCCGTCTACGGCCGGGCCCGCGACATCGCCCGGGCCCGGGGCATCATCCTCGCCGACACGAAGTTCGAGTTCGGTTTTGATGCGGACGGCGGACTGGTCATCGCCGACGAGGTGCTGACGCCCGACTCCTCGCGCTTCTGGCCCGCCGCCGACTGGCAGCCGGGACACGCCCAGCCCTCGTACGACAAGCAGTACGTGAGGGACTGGCTCACCTCGCCGGCGTCCGGCTGGGACCGCCGCAGCGAGCAGCCGCCGCCCGCCCTGCCGCAGGAGGTCGTCGACGCGACCCGGGCGAAGTACCTGGACGCGTACGAGCTGCTCACCGGCACGCCCTGGTCCTAGGGTCGCGTCGGACGGGTCGTGTCGGACCCATCCCGTCTGGTCTGTGTGATGCCCTGCCTTGTCGGGAGTCGCCCGAGTACATCTCGTACGAGTCCAGTACGAGGGCGATTCTCCGTCTTGCGATCTGACGCATCTCCCCCGCCCGGGCGGGTCGACGCATCGGCTTCTGGGCACAGGGGTGGGCAGGCGTGCGCGGGTGGGAACGGGCACGAGAAGGCATAGACAGACGGGAACATCACGAAGGCCCCGATCCTGAGGATCGGGGCCTTCACCTGAGCGGACGACCAGGTTCGAACTGGCGACCTCAACCTTGGCAAGGTTGCGCTCTACCAACTGAGCTACGTCCGCATGCGCCGTGGCGCGCAGCCCACTATACCCAACCGCGCTCCCGTGCGAGACGGGCGGCTGCGTGCCGGTTCTCCGCCCCCAGTTTCATGGCGGCCGACGACAGGTAGTTCCGTACCGTCCCTTGCGACAGTGAAGCCCGTTCCGCGATCTCCGCGATGGGTGCGCCGTCCGCCGCCAGGTCCAGCACCTCCGCCTCCCGAGCGGTCAGGGGCGAGTCCCCGGCCGAGATCGCGTCGGCCGCCAACTCCGGGTCCACGTAGCGGTGTCCGGCGTGCACGGTACGGATGATCTCGGCGAGCCGCTGGGCGCTGACCGTCTTGGGGACGAACCCCCGCACCCCCGCGGTCAGGGCCCGCTTGAGGTGGCCCGGCAGACCATGGCTGGTCACGATCATGGTTCTGCACCGGGGCAGCTCCGCCTTGAGGGATGTGGCCACACTCACACCGTCCGCTCCCGGCATCTGAAGATCGAGCACGGCGACGTCCGGACGGTGGGCGAGGGCCATGGCGAGCGCCTCGGTTCCCGACGCGGCCTCCGCGACCACGACCAGGTCGTCTTCGAGCGCCAGCAGCGCTGCCAATGCGCCCCTGATCAGATGCTCGTCGTCGGCGAGCAGTACCCGTACGGTCATCCGGTGCCTCTTCTCGATCGGTGCGGGGGGCGCAGCCGGGCCGGGCGCTCGGGCCGGGCAGGGCCGACTGCGGTCATCCGGAGTCCCGCGGGTCGCTTCCACCGGCCTTGACCGCCGCTTCCAACGAGACGCCCGCGGTGGTCTGGTCGGACGCGCACAGGTCCTGGTCGGATGAGCGCGGCCTTGCGGTGACCTCCGACGGGTTCGCCCCGACACTGTCCTGCGACGGCCCTGCCCCGAGGCCACCTTGCGACGAAACCGTCCCTGCGGTGCCGACGTCCGCGGTGCCGACGTCCGCGGTGCCGACGTCCGCGGTGCCGATGCCGACGGTGTCGATGTCTGTGGGGTCGATGTCGCGGTCGTCCGGTTCGTCGGCGGACTCCTGCCCGCCCTCCGGTCCCGTACGCCCAAAGGCCCCCGGCTCGACCCCGCCATGTCCCGCGCGCCCCTCCACGGGCACCCGGGCCGTCAGCCGGAAGCAGTCCCGAGGGGCGGCACCCGCCTCCAGGGTGCCGTCCACCGCCAGCAGTCGCTCCCTGAGGCCCGTGAGCCCGGAACCCGGTCGCCGGGATCGGTCCCGCCGTGGGTTCGGAGGGAGATCGGCAGCAGTGGTGGTCAGCGGTACCGCGGCTGCTCCACCGTCGACGGCCGTCGCCTCCCAGGCCGTCGTCTCCACGGCCGCTGCCTCTCCGGCTGTCGAGGACCTGCCCGCACCGTTGTGTGCCCTGTCGTTCTCCACCACCAACACGGCCTCGCCGTCCGTGAGCCCCACCGAGATCCGGCAGCGACGGGCGTCCCCGTGGCGGAGCACGTTGGTGGTCGCCTCCCGCACCACCCAGGCCAGCGCTGACTGCACGTCCGCGGGCAGGTCCAGCTCCGGGGCCACCACCGTGCAGTGAATCCCGGCCGCGCCCAGGACCCCTCGGGCGCCTTCCAACTCCACCCGCAGATCGGCCTCGCGATAGCCACGGACCACATCCCGGACCTCGCGCTGTGACTCCTGTGCGATCTGCTGGACCTCCGACATCTGGTCGACCGCCTCGGGCCTGCCCCGGCGGGCCAACTGCACCGCCAACTCGCTCTTCAGGGCGATGACGGCCAGATTGCGGCCCAACACGTCATGGAGGTCCCGCCCGAAGCGCAGGCGCTCCTCGGCAACGGCGAGCCGTGCTTCCACATCGCGGGCCTCACGCAGTTGCCACAGCACCCCGAGGATCCACATGGAGGCCCGTGCGGTGAACGCGGCCCAGCCGGTGGTGAACCCCACGGAGATGAAGACGGCCAGCACCGTGTCCGCCGTGTGCCCGGTCACGGCCAGCAGCCCGGCCAGCAGGGTCAGTACGGACAACTGGACCAGCGCTGTCACCCGGTTGGGCACGAAGAGGCAGTGCGCCGTCAGGAAGGGGGCCAGGGAGGCCATCAACATCCCCGCCAGCATCCCGCCCTCGTCGGGGAGGGCATCCGGCGGTGACAGGGCCAGCACCACGCCAACGGTGCCGGCCGTCACGGCCGCAGCCCAGGCCATCAGCCGCCAAGGTGCCTGGACCCGCTGGAGGTAGAAGTCCATTCCGCGGCAGCTGAGCTTCCCGCAGAGCACGCCCGACGCCACCGCGAGGGGCGGCCCGATGAGTGCGAGTGCCAGGGGGCCTTCGACCCTTATGGGAGGGGTCAGCATCATCAGGGTCAACCCGATCGGCCCCATCCACACGATCACATAGAGCGTGCCGCGGGTGTAGAGGTCCACTTTGGCCAGCCCGCTGCGACCGCTCCAACCCTTCACCCGCACGAGCCACCTCCGTCGATTCGCACACCCACTGATGATCCGCGGCCGTCGGCCCGGCGGGCACCCTGCCGTGATCAGCAGGGTGGGCGATCAGCGGCGCGGCTCCCAGCGGAACCACTTCGACACAGCAAACACCGACAACGCCATCCAGACCAGGCTGATCAGCACGGCACGCATCACATCGGTGGAATCCGCACCACCGAGCCATCCGGCCCGTACCAGGGTCATCACTCCCGTCATGGGAAGCAGCTCGCACACCGACGCCATCTTCTCGGGCATCACTTCCAGCGGTACGAGCAGGCCCGATCCCGCGACCGAGACCAGGAACATCGGCATGGTGGTGATCTGCGCGCTCTCCACCGTGCGGGTCACCGTCGCCGTCACCGCGGCCAGGGCGGTCAGCAGTACGACACCGATGACGATGCCACCGATCAGGAGGTCGGGGCGGCGGGGCCAGCTCAGATCCATCCCGACGACCCCGCCCACCACCAGCAGGACGCACTGCGTCAGCGCGAGGCCGACCGCGGGGAGCGCGGTCCCCACCAGGATCTCGTGGTCGGGCACCTCGCCCGTACGCAGCCGCTTGAGGACCAACTCCTCGCGCCGGGCCACATAGGCGGAGACCAGGTTGAGATGGACCACCAGCAGCAGGACCATTCCGATGCCGGCGGTCAGCGCCGCCTCCACGACGCTCATCCCGGCCTTGTCGAGGTCCACTCCGTCCAGCGAGGACTTCGTTGCCACCACCATGATCAACGGCATCAGCAGGGCCACGAAGAGAGCGGTCCGGTTTCTGATGAGCAGGGTCCATTCGGCCCGGCCGAGTGCGGCGAGCCGCCGGGGCGGGGAGGAAGCCGAGGACGTGCCCGCTGTGGACGTACGGGTGGTCCTGTCGCCGTTGAGGGTCGTCGTCATGTCACACACCCACCGTTTCCGTCTGCGCGATGTCGAGGAACGCCTCTTCGAGGGAGGCTGAGCGGGCGTCGAGCCCTTCCAACTGGATCTGCGACTCCCGTGCCCAGCGCAGCAGTTCCTCCAGGGACTCCTGGAGCTGATGGGTACGGATCTCGATGCGCTGACCGTCGGCCCCCGCCTGGAGGGAGAGTGGCAACCGTGCGGCCGGTACTCCCTCGGGCAGTTGGAAGCGGATGCGGGCGGGCCGCTCGGCGGTCACGGTGGCCGGTGTGCCGGTGGTGACGATGCGCCCCCGGTGCATGATCGCCAGCCGATCGGCGAGCGACTCGGCTTCCTCCAGGTAGTGCGTGGTCAGGAGGACCGTGGTGCCGGAGTCCCGGAGCGCCCGCACCAGGTCCCAGGTGTCACGCCGCCCTTCCGCGTCCAGTCCGGTGGTCGGTTCGTCGAGGAAAAGCACCTCGGGTCGGCCCAGGAGCGCGAGTGCCAGGTCGAGCCGTCGGCGTTCGCCGCCCGAGAGCTGTTTGACCCGCACCGCGGCTCGTTCGCCGAGGCCGACCAGCCCCAGTGCCTCCGCCACCGGGCGGGCGCCCGTGGTGCAGCCGGCCCACATCCGGGCGGTCTCGGCCACGGTCAGATCGGAGGGGAATCCGCCCTCCTGGAGCATCACGCCGATCCGGGGCCGCACGGCTGCCCGCTCGCGGTAGGGGTCATGGCCGAGTACGCGGACGCTGCCGGCCGTGGGGGCGGCGAGTCCCTCCAACAGTTCGACGGTGGAGGTCTTTCCGGCGCCGTTGGTGCCGAGGAGGGCGAAGACCTCGCCCCGGGCCACGGAGAAGGAGATTCCGCCCACCGCCTCGAAGCCCCCCGAGTAGCTGCGCCGCAGCCCGTCCACCGTGATCACGTACTGGTCTGTGGTCATGGGAACAGCGTCCCGCCGCTTCGGGAACGGGATCAGTGCGCGGCGTCACCGATGGCGATGACATTTGTCATGGGAGCGATGCGCGGGATGCCGACATCCGGAACCCGACGTTCTCCCGGTGTTTTCCCCGACGGCATGAGAAAGGCCCCGGTCTAGATGACCAGGGCCTTTTTACACTGAGCGGACGACGAGATTCGAACTCGCGACCCTCACCTTGGCAAGGTGATGCTCTACCAACTGAGCCACGTCCGCATTGCTTCCGCTCGGCTCTCACCGGGCGGCGCGGGCACCACTCTACCTGATCGAAATCGATGAGCTGGTAAAGCGATGAGAGCGGGTGACAGGAATTGCACACTGCGCCTTCCCCCTGGAAGGGGGATGTTCTACTACTGAACTACACCCGCACGCTGCTGAGGTGGGGCCTTTTTGGCCTTGCCCCTCGGCGTGACTCAAACTCTAGCCGACGTTTGGGGGTGCTGCGCAACTCGGCATCGGCGCAGGGGTGTCGAGGGCTTGTGAGGCGCTGACCTGAGGCGGTGCCGTGAGTGGATCTTCCGGGGTGGTGGAAGTGGATCTTCAGGGTGGGAGCGACCCGGGGTGGAGTTGGCTGCCGGGTGCCGAGGGTTCGGAGCCGACCGTTGAGCAGTGGGTCACACCCGTCACAGGGGACACAGTGGTGATGTCGGCTCCGACCCGGGCTGGGTGTCGACGATCAGGTCCGCAGGGACTCAGCCCTCGGGGAACCGACGCCGACGGCCGTGGAACGGGGGCGGTGCATGCCTGCTGCGGGTCGGTGCGGGAGCTGAGTGCTCCTCGGCGAGGCACAGAGACGGCGCCGAGCCGCCGCGCCGGGAGCGGCGCCGTCTGCCTCCTGCCCCCACCGCGCCGCCCCGGTCTGTGGGCCCGACTCAGGGCGCGCAACACAACGCAGCAGGCCCATGGGTCCACTTCGGACACCCATGGGCCAACTTCGCTTCTACCGATTCGATTCGGCCACTGCTGCTGGAGCCCCGCCGTCGGTGGCGGACCCGTTTCGCCGTGGTCACCGCGTTGGGGACGCCCTCCCGGGCAGACTTCAACTCGCCTCTCGGAACGCCTCGTAGACCGCCTTGGGGATGCGCCCCCTGGCCGGTACGTCCATCTTGTTCGACTGTGCCCAGGCACGCACCGCGGCGGGTGCCGGCTCAAGGGTCGTGTGCTTGTACGTGCCGGTCCGGGGCTTGTCGCGCTTCCCGCCGCCGAGTTGCTTTCGTCCTGCCGCCACGTACGGCGCCAGCGCCTTGCGCAGTTTCTTTGCATTGGCGTTATTGAGGTCGATCTCGTACGACTTCCCGTCCAGGGCGAACCTGACCGTTTCCGCCGCTTCCCCGCCGTCGATGTCGTCGGAGAGTGTGACCACTACTCGCTGAGCCACGGATATCGGTCCTTTCCCGCGGTGCCCCGCACGGCACCGATTCTGACGTGCGGTGATACCGGCTTTCCGGCTGTCGAGGGGCCATACTGCTTTCCTGTGTATTCCTTTGTACAGCGACCGGTAGTGCATTGTGAAGCCCACCCAATTATGTGCGCGCGTCAGGAGCAATGAGGATCGGGTTATTTTCCCTGGATTTCTGCTTCTGGATACTCAGGCCGTTCCGCCTGGTGAGTGTCGGATTTCTCCAGATATCTACGCGAGTAGATTCCTGAGCCGGGTACGCTGAGGGAACCGCCCTCGCAACACATCAATCCGGGAGTGCCCGTGGCACGCGTCGTAGTCGACGTCATGCTCAAGCCCGAGATCCTCGACCCGCAGGGACAGGCGGTGCAGCGTGCACTACCTCGCCTCGGGTTCGATGGAATCGCGGACGTCCGTCAGGGAAAGCGCTTTGAGCTGGAGGTGGAGGGTCCGGTCGACGATGCCGCCCTCGCCCGCATCCATGAGATGGCCGAAACGTTCCTCGCCAACACCGTCATTGAGGACTTCATCGTCAAGGTGGAGTCGTGACTGCTCGTATCGGAGTCGTCACTTTTCCCGGCACGCTGGATGACCGGGACAGTCTGCGGGCGGTACGCCTAGCGGGCGCGGAGCCCGTCTCCCTCTGGCACCGTGACAAGGACATCAAGCAGGTCGACGCGGTCGTGCTCGCCGGAGGCTTCTCCTACGGCGACTACCTGCGCGCCGGAGCCATCTCCCGGTTCTCGCCGGTGATGGAGACGATCATCGACCAGGCCAGGGCAGGGCTGCCGGTCCTCGGCATCTGCAACGGCTTCCAGATCCTCACCGAGTCGCATCTGCTGCCCGGTGCGATGCTGCGCAACAACCACCTGCACTTCATCTGTCGTGACCAGCGGCTGCGCGTGGAGAACGCGACGACCGCCTGGACCAGCGACTACGAGCAGGGCCAGGAGATCTCCGTACCCCTGAAGAACATCGACGGTCGCTACGTCGCCGATGAGCGGGTGCTGGACGAACTGGAGGCCGAGGGCCGGGTTGCCTTCCGATACCTGGACGGCAATCCCAACGGCTCGCTCCGCGACATCGCCGGCATCACCAACGCCGAGGGCAATGTCGTCGGTCTGATGCCGCACCCGGAGCACGCCGTCGAGCCACTGATCGGCACCGGCCGCACCGACGGGCTCGCCTTCTTCACCTCGATCCTCAAGAAGCTGGTCACCGCATGAGCCTCGATACCGTGAAGCACGCCTCGGGGACCCCCGAGACCGAGCAGCCCTGGGCCGAGCTCGGTCTGAAGGCGGACGAGTACGCGCGGATCCGGGAGATCCTCGGCCGCCGTCCCACCGGTGCCGAACTGGCGATGTACTCGGTCATGTGGTCCGAGCACTGCTCGTACAAGTCGAGCAAGGTGCATCTGAAGCAGTTCGGTGAGAAGGCGCCCGAGAACGACGCCCTGCTCGTCGGCATCGGGGAGAACGCGGGCGTCGTCGACGTCGGCCAGGGCTACGCGGTGACCTTCAAGGTCGAGTCGCACAACCACCCCTCGTACATCGAGCCCTACCAGGGCGCTGCCACCGGCGTCGGCGGCATCGTGCGCGACATCCTCGCGATGGGCGCCCGGCCGATCGCGGTGGTGGACCCGCTGCGCTTCGGTGCGGCGGATCACCCCGACACCAAGCGCGTACTGCCCGGTGTTGTCGCGGGCATCGGTGGATACGGCAACTGCCTGGGTCTGCCGAACATCGGCGGCGAGGTCGTCTTCGACCCCTGCTACCAGGGAAACCCGCTGGTCAACGCCGGTTGCATCGGTGTGATGAAGCACGAGGACATCCACCTCGCACAGGCGTCGGGCCCCGGTAACAAGGTCATTCTGTACGGTGCGCGCACCGGCGGCGACGGTATCGGCGGAGTCTCCGTCCTGGCGTCCGAGACCTTCGACGCCACCGGCCCGGCGAAGCGCCCGGCCGTGCAGGTCGGCGACCCGTTCCAGGAGAAGCTGCTGATCGAGTGCACCTTGGAGATCTTCAAGGAGAAGCTGGTCGCGGGCATCCAGGACCTCGGCGGTGCCGGTCTCTCCTGTGCGACCAGCGAGCTGGCGAGCGCCGGCTCGGGCGGCATGCGCGTCGAGTTGGACTCGGTCCCCCTGCGGGACGCGACCCTCTCGCCCGAGGAAATCCTCATGAGCGAGTCGCAGGAACGCATGTGCGCGATCGTCGAGCCCGACAAGGTCGAGCGCTTCTTGGAGATCTGCGAGAAGTGGGACGTCATCGCCACCGTCATCGGTGAGGTCACCGAGGGCGAGCGGCTGGAGATCTTCTGGCACGGCGAGCAGATCGTCGACGTACCGCCGCGCACGGTCGCCCACGAGGGCCCGGTGTACGAGCGTCCCTACGCCCGTCCCGAGTGGCAGGACGCCCTCCAGGCCGACGATGCCAACAAGCTGCCCCGTCCGAAGGACGCGGCGGAGCTGCGCGAGCAGGTCCTCAAGCTGGTCTCGTCGCCGAACCAGGCGTCGAAGGCGTGGATCACCGACCAGTACGACCGGTTCGTCCAGGGCAACACCGTCCTCGCCCAGCCCGAGGACGCGGGCATGGTCCGCATCGACGAGAACACCAACCTCGGCGTGGCCCTGGCGACCGACGGCAACGGCCGGTACACCAAGCTCGACCCCTACACCGGTGCTCAGCTCGCACTGGCGGAGTCGTACCGCAATGTCGCCGCCTCCGGCGCCACTCCGCTGGCGATCTCCGACTGCCTGAACTTCGGTTCGCCGGAGGACCCGGGTGTGATGTGGCAGTTCGCGGAGGCCACGCGCGGTCTCGCGGACGGCTGCCTGGTGCTCGGTACCCCGGTCACCGGCGGCAATGTGTCGCTGTACAACCAGACCGGTGAGACCGCCATCCACCCGACGCCCGTCGTCGCGGTCCTCGGGGTGATCGACGACGTGAACCGTCGTACGCCGATCGCCTTCGCCGAGGAGGGGCAGTTGGTCTACCTCCTCGGGGACACGAAGGAGGAGCTCGGCGGCTCCGCCTGGTCCCAGGTGGTCCATGACCATCTGGGCGGGCTGCCCCCGGCGGTGGACCTGGAGCGCGAGAAGCTGCTCGGGGAGATCCTGATCTCCGCTTCCCGCGACGGCATGATCGACGCGGCGCACGACCTGTCCGACGGCGGTCTGGTCCAGGCGGTCGTGGAGTCCTGTCTCCGCGGTGGAAAGGGCGCTCGGCTGGTCGTCCCGGACGGTCTCGACGCGTTCACCTTCCTCTTCAGCGAGTCGGCGGGGCGCGCGGTCGTCTCGGTGCCCCGCAGCGAGGAGCTCCGCTTCACCGACATGTGCGGCGCTCGCGGACTGCCCGCGACCCGTATCGGTGTGGTCGACGGGGACGAGATCGAGGTCCAGGGTCAGTTCACCCTCTCGCTGGCCGAACTGCGTACGGCCCACGAAGAGACGATTCCCGCACTGCTGGTCTGACGCACCGCGGAATCACCGAGCCCCTGTCCGGCAGCCGCCGGGCGGGGGCTCTCTTCGTTCCCCGTTGCGGTTTCCCCGTTGTGGTTCCCTGTTGCGTGAGATTACGTAATTACGTATGTTCATCTCATGGAGCTGGAGGAGCGGGTCGCCGAGTTGGAACGCAGGCTCGCCGCGCTGGAGGAGCGGGACGGCCAGGAGGAGCCCGTACGGGCCGGTGGCCGCGGGGACTTCTGGGCGCTGGAGGGTCTCAAGGACCGGCTTACGCAGGCGGGAGCGGGCGACGGCGGTGTGATGTTCACCGGGGCGGTGCGACTGCCGACGGACGAACGGTACGAGTGGCAGTACGGCACCCTCACCGAGTCCCTGTGGGAGCTGGACTGGAACCGGGCCGCCGACTCCTTCGCCGCGCTGGGGCATCCGGTGCGGCTGAGACTGCTGCGCGAGATCCTCGGCGGCCGTCGTACGGCGGCCGAGCTCACCGAACTGGACGGGCTCGGCACCACCGGCCAGATCTACCACCACCTACGCCAGTTGTCCGCCGCCGGGTGGCTGCACACGGTGGGCAGAGGGCGCTACGAAGTGCCTCCGGTACGGGTGGTGCCACTGCTGGTGGCCCTGACGGCGGCCCAACCCTGACCGGAGCCCGGGCCCGGCCCGCCCTGGCCGGAGCACGGCCCCCGTCCCGTACCGCCCTGACGGGAGCCCGGCACCCTCCCGCCCTGACCGTGGCCTGATTCGAACCGGAGCCCAGCCGTGACCGCAGAACGACCCCTGGGGGAGAAGACCATGCCCGCTCGAACGAACCAACCCGCAGCCCAGCGACGAAAACTTCTGCTCGCCGTCTATCGGACGTCCTGGTTGGCGTTTGTTGCCCTCCTGCTGGTCAGCGTGGTGTTCGACCCCTTCCACTGGGCCTGGGTCTTTCCGCCCGCCGCACTGGCGATCGCCGTGATGACGGTGCTGAACCGTTCGGCAGGCTCGGCGCACTCGGCGGCGCGCCCCGACGCCGTTGAAGTGGCTGCGCCCGTGACCGGACGTTGGCTGGCGCTCAACAGCCCCGCGGACAAGGTGCCCAGCCATGGGACGCACGCCTACGGACAGACGTACGCCATCGACATCGTCGCCGAGGGCCCGGACCCCGCAACCGAGGCAGCGGACCCCACAACCGAGGCCCGGCCCACCACCCGACCCGAATTCACCTGGTTCTGGCCGCTCCTGCGCA
Source organism: Streptomyces sp. NPDC059256 (assembly GCF_042753785.1). Taxonomy (NCBI): domain Bacteria; kingdom Bacillati; phylum Actinomycetota; class Actinomycetes; order Kitasatosporales; family Streptomycetaceae; genus Streptomyces; species Streptomyces sp. NPDC059256. Next base: position 55,335 of record NZ_JBHYZO010000002.1, on the reverse strand, counting down.
GGAACAGCGCCTTCCCCGCCTTCGGCGCCCCACTGCTGGCCGTCGCCGACGCCACCGTGGTGGCCGTCCAGGACCGACAGCGCGACCACCACAGCCGGACCTCATTGCCCATGTTGGTCTATCTGATGCTGATCGAGGCGTTCTTCCGGGATGTCTTCGGCCCCTCACGCATCATCGGCAATCGTGTGGTCCTCGACCTCGGAGACGGTACGTACGCCCTGTACGCCCATGTGCAGCGCGGCTCGATCAGCGTCCGGGAGGGGGAGCGGGTCCATGCCGGGCAGGAGATCGCGCGCTGCGGGAACTCCGGCAACTCCACCGAACCGCACGTCCACTTCCAGCTCATGGACGACCCCGACCCGGACATCGCACGCGGTGTGCCGTTCCGCTGGCGCGGCATCGGCATCCCGGCCAACAACGAGTCCTTCACCGCGGGCCCCGGCACCGACGACGCCTCGACCGATGCCGCGGCGCCTGCGGACGGCGGCGAGTGGACGTTCACCGTGACTGACTAGTCTCGCTCCCATGCCACCGGCCAGAAGGCGCGCACGCGCCTACGACGACACCACGATCCGTGCCGCGGTCACCGCCCAGTTCGCCCACCTCGGACGGGCGGTCGGGACACTCAACGCGGAGCAGTTGGCGCTGCCCACCCGGCTCGGCGACTGGACCGTACGGGAACTGGTCGCGCACACGGCTCTGATGGTCGATGCGATCCCCGACCTCCTCGACCGGCCGGCACCACCACGCGTCGAACTGGCCCTGCTGGACTGGCCCGCCGCCACCGCCTCCCTGGGCCCCCGACTCGACGAGGCGGCCAGATCCCTCGCAGCCGCCGAGCCCCACCCTGAGGCCCTCTACACCCGTGCGGCCGACCGCCTCGCCCGTGCCCTCGACGCCGCCGCGCCCGATCGGCTGCTGGGCACCTCGCTCGGCGCCATGCGACTGGCTGACTTCCTCGTCACGCGTACCGTCGAACTCGCCGTCCACACCGACGACCTCAACGACGCACTCGGACTGCACATCCCCCACGAGCGCCAGACGCTCGCCGCCTGCACCCGACTGCTCGCCGACGTACTCGCCTGTAAGGCTCCTGGCGGATCGGTCGAGGTGAGGGTGCCGCCGCATGCCGTCGTGCAGTGCGTCGAAGGACCCCGTCACACCCGGGGCACCCCGCCCAACGTCGTCGAGACCGATCCCTTGACCTGGCTCCGACTCGCCACCGGTCGTACGTCCTGGGCCGAAGCCCGCGACGCGGGGAAGGTCAGCGCCAGCGGGGAGCGGGCTGATCTCGCAGCCTTCCTTCCGCTTCTGGGCTGATCCCTCGGCACTCGGTGCCGGGCCGCAACGAGCGCGCGGTGAAGGGGAACCGGACCCGGGGGCCGTCCGTCCCAAGGGCATGCGTACTCAGCTGAGCGTTCCCGTCACCGTTCTGGCCCTTCTCGCGCTGGCCGCGTGCGGTTCGGATTCTGGGTCCGAGGCGGACTCCGGAACCCGTACCCCCGGTGGGAAACCAGCGGTGGCCGACGTGCCCCTCACCGGAGTGTTCTGGACCGTCGACACCCTCACGGTCGACGGCAAGAAGACCACGTCCCCGGGCGACGCCTATGTCGAGGTGACCACCAAGGACCGTGCCCAGGGCAACTTCGGCTGCAATCAGTTCGGAGCCAAAGCCGCGCTCGACGGGGAGACCCTGACGGTTGGATCGGCCGATATGACGGAAATCGGATGCGAGAAGCCCATTCAGGACTTCGAGAACTCCCTGAGGGAAGCCTTCACCGGAAGGCTCAAGGCCGAGCTCGCGGAGAAGAAGCTCACCCTCACCAACGAAAAGGGCGACACCATCGGGCTCGTCTCCGAACCGCCGGCACCGTTCATCGGCACCAAGTGGACAGTCAACTCGCTCCAGCAGCAGGACACCGTCGAATCCCTGCCCCCGGGTACGGACAAGAACGCCCACTTGACCTTCGCCAAGGACGGCACCGTCACCGGGAATCTCGGCTGCAACGACTTCAACGCCACCGTCAAGGTCAGCGGCACCCAGCTCACCTTCGGATCCATCTCCAGCACCCGGAAGATGTGTGCGGGGACATCGGGCCAGGTGGAGGCACATCTCCTCAAGGCCCTGGCGGGGCAGGCGACGTACGAGATCCATCAGCGCGGCCTCTTCCTCAAGGGCCCCGAGGGCACGGGCTTCTCGGCCGTGAAGGCCGCAAGGTGAGTCCGGCGGTCGGTACGTAGCTGCGGCTGCGGTCGTGGCCGCCGAGAGGTTCGTCCCATCCGTACGCGGTCCGCTGCGCACCACGGCGTCGAAGTCCAGAGCGCCCGAAGGCGCCTACTCCTTCGGGCGAGGGTCAGGCTTCGCGCTCCGGGAACCCGTCCGCGGTACCTCCGTCCCGCTCCCGGGCGGTGACCTTGCTCACCGCCCGGTCGGGGTGCCGACCGGTGAGAGCGACCTCCGACCGCGATGACACGACGGCCCTGCGGGGCCCGGCGCACCCGCTCTCATCCGCTCCACCGAGCCCGCTCGGCCCGCCAGGAGTAGGAATCTGCCCTTCCGCCCGTCGCCCGGGCACCCGCGCCCAGGACACGATCCGACGCCCACCCGAACCGCCCGCGAAGGCTCGGCCATCCGGTGACCGAACCATCACCCAGAGCCTTGACCCCCTCCCCAATTCGGACCGGTGGTCGATCTCGCCTACACTCGGTGCCGTGCCACGTGGTGACGGTCGACTCAATCACGATCTACTCCCCGGCGAGAAAGGCCCCCAAGACGCATGTGGCGTCTTCGGTGTCTGGGCCCCGGGTGAAGAGGTCGCCAAGCTCACTTACTTCGGGCTCTACGCCCTCCAGCATCGGGGCCAGGAATCCGCGGGAATCGCGGTCAGCAACGGCTCCCAGATTCTCGTCTTCAAGGACATGGGCCTCGTCTCCCAGGTTTTCGACGAGACCTCCCTAGGTTCTCTGCGCGGCCACATCGCTGTGGGCCACGCCCGATACTCCACCACCGGCGCCTCCGTCTGGGAAAACGCCCAGCCGACCTTCCGCGCCACCGCCCACGGATCGATCGCCCTCGGCCACAACGGCAATCTGGTGAACACCGCCCAGCTCGCCGAGATGGTCGCCGATCTGCCCCGCAAGGACGGCCGCGCCACCCAGGTCGCCGCGACCAATGACACCGATCTCGTCACTGCGCTGCTCGCCGGCCAGACCGACGCCGACGGCAAGCCGCTGACCATCGAGGAAGCCGCCACCCGGGTGCTCCCGTCGGTCCAGGGCGCGTTCTCGCTCGTCTTCATGAACGAGAGCACCCTGTACGCGGCCCGTGACCCTCAGGGCATCCGCCCGCTGGTCCTCGGACGCCTCGATCGCGGTTGGGTCGTCGCCAGCGAGTCCGCTGCCCTCGACATCTGCGGTGCGACCTACGTCCGCGAAATCGAGCCCGGCGAGCTGATCGCCATCGACGAGAACGGCGTCCGCACCTCAAAGTTTGCAGAAGCGAAGCCTAAGGGCTGTGTCTTCGAGTATGTCTATCTGGCCCGCCCTGACACAGACATCGCCGGACGCAACGTCTATCTCTCCCGAGTGGAGATGGGACGGAAACTGGCCAAGGAAGCGCCCGCCGAAGCGGATCTGGTCATAGCGACGCCGGAATCCGGCACACCCGCCGCGATCGGCTACGCAGAAGCGAGCGGCATCCCCTACGGCTCGGGCCTCGTCAAGAACGCCTATGTCGGCCGGACCTTCATCCAGCCGTCCCAGACGATCCGACAGCTCGGCATCCGACTCAAGCTCAACCCCCTGAAGGAAGTCATCAGGGGCAAGCGCCTGGTCGTCGTGGACGACTCCATCGTCCGCGGGAACACCCAGCGCGCCCTGGTCAAGATGTTGCGCGAGGCCGGAGCCGTCGAGATCCACATCCGGATCTCGTCCCCGCCGGTGAAGTGGCCCTGCTTCTTCGGCATCGACTTCGCCACCCGCGCGGAACTGATCGCGAACGGAATGACGATCGAGGAGATCGGTGCCTCGCTGGGCGCCGACTCACTGTCGTACATCTCCATCGACGGCATGATCGAGGCGACCACCATCGCCAAGCCGAATCTCTGCCGCGCCTGCTTCGACGGCGAGTACCCGATGGACCTGCCCGATCCGGAACTGCTCGGCAAGCAGCTCCTTGAGACCGAGCTGGCGGGCGGTGCGGACGCTGCCGACGCGCTCCGTCGCCCCTAGGCAATCGCCGTGATCTCCCCGCAGGTCCCTTTCCCACCCCGAGAGACCCCTCCGCGCCCGGCGGTGCGAACACTCTCGGGGCCACCGAACCCGCTCTCGGCAGCAACGACACGAAAGCTCTCTTTGTCATGACAGAGAACACAGGAGCCAGCTACGCAAGTGCGGGCGTCGACATCGAGGCGGGCGACCGCGCCGTCGAGCTGATGAAGGAGTGGGTCAAGAAGACCCGCCGCCCCGAGGTGCTCGGCGGTCTCGGCGGCTTCGCCGGACTCTTCGACGCTTCCGCACTCAAGCGCTACGAGCGTCCCCTGCTGGCCACCGCCACTGACGGTGTCGGCACGAAGGTGGACCTCGCGCGCCGGCTGGGCGTGTACGACACGATCGGCCACGACCTGGTCGGCATGGTCGTCGACGACCTGGTCGTCTGCGGGGCCGAGCCGCTGTTCATGACCGACTACATCTGCGTGGGCAAGGTCCACCCGGAGCGGGTCGCCGCCATCGTCAAGGGCATCGCCGAGGGATGTGTCCTCGCTGGTTGCGCGCTCATCGGCGGCGAGACCGCCGAGCACCCCGGGCTCCTGGGCGAGGACGACTTCGATGTCGCCGGTGCGGGCACCGGAGTGGTGGAAGCCGATCAGCTGTTGGGGCCCGACCGCATCCGCGGTGGGGACGTGGTCATCGCCATGGCCTCCTCGGGACTGCACTCCAACGGGTACTCGCTGGTCCGCCATGTGTTGTTCGACCGCGCAGGCATGGCCCTTGAGCAGCACGTGGACGAGCTGGGGCGGACTCTGGGCGAGGAACTGCTCGAACCCACCAAGATCTACTCCCTGGACTGTCTGGCGCTCGCCAGGACGGCCGAGGTCCATGCCTTCAGCCATGTCACCGGTGGCGGCCTCGCCAACAATCTGGCGCGGGTCATCCCCGACGGTCTGCACGCGATCGTCGACCGTTCGACCTGGACCCCGGGACCGGTCTTCGACCTGGTGGGCAAGGCCGGACAGGTCGAACGCCTGGAGTTGGAGAAGACGCTCAACATGGGCGTCGGCATGATCGCGATCGTCCCCGAGCAGTCGGCCGACGTGGCGATGGAACTCTTCGCCGACCGTGGGGTGGACGCGTGGGTCGCCGGGGAGATCGTGGACCGCGGCGATCACACCGTGGGCGCTGCCCTCACGGGCGACTACGCACGGTGAATGCGTCGCATCGGGCGTCGGTTCCCTGCGCCCGGTGGACTCGTCGTCCGAACTGGCCTACTTCGAGAACGCAGACAACGCGAACAACAACGCAGACAACGCGAACAACACAGACGAGCTGAACAGCACGGAACCCGGTCCGGGTGAGCCGGACCGGGTCGGTGATCACTGCAACGTCAAGCGCCGCGGCGGTGTTGCGATGACGGACCGGACTCATCGTCCTCGTCGTCGTCATCGTTGTACAAGTCCGCGTACTGTGCGTACGGGTCGTCTTCCTCGTCGTCATCCTCGAACGGCTCGCCGTTCGGAGGTTGGCTCGAAGTCGAAGCGCCCAGCTCGCTGGCCAGACGCGACAGGTCAGTCCCGCCGCTGTTGTACTTCAGCTGGCGGGCGACCTTTGTCTGCTTGGCCTTGGCCCGGCCGCGCCCCATGGCTCGACCCCCTCGGTGACGGGGCTCGACGGCCCCAGAGTCTTGACACGCGTTCATGATTCGGAACGGACTCTCCATGGAGAGACCGGCCCGTAGGGCTTCAACGGTACCTGCTTCCGCGGCCATACGGTACGCCGCCCGCATGACGTGCCACTTCACAGAACCCGCAAGGAGCCCCGTCCTCGCTGGTCAACTGCGATATTAACCTCTTCTTGGCGGCCGACCCGCCGACCGGGGTGAGTCTTGTCTCCCGAAACGGCGGGTCGAGGGGCCCCTACCGATCCCCGCGGGGGCTGGGCCGCGGGGATCGGACGGGCTTCGTCCTCAGGCCGGACGGGCCTCCGCCATGCGCTGTTCGGCGATCCGGTCCGCCGCCGCTGCTGGCGGAATACCATCTTCATTTGCGCGTGCGAAGATCTCCAGGGTGGTGTCGTAGATCCTTGCCGCCTTCGCCTTGCAGCGGTCGAAGTCGAACCCGTGCAACTCGTCCGCGACCTGGATGACACCGCCTGCGTTCACGACGTAATCGGGTGCGTAGAGGATGCCGCGGTCGGCGAGGTCCTTCTCGACGCCCGGGTGGTCGAGTTGGTTGTTGGCGGCGCCGCAGACCACCTTGGCCGTGAGCACCGGGACGGTCGCGTCGCTGAGCGCACCTCCGAGGGCACAGGGCGCGTACACGTCCAACCCTTCGGTACGGATCAGTGCGGCCGTGTCCGCGACCGCGGTGACCTGCGGATGACGGTCCAGGATGCGACGCACCGATTCCGGGCGGACATCGGTGATCACGACTTCCGCGCCGTCCTGGATGAGGTGCTCCACCAGGTGGTGGCCGACCTTCCCGACGCCGGCGATGCCGACGCGGCGGCCCCGGAGCGAGTCGGTTCCCCAGAGGTGGCGGGCGGATGCCCGCATGCCCTGGAAGACCCCGAACGCGGTGAGCACCGACGAGTCCCCGGCGCCCCCGTTCTCCGGGGAGCGGCCGGTGGCCCAGCGGGTGGCGCGGGCGACGACGTCCATGTCGGCCACGTAGGTGCCCACGTCGCAGGCGGTCACGTACCGTCCGCCGAGCGAGTCGACGAACCGGCCGTAGGCGAGCAGCAGCTCGTCGCTCTTGAGGCTCTCGGGGTCCCCGATGATGACGGCCTTGCCGCCGCCGTGGTCGAGTCCGGCCATGGCGTTCTTGTAGGACATCCCGCGGGCGAGGTTCAGCGCGTCCGTGACGGCCTCCTCCTCGGAGGCGTACGGATAGAAGCGGGTGCCGCCGAGGGCCGGGCCGAGGGCGGTGGAGTGGATGGCGATGACGGCCTTCAGGCCGGAAGCGCGGTCCTGACACAGCACGACTTGCTCGTGGCCTCCCTGGTCCGATCGGAACAGGGTGTGCAGTACGCCGGGTACGTCAGGTACACGGACAGGAGCGCCGGGCAGATCGGTCACGGTGGTGACTCCCAGATACGAGGCGGCGGGCGGGGGCTTTCCCGGTTCTCCCTTTCGCTTGTGGCAGGGGGAGAGCGGGCAAGGTACCAGCTGGGCAAGAGGGTAAGTCCTCCGTGCCCGTAGTTCTCCAGCAGTGCCGAGTATCACCCCCGAGAGGGGTAGTGCCGGGTGTCCGCGTGGAAGGATTCACGACATGCCAGCCGTGTCCTCGGTTCTCGTTCCTTACACCTCCTATCTGCGGGTCTATGAGCCCCTGACCGCCTTTCCGGCGCCGGAGCGGGAGCACTGGGAGCAGTACGCGCGGCGCGCGGACGCTCCGACCGTGCAGGACGAACTGAGGCGGTCGCTCGCCGACTTGGTGTCCACCCCACCGGTCCCGGTGCCCGTCCATGAGAGCGGGGACGCCTTCGTCGCGGTCCTCGACGGGGTGGTGTGCGTCTGTCCGTGGCGGACCCGGCTCCGCGGCTGGCTCGCACTCGAAGAACTGACCGAGCGATTTCCGGCCAGTTTGCTCGATGCGGTGCTGCCGCCTGTAGTACGGGGACAGGCCGCCGCGGACTGGGAGCGGTGGCGCAAGCGGAACCCCGACGCCCGGCCGTGGATCAGGACGGCGGTCTGGCAGGTCCCGGTGCGCTGGTTCGTGCTGTTCGCGGACGACGAGCGGGAGTACGAGCCGGCGGGAACCGGTGCGGCGGTGCTCCGCTACCGCACCCCCATGGCCCAGGCGCGTCGGCGCATCGCCAGGGCGCTGAAGGCGCTGCGGGAGTCCGAGGACTCGGGCGGATTGGCGGAGGGGCTGGTCGACGTGGGGAAGTGGCTGGAGGAGTTCCATCCGCGTTCCCTGGTCGAGCTGGACTACGGCGGCCTGGTGCACGCGCTGGGGCCGAGCCTCGCGGACGATCACTCGGCGGCGGATGTGGCGGCCGGGATCGCGGCTCTGCGGGCCGACGACGGCGAGGCGGCGCAGGTGGCATATGCCCGTCTGGCGGACCGCTGGCGGGCCGTACGCGATCTTCGGTTCGCCAATTGAGCGATCCTGTGGATGATTGGGTTCCGTTGTTGAAGGGTCCTTGGTCCCGATCCGGGCCTTTGCCTCAAGCGTGACGGACTGCACTAACTGGGCTCTTGCGTCGATCGCCCACCCTCGTGTCAAAATAGGACAAGGAGTCCGGGGAGGGTTCCTTCCGCCCAAGTAAGGGTGGAATGCTCGGCATTGCGCTCTATGGGGGGTCTGGTGGCTCCTGATTGCAGTGTGACTGATCGTTACCGTCATGTGACTGTCCGCTATGGCATGGTCCATCGTCGTTCAGCCACTGATGAACACCTCAGAGGGCAATTCCGTCGGTTTGGCCGACGTGGCTGGACAGATGGTGTAGTTGTAGTGCCGAGGACAAGCCGTTCGTCCTATAACCGACTCGGCCTGCGTCTGCCATTTCGGGCAACGTGGGTCAAGGTGCAGAATTTAGAGGAATGAACCGAGAAGGTTCGGTTCTCCGAGGAGGCCGCTCATGACCGCTCGCACCCCTGATGCCGAGCCGCTGTTGACCCCGGCTGAGGTTGCCACGATGTTCCGCGTGGACCCTAAGACGGTCACCCGCTGGGCGAAGGCAGGCAAGCTCACGTCGATTCGTACGCTCGGCGGGCATCGCCGTTACCGCGAAGCAGAGGTACGTGCTCTGCTCGCGGGCATTCCGCAACAGCGCAGCGAGGCATAACCAACCTTGCTGCTCGGGCTCGCACTGGGACCCCCATCCCGGTAAGGCCCACCCATAGCTCCATTTGACGGGCGTCTGCCCCAACAGACCTCTGTCGTCGATCGCGCTGGACTCCGCCGAGTCCAGCGCGATTTTTCTTTCCGCGGTACTGCCGGGACTGGTGTTGCGGATGATGGCGGTGGCGCTCCAGCGGTCGATTTTCCGGAGCGGAGGAAGGGGCGCGTAGAAGATGGGGGAGGTGTTTCGGAGGTAGTGCAATTGCACATATTAAATTGGTCGATTAGGTGTAGGGGCTAAGTGGCGAGGTTCCAAAAACCTATACGGTGACACCCGTCACACCGCGCAACCCTTGCCAACATCCAGCGTGTCACTTTCGCGAAGCGGATTCTTCGGGCTGAAGTCACTCAGTGAGAGGACCTTCGGCCCCGGCTCGGCCGGCGCTCAGGACCTCAGGGGCGCCCCGGGCGGCGCAGCTGCGGAATCCGTGGCCCTCTGCGGCGGCACCCGCTCCGCGTCGATTCCCGCGAGAGGGCTGGTGGCGACGGCCGGTTCGACGACGGCCTGTGCCATGACAGGTGCGTCCGCCACCCCTGGCGGGCCTTCCGACGGCACTGCGGCACCGGATTTCGTCGTGCTCACCGATCGTGGACCTGCGTCCGCCCTGGGCGCCGCCCCCGGCGCCGATGTCGTCTCGGGCGGAAGTGTCGCGACCGGCCCTGGTGGGACGTCAGATGGGCCTTCAGGCTCCATGGCGAGCCGATGGAGGCGATGGCAGATCGGGCAGTGCCGTGTCAGGTGTCGATAGCCGGATGCCGCGGCGAGGTGCGCCCGCAGCAGTGCCCTGGTCTCGTGCCGCCTCGCTGTGGACGCCGCCATGCGCGCCACCTCCGCGTCCGTTTGAGCCCTGCCCCCTAAAGAGTGGGTACCCGCGGGGAGGAGGACCGTCAAGACGATGCGCGCAGCGGGGTGCATTGCTCTGATGCCCAAGGGGGCATTGGGGACAAAGTGTCGAACCTTGGGCGAGTTGATGCCGGAGCGTGCCCGTCCGACGGTCCCGAAAGGGGCAGGGGCGGCGATCCGGGACGCGTTGATGGGGTGTGAGTCTCAGCCATTCTTGGGTACTCCCGGCTTTCTCTCCCGCGTCCCCGAATTGCGGTCGACAGTCGGCGATCGGGCCCCGAACGGCCTTGGATTCACCTCCGTGAGGGTGTTGCGACCGGTGTCGGCGTGCAGCTCCGAGTCCACGTCGGAGCCCCAGAGCCGGAGCCGATCGTACGTTTCGGCGAGCTATCTCCCCCTTCGCCTGGTTCGCCGCCTATGTAAGGCAAGGTGGCTGAGGGGGATGGTTTGGGCGCACGGGGAGAGCGTGCGGAAGATTGGGTGGCGGACGCCCGTACTCCCGTGTGGGGGCTCCGAGGTCTCGGCGTGTGACCAGCCGTCGTCGGCGCCCGGGAGGGATAGGGTCTACGGCCTCAACGGGCAAAGTGCGGAGGCCCGGAGAGCGGTCCGAGGGGTGGTCCGAAGGTCGGGTCCGGAGACAAGAAGAAGACCCGCACCTCGAAAGGTACGGGTCTCGATCGTTCAGCTGTGCGGTCCTGACGGGATTTGAACCCGCGGCCTCCACCTTGACAGGGTGGCGAGCACTCCAAGCTGCTCCACAGGACCAAGCTTCGCAGTCCGATTGTTGCGCTGGGCTGCGATAAGAGACTCTACAGCAGGGCGACCCCGGTGGTCGAACTCGCTGTGGGTGACAGGCCCGTCACGGCACGAGGGCGTCGATCGCCTTCACGATCCGCTTGTCGGAGACCGGATAGGCCGTGCCCAACGCATGGGCGAAGTAGCTCACCCGAAGCTCCTCCAGCATCCAGCGGACGTCCAGCACTTCCTGGGGAACGGGCCGCCCCTGGGGCAGCTGCTCCAGCAGCCAGGCGTACTCGTCCTGCATCTCCTGGACCTTCTCCATCCGTGTGGTGTCCCTCTGCACGGAAGTCGGCATCTGCTGGAGCCGACGGTCAGCCGCCAGCAGATAGCGCATCAGATCGGGCAGTCGCCGCAGACCGGTCCGGGTGACGAAGCCGGCCGGCATCAATGCCGTCAACTGCCCGCGGACGTCCTGGACATTGCGCAGCAGCGTCGGGCTGGTGGTCGACTTCAACCGCCGCTCGCACGCCTGCCACGCGGCCAGGATCTGCTGGACCTGGTCCACGGTCCGTACCGTCGTGTCCACGAGGTCCGCACGGACCTTGTCGTACAGCTTCCGGTAGGACTCCTCGTCCCATGCGGGGCCGCCGTGGTCCGCGATCAACTTGTCGGCCGCCGCCATCGCACAGTCGTCGAAGAGCGCCTGTATCGATCCGTGCGGATTGCCCGAGAGGGCGAGCTTCTGCTGATTGGTCAGCTTGTCCGAGGCGAACTTCGCGGGATTCACCTGGATGTTGAGCAGGATGAGTTTCCGGGTGCCCCGCCACATCGCCTGCCGCTGTTCGGCCTCCGAGTCGAAGAGCCGTACGGAGACGGTGTCGCCCGCGTCCACGAGCGCCGGATACGCCTTGACCGGCTGGCCGGCCCGACGGGTCTCGAAGACCTTGGTGAGCGTGCCGATGGTCCAGTCGGTCAGCCCGGACCGCTCGATGGACTCGCCCGACGGTCCGACGCTCGCCGCGGCGGCCTGGGAGAGCGCCTGCCGGGCCCGAGGTCTCAGCTTCAGCTGGAGCGCTGTCAGGTCCTTGTCCTCCGCGAGTTTGCGGCGACGCTCGTCAATGATTCGGAACGTGATCTTCAGGTGGTCGGGGACCCTGGACCAGTCGAAGTCGTCCGCGGTCACCGGGACGCCCACCATGGACTTGAGCTCGCGCGCCAAGGTCACCGGCAGTGGCTCCTGGAGCGGCACGGCCCGTTGGAGGAACTTGCCCGCGTAGTCCGGCGCGGGCACGTAGTGCCGGCGCACCGGCTTGGGCAGCGAGCGGATCAGCTCCGTCACCACCTCGGTCCGCAGCCCGGGGATCTGCCAGTCGAAGCCCTCGTCGGTGACCTGGTTCAGCACCTGGAGGGGAATGTGCACGGTCACCCCGTCGGCGTCCGCACCCGGTTCGAACTGGTACGTCACCCGGAACTTCAGCCGCCCCTGGCGCCAGGAGTCCGGATAGTCGTCCTTGGTGACGGCTCCGGCCTTCTCGTTGATGAGCATCTCGCGCTCGAAGTCGAGCAGGTCCGGCTCGTCGTGGCGGGTCTTCTTCCACCAGGAGTCGAAGTGCGCGCCCGAGACCACATCGGCCGGGACGCGCTGGTCGTAGAAGTCGAAGAGGGTCTCGTCGTCCACGAGGATGTCGCGCCGACGGGCCCGGTGTTCCAACTCCTCGACCTCGGTGAGCAGCTTGCGGTTGTCCGCGAAGAACTTGTGGTGAGTGCGCCAGTCCCCTTCGACCAGGGCGCGCCGGATGAACAGGTCGCGTGAGGTCTCGGGGTCGATCCGGCCGTAGTTGACCTTGCGCTGGGCGACGATCGGTACGCCGTACAGCGTGACCTTCTCGTACGCCATCACCGCGGCCTGGTCCTTCTCCCAGTGCGGCTCGCTGTAGGTCCGCTTGATCAGGTGCTGCGCGAGCGGTTCGACCCACTCCGGTTCGATCTTGGCGTTGACGCGGGCCCAGAGCCGGGAGGTCTCCACCAACTCGGCGGACATCACCAGCCGCGGGGGCTTCTTGAAGAGCGCCGACCCGGGGAAGACGGCGAACTTCGCGCCCCGTGCCCCGAGGTACTCGTTCTTGTTGTCCGTGTCCTTGAGCCCGACGTGGGAGAGCAGTCCCGACAGCAAGGAGATGTGGACGCTCGTCTCCGGCGCGTCCTCCTCGTTGACGTGGACGCCCAGTGACTTGGCCACCTGGCGAAGCTGGGCGTAGATGTCCTGCCACTCGCGGATGCGGAGGAAGTTCAGATACTCCTGCTTGCACATCCGCCGGAAGCTGGAGGAGCCGCGCTCCTTCTGCTGTTCGCGGACGTAGCGCCAGAGGTTGAGGAAGGCCAGGAAGTCGGACGTCTCGTCCTTGAAGCGGGCGTGCTGCTGATCGGCCTGCGTCTGCTTCTCGGCGGGCCGCTCGCGCGGGTCCTGGATGGAGAGCGCCGCGGCGATCACCATGACCTCGCGTACGCAGCCGTTCTTGTCGGCTTCGAGAACCATGCGGGCGAGGCGGGGGTCCACCGGGAGTTGGGCGAGCTTCCGTCCGAGCGGGGTGAGCCGCTTGCGGGGGTCCTTCTGCGCGGTGTCGAAGGCGCCGAGTTCCTGGAGCAACTGCACGCCGTCGCGGATGTTGCGGTGGTCCGGCGGGTCGATGAAGGGGAACTTCTCGATCTCGCCCAGACCGGCAGCCGTCATCTGGAGGATGACCGAGGCCAGGTTCGTCCGCAGGATCTCCGCATCCGTGAACTCGGGCCTGGCCTCGAAGTCGTCTTCGGAGTAGAGCCGGATGCAGATGCCGTCCGAGGTACGGCCGCAGCGGCCCTTGCGCTGGTTGGCGCTGGCCTGGCTGACCCGCTCGATCGGCAGCCGCTGGACCTTGGTGCGATGGCTGTAGCGCGAGATCCGGGCGGTGCCCGGGTCGATGACGTACTTGATGCCGGGAACGGTCAGCGAGGTCTCCGCCACATTGGTCGCCAGAACGATCCTGCGGCCGGTGTGCTGCTGGAAGACCCGGTGCTGCTCGGCGTGCGAGAGCCGCGCGTACAGCGGCAGGACCTCGGTGAACCGGTACTTCCGCTTGTCGAGCGCATCTGCCGTGTCCCGGATCTCCCGCTCGCCGGACAGGAAGACGAGGATGTCCCCCTTGCCCTCGCCCTGGAGCTCTTCGACCGCCTCGCAGATCGCGGTGATCTGGTCCCGGTCGCTCTCCTCGCTGTCGTCCTCCAACAGCGGCCGGTAGCGCACCTCCACCGGATACGTGCGTCCGCTGACCTCGACGATCGGCGCATCGCCGAAGTGCCGGGAGAAGCGCTCGGGGTCGATCGTGGCCGAGGTGATGATGACCTTGAGATCGGGGCGCTTGGGCAGCAGCTGGGCGAGGTAGCCCAGCAGGAAGTCGATGTTGAGCGACCGCTCGTGGGCCTCGTCGATGATGATCGTGTCGTACGCGCGCAGCTCGCGGTCCGTCTGGATCTCGGCGAGCAGGATGCCGTCCGTCATCAGCTTGACGAAGGTGTCGCCGCCGACCTGGTCGGTGAAGCGGACCTTCCAGCCGACCGCCTCCCCGAGGGGAGTGTCCAGCTCGTCGGCGACGCGTTCGGCGACCGTGCGCGCGGCGAGCCTGCGCGGCTGGGTGTGCCCGATCATGCCGCGCACGCCCCGCCCCAGCTCCAGACAGATCTTGGGGATCTGGGTCGTCTTGCCGGACCCGGTCTCACCCGCGACGATCACGACCTGGTGGTCCCGTATCGCCTCCAGGATCGTGTCCTTCTTCTGGCTGACCGGCAGCTGCTCGGGATAGCTGACCTGCGGGACCCGGGCGGCACGCCGACTGAGCCGCGCGGCGCACTGCTCGGTCTCGGCGGCGATCTCGTCCAGCACGGCCTGCCGCGCCTCGGGCTTACGGATGCGGCGGGCGCCTTCCAGACGGCGGCCCAGCCGATGGGCGTCGCGCAGCGATACCCCGGCCAGCTGTGTCTGGAGGTCGGCGAAGGAAGTAGACATACGGTCCCCAGGATCGCACCCCGAGGAAAGCACTGGCGAACGCATTTCACCGGTGTGCGGGTGGCGTCGCGGTGGGTGAGCGGGTTGCGGGTGGCTGCGGGGGGTCGTCGACGGCTTCTCGACGGCTCCTTGGGGGCGCTTCGGGGGCGCTTTGGGGACGTTCGGAGCCGGGGCGCAGGGTCCGCAGCACCGGAGTACGACCCGTGGGCCGATGCAGGCGACGGGTGGGACTGGTGCAGTATGGAGCAGATCATTCCGACTGTTCCGCCGTTTCCTGTTCGTTCCTCCTCGTGCTGAAGGGACAGCGCCGCCATGTCGCACAGCCGCGCCGACCGGTACCGCCTGCCGGCGACCGCGTCCGTGCTGCTGGCCATGGTCTGTGCGCTGCTGCTCGCACTGTGTGCGCCGGCGTCGGCGGGCTTCTCCCCCTCCTCCACCGACGGCACGGGAACGGTCGTCACCGCACAGGGCAAGTCGCCCGGCTGCGGCAGGGGACTCCTGAAGTTCGCCGACGACCGAGGGGCCCATGCGCTGGCCCCCTCACGGAGTGCTGCCGCCGAGCAGCCGAGCGCCCCCTGCGGGACGGTCTGCGCGGACGGCGCCCTGGACGACTCCCCGCTCCGCGGTGTGAGGTCACCGGATCGCGGCCCGCCGCCGCTCGCTCCCCCCACCCCGGTCGATCTGTCGGTCCTTCGCGTATAGGCGACACCACTCCCCAGCGCGCCCGTCTCCTTCACCTTTCGCCCAGGAGTGATGCACCACCATGCCTGCCCCTTCCTCACGCCCAGCGTCGTCCGCACGTCCCATCTCCATCGGGGCGGGTGTGGTCGTCGCGGCCCTCCTGCTCGGGTTCGCCTCGTACACCGCGACCAAGCCCACCAGCCCGCGGGAAGCCTCCGCCGGTGCGGAGGTCTCCGCGGACGGAGGCGCCCACGAAGGCACCGCGAAGCTCGCCCGTCGCGATCCGAAGGACCCGCTGGCCATGGGCCGCGCGGACGCCCCCGTCGTGATGATCGAGTACGCGGACTTCCTCTGCGGCTACTGCGGACAGTTCGCCCGGGAGACCGAGCCCGAGCTGATCGAGAAGTATGTGAAGTCGGGCGTACTACGCATTGAGTGGCGCAACTTCCCGATCTTCGGCGAGGAGTCCGAGGATGCGGCCCGCGCGGCCTGGGCTGCCGGACAGCAGGGCCGGTTCTGGCAGTTCCACACCGCCGCGTACGCCGAGGGCGCCAAGGAGAAGGGCTTCGGCAAGGACCAGCTGAAGGCGCTGGCCGAAGAGGCCGGCGTCCTCGACCTGGACCGCTTCGCCAAGGACCTGGACAGCGAGGCCGCCCGGGCCGCCGTCAGCCGCGATGAGAAGGAGGCCCAGGACCTGGGTGCGGCCTCCACCCCGTCCTTCCTGATCAACGGCCGACCCATCTCCGGTGCCCAACCCCTGGAGAGCTTCGGCCGGGCCATCGAAACGGCCCAGGAGACGGCGGAATGGCTCGGTGACGGCGCCAAGGGCGACACATCGGCCGAAACACCCTCCCGATGACGGACATCGGCTATCTGGCCGCGTTCCTCGGCGGTCTGTTGGCGCTGGTCAGCCCGTGCAGTGCCCTGCTCCTCCCGGCGTTCTTCGCCTACTCCCTCGACTCCGCCGGTCGGCTCCTGCTGCGCACCGGGATCTTCTACGCGGGCCTCGCGACCACCCTCGTACCGCTGGGGGTGGCCGGTTCCTACGCCAGTCGGTTCTTCTACGGCAATCGCGATCTGCTGGTCACGACCGGCGGATGGTTGATCATCGTGCTCGGCGTGGCGCAGATCCTGGGGCTCGGCTTCGCCTCCCGCAGGATGGCGGAACTGTCCGGCCGCATCCGTCCCACGACGGCGGCCCCGGTCTATGCGCTGGGCCTGGTCTACGGCCTTGCCGGGTTCTGCGCGGGTCCCATCCTCGGCAGCGTGCTCACCGTGTCCGCGCTCTCCGGCAGCCCTGTGTACGGCGGTCTGCTGCTGGCCGTCTACGCCCTGGGGATGGCGGTGCCGCTCTTTGTGCTGGCACTCCTGTGGAACCGCTTCGACCTGGGCCGTCGCGGCTGGCTCCGGGGCCGTTCCCTGAGCCTGGGCAGGCTTCGACTGCATACGACGTCACTGTTCTCGGGGCTGTTCTTCATCACCCTCGGCACGGTCTTCCTGGCCTTCGACGGCACCACCACCCTGCCGGGTCTGCTCAGGCCCGAGGACTCCTTCGCCGCCGAACAGTGGGCCGGCCGGGTCGGCGCGGCCGTGCCGGACTGGGCGCTGCTGCTCGGCGTGGTGGTGGCGGTCGCGCTGGTGTGGGGCTGGTCATCGAGGAGGCCGGGGCGCAGGCAGGAGGCAACTGAGCCTCACCCGACCGGCGGTCGCCCGTTGGAGCGGGAGAGCGAGGGGGCGTAGCGGGAACGACGATGGCCCCGACCGGTGGTTGGGGCCATCCGAGGTCCGCGCTCCGTATGCGCTGACCTGAGTGCTGACCTACGTGTCGGTGTACGGAAAACAAGAACAGCCCCGCCGAAGATCTTCGGTGGGGCTGTTTACCCAGATGGGCGACGGTGGCTGGGGCCGGGATCGAACCGGCGACCTATCGCTTTTCAGGCGATCGCTCGTACCAACTGAGCTACCCAGCCACGCAGTTCGCCGAGGCGATCTGCAAGCGGTCCTGACGGGATTTGAACCCGCGGCCTCCACCTTGACAGGGTGGCGAGCACTCCAAGCTGCTCCACAGGACCAAAGTTGTGCGAGCACAAGTCTCGCACAGGTAAAACGTGCCCCCAACGGGATTCGAACCCGTGCTACCGCCTTGAAAGGGCGGCGTCCTGGGCCACTAGACGATGAGGGCTAAGGGCCCGCCTGGGCGCTTTGCAGCGCGTCGGGGACGTGAGAAGCATATGGGATGCAGGGAGGTATCGCCAAAACGCTTTACGGGACGGGCGGGGGGACTTGGTTCCTGCCGCCCCAAGGGACGGCCGATGTGGGACGGATGCGCAGGTCAGGGCTGGGGGGAGCGGCCCGGGGCGGAGGGCGGTCGATCACCGGGAACGGGCGTCTGCCGTCCCACCGGGCCACTCGGCGCGCCGGGCGAAGCGGGTGAGGTGGGCGACGGGGACGCCGTCTCCTCCGGTCGCCGTTCCGGATCGCTTCCCTTCGGGAGCCGACGACTGATCTCCGCGGTGGTCAGCCCCAGCCCGCCCAGCGTGATCTCGTCCCATGCCTGGAGCCTCTTGGTCGTCCGGTCCAGATAGAGCACCGACGCCCGTACCTTCTCCGGCTTGTCCTGCTCCAGGGCCCGCAGGCCACCGCCGCCCGTGGAGCCCTCGATCTTGAGCCGGGTGCCGTCCTGAAGGATCTCGCTGGCGCGGTTGTGGAGGTGTCCGGCGAGGACGAGCGGGACCGCGCCGTCCGTCTCACGGGCGGCGACGGGGTTGTGGACCACGGCGATGTCGGCCGGGGTGCCGGCGTGGATCTGACCGCGCAGCGCCGATGCCAGACGGATTCCCGCCATCCGGTGCGCGTCCTTGCCCTCGTCGGCCGCGGTGCGGTCGGGGGTGAACTGAGCGTCGCCCATGCCGGCGATCCGCAGTCCCCCCACCGTGACCGTCCTGCCGTCATCGAGCACATGGGTGTTCTCCAGGCGGGAGAGGTACTTCTGCGTGATCTGCGAGTCGTGGTTGCCCCGTACCCAGACGTACGGCGCGCCCAGGTCGCTGATGGGGTCCAGGAAGCCGTTCTCGGCGGCGGTGCCGTGGTCCATGGTGTCGCCGGAGTCGATGATCACGTCGATGTCGTACTGGTCCACGAGTGAGCTGATGACGTGCCAGGACGCCGGGTTGAGGTGGATGTCGGACACGTGCAGCACCCGCATGGTGAGCGGATCGGGCTGGTAGGTCGGCAGGGTCGAGGTGGCGTCGTAGAGCTTGGTCACATTGGTGACCAGGCGGGCCAACTCCTTCTGGTAGACGTCGAAGTCCGAGACGATCGAGCGGGCGTCGCCGACCACGGACGGCGCGCTGGTGAGCAGTCCGGAGAACTTCGGCTCCAAGACCGACTCGGGGTCCCAGGTGGCCACGGCCGCGCCGCCCGATGTGGCGAGGAGGCCCAGTGCCAGCCCGCCGGCGGCCAGTGCGCGGCGGGGGCGGCGGTAGGCGACGAGCCCGAGCGCGGTGGCACCGGACACGACGGCGACGCAGGAGCGGACAGCCAGTTCGGTGGTGCCGTCCGCGACGTCCTTCGCCACCTCGTCCTGGAGGCCGGCGAGCCGTTCGGGGTGTTCGACCAGTGCAGTGGAGCGGACGGGGTCGAGTTGGTCGACGTCCACGTCGAGCCGGACGGGCGCGGTGTGGGAGTCGAGTTCGAGCGCACCGAGCGGAGAGACATTGATCTTGGTGCCGCCCGACAGGTCGGGCCGCAGGGTCATGCTGGTCTCCATCGGCCCGATGGTGGTGTGCACACTGCCCACGACGAGCAGCCCGAGCCACGCTCCGACGATCACGACCGCCGTCATGCCCAGCCCGCGGGCCCATGGGTGCGGCTGGTGCACCAGGGCATGGGTGGGATCCCCGCGGCGGGAGCGGTGACGCTGTTGGAGCCGGTGGAGCGTGGAACGGATCGGTTCCGGGACTGCACGTGCCATTGGTCCCGTATGCCCCCGGCGGTGTGTTGCCATGCGATCAAGGCGCTGCCGCCTGACGACACGTGCCGGCACGCCACCGCGCCATCGGCCCGGACGCGTGCCGGGAAGGGGAGCGGGGAGAAGGCGGTGGCGGTGGCCGTCACGCGGTGCCCGCCCGGGGGACCAACGGCCGGATGTACGTGACAATGGCCGGGTGCTGGAGATGACGCGTGAGGAGTTCGAGGAACTGGTCGCCGAGGCCCTGGACCGGATCCCGCCCGAGCTGACGCGGCTGATGGACAACGTCGCGGTGTTCGTCGAGGACGAACCCGCCGCTGACGACCCGGAGCTGCTCGGGCTGTACGAAGGGACTCCACTGACCGATCGCGGGGAGTGGTACGCGGGGGTGCTGCCGGACCGGATCACCATCTACCGCGGGCCGACGCTGCGCATGTGCGAGAGCCGCGAGGAAGTGGTGGAGGAGACGGAGATCACAGTGGTCCATGAGATCGCGCACCACTTCGGAATCGACGACGAACGGCTGCACGCACTGGGCTACGGGTGAGCCACGGGCCATCGGGGGAGCAGGGGGCTGGTGCCAACCCTGCGCCCGATGAGGATCCGGCCGGGCGGGGTGCCGACCGCGGCCAGCGGCGCGCACACCCTTCCGTCCCGCAGGAACCGGTCGACCCCGATGTCGATCTGCACCGGGCGGCACAGCGCGCGGAGACCGCCGGTGCCGGACTCGCGCAGGTCCTCGGGGCCGTCGCGGCGGGCGGGGTGATCGGCGCGCTCGCCCGATACGCGATCTTCCTGGCCTGGCCGGTCGCAGATGACGGCTTCCCCTGGGCCACCCTGGCGGTCAACGTCCTCGGTTCGGGACTCATCGGCGTACTGTTGCCGCTCGTGTCCGAGGACGGGCACAAGGAACGTCCGCTCGTCCGACTCTTCGCCGGGACCGGGGTGCTCGGCGGATTCACCACCTTCTCGGCGTACGCGTACGACCTGCGCATACTCCTGGTGGACGACCGGGTCCCGCTCGCGCTGGCGTACGCGGTCGGCACGGTGGTCGGCTGTCTGGCCGCGGTGTGGCTCACCGCCACGGTGACCAGGCGGGTCGTGGTGCACCGCAGTCGGGCGACCACGTCATGAACTGGCTGTTGGTGGCGCTCGGTGCCGCGGTCGGGGCGCCGCTGCGCTATCTGACCGATCGTGCCGTGCAGGCCCGCCATGACGCGCTGTTCCCCTGGGGAACGCTGACGGTCAACGCCGTCGGATGTCTCGTCCTGGGCGGGCTCGCCGGGGCGTCGGTCAGCTCCCAGACCTTTGCGCTGCTGGGCACGGGTCTGTGCGGAGCGCTCAGCACCTACTCCACGTTCTCGTACGAAACGCTCAGGCTGGTCGAACGCGGGCGCCAGGGGCTGATGGCGGCCAATGTGGGTGTTTCCGTGCTGGTGGGGCTGGGATCGCTGGTCCTGGGCATGGAGTTGGCGCAGTTGCTCGCGGGGTGATCCGTCCCGTCAGGAACTGCGTCGCACGGGGCGTGTACTCGTCAGGCGCTGGGCGTGTCCCTCCTGGGGCGGCGGGAGTTGGGCAGTGAAACCCGCGTTCTGCCCACCGGAGGTGCCCTCGTGCGTCAATTGCCCACCCCTGGCCGTCTTGCTGTCGCGTTCGCCACCTCTTTGGCGATCGCGGCTTCGGCGGGCTGTATGAGCGTGAGCGACGACAAGGCTGAGGCCCCCGAGCCCCGCAAGACGTCCGCGCCGTCCGGTGGGGTGATCGAACCCGAGGGCGGCCAGGCCGGCCCCGGGCGACACCACGCCGGCGGAGGCCGGGCCGACTCGGGCAGGTCGGCGCGGCGGTCCGCGGTCCCGGATACGACCCCGAGCCCCCGCAGCGCCACCACTCCGCCCGCTCCCAAGCCCACGCTCGGAGTGAGCCGACCGCAGCCGCCCAAGGCCCCCGAGCCCAGCGTGCCCGCGCCGACCCCGACCGTTCCGCTGCCCACGCCGACCCAGGAGCAGCCGCCGGAGCCGCCGAAGGAGACCCCCAGCGAACAGCCCACCGAACCCACCGAGCCACCGGCCGCTTCCCCGCCGCCCGAGGTGCAGGCCGGCGCGCTGAGGATGGCGGAGGCGGCACGGCGGAAGGTGGGTCGCGAGCCCGAGTCCTCCCCCCGGGTCGGGGCCGAGGTCGGCCCTGTATGAGCCGGTGTAGCGGGGGTCACCAGGACGCGGTTTGCCTTCGATGGGGGAGGGTGCGTATGGTGGTAGATCGTTTGATCCCATTGCCCGGCGCCGAAACAGAAGCGCGCCGTGTGGCGCGTACTCTCCCTAGCCGTGGCTGACCGCATAGAGGCGGTCGAATTGCGAAATCACGGAGTTTGGGCGCGTGCCGAGACTCCGGAAGGTTTCGCATTTCGCATGTCCAATTTCAGCACTGATCACGCCGTCCTGCCCGAGAACGAGGCAGTCGTCGACGCCGTCGAGACCGTGACCCCCGAGGTCACCGAGATCATCACCGACGTCACCATCCTCACCGACGTCGACACCTCCGCCGAGGTCGCGGACCTGATCGACGCCGGTGACGCCGTCGACGAGATCGAGGCACCCGAGACCCCTGAGGTCCCCGAGGTCACCTTCGCGACGCTCGGACTGCCTGACGGCGTCGTCCGCAAGCTTGCACAGAACGGCGTGACCGCGCCCTTCCCGATCCAGGCCGCGACCATCCCGGACGCGCTGGCGGGCAAGGACATCCTGGGCCGTGGCCGTACCGGCTCCGGCAAGACGCTCTCCTTCGGTCTGCCCCTGCTGACGACCCTGAGCAGCGGTCACACCGACAAGAAGAAGCCCCGCGGCATCATCCTCACCCCGACCCGCGAGCTCGCGATGCAGGTCGCCGATGCCCTCCAGCCGTACGGCGATGTGCTCGGCCTGAAGATGAAGGTCGTCTGCGGCGGTACGTCGATGGGCAACCAGATCTACGCCCTGGAGCGCGGTGTCGACATCCTCGTCGCCACTCCGGGTCGTCTGCGCGACATCATCAACCGCGGCGCCTGCTCCCTGGAGAACGTCCAGGTCGCGATCCTCGACGAGGCCGACCAGATGTCCGACCTGGGCTTCCTGCCCGAGGTCACCGAGCTGCTCGACCAGGTGCCGAGCGGCGGTCAGCGCATGCTGTTCTCCGCCACCATGGAGAACGAGATCAGCACGCTGGTCAAGCGCTACCTGACCAACCCGGTCAGCCACGAGGTCGACAGTGCCCAGGGCAACGTCACCACGATGACCCACCACGTCCTCGTCGTGAAGCCGAAGGACAAGGCCCCGGTCACTGCCGCGATCGCCGCCCGCAAGGGCCGCACGATCATCTTCGTCCGCACCCAGCTGGGCGCCGACCGCATCGCGGAGCAGCTGCGCGACTCGGGCGTGAAGGCCGATGCGCTGCACGGCGGCATGACGCAGGGTGCGCGCACCCGGACGCTGGCCGACTTCAAGGACGGCTACGTCAACGCGCTCGTCGCCACCGACGTGGCCGCCCGAGGCATCCACGTGGACGGCATCGACCTGGTGCTCAACGTGGACCCGGCCGGTGACCACAAGGACTACCTGCACCGTTCGGGGCGTACCGCCCGTGCCGGCAAGTCCGGTGTGGTCGTCTCCCTGTCGCTGCCGCACCAGCGCCGCCAGATCTTCCGTCTGATGGAGGACGCGGGCGTCGACGCCTCGCGTCACATCGTCGGTGGTGCGGGCGCGTTCGACCCGGAGGTCGCTGAGATCACCGGTGCTCGTTCGCTGACCGAGGTCCAGGCCGACTCCGCGAACAACGCGGCCAAGCAGGCCGAGCGCGAGGTCGCCGATCTGACCAAGCAGCTTGAGCGGGTGCAGCGTCGTGCCG
Organism: Streptomyces sp. NPDC059256; assembly: GCF_042753785.1. Taxonomy (NCBI): domain Bacteria; kingdom Bacillati; phylum Actinomycetota; class Actinomycetes; order Kitasatosporales; family Streptomycetaceae; genus Streptomyces; species Streptomyces sp. NPDC059256. The sequence goes on along the minus strand of NZ_JBHYZO010000002.1, from coordinate 32,122 downwards.
TCGAGCTCCGCGAGGAGGCCGACCGTCTGGTGGCCCGTGCGGCGCGCGAGCGTGGCGACGACCCCGAGACCGCTGTCGCCGAGGTGACCGAGGCCGCCGAGGCCGAGCTGGAAGCCGCCGTCGCCGCTGCCGCCATCCCCGAGCAGCCTTCGGAGCGCCGCGACGACCGCGGCAACTTCGACCGCCGCAACGACCGCGGTGGTGACCGTGGTGGTTTCCGTCGTGACGACCGGCCTTCGGGTGGGTTCCGTCGTGACGATCGCCGCGATGACCGTCGTGATGACCGTGGTGGCCGTTCGTTCGAGCGTCGTGATGACCGCGGTGGTGACCGTGGTGGTTTCCGTCGCGATGACCGGCCTTCGGGTGGGTTCCGTCGTGACGATCGCCGCGATGACCGTCGTGATGACCGTGGTGGCCGTTCGTTCGAGCGTCGTGATGACCGCGGT